>NZ_JBQFTR010000002.1:0-702404 GCF_056538725.1 Ruegeria sp. BF10
CCAAAGGATACTGAACAGGCATCTCCCACCCAGCAAAATCAACCATCTTGCCGCCAAGTGCGACGTGAAGGTCATACAAGGGCGTGCGCTTCGGTGTGGTCATTTCTTCAACCTTTCAATCAGCGGGACTGGTCGCGAACGACCATGACAGTGCAATGCGCATTGCGCACGACACGGGCCAGGTTCGGGCCAATCTCGTAGTTCGGGAAATCGCCCTTGGTCGATGCCATGACGATCAGATCAAAGCCTTCCTTGTAGGCAAGCTTCAGGATTTCGCGGTAAACACTGCCTTCTTCCACATGAACCGGCACGTCGGAAGCCTTGGCATGATCCAGAATCGCCTGAACCGCACCCCGCACGTGGTCTTTGGCGCCGGCACCATAGTTGGCGGGCAGGTTCGGCAGCTGGATGATCTCGGGGATGACGGCAACCGCATGCAGTTCGGCGCCGTAGAATTTGGCCTGCTCCAGCGCGACCGGCAGGGCCAGTTTCCACGAGCGGTCGTCGGTGTGATCAATGGGCAGCAGGATTTTCGTGGCCATCACGTCTCTCCTCGAGATATGGAATTCTATGTCAAAGGCGGGGGGCCGGGTTGGCCCCCCGTTTTGGTGGGGCCGAGCTTATTCGGCAGGTGTGCCGCCCGGCTCTTCGGACTTGCCGCCCGAGGCGAAGAACTCTTTCGTCAGTTTGAAGACGATCGGGCTCAGCAGCGCCAGGGCGATCAGGTTCGGGATGGCCATCATGGCGTTCAGCGTGTCTGCCAGCAGCCAGATGAAGCCCAGATCTGCAGTTGCCCCGAAGTAGATCATGACGATCCACAGAACGCGGTAGGGCATCAGGGATTTCACACCCAACAGGAACTCGACACATTTCTCGCCGTAGAACGACCAGCCGAGGATGGTGGTGAAGGCAAATATCGACAGAGCGATGGCGATCAGATACCCACCGATACCCGGCAGCGACAATTCGAACGCGTGGCTGGTCAGAGCCGCACCGGATTCACCCGATGTCCATGCCCCCGACGCGATGATTGCCAGACCGGTGATCGAGCAGACGATGATGGTATCGATGAACGTCCCCAGCATCGCGATCAGGCCCTGGTTGACCGGACCCTTGGTCTCAGCCGCTGCGTGTGCGATTGGCGCAGAACCCAGACCGGCTTCGTTCGAGAAGACACCACGTGCCACGCCGAAGCGGATGGCGGCCCAGACGGCTGCACCCGCGAAACCACCTTCTGCGGCGGACGGGGTGAACGCATGGGTAAAGACCAGTGACAGCGCATGTCCGATGTTGCCGATGTTGATGAGCAAAACCAGCAGGCCTGCGATGATATAAGCAACGGCCATGAAGGGAACCAGCTTACCGGCAACGGCACCGATGCGGGTGATGCCGCCCAGGATGACAGCTGCGGTCAGAACCATCAGAACAACGCCCGTGACCGAGGTGTTGAGACCGAAATTGGATTCCAGGACCTGCGCCACACCGTTGGCCTGCACACCGTTGCCGATGCCGAAGGCAGCAACCGCGCCGAACAGGGCAAATGCAACACCCAGCCAGGCCCATTTCGCGCCCAGACCGTTCTTGATGTAGTACATCGGGCCCCCGACATAGTTGCCCAATTCGTCTTTCTCACGGTATTTCACCGCCAGAACGGCCTCGGCATATTTGGTGGCCATGCCCACCAGGGCGGTCATCCACATCCAGAACAAGGCGCCTGGACCGCCCAGGAAGACAGCAGTGGCCACACCGGCGATGTTGCCTGTACCGATGGTTGCCGACAGCGAGGTCATCAGCGCGTTGAACGGGCTGATCTGCCCTTCGCCCTGACCTTCACGGCCTTTGAACAACAGGCTGAAGCCCGTGCCGATGCGCAGGATCGGCATGAATTTCAGCCCGACCTGTAGAAAGAAGCCGACGCCAAGAATGAGGACCAGCATCATCGGCCCCCACACGACGCCATTGATGGCCCCTACGATTGAATTCAACGCTTCCATGGTTTCCCTCCCATTTGCGTTTGGCTTATGCCCCGGTCGCGATCGCCCGCTGGCGGGCTTGCTTGAGGGCAGTGAAATCTTCGTCGGCGTGGAACGACGAACGGGTCAGCGGCGTGGCTGACACGTGCAAAAAGCCCTTGGAACGTGCGATCTGTTCCAGTTGGGCGAATTCCTCGGGTGACCAGAACCGGTCAATCGGATGGTGTTTCGGGGTCGGTTGCAGATACTGCCCGACCGTCAGAAAATCGACACGTGCCGCGCGCAGATCATCCATCACCTGACGCACGTCGTTCAGGCTTTCACCCAAGCCCACCATCAGCCCCGACTTGGTGAAAATCTCGGGGTTTGAACGTTTGGCGTCGTCCAGCAGCCGCAGCGAGGCATAATAGCGCGCGCCGGGGCGAACCGTCGGATACAGGTGCGGGACGGTTTCCAGGTTGTGGTTGAACACGTCCGGCGCGACGTCAAAGACGATGTTTGCGGCGTCGCCCTTGCCCAGGAAGTCGGGGGTCAGAACCTCGACCGTGGTGCCGGGGTTCTGATGGCGTACGGCGCGGATCGTCCGGGCGATATGCTCGGCCCCGCCATCGGCCAGATCATCCCGATCAACCGACGTGATCACCACATGGCGCAGGCCCAGCTTCTTGACCGCCGCCGCAACCCGGCCGGGTTCGAACGCGTCGAGCGCATCGGGGCGGCCGGTGGCCACATTGCAGAACGAACAGCCCCGCGTGCAGATCTCGCCCATGATCATCATGGTGGCGTGCCGTTTGGACCAGCATTCACCGATATTGGGGCAGGCCGCTTCTTCGCAGACCGTTGCCAGATCGTGCTCGCGCATCAGACGCCGGGTTTCGTAGTACGCGGCGCTGTCGCCTTTTTTCTTGCGAATCCACGCAGGCTTACGCGGGATCACGCTGTCGGCCTTCCTGGCCTTTTCCGGGTGGCGTGGTCGAAGCTGGATGGTCATCTGGCTGTCCCTCGTTATGCGTGGATTGCGCGGCCCATGGCATCGAGGCAGGCTTCCTTGACCGCCTCGCTCATCGCCGGGTGCGCATGACAGGTTGCTGCAACCTCGGCGACGGTCGCGCCTTTGGTCATGGCCAGTACCAACTCGGCGATCAGATCGCCGCCATGGGCACCACAGATATGGGCTCCGAGGATCTCGCCGTCGGAACCGGCCAGAACCTTGACTGCGCCATCTGTCTCACCCGTCGAACGCGCCCGCGAGTTGGCCATGAAGGCAAACTTGCCGACAACGTATTCGACGCCCACGTCTTTCAGTGCCTCTTCGGTCTGACCAACCGAAGCCACTTCGGGATCGGTGTAGACCACACCCGGCACGGTGTTGTAATCGACGTGACCGGCTTCGCCGGCCAGCATCTCGACACAGGCAACGCCGTCCTCTTCGGCCTTGTGGGCCAGCATCGGGCCGGGCACACAGTCGCCAATGGCATAGATGCCGGGCACAGACGTTTGGAATGCTTCATCGACTTCGATGAAACCACGCGGGTTCACGGCCACGCCCAATTCTTCCAACCCAAGCCCGCGGGTGACGGGGCGGCGTCCGACGGCGATCAGAACCTTGTCGGCCTCGATCACCTCTTGCTTGTCCTTGCCGACGCGATCCACGGTCAGGGTCAGGCCAGCCGCGGTTTTCTCAACCGATTTGAGGGCACGACCCAGGTGGAACTTCAAACCGCGTTTAGACAGCGCCCGCTGCGCCAGCTTGGCGATCTCGCCATCGATGCCGGGCAGAACGCGATCCAAATATTCGACCACAGTGACCTTGGCGCCCAGACGTGCCCAGACCTGCCCCAGTTCCAGACCGATGACACCTGCACCGATCACCACCAGATGATCCGGAACGCTCTGCAACGCAATTGCGCCGGTCGAGCTCAGGACGTCCCGCTCATCAATTTCAATCCCCGGCAGAGAGGTCGGCTCGGATCCGGTCGCGATCAGGATGGTCTTTGTTTCGTATACGCTGTCGCCGACCTTGACCTGACCGGGGGCCGGAATGCTGGCCCAGCCTTCGATCAGATCGACGCCGTTCTTCTTGAACAGGAACGCGATGCCCTTGGTCAGATCACCGACGATCTTGTCCTTGCGCCCCATCATCGCGCCGACATCAATGCTGGCCCCCTCGACCGCAATGCCATGGGAGGAGAGATGTGCAAGCTCGGCAAATTTGGCCGAGGAGGTCAGCAACGCTTTGGAGGGGATGCACCCCACGTTCAGACAGGTACCGCCCAGTGCGCCGCGCCCTTCGACACAGGCCACTTTCAGCCCCAGCTGAGCCGCGCGGATCGCGGCAACATAGCCGCCCGGTCCACCCCCGATAACGATGAGGTCGTAGGTATTCATTTCACGTTCTTTCAGTAGATCGGGTAGTTTGCACAGAGCGCGCGAACCTGTTCGCGTGTTTCCTTTTCGACGGTTTCGTTCCCGTCAGGAGACTGCGCGAGCGCCTCCAGAACATCCCCGATCAGATGGCCGATCTGCTTGAACTCTTCCGGGCCAAAGCCACGGCTGCACCCGGCGGCGGTGCCCAGACGGATGCCGCTGGTGATGGTGGGTTTTTCCGGATCTCCGGGAACGCTGTTCTTGTTGCAGGTAAAGCCGGCCCGCTCGAGCGCGGCTTCGGCGTCTTTGCCGGTCACGCCGATCGGGCGCAGGTCGACCAGCATCAGGTGGTTCTGGGTGCCGCCGGAAACGATGTCACATCCGCGCGCCATCATGACGTTTGCCAAGGCCGATGCGCTGTCAACGACACGCTGCATATATTCCTTGAACTCAGGCTTGAGTGCCTCGCCAAAGGCCACCGCCTTGCCTGCGATCACATGCATCAGCGGGCCGCCCTGCAAGCCGGGGAATACGGCCGAGTTGATCTTTTTCGCCAGCGCTTCGTCATTGGTCAGGATGATGCCGCCACGAGGCCCGCGCAGGGTCTTGTGCGTGGTCGAGGTCACGACATGTGCGTGTCCTACAGGCGAGGGGTGCAGGCCGGTCGCCACCAACCCGGCGATATGAGCCATGTCGGCCAGCAGCCATGCGCCAACCTCGTCCGCGATTTCACGGAATCTGGCAAAGTCGATTTTCTGCGAGTAGGCCGACGCACCTGCGATGATCAGCCTGGGCTTTTCCGCCCGCGCCAATTCGGTGACCTGATCATAGTCGATCAGCCCTGCATCGGTCAGACCGTACTGTACGGGCCGGAACCATTTGCCGGACTGTGCCGGTTTTGCGCCGTGGGTCAGATGGCCACCGGCGTCCAGCGACATGCCAAGAATGGTATCGCCCGGGCTCAGCAACGCCAGCTTGACGGCTCCGTTGGCCTGTGCGCCTGAATGGGGCTGTACGTTGGCATATTCACAGCCAAACAGTTTCTTGAGGCGTTCGATGGCCTCGACTTCGACTTCGTCAACATATTCGCAGCCGCCATAATAGCGGCGGCCCGGATAGCCTTCGGCATATTTGTTGGTCAAGACCGAGCCCTGCGCTTCGATCACGGCCTTCGAGACAATGTTCTCCGAGGCGATCAACTCGATCTGCTCCGCCTGACGTTCACCCTCGCGTGAGATGGACGCGGCAATGACGGGATCTGCCTCAATTAGCGACGTCTTGAACATGGTCTCCTCCATTTGCCCCGAATCCTCAGTACGAAACTTTGTTTCCTATAGGGGAAATAATGCGCTTTCGGCAACAAAAATCTCTTATTCAAGAAGTTGCGTATATACTGGGAGGCATGTAACCTTTGATAAAACAGGGGAATTCAATGGGCGACGAAGGCCGAAATGATGTTTCCGGACAGGAAGTTCCGGATGAAGGTGAGGCCCTGGGCCGCTCCATCCGCGATGCGCGGCGCGCGAAAGGGTGGACTCTGGAAGAAGCCGGTCGCGCTGCGGGTATCGGGCGGTCGACGCTGTCCAAGATCGAAAACAACCAGACAAAGCCAAGCTTTGACATTGTGCGGCGTCTGACGCAGGCCCTGGATATGAGCACCCCGCAGTTGTTTCTTCAGTCGGGTCAATCCGGCATTTCAGGCCGCCGTGATTTCACTCCGAAAGGCGAGGGGGAAATCAAGGATACGCCCACTTACCTGCATGAACTGCTTTGCCCCGAACTGACCAGCAAGCGGATGCTGCCCTATATCGCGACAATCAAGGCGCGCGACCTGTCGGAGTTCGAGACGTGGATCCGACACTCCGGAGAAGAATTCATGTATGTGCTCAGCGGTGAACTCATCTTCGTGTCTGAACATTACCGCCCTTTGCCAATGAAGGCCGGTGACTCGCTCTATTATGACAGCGGAATGGGGCATGGGTGTATTTCGACCAGCGAAGAAGACGCCAAGGTGCTGTGGGTCTCGCTGGAATAACCTCCATGGTTTTCCTTGGTTCTTGAGGTAAGCGGGCATCGCCTTGCGCACCCCCTTCAGCCGTCCTACAGGCTTCGGTGGCGAAACGCAGTCGGCGTCTGGCCGAATTCTGCCTTGAAAGCCCGCGTCATGGCGCTGGCGTTTTCATATCCGCAACGACCGGCGATTTCGGCGATGGATTGTTCGGTATCTTCTGCCAGATTGCGTGCCAGGTTCAGCCGCAGCCGGCGATACAGCGCCTGCGGCGTGGTTTTGAGCTCCGCCTGAACGCGCATTTCGATCCGCTTTTGCGAACACCCGATCTTGCGGGCCAATTCCCTGATCGAAAGAGGTGTTTCAAGGTTCGCCTGCATGACAGCCAGTGCGCGATTGACCAAAGTGTCTTCGGATTTCAGAGGCAAAGGGTAATGATCCTGCCCATTTCGGCTCATCAGAAGATACCCGACTTCCATGGACAAAAGAGGCCCGTGATCCCGGCGGATCAGGGCCGAGGCCAGATCGAACGCGGCCATCGCTCCGGAACAGGTCAGTCTGTTGCCATCGATGACAAAACGTTCCTGCACCGCATCCACGGCCGGAAAGCTTTCTTCGAACCGGGAAAGTTCGTCCCAGTGAATGGTTGCCCGGTGCTCATCCAGCAAACCGGCGCGGGCCAGCAGCCAGCTGCCGGTATCCAATCCGGCCACTTGCCGGTGTTTTTTGGCAGCATCCAGCACGGTACGGGTGGTCGATCGCGTGTCCAGCTTGCGATACCCATAAGACGGCATGACCACCAGAACATCGCCTTGCTGGTCAGAGATTGAACCATTCGGTGTAACGACAAGGCCGCTGGAACTTTGAACGGGGTCTCCGTCAATGGAACAGAAACACCACGAATACAAAACCTGCCTCGACAGGTTGTTCGCAGCCCTGAGCGGTTCGACCATGTTTGCAAGGCAATGGTTCGAAAACCCGTTGAAGAGCAGAATGTTGTATTGTCGCGTCAAAAAATTCGAATTTGGCATGATCAGGTATCAACTCTGCATGTCGTGACCATGAGTGATGGCGTTTGGTTGGTCAACCACCGATCCAGGGAACACGCGCCATGCAGTTTGGTCTGACAGAAGAACAGGAAATGATCGTCTCGACGGTCCGCAGCTTTGTTGAAAACGAAATCTACCCGCATGAAGACGCGGTCGAGCGCTCGGGAACCGTGCCTCCTGAGCTGGGCGAGCAGATCAAGCAGAAATGTATCGATCTGGGCTTTTATGCCTGCAACTTCCCCGAGGAAGTCGGTGGTGCGGGCCTGTCTCATCTGGATTTCACCTTGGTCGAGCGCGAGCTTGGCCGTGGATCAATGGCACTGACGCATTTCTTTGGGCGCCCGCAGAACATCCTGATGGCCTGCAACGACGAACAGCGCGAACGTTATCTTCTGCCTGCCGTACGTGGCGACAAGATGGACGCCCTGGCGATGACCGAACCGGATGCGGGGTCGGATGTGCGTGGTATGAAATGCCAGGCGGTGCGCGATGGCGGCGACTGGGTTGTCAACGGATCGAAGCATTTCATCTCGGGCGCGGAACATGCGGATTTCTTCATCGTTTTCATCGCGACCGGCGTGGACGAAACCCCCAAAGGCCCGAAGAAACGCATCACCACTTTCCTGGTGGATCGCGGTACGCCGGGGTTTGAAGTGCGCGAGGGCTACAACTCGGTCAGCCACAAGGGCTACAAGAACTACATCCTGTATTTCGACAATTGCCGTCTGCCCGACGCACAGGTCTTGGGCGAGGTCGATGGCGGCTTTGCCGTGATGAATGAATGGCTTTATGCAACCCGCCTGACGGTTGCGGCATTCTCGGTCGGGCGCGCACGGCGCTGCTTTGACTATGCGCTGAACTATGCGGCCGAGCGCAAGCAGTTCGGCCAGCCCATCGGCAAGTTTCAGGGCGTCGGCTTCCAGATCGCCGACATGATCACGGAAATTGATGCCGCCGATTGGCTGACACTCGCCGCCGCATGGCGTCTGGATCAAAACCTTCCATCGAACCGCGAGATTGCCTCGGCCAAGGTCTATGCCTCGGAAACGCTGGCGCGGGTTACGGATGCCACACTGCAAATCTTCGGCGGGATGGGCTTGATGGACGATTTCCCGATCGAACGGTTCTGGCGCGATGCCCGGGTTGAACGCATCTGGGACGGCACCAGCGAAATCCAGCGCCACATCATTAGCCGCGATCTTCTTCGTCCCCTGGGCGCCTGACCATGAACAAAGACCTGACCCGGCTGCTGCGCCCGAAAACCATCGCCGTCATCGGCGGCGGCGCGTGGTGCCAGCAGGTTATTCTGCAATCCGAACGCATGGGCTATGCCGGCCAAATCTGGCCGGTGCATCCCAAAGCGTCGGAAATTGCGGGCCACAGGGTTTTTGGCCACATCGAAGACCTGCCCGAAGCCCCGGATGCGGTTTTCATCGGTATCAACCGCCACGCCACCATCGAGGCCGTTCGTGTCCTGTCCAGTATGGGCGCAGGCGGGGCGGTGTGTTTTGCCTCGGGCTTTTCCGAGGCCGTTGCCGAAGATGACACCGGTGGGGACTTGCAGGATCAACTGATTGCCGCAGCCGGCGACATGCCCATTCTTGGCCCGAACTGCTATGGCTTCATCAACGCGCTGGACGGGGCGCTGTTGTGGCCGGACCAGCACGGGGCGACCCCGATTGACAAGGGCGTGGCGATCCTGACGCAAAGTTCGAACATCTCGATCAACCTGACCATGCAGAAACGTGGGTTGCCGATCGCCTATATGATGGCCTGCGGAAACATGGCCCAGACCAGCCAGGCCGAAATCGCCTCGGCCTTGATCGACGATCCGCGCGTAACCGCGGTGGGTCTGCATATCGAAGGGTTCAAGGACATCCGGCAATGGGAGGCGCTGGCCGCCAAGGCCTATTCCAAAGGCATCCCGCTGGTCGCCCTCAAAGTGGGCGCATCGGAACAGGCGCAGGCGGCCACCATTTCGCATACCGCGTCTCTTGCGGGCAGTGATGCGGGCGCACAGGCCCTTTTGGACCGGCTGGGCATTCCGCGTCTGTCCGCGTTGCCCGACTTTCTTGAAACGCTGAAACTGTTGCACTGCTATGGACCGCTGCCGGGTGGCAGCATCGCTTCGATCAGTTGTTCAGGGGGTGAGGCCAGCCTGATCGCGGATATGGCCGTTGGTACGGGACTGCGTTTCCCGCAGTTGAGCGATGACAAAAGGGCGCGTCTGCGCGACGCGCTCGGCCCCATGGTCGCGCTGAACAACCCGCTGGATTATCACACTTATATATGGCGCGACGAAGAAGCGATGGCACAGGCATGGTCGGGCATGACGGGTGAAGACATCGACCTGACGTTCTCGATCGTCGACTATCCGACGACGGATCCGACTGACTGGAGTTGCGCGACCCGCGCTGCGTTGAGAGTGCGTGCCGAAACCGGTGCTCGGTTTGCGATTGTTGCGACGCTGCCTGAACTTCTGCCTGAAGACGTCGCGCAGGACCTGATGGCCGGTGGTGTAATTCCGTTCATGGGTCTGCGCGAGGCACTGGCGGCCACCTGCGCGGCTGGTCAGATCTCGGCCCCGTCCGCGCATCCTGTCTGGTTGCCGGGAACGGCTGAGGCGACCCAAACCCTGACCGAAGGCGAGTCGAAGCAGGCGCTTGCTGAATGCGGCCTGCATATCCCCCGAACCTGCACGGTTTCTGGGCCAGCGGCAGCCCTCGCAGCAGCGCAGGATATGGAAGCCCCCTTTGCCGTGAAAGGTGTTGGGCTTGCGCATAAATCCGAACACGCCGCTGTTCGGCTGGGCATTCAAACCAAAGACGTGGCCAGTGTGGCCGCTGACATCGGCACCGAAGATATCCTGGTCGAAGAGATGATCACCGGAACCGTTGTTGAATTGCTGGTCGGTGTCGTCCGTGACCCGGCGCATGGGTTTGTCCTGACATTGGGGGCGGGGGGCGTGCTGACTGAAATCCTGCGCGATACGGCGTCGGTGCTGGTGCCAAGCGCGCTCGAGGACATCCGTGCCGCGCTTGGCAAACTGAAAATCGCCCCGCTTTTGGCAGGCTATCGCGGCCAACGGGCGGCTGATATGGATGCAATCATCGCCGCAGTCGACGCCGTTCAGGCCTATGTCATGCAAAATGCCGACACGCTTGGCGAGGTCGAGATTAACCCGCTCCTGTGCACGCCGGACAAGGCCGTTGCCGTGGATGCACTGATAAGAAAGGCCTGAGATATGGACCCGATCAAAACCCGCCGCGACGGAGCGATCCTTGAGGTGACGCTGGACCGGCCCAAGGCCAACGCCATCGATCTTGTCACCAGCCGCAGGATGGGTGAGGTGTTCGCCGCGTTTCGCGACGATCCAGAGCTGCGCGTGGCCATTCTGACGGGCGGCGGAGAGAAGTTTTTTTGTCCGGGCTGGGACCTGAAAGCAGCGGCCGACGGGGATGCGGTAGACGGGGACTATGGCGTCGGAGGGTTCGGCGGCCTGCAAGAGCTGCGCGACCTGAACAAACCCGTGATCGCGGCCGTCAACGGCATCGCCTGTGGCGGCGGGCTGGAGCTGGCCCTGTCAGCCGATATGATCCTTGCCGCCGATCACGCCACGTTCGCCCTGCCGGAAATCCGCTCGGGGACTGTCGCGGACGCGGCCAGCGTCAAACTGCCCAAGCGCATCCCTTACCACATCGCGATGGAGTTGCTGCTTACCGGCCGTTGGTTCGACGCCGAAGAAGCCAATCGCTGGGGTCTGGTGAACGAGATCGTCGCCGCGGATCAACTGATGGACCGCGCCTGGGAACTGGCCCGGTTGTTGGCCTCGGGACCGCCCCTGGTTTATGCCGCGATCAAGGAAATCGTACGCGATGCCGAAGATGCCAAGTTTCAGGATGCCATGAATCGCATCACCAAGCGTCAGCTCAGAACCGTGGACGTTCTCTATGCCAGCGAAGATCAACTGGAAGGCGCGCGCGCTTTCGCCGAGAAAAGAGACCCGGTCTGGAAAGGGAAGTGAACTCTGATCGCAGAACGTGAATTTGCCATTTACTGATCCGTGCAGCACGTGCACAGTTAGGCATGCCGTATTTCGAACGAAAACCATATGTTAGTGCATCTCGGGCGGTCAGCCCGATTGCTCCGCAGCCTGACAATCAACCGATTTCCGATATAGCGCGCCGCGTGCTCGACAGGGAACGGGGCCCGCAGCAGCATCTGGACGGTCCGTTCAGGTGCCGCAAAACCTGTCATCCCGGCGGCACCGCCACCATTCTGCTGTCCTTTGAAGCACCGGAAGGCGCGGCCCCTGTTCAGATGCAGTTCGAACCGGGGGATCTGACCAACCCGAACGGGGACATTCTGCCGGCTAACCGCATCAATGTGATCCCGCCACAAATCCAGCTTGAACCGGGGGAAGCAACGGATGTTGCTGTTGCCGTCACTATACCCGATCTCACCGAACCCGGTGAATATCATGGCCGGATCGCCTGTACCGGAACGGACCAGACCTCGGTCGTGGTGGTGTTCGAGGTGGCGGGCGCTCAGACCTGACGGGTCACGAGATAGTCCATGAACTGTCCCAGAAACGCGCGCGGCGCGTCTTCTGTACCCGCGAACACCCGCGCGAACTCACTCCGGGCCGAGGCCAGCAGATCATTTGCCGCGTCTTGTGCATAGCGGATGCTGCCGTAATGGTTCATGCGCTCCAGCACCCAGGCGACATCTTGCGTCGACCGGGCATCGCGTGGGTTTGACAGCATCTCGGCCAACCGTGCCTGTTCGGGCTCTTCCGCCTTCAGGCCAAGCTGGCCCAGCATCAGCGTGCGTTTGCCTTCATAGATGTCCCCGCCGATTTCCTTGCCGTAACTGTCCTGAGAGCCGACGAGATTCAAGACGTCGTCCTGAATCTGAAACGCTGCACCCAGGAAAAAGCCAAAGGCATTGAAATCATCCAGATTAAGCGCACCGGACTCGACATCATGTGGCCGTGCAATCAGGGCCCCGATGCGCATCGGGTGAATGAAACTGTACCAACAGGTCTTTTTCAGACACATCCTCAGATAATCTGATGCATCGACGTTCAAACGATTGTCGCGAATCCAGCCAAGTTCCAACGCCTGACCTTCGATGGATTGCTGCAACAGATGGTCGAACTCATCCACCACGCGCATACCGGTTTCCGGGCCCAACGGTCCCAGGTTTTGACGCAGCAGGCGCAGGGCAAGCGATTGCATCCCGTCGCCGGTATTGATCGCCAGGGGAACCCCAAGCCGCTTGTGCATACATTCGCGCCCGCGCCGGAAATCGCTTTGATCTTCGATGTCGTCATGGATCAGAAAGGCATTGTGCAACAGCTCAAGAACTGCTGCCGAGACCTTCGCATTCTCGCTGTTTCCGCCGAAGGCTTCGCATGTCGCCAGTAACAGCGCAGGCCTCAGACCCTTACCCGAGGTTTCGATGTAATCGCGCATCGGGCCATACAGATAGGCCTGAGGCTCACCCGTCGGCAACAGGCCCAACAGCGTTTCGCGCGCCTGATCCCCGTAGGAGGTCAGGGTTTTCAGAAAATCCTGTTTCGCCGCAGGATCCAAATGCGCGGTTCCGGGTTTCACAGGCTCAGCCCTTCTGGGTGATGATCACGCGACTTTTGTTTTCCCGCGCACCGGATCGTTCCGAACCGGCGCCAAAAGCAGAAAGCGGTGCATCCGAAACGGGCAAGGCCCTGGACAGGGCACCTGATTGACCGCTGTCCCGACCCAGATCATACGCGACATCTTCTGCCAACTCATCCCCCGGGATCGGCAGATCGGCAGTGGGCTCGTAATTCGCGATGAGGTCGAACAGCTCTTTCGGGGGGCAGATCATTCGAAGCGCTTCGGCAATGGCTGGCTCCTCGGTGATACCGCCAGGTTTTGAATATTCCGTTGCCGGTTCTCCTATGGCGGCAAGGGGGCCATCACCGCCGCGCTCAACTCCTGCCGTGTCCTGACCCATTTTCAGCGCGGCTTCGACCGCGACCGCGAACCGGTTGTCCCACGGAAGGCCAGCCTGATAGCGGGCGTAATCATAGGCACGCAGCGGTTTGAGGATGTCGGGCTCGTGCAGATCCCAAATCTGGCAGGGCTCTGCATCCGATCCACTGCGCTGAAGGATGGCGTTGACGGCACGGCGCGCGGCCTCGTTCGCCCCTTCCATCGTGGCAAGGTCGGTGAAAGTGCGCACGTAATCCGATGCCAGAAAGAAATTCGGGATCAATGTGGCCGCATCCGGGCGCAAGCGCCAGCTGTTGATACGGTTGACCAGCAAGGGTTCGACATTGCTTTGACGCTTGGGGTCGTTCGGGTCTTGAACGATATCGGGATCGAGGAACCAGTAATGCATATCCTCGTCCCGCAAAACGGTTTGGCCATCCACGTTGATGCCGCGCTTGACCTGTTCCCAAACCTCGCTTGCAATCTCTTCCCGGCTGCAATTACGCGCTGTCTTCCCGTTCAGACCGGGTTTGTCCCATTCGGAAATGTCGATCGACAGCAGGCCTTTTGTCTTTCCTTCAGCCCAGTTGTCGAAATCAATCTGGTGCCAGAACTGTTTTTGCGACACAGCCGTCAAAGCCCATGGGCTGTCGATGAAAATGACGTGGCCATGGGTCAGTTCAACGTCCTTGGTCAGATAGAACTGAATGCCGTTCATCCATTGCACGTCATTGGCCAGCAAGGGCAACTTGGCAAGTGCGGGGTCAACCGCCATCATTTCCGGGGTCACAAGCGGTGCCATGCGTTCAATCGGCATGGCGCTGATGAACCAGTCCCCCGTGACCTGCTTTTCTTTACCATCCTGTTCGACTGTCGCGCCGATAATCCGCCCGTTCCGGCACTCGATTCCGGTGACTTTGGAGTCAAAATTGTACACGACCCCTTTGCTTGTCAGATAATCCAGCCACGGTTGAATCCAGACAAGATTGGTGGGCCCGTTCAGCAGCCTGTTGCAGTGGGGTTCGGGTGTGGCGATGCCCAGCTGAAGCTGAATAGCAATGTCCCCCACTGTCTTCGTGCTTGCCGTCGTGGCCTTGGCGGCCACCAGCGAACGGGTCAGGCCGATGGCAAGGAACTTCTGATAGGCTTCCGAACGGTCCTGCGCGCCGATGAAATCCCACCAACCGATCCGTTCATATTCGTCGAACCGGCGTTCCTTGCAGGAACTCGCGATCCGCCACATGCAGGCGACAAAATGTTCGACATCCTCATACGCGATCTGGTCCCTCGGCGACAGCGCGAAGGCAATGGTCTTGAAGGCATCCGCGACATCCTTGAGCGTGCGGGGAAACCGTTCCGGGACAATGATGCCGGGCTTGTCGAACTGGCTGACCAGAACCTGAGTGGTCGGGACCAGATTGTCAAAGCATGTGCCCTTGTCGTAATACGGCGTGCGGGCCATCGTGTCGGTGATATGCCGATAAAAGTTCGGAAAGAACCTGAACCCATGTTCGCCGGGCAGCCAGGGGCGTTTCACGCCGGGCGGATAACTGGCCCCATCCATCTCGGCCCATTTCTCCAGTGCCTTGATGTGTTTTGCTTTTGAGCCATGATCCCCTTCACCCTTCATTACGGGGATGCTGCGGGCCTTGCCGCCGGGGATCAGCTGGCGTTCGTGGACTTCGACCTCGAACCCGCGTTCAATCAGTTCGTGCGCGGCGCTCATTCCGGCCACGCCGCCTCCAAGAATGACAACCTTGTCAGGCATCGGAAATTCCTTTCGCGGAATAGACGTCAAAGCGCAGGGTGATGTCTGACAGGCTGGCTTCGCCAATGCCAAAACCCTGCACCCGATTCATCCAGCTGAAATGCGGATTCGAGGTCAGGTAACGCGGCGCAAGCCGTACCGGAGCCGAAGCGGGCAGATTGCCCTTGGCCAAGGCCGCATATCCGTCCGGGCCGAAGTCACACACACCCGTATCTTCGAACAGGATCGGAGCTTTCCCGGTGGACGGTCTGATAAGCGCCTTTGCATGAAGCAGCCCCACGCCATCGGGCCGAACGCGCATCCAGTCTCCTCCGATCGGTTCGATCACCCCTTTCAGATGCGGGCCTTCGACGGTGCCACCTTCTTTGATGGCGAAATGCAGCCAGATCCCATCCGGCGTCTCGCCCGAGGGGTGAAAGCTGCTTTCGAACGGCACCACAAATTTGGCAACATGTTCCAGTACCGGCGACGTCACTGCGGTTTTTGTCGGTTCCGGTGCGGCAGGTTGAACTGCTTTTTCCGGCCCGGGATCATATTCGCGCCCTCCCGACGTCAGCACCGGACGCCAGGACAGGGTTTTTTCCTGTGTCACGGACGGCAAAATGGCTGCGAATTGTTGAAACCCGGTTTGCGGGTCTCGCAACACGGGCCACCCGCGAATGGCACGCTCGGGGCCGCCTTCTTCCGAACAGATCAGACGTAGCGAGTCATGCGACGACACGGATGGACCTGCTTCCACCAGTACCCGACTGAGACCGTCTGCGTTGATCGCCTCGGACCAACGCAGGGTAACGCCCCGATCTGTAAACTCGCGCACGACCCGATCTCCGGTCAACAGGTTATCGTGCGGACGGCCTCAGCTTCTTTGATCCTGAGATGGAATTTCTGCTGCACGCGGAAGACGTGCTCGCCCTCGGCAGAGGTTTGCAGGTACTTCACGGCGATATCCGAAGGCACGACGATTTCAACCGGTGCACCCAGCAGGGACACAAGCACTGCCTTGTTCGCGGGCAGGGTGCTGGAACGCAGCAACGGCCCGTCCAGGAACGGAAGAATGCTGTCACGCGGCAGCACCATCGAATTCGGCAGCGGAGTCGTGACCGCACGGAACAGACCATTGCCCATCACACAGGCATAAGGGCCCAGATAGCCATGCGTTTCCAGCTTGCTGATGCCCTCGACGACGGCCTCGAAAACCTCGGTTCCGGTATAGTTCTTTTTGGTCGCGGAATTGGTTTTGCCTTCGCCTGCTTCAAGCAATCCCGGATATTTGCCACCGCCGCTGATCGTATAGATCTGCGGCAATGAGTCGGGCGCGCCGCCAGCGTGTTTGGGGGCCTGTCCGGTGCCGGGTTGACCGTTGAAAATGATGTCATCCTCTACCCGTGCCACAACGGCGGCCGCTCGGCGGAACATGATCTGAGCAGCCGTCAGTTCCGGATCAGCCACCTGTGCGCCTTTCAGGTACACGTTCACCGATACGGTGGTAAGGCGCAGCGTGTCATAATCGTTCACGTCAAGCCGCTGCTTGGATGCACCAGATGAGTTGTCGACCAGATCCAGCTTGTTCAGCGGAACGGACTGCGTGTCAGCGGGCAGCGGTCCGTACAGGGGCAGGAAACTGGCGGCCACCCGGGCGCGCAGTGCCTCGTCATGAACGGCCTTGTTCACGGCGCTCCACTGATCTTCGTTCCAATCCAATGCATCGGTCATTGTAAATCCCTCTCGGTGCTGCTGCCCAATTCGGCGGGGCAGTCAATCTTGTTCATTTTGCTTCTTTCAATCTGTCCAGCAGATCGCGGGCCCGCTGCTCCTGAACAACTCCACGGCAATCCCGGGCAAGCGAAAGCGCTTGTTCCGCCTCGCTGATTGCAGCGTCCAAGTCCCCTTTTGCGGCAAAAGCCTTTGCTCGCACACGGTGGTATTCAGGTTTGTTCAACGTCTCGCCGCGTTCCCAGCCGGGAATGCAGACGGCTTCGAGCCGGTCCAAAGCCTGATCAACATCTCCGTGATCAATCATCAACTCAGACAGAACAATCTGATTCTGTGGAAAAGTAAAGTTTCCACCAGATTTGGAGATCAGGTTCATGCATGCCTCGATGCGTTCCGGAACGCCTGCGATATCGCCTTTCCCGGCCTGCGCGAGACCCATATAGATGTCCTGCATCGCGTGAAGGTAAAGAAACCCTTCCTCATCCGCGACTTTTCTGGCTTCTTTCATCGTCACATCAAGCCGGTCCCATTCCCCCGCATAGGGCAGGAACATGCTGCAAGCGCCCATGACGTAGACAAGGTTGGGTGCGTGGTTCAGCGGCCTGCTGACCTCGATGGCTTCCAGGCGCGCGGCCTCGGCTTTTTCGAGCTTTCCCTGCTGCCACAGCAGGCATCCCTGAATGGCCAGCAATGACGCGGCCGTAGAAGACTGGGTCATGGGCATCATGGCCATATCCAGCTCGGGCGTGATCAGGGCGAATGCGCGCTCCAGCTGTTGTTCGCATTCCGCAAATTCCCCGCGGAAGTAATGCGTAAAGCTCAGGGCCCGTGCCGCAAGCACATTGGCGACGGGGTCTTCGGTCATGCCGGCCATCATATCCAGCGCCTGTCCCATTTCCATCGCGCGGTTCATCTGACCGGCAACAAAGAAATGGGTCCAACGGCAGAAGGTTGCGGCGAAAAGCGTCTCGCCGTCGCCCAAAGTCTGGGCCAGTTCCATCGCCCGGGCGGCAGTTTCGCCGACCTGATCGGACGACCACCCGTAGATCGCCATATACGCGGGCAGAATATTCATCTGAACCCGAAGCTCGAAGCCATCGCGATCTGCGTTGGCCTTCATGGTTCCGATGTTGCGCAGGGCAGCCCGGAAAGCGGAAATCGCAGGCAGGTTCGCCAGC
The DNA here is from genome assembly GCF_056538725.1 of Ruegeria sp. BF10. Classification (NCBI taxonomy): domain Bacteria; kingdom Pseudomonadati; phylum Pseudomonadota; class Alphaproteobacteria; order Rhodobacterales; family Roseobacteraceae; genus Ruegeria; species Ruegeria sp. BF10. The sequence goes on from NZ_JBQFTR010000002.1 coordinate 18,035, forward strand.
CGGGACAACGCCAGTTCACCTGCCGTGACCCAATTCGCAACGGCCTCATCCTTCAATCCGCCAAGATCGCAATGATGCGCGACGGTATCGGGGGCCGGACTGCCGAATGCATTGTGACCGTCCAGCAAGGCCCGGGCGATTTTCAGATGCACCTTCTGCCGGTCTTCCCGCAGCAACGAATTATAGGCCGTATCCTGAACCAGCGCGTGGTTGAACGTGTATGTGGCCGACCCTGAATCGCTGGTGATCAGCACGACGCCAGCCGCCATAAGCTGCATGAGGGCGCTTTCCACATCCATGTCTTCATGCGCCACAGCGTGGATCATCTGAGCGGTGAAACTGCGCCCGATAACCGATCCGAGCTGAGCGACTGGCTTGGCATGTTCCATTCGGTCAAGACGCGACATCAGCGAGTCCTGAAGGGTGGCCGGGACGCTCAGTGTATCCAGAACCTCGGCATTGATCGGGGCATCCTGAGGCAGCTGGTCCAGAACCGCCTTTGTCATTTCTTCGATATACAGCGGCACGCCATCCGCCTTTTCGATGATCTGCCTGATCAGGATGACAGGCAAGCTGTACGGCTCGGCCACGCGCCGGACCAGTTCGGATGCCTCGGTGTTGCCAAGCGGAGACAGATCAATGCGCGCGGCTCGGCTCTCGAAATGTTCCGGAGGTTCGTATTCAGGTCGGTGTGACAGAACCACCAGTACCGGAAAGTTGCTCAAGGCGGATGCAAGCGCGTCCAGTACATCCAACGTGGTTGCATCGGCCCAATGAACGTCTTCGACCACCAGCAACAACGTGCCGCGCCTGTCACACAGGCTGCCCAGACTGCGCAGCATCACGTCAAGGGATTTGCGCGCCTTCTTCAACGGGTCGGATTCTGTCGGGGCGCCGGTCTCGACACCTGCCAGATCCAGAAGAACGGGCAAGTCCGCGTCACTCAGCCGTGAGGCCGATTGCACGAAGTCCGAAATCGCAGCCCGGATGCTGTCATTTGATTTATCGCCAGAAACGCGCCTCAGTTCCCCTACGATCGGGTGCAGGGGAAGACTGGTCAGGTGCGGGATGCACTGCAATGTAAAGGGTTTGACCCCTATTGATTCAGACAGTGACTTGATCAGCCTCGACTTGCCGATTCCCGCAGCCCCCCTGACAAGCGCCAGCCGGCCCGAGCCTTTCTGCGCTTCGTTCCAAAGCCGGGTCAGGGTTGAAAGATCGTCATGCCGGGCGACAAGATCGACCGCAGATTGACCCACCCGTGCGTCGAACCGGCTGGAGGACATGATTTCCGACACCACGCGATAGACTTTGCGCTGATTGTCAAAGCCTTTCAGCTCGTGGCTGCCACGTGGTTCGAATTCAAAGGCACCCTGGGTCAGCCTCCAGGTTTCTGAAGAAATGATCACTTCACCCGGTTCGGCCAGCCCCTGAAGGCGGGATGCAAGATTCGCCGTTTCACCCACCAGAAAGTCCTGAGACCCCAGGCTTTTCGAGGAAACGACGCCCACGACAACCATGCCGGTCGCAATGCCTGCCCGCAGGTCGAGCTTTTCTCCAAACTCGTTTTCAAGGTTCTGAACGGCCTCGATGGTCTCCAATACGGCTCGTACGGCCCGTTCGGCATCATCTTCCATGGCCTTGGGGTATCCGAAATACACCATGATGCCGTCGCCCTGCCGATAGGCCAGATGGCAGCCGTGCTGTTTCAGGGTGCCGATCGCCGTATCCAGATACAGGTTCATGATCTGCATCAGGTCTTCCGGATCATATCGCTGAGCCAGCCGGGTCGACCCCACAAGATCGCAGAAAACCAAAGTCAGCTGCCGCCGCTCGGCCTTGGACTGGACTTCGGGCCGCTTCGACGCTTCCTGCGATTTCAGCCTGGCCTGCGCCTTTCGAAAGCGCTTCCTTTCACCAACCGTCAACCCGAGATCACGCAGTTCCGGATCCGTCAATTCGTCCAGAATCTCGTCGTCTACGCCCTCTCTCTGAAACAGAGTGGCATAGTCATTCAGATCTGCCAGATGAAGGACTTTTGAAATGCGTGGTGATGCCTCAAGGACTCGCGTCATTGTCTTGCGACTCCTTCCATAACTGTCCCCCTGTTTTCCCCTTAATACATATACATAATGTATATGTATAATCCAAAAGTAGAGAGGTATTCATGCTGAATCCATAGCAGGAACAGGCGGCACTGTTAACTTGTTACATTGATTGACCGATTTACTTCAAAACTACCACGTCGTCACGCGCTTTTCCTTGGAAATCATAAGGTTCAAGTCTCAAGTTGACTTAGTTGGCAAGGTTTCAGGGCGGCTGAACGACCGGATAGGCAGGTCTGCGCCTGACGCCACGTCAAGGCTGACAGAGGTGCAAAAGTGCCGTGGCCGACATGAGATACCGGGCAGAAAGGCAGACTCAACCCGAGCACCAGCAAGAAGCCGACGCCCCAAACGTGCTTCGAATGGAAACATCTAAGTTCCAGGCGCATCCCGTATTTTGCCCGGCCCGTTCTTCCCGGGCATCCCGGCACCAGGGAAAGCGGCTCAAAGATCTGAGACGAGGCAGGAAACATCCGGTATCCAGGGCGGATCCGGCCGTGGATGAACCCTATTCCTCGGCCACGGCTTTCACATGGGCCGCAAAGGACGGGGCCAGCATCAGGGCTTTGCACCGCTCGAACCGGTTGGTGGCATAGGCCCAGAAATCTTCGGCGGGGTTTTCATCCGCATGCTGGATCAATCCCCACAGCGTCCACAGCAGGTCGCACATGGCTTTGTAGATCACCATGCGCCCGATCTGAGCCTCGCTCGGCGGGCCGTCGAAATAGGCCGTCAACAATTCCAGTTCCTGTTCGTCGTTCAGCCCGGCTTCGACCGACAGATCACCCAGATCCCAAAGGGCATCGTTCATGCCTGAATACTCGTAATCCACGATCCACATGCGCTGGCCGTCATCCAGAAAATTCTCGCACAGCGGGTCGCAATGGCTCGGGACCAATGCTCCGGGTTTGTCCCGCAGCACCTCGCGGATCGGGGCCGCCTCGGCCACGACGTCCGCGTAACCCTCTGGCAGGGTCGCGTTTTTGTCCGCAAGCACCTTCATGTAGTCGTTGATCATCGAAAACAGCTCGAACCGAAACTTGAACGGCTCGGGGGCATCATGAAGCTCCCTCAGCGCCTTACCCGCTCGGGCGGCAGACCCGGGACGCGTCGCAAACATCTCGGGTGTCATCGTGACGATGTCGGGTACGCAATCACTAATCATCACGCCGGATGCCGCGTCTGCCCACAGAACTTCGGGGCCGACCCCGGTTTTCGCCGCCACCCGTGCGTTGTGGATTTCAACTGCGCGGTCGATATAGGCTTCGGTGCCTTCACCGGGGATGCGCACGATCACCGTCTTTGGCCCGCCTTCGACGCGATAGACCAGATTGGTCAACCCGCCCAGCCGCTGGGTGTGAATGTCCGCCTCGGCAAGGGTTTCGAACCCCGCCACGTTGCGAAGGGCCTGAATAATCTCATTTGTTGGTTCATTCTGCATCGCTCTCTCCCTCAGGCTTTCAACCGGCTGTTTGCCGGGTCGTAAAGCGGCCCGTCCACGCGGCGGATGGCGTGGCGTTCGCCGAACACCTCCACTTCGAAATCTGACCCACCAGCCAGTCCCGCAGGCAGATAACCGTAGAGGATGCTCTTGCCGACGGTAAACCCATAGCCACCGCTGCACGCCAGCGAGACTGTTTTGCCGCAATGCAGTATGGTCTCCCCTCCGGTGATCGGCAGCCGCACGTCGGTGATGAATGTACAGAGCCGCCGGTCGGGACCCTTCGCTTTCTGCGCCTCCAGCTCCGGTCGCCCGATGAAGTCCTGTTTGGATTTCAGATGTACCCGCGCGCCAAGGCCCGCTTCGATTGGCGAATAGTCGGGAGTGATGTCGGCGCTCCAGTAAAGATAGCCTTTTTCCAGCCGCAAGGACTCGATCGTGCGGTAGCCGATGTCGCGGATGCCATGGCTCTGACCGGTTTGCCAAAGCAGGTCATAGACATGCAGGGCGAACTCGGTCGGAATATGCAGCTCCCATCCCAGCTCTCCGACATAGCCTATGCGGATCGCGCGGACCTTTGCCGTTCCCAGAGTGATCTCTCGGGCCGTTGCAAAGGGAAACGCAACGTTCGAGACGTCTTCTTCCGCAACGGCCTGCATCACATCTCGCGCTTTGGGGCCGCAGATGTTGATGACGGCGCGTGCCGACGTCATTTCGATCAGCTGCGCGCACCCGTCGCGGGGCAGGTGGCGTCGGATCCAGTCCGCGTCATGCACGCCGAATCCGGACCCGGTCACGATATAAAAGTGTTCCCGCCCCAATCGGGTGACGGTGATATCGGCTTCAACGCCGCCGCGATCATTGCACAATTGGGTGTAGATCACCGCGCCATCCGGCTTGTCCATGTTTGAAACGGCGAGGTTTTGAAGGGCCTCCAGCGCGCCGGGGCCGATCAGTTCGAACTTTGAAAAACTGGTTTGATCGATCAGAACGACCCCGTCGCGCGCGGCCTTGTGTTCCTGCTCGGCATAGGCTTTCCAACCCGGAGACAGGAAATCCAACTGATCCACCGACTCTACACCGGCCGGAGCAAACCAGAGCGGCCGTTCCCAGCCATTCTTGGACCCGAATACGGCACCATGTTGTTTCAGCCGCTCATGCAGGGGCGACAGACGCAGGTTTCTGGCCGTTTCCGCCTCCTGCCCCGGATATCGCATCTTGTAATGATGCGCGTAATGCTCCACCGCGCGGGGATACATGAAGGCGCGCGTGGCGTGATGCGGACTGAACCGGCGTACGTCCAGAGGCCACAGATCAAGGCTCGGGCGGCCATCGACAATCCACTCGGCGATCATCTCTCCTGCGCCACCACCTGCCGCGATGCCGTACAGAAATCCGGTCGCCAGCATCAGGTTTCGCAGTTCAGGCGCCCATCCCATGACAAAATCGCCATCCGCGGAGTAAGGGATGGGGCCGTTGATGACCTGCCGGAGTCCAACCGTGTTGACGACCGGCGTTACCTGACCTGCCAGTTCGGCAAGGGGGGCAAACCGCTCTAGGTTGTCGGGCAAAAGCTGCCGGACAAACGCGCCCGGAATGCCCCTGTCGCCGAACGGCAGCGTGTTGTCCTCATACCCGCCGATCACAAGCCTCCCGCCTGCATCCGGTTTGTAATACACCAGCCGCTCGGGATCCCGCAGGGTTGGCAGGCGTTTTACAAGATCGGGGTCGGGCAGGGGTTCTGTTACGATGTATTGATGCTCGACGGCGCAGGCCGGGACAACGACCCCGAGTTTGGCGGCCAGTTCGCGGCTCCACATTCCGGCGGCCAGAACGACGGTGTCCGCTTCATAATCCCCTTCCGATGTCATCACTTTGGTGATGCGATCGTTGTGGATTTCAAAATCGGTGACCTCTACGGATTGGCGGATCCTGGCACCGTGCATCCGGGCGCCGGTCGCGATTGCCTGACACAGGCCTGCGGGATCGACATGACCGTCCGAGGGGATAAAGGCCGCGCCTTCCAATCCCTTCGCGTCGATATAGGGAAACAGCGTTTTGGCTTCTGCCGCCGAGATTATCTCCATCTCCAGATCAAAGCTGCGGGCCATTGTCGCCAGGCGCTTGGCTTCCAGAAGCCGCTCTTTGGTTGCCGCCAGGCGCAGGCTTCCGACTTTCTTCCAGTCGAACGCCATCCCGGTTTCTTCGGCCAGACGATCATACAGTGCCACGGACCGTTTCAGCATCCGCGTCGTGTTGCGTGATGACCGCAACTGCCCGACAAGCCCCGCCGCATGCCAGGTGGCCCCCTCGGTCAGGGACGCCCTTTCCAGAAGAACAACATCCGTCTCACCGGACCGTGCGAGGTGATACGCGATGGAGCATCCGATGATGCCGCCGCCAATGATGAGATGTCTGACCGACTGCGTTGTCATGCGTTCACTCACTTCAGGTGATATGCTGTCATCAAAAATCTCAAAACAACAAAAAGCAACATAAATGTTTGAAAAGTGTTGAAGTAAGTCGCTTGAACAGCGTCATTCTTGCAAGTAACCTGATGAAATCAACAAATAACGCGGCGCTATATGTCGAAATACGAGCAAGAAATTCTCAGCACGGTAAACCTGCATGGGCGAATTTCGGTCATGGAACTGGCGCGCATTCTCCGGGTGTCGGACCAGACAGTAAGGCGAATCGTGAAGCCGATGGTCGCCAAAGGCAGCCTGTCCAAGGTGCATGGTGCATTGGTCAGCACTCAAAACGTGCTGGATCCACCGTTTCTGGCCCGCATGACAAAGAACCGCGCCGCCAAAGTCGCGATAGCCGATGCCGTTGCGGGGCGGATACCGGACGGTTCGGCCATCGCCATCGACACGGGTTCGACCTCGGGCTTCATTGCTCAGGCACTTCGCGCGCGCAAAAACCTCACGGTGGTGACAAATTCGGCCTTCATCGCCGCCACGTTATCGATGGAAGAGGGCAACAGGGTCTTCATGGCGGGAACACAGTTGCGCAACCACGACGGCGCCGCTTTCGACCGGGCCGCTTATGACGTCATCGCAGGGTTCTCGGCCCGAACGGCCATATTGTCGGCATCACTGGTGCATCCCAGCAAGGGCTTCATGGTCTATGATCAATGCGAAGCTGACATGGCCCGCGCGATGTCCGATATCGCTGACCAGACCTTCATGGCGGTTGATTCAACAAAATTCAACGAGGCCCAGACCAGCCCGGCATTGCGCCTGCCCGGGATGACGGAAAAGGACGTGCTTTTCACCGATCGCACATTGCCCGCAGCCTTCCGGTCCTTGCCCAGAGACGCGGAATTGGTGATAGCGGGCGTGAAAACACAAGCAGACAGCAATTGACTTGGTGACGACACTGCCCGGCCCGACGTAACAAGCCGGTTCCACCGAAACGGTGAAACCGGCTGTGTTTCAGGCCGTCGCGCCCTTGATGCGAATGGCAGTGCCCAGGCTTCCTGCACAGATGCCGACCACAATAGCGATGATCAGTTCCAGTGGCTCTACATGCGCAAACTGGAAGCCTGCAAAAACCAGCGTTTCAAGTACGCCGACTGCGCCGCCCAATGCCGCGCCCAGCCACAGCTTGCGGGTCATCATGCCCAGCGCCAGACCGAGTATGCCGGGCAAGCTCAGGACGTTTCCACCGATGGTTCCAAGTAACTCTAACATCTCTGCCCCCACATCAATTCGAGCTGTTGTTCAGGAAATCGCGGATGTCGTCACCCGTGGCAGCAGCGTGCTCCTGCGCATCTTCCTCTTCCAGCGCAGCAGTCACCTTTTCGTATGTTTCCAGGTAGTTGGGTGGCAGGCTGTGGGCGATGCCCTGGTGGCAATCGATACAGGTCATGCCGCTGTCAATGGCGCGTTGGTGTTCCGACGCGGCGCGTGTTTCCTGAATGGTGAAGTCCATGTAGTCAAAGTTGTGACAGTTGCGGCACTCGCGGCTGTCAGACGCTTTCATCTTCTTCCACACGGCCGAGGCCATCGCCAGGCGATGTTCCTCGTACTTCTCGGGTGTGCTGATCGTGCCCGCCAGTTCATGATAGACGTCCTTCACGGCCATGATCTTGGCTTTGATCTTGTGGTTCCACTCATCCGGAACGTGGCAATCGGAACAGATCGCACGCACGCCCGAGTGGTTGTTGTAGTGGACCGTCTCGCGATACTCGCCCAGGTTCGTTTCCATCGTGTGACAGGACACACAGAACTCTTCGGTGTTGGTCAGTTCCAGCGTCCAGTGAAACCCACCCCAGAACAGGATACCGGCCAGAAAACCGGCGAGGATCAGAAAGCCCGAGCTGAACATCACTGCCGGTGTCCAGATCGCGTTCCAGAGGCGACCAAGCAAGCCGCGTTTTTCAGGGGAGTCTGCCATGTCGGTGCTCCTTTCAGTCTTGCGTTGGATCAGTTGCCGGCGGAGGGCTGGAACACGTTGTCGACCAGCGGCGGTGCGTCCGCCTGCGGTACGTGGCACTGATTGCAGAAGTACCGGGTTCCGGCAATCTTATCCAGTTCGTTGCCATCGCGATCCAGGTAGTGGGTCATCGACAGGGTCGGTGCGTTGCGCTCGCCGGCCTTGGTCCAGTCATGACAGGACAGGCATTGGTTGGTCCGAATGTCGATCTGGTATTGTTCGACCGAATGGGGGATCAACGGTGGCTGCTGGCGATAATTGCGCTGCTGCCGCCCTTCGACGTTGCGGTGGATCTGATCCAGTGGCACCGGCTCGTCAACGCCGGCCCCGCGCAGGGATTCGACCTGTGCGGATTGCGCAAGGGCCCATCCGCTCAGCAACACTACGGGTAGAAGGGCAATTCCGCCTGTAACGATTGTTCTTTTCATCTTGGCACTCCCCTAGATAGGTCTGGCAGCGCGCGGCTCAGGCGCGGCAACTGGATCGGAAGGTTGAACGACATGGTCGTCGAACCGGTGAGTAAAGTTGAAGACGTCGACTGCGCAGACATCGATGCAGCGTCCGCAGTTTGTGCAGTCAGGTGACAGGATCAGGGGCGAGCTTCCCGGCTTGCCTTTCAGCGCGGGTGAGATCACCTGGTTTTCAGGACAGACCGCATAGCAATCCATACAGTCATCACAGGCCGTGCGATTGGCTGCACTGACCCGCAGCAGGCTTTTCGACCCGATCAGCCCGTAGAACGCGCCCACGGGGCACAGATGGCCGCACCAGCCATGGCGTGAGACGAATACGTCAAACACGAAGATGGCCGTGATCATGGCCCAGACAAAGCCCATGCCGAATACCAGCCCGCGATGCAGCATGGTGATCGGGTTGACCAGCTCCCACGCGATGACGCCACTCAGGCCCGAGACCAGCAGTACGGTTGCCAGAATCCACAGCCGGGTGCCGCGCTTAGGTTGCCAGCCTTTCGGCAGGTCCAATTTGCGATGCACCCAATTGGCCGCGTCCGTTACCGGATTTATCGGGCAAACCCAGGAACAATAGACACGCCCGCCAATCAGGGCATAGACCACCAGAACGATCAGCCCACCGATCAGCGCGGTCACCTCGGGCCAATGGCCCGCGACGAAGCTTTGCAACAAGATGAACGGATCGGTCAACGGCAACACGCCAAGCGTCAGTGACCCCGCCAAAGTGCCCTCTACGATCCAGATGCCGAACCATGGGCCCAGCAGAAACAGAACCAGAAAGAACAGCTGACTTGCACGACGCATCAGCAAAAAACGATGCGCCCCGATCCACCCTTTGCCTTCAACGGCCTCCCGACCTACGGGTATATGTGTGCGGGCACTCATTGTCCCACCCCCGGCAGATCATATTCCGGCGCAAACCCGCCGGGTGCGGCAAGATTGTCGGTTCCCGGCCCCGGCAAACGGTCGGGCAGATCGATGATCCCCTCGACGACCGGCGCACCTTTGGCGGCCTTTTCCTCCCACCCCTTACGGTAATGCTCTGCCGAGCTGCCGCGCGCCAGCCGGGCAGGCAGAACCTTGATGGCGGCCTCGGGCAGAACACAGCTTTTTTCGCACATGCCGCAACCCGTACAGTGGTCGGCATGGACGGTGGGGATGAACAAGGCGTGATGACCCGACCGGGTATTATGCGCCGTCTCCAAAGTGATTGCCTCGTCAATGACGGGGCAGACGCGGTAACAGACGTCGCAACGCAGACCGAGGAAATTCAGGCAGTTTTCCTGATCGACCAGTACGGCAGTCCCCATTTCGGCGTCGTCTATATTCTCCAGCCCGGGGTCAAGTGCCCCGGTCGGACATGCAGCGACACACGGAATGTCGTCGCACATTTCGCAGGGAACATCCCGGGCGGTGAAGAATGGTGTTCCCGTCGCCACCGCATCCGAGCCGAGCTCGGCCAGCTTCAGGGTATCGTACGGGCAGTCCCGCACGCATAGACCGCAACGGATGCAGGCTGACAGGAACTCTTTCTCCGGCAATGCGCCGGGCGGGCGCAAGGCATCGGCCGGCAGGGCGCGGGCGTCGCGGGCCAGATAGGCCAGCAACGATCCTGCGACCACGCAGCCGCCCGCCGCCCGCGCCGAGTCCTGAAGGAACCGGCGCCGCTGCGGCGAAAGGGGTTTATCGACAAGAGACATGGGAACGACCCCTACGATCCTTTCGGGTTACGCGCGCTCGACTTTACATGCGCACTTCTTGAAATCGGTCTCTTTCGACAGCGGGCAGGTCGCATCCAACGTCAACTTGTTGGTCAGCTGGCTTTCGTCGAACCAGGGCATGAAGACCAGACCGCGCGGCACCTTGTTCCGGCCCCGGGTTTCGACACGGCTGGTGACCTCGCCGCGACGGGTTGACAGAACAATCTCCTGGCCCCGGCGCAAGCCGCGATCCTTGGCGTCCTGCGGATGCATGTAGACCACGGCGGCGGGGTAGGCGCGGTGCAGTTCCGGTACCCGGCGTGTCATCGACCCTGAATGCCAGTGTTCCAGCACGCGACCGGTGCACAGCCACAGATCGAATTCTTCGTCCGGCTCTTCTGCCGCAGGTTCATAGGGCGCGAAGATGATCTTGGCCTTGCCATCCTTGTGGCCATAGAATTCCACGCCGGCACCCTCGGACACGTAGGGGTCGTAACCCTCGCGGAAACGATAGAGCGTTTCCTTGCCGTCCACGACCGGCCAGCGCAGACCGCGGGCCTGGTGATAGGTTTCGAAGGGTGCCAGATCGTGCGCATGGCCGCGCCCGAAGTTGGCGTATTCCTCGAACAGACCTTTCTGCACGTAAAAGCCGAAATGCTCGGATTCGTCATTGTCAAAGCCTTCGGCGGTTTCCGACAGCGGGAACTTGTCGACGCTGCCATTGGCAAACAGGACGTCATACATGGTCTTGCCGCGGTGCTCGGGCATGGTGGCCAGCAATTCTTCGCCCCAGACCTCTTCGACGGTGAAGCGCTTCGAGAACTCCATCACCTGCCACAGGTCCGATTTGGCCTCGCCCGGGGCCTTGACCTGCTGCCGCCAGAACTGGGTGCGGCGCTCGGCGTTGCCATAGGCGCCTTCCTTCTCGACCCACATGGCGGTGGGCAGGATCAGGTCGGCGGAAACCGCAGTGACCGTCGGGTAGGGGTCAGAAACAGTGATGAAGTTTTCCGGGTTGCGATAGCCCGGATAGCCTTCCTCGTTGATGTTCGGCGCAGCCTGCATGTTGTTGGTGCACTGAACCCAATAGGCGTTCAGATCGCCATCCTTCAGCTTGCGGTGTTGCAGCACGGCGTGGAAGCCGGGCTTGGCCGGAATGGTGCCCGCAGGCACATTCCAGGCGGTTTCGCAAATCTCGCGGTGCTTGTCATTCATGACCACCATGTCGGCGGGCAGGCGGTGCGCAAAGGTGCCAACCTCGCGCGCGGTACCGCAGGCCGACGGCTGACCAGTCAGCGAGAAGGGCGAGTTGCCGGGTTCCGAAATCTTGCCCACCAGCAGGTGCACGTTGTACATCAGCGAGTTCACCCAGGACCCGCGGGTATGCTGGTTGAAGCCCATGGTCCACAGGCTCATCACCTTGCGGTCGGGGTCGGCATATTGCTTGGCCAGACGCTCCAGCTTGTCAGCCGGAACACCGGACAGCTCCGAGGTGTATTCCAGCGTGTATTTCGAAACGGCCTCGGCATATTCCTCGAAGCTGATCGGCTCCAACTTGCCCGAGTTCGGGTTTTCAGCCTCTTGTTGCAGGGGGTTGTTCTCCCGCAGGCCGTAACCGATATCGGTGGCGGTTTTGGTGATGTTGACGTGGTTCTTGACGAACTCTTCGTTCACCGCACCATTCTGGATGATGTAATTGGCGATATAGTTCAGGATCGCCAGATCGGTTTGCGGTTTGAACACCATGCCATTGTCGGCCAGCTCGAACGAGCGGTGTTCGAAAGTCGACAGCACATGCACTTCGCAACCCGGTTTCGTCAGGCGGGTGTCGGTCAGGCGCGACCACAGGATCGGGTGCATCTCGGCCATGTTCGACCCCCACAGCACGAAGGTGTCGGCGTGCTCAAGGTCGTCATAGCACCCCATCGGCTCGTCAATGCCGAAGGTGCGCATGAAACCAACCACGGCCGAGGCCATGCAGTGACGCGCATTGGGATCAATGTTGTTCGACCGGAACCCGGCCTTCATCATCTTGGCGGCGGCATAGCCTTCCCAGACCGTCCACTGCCCCGAGCCGAACATGCCCACGCTGGTCGGACCTTTCTTGGCAAGGGCCTCTTTCCATTTGGCGGCCATCACGTCGAAGGCTTCATCCCAGCTGACCGGCTCGAACTCACCATTCTTGTCATACTGGCCGTTGGTCTTGCGCAGAAGCGGAGTGGTCAGGCGGTCTTTGCCGTACATGATCTTGGACAGGAAATAGCCCTTGATACAGTTCAGGCCCCGGTTCACCGGTGCGTCCGGGTCACCTTGCGTGGCGACCACGCGGCCGTCCTTGGTGCCCACCAGAACCGAACAGCCTGTGCCACAGAACCGGCAGGCAGCCTTGTCCCAGCGAATATCGGGTGCGCCGACCTGAGCGCTGGCCTGACCTGCGGCCATGGGAATGCCCGCAGCCGAGGCAGTGGCTGCCGCTGCGGACGCTTTCAGGAATGTACGACGGGATTCAGAGATGGTCATTGCATGGGCCTCCTGCTGGACGGTTGGCTTGGAGCATCAGGACGCGGAGCCGTCTCCGCGAGATCTTCGAAATGGTGATAAGTCAGTGACAGTGAGATCACTCCGGGGATCTGGTGCAGATCCATGATGGTGTCCGAGGCCAGCCGGTCGGCCGTATCCTCGACAACAACTACAAAACGGCCGTCCTCGGCTTCGGCATGAAGCTCGACGCCCTGGGTTCCGGCCATCGCCGCGCGTGCGGCATCGGTGTAATCGGGGGCGATGTGGACTAGGCAGCCACAGATGTTCATTGGTTCACCTCCGGGTGTTGTAGGGTGGGGCGGTGCATCACGATCGCCCCGGCGGGGCAGGCGGAGGAACAGCTTCCGCAGCCGATGCAGGTTTCTGTTTCAAGCGCCGGTTCCGCGCGTCCGCCCAGTTGCAGGCGAAAGCGGATGGCATCCTGTTCGCAATTGTCCTGACACAGACGGCAGCTTACGCCATTCGTCGACAGGCAGCTTGCGTCGTCGATCTGCGCGCGCCATGGCCACTCGGCAACGCGTTCGGGCAGCAACGCCGGTGTCGGGCAAATGTCAGCGCAGTCACCACACAAGGTGCAACCGCCTGCGGACAGGTCCAGAACGGGGAAACCGCTGTCGTCGAATGTGATGATGTCTTCAGGGCAAGCCGCGGCGCAATCTTCGCAACGCGTGCACAAATCGCCGAAACCAGTTGCGACTGCCCCCGGCGGACGGATCGCATCTGGGTCCTCCCGCAGGACACGCGCGCTCAGAAAAGCGCGTCTGCTTGTCAACTGGCTCATGGCTGGCGACTCGTATTTGGATAGATAGGTTCGCGTCTTTACTTCCTAGCTGCCTTCAGCAGCGCACGAATTGACCTATATCATACTTTTCGCGAATTTTTTTTGATCGGGCTGAGATTTCTACCTGTTCGTCATACGTTCAACTCGATACGGGCGTCGGGGAAACGTACTACGATCTCACTCGCTTTGTCGGCGGATGCCGCGCAAAGTGCAGTGGACAGCCCATCCGCGAGTGCCGCTTCCGGGGCAGAAACCGAAACCGTTCTCTCACTGTTTGCAGGCCCGTCCGGGGTGATGATGTGCCCAAGACCGGGACTCAGTTGAGTGGCTAGGGAAGACGATGTCGCCACGGCACGGTCGCGCAGCGCGATCCGCTTCAGAACCGTCTGATCCGGCGCCGCCAGCCCAACTTTCCAGGGCGCACCGTCGCCACGCGCGCCCAAAGCAGCAATTTCCCCCATATCAACCATAACATCACGCAGACCATGGCCACGCAGCAGGTCGGCGATCCGGTCGGTGATCGCGCCCTGCGCAATACCGTTCAGCGTCAGCGCGGATTTTCCGGGCGCAGGCAGACGAATGGCCGAGACGTCGAAAGATACCCTTTCCCAGCCTATTACCTGTTGAACTTCAACCAGATCGTCAGCGCGCGCGCCCGTAGCCAATGCATACCAAAGGGGCTGAATGCTCGGATCAAAGGCGCCATCCGATGCCTGATGCAGCGCGGTGCAGAGACTCAGCACGTTCAACAATTCAGGAGCAGGCGCCGTCAGAACACCGTCGCGATTCAACCGGCTGAGCTGCGATTGCGGGCGATACAGGCTGAAAATGTCTTCCAGCCGGGCAACCTCGGTCTCAACGGCGGCTATGATGGGTGCAGCTTCGACATCCGTCAGCCCGACCAAACGCAGGCTTGCAGCGGCACCCAGCGCGGTGCCGTGCCAACGCGCGTCAGAGGCTGCGGCCGGTGTGGCCGCAGCGCAGGCGGCTGAGATGATCAGAAATCGGCGGCGGGACAGGGCGGTCATACGGGGGTCTCCAATGACAGTTCAAGATCGACAGGGCCAAGCACTTCGGTATCCGGGATGTCCGGAAGGCCCAGTGCCGTCCCGCCGTAAATCTCAATGAATGCCTGCGCATCGGCAGGATCGGCAAATGGCACCACTTCGCGCGCGCCCATGCCGCCCGCCACATTGGCGCCGACAACAAAGGTCGCGTCATCCGCGGCGATCCAGTTCGAGATACCCGGCTGCCGCCAGCTTGGCGCAATGCCCATGTCGCTGACATAGACGGCTGTGATGTCGGCATCACGCTCAGGGCTTTTGAGATATGCCACCATGTCGCGCACCTGCGCGAAGAACAGCGGTGCGGGATATCCCTTCAGATGGATCTGGCCCTTGGGGCCGCCGTGCTCGGCGATGTTCATCTGGCAGAAATAGCTCAGCGCGTCCGGGGTCAGATCCACCGGATCGGGGGCTTCGGCCAGGTCTTCCTTGCAGGCCGCCAACGCGATCAGGGCAACCAGAACGAGAGGTTTCATGGCTCGACCCTCCGGAATGCCAGCCGCGCGAGGGCAAAACCGATCACGGGCCAGATCAACAAAGATGCCGGCGCGGCCCACACAGGCAGGGCCTGCGCGGCCCCGGTCATGCCCGAAGCCATTGCGACTCCTTCGGTCGCGGCGATGTTCCACAGACGGAATGCGTCGGCCGGGTTGGCCACCATCACCCATGGAAAGACGGATTGGGTAAAGGTGCCGCCCTTGTCCATGACGACAGCCCCCAACAGGCCCAGATCATAGAGGACAACAAAAACCAGCCAGAGCCCGGCCGACAGACCTGCCGCCGCCGTAGCCCCCTTAGCCAGGGCAGACAGCAGGTATCCCAGCGCCAGAAACACGGCGCCCAGAAGGATGGATGTGAGGATGAGACGGACCAACGCCATCAGGCTTTCCGGCCCGGCACCACCAAAGAAGGCCGCCACCGCGCCGGCGGTACCGAAACCGACCGTCATGGCGAAGGCCAGCGCTGCAAGGTGTGCGGTGAATTTGCCCAACAGGATTTCTCCGCGCCCTGCAGGGTAGGACAACAGCAGTGACAGGCTGCCCCGGTCCACGTCACCGGCGATGGCGTCGAACGAGATCATCAGCGCCAGAAGGGGCGCGAGGTAGACCGAAAGCGTGGTCATCGACGCAACCGAAACGGTCAGCATGTCAACGCCCAGCGTGCCGGTAGGCGCGCTGCCCGCAAAGGTCAGCGCCAATGCGAACAGCACCATGATAACCGTGGCGACCAGCAACCAGCGGTTGCGGCGCAGGATCAGCATTTCGGTACGGGTGATGGCGAGAAAGCGGGTCATTGCAATCCCTCCTGCGCGTAGTGACGATAAAGATCTTCAAGCTTGGGCGGGGTCATTTCCACATCCGCGACCGCGTCGCCCATTCCGGCGATGCGGCGCAGAGCCTCCATCTTGTCAGCGGGGGTGCAAAGCAGTTCCACCAACGCACCGTTGATCCGGTTGCCACCCAATTCAGCAGCCAAGGCATCGGCGTTGGCGCTAGCGCGCACTTTCAGACGGATCGGCAGGCCTGCAAGGGCCGACAGATTGTTCAGCGTGTCATCAGCCACCATCCGGCCCTTGCGCATGATTGCGATCCGGTCGGTACGGGCCTCGACCTCGGTCAGTGCGTGGCTGGCGATCAGCACGGCGATGCCCTGCGCGGCCAACTCGTCGATGATGGCATAGAGGTCCTGGCGCGAGATCGGGTCCAATCCACTGGTAGGTTCGTCCAGCAAAGCCACTTTCGGTTGACCCAGCAGCACCTGTGCCAGACCCAGACGTTGTCGCATCCCTTTGGAATAGGTGCCGATCCGGCGATCCAGCGCATCGCTCAGACCTACGCGCTCCAGCAGGCCAGCCACATCCGCCCTGGCGCCGGACAATTTCGCAAACAGGGTCAATTGCTCGCGCCCGGTCAGGGCCGGGTGGAACGAGACCGCCTCGGGCAGATACGCCGTTTCCCGCCGCGCCTGGGCGCTGCCGGGGGTGGCGTCTCCGATCCGAATTGCTCCGCCTTGGATCGGCGTCAGGCCAAGGATGGATTTGATCAGGGTCGACTTGCCTGCGCCGTTATGGCCCAGCAGCGCAACGCGCTGACCGGGGGCAAGAGACAGGGTGATATCGTCAAGAACGCGGGTTTTGCCCCGGTCCTTGCTGACATGGTCAATAGTCAGGGCCTTATCCGTCATGAGGCACCTTTTTCATAGCTGGGGGTTCAGGGGGTTGCATCAATGGATTGCTGTCCATCACGCCACCGGGCAACAGTGCCGGAAAGGCGGATTGCGACCAGCGCACCAGCTGCACGGCAGGAGAGCCGAGCAGCAGTTTGGCTGCTGGTTGGGTCCACAGCACATGGTCCATACTGTCATTCGGGCGATAGGGGGCATCGGCGATGCCGTTGCCATCCACATCATAGGCGGCAAAATCGGACCAGTAATTGCCGCGCCCGTCTTCCGACCACTCGACCCATTTGGTCGAGACGTATTTCACCTGTGTCCGGTTCCCGATGAAGGAATTGCCAACGATGCGGTTGCGTTCGCTGCCGGCGGTGAAATGGATTCCGATGCCGCATCCCTGGAACCAGTTGTCGGTGAATTCGTTCTTGTTGGAGTTATAAAGGAAGGTGCACTTTTCCTTGGCGCCGATCACCACGTTTCCGGTGATCTCACTCTTGTTGGCGTAGTTCAGCATCACGCCATGTTCACGGTCACCGATCGAGACGTTGTCTGCGACTTTCACATTGGTCGTGAACATGACCGCATAGCCCAGATCGTTGCCGATCGAGACATTGTCGCTGACCACTGAATTGTCGGCATACATGTAGTGCACCGCAAACCGAAGGTCGCGGAACAGGTTGCCTGTAAAGGTGTTCTTCTTGGACGAGTTCACGAAGATCCCGTCGCGCCCATAGCGGATGTCATTGCCCTCGACCACCGCGCCCGGTGCATTCCAGACATAGACGCCATTGCCGCGGTCATTCATCCGCTGGTCCTGACGCCCTTCGATCCGGTTGCCGCGCACGATGCTGTCCTTGGCACCGTGAATGTCGATGCCGTAAAGATTGCCCAGCAGCACATTGTCTTCGACCACCGGCGCGCGGGCCGTCTTGGTCAGTTGGATTCCGCTGTCGATCCCGTCATGACTTGAGCCCGAGCCGATAACAGTCAGACCGCGCACGGTCACGCCCGGCCCGGTCACGGTGATGACGCTGCCGGTGCCTTGCCCGTCAATGGTGGCCTGGCCCTGCCCGTCGATGGTGACGGGCCGGTCCAGCACCAGATGCTCGGCATAGACGCCGGGGCTCAGGCGGAGGGTGTCTCCATCCGCCGCCTGCGCCAGTGTTTCATTGATGGCCCCCGCCCGGTTGGGCACATCCCAATCCGCCGCCCAAAGGGGCGAGCCGAGCAGGAGCGGTATGAGCAGGGACCAGCGCATGGGTCAGGCTCCTTGCGGTTCGACCAGCATCCGGCCGCGCATTTCCATGTGCAGCGCATGGCAGAACCACTGGCAATAGAACCAGTGCACGCCCGGACGGTCGGCGGTGAAAGTGACCGAGGCGGTGGCCTGTGGCGCCACTTCCATCGCGATGCCGTAGTTGCCCAGGCAGAAGCCGTGGGTCACGTCGTCCACGTCATCCAGGTTGGTGACGTAGATCGTGACCTCGTCGCCCTGTTTGACGGTGAACTTCTCAAGGCTGAAGGTCGGCGCCTGCGAGGTCATGTAGACCCGCACCTTGTTGCCGTCCCGGATCGGTTCTTCCGCACCTTCTTCCAGATCGATGCCATCGGCCTCGGCCTGTTTGCGGGCGTCTTCCCAGGTAACATCGTTGCGATCCCAGACGTTGACCGGGTTTACGATGTCGCTGCGAACGATGATCGAATCGTGCGGTTCGGCAAAGGTGGGGCCATCATGCACCACTTTCATCTCATCCGTCGAAATGTCGATCAGCTGTTCGTTCTCGGGTTTCAGAGGACCAACGTTCAGGAAGCGGTCTTTCGAGAACTTGTTCATCGAAATCAGCCACTTGCCATCGGCTTCCTTGGTTTCACCCATGGAGGTGGAGTTGTGACCCGGCTGATAATGCACGTCGACCTTCGAGATGATCGGGTCCACGTCCTCGCCATTGTAGGCGCGGATGGCCTTGTCGATGTTCCACTTCACGATCTGGCTGTCCAGGAACAGCGTGGTGAACGCGTTGCCCTGACCGTCATAGGCGGTGTGAAGCGGGCCAAGACCCAGCTGCGGCTCACCCACGATGCAGGACCGCGGGTCGGCATCGCTTTCGAACAGCGCGTCCAGCTTGGTGACGTCCATCACCGACACGGTCGGCGACAGCTTGCCGTTGATGCAGACGTGCTTGCCGTCGGGCGCGGTGTTGATGCCGTGCGGAGAGTTCGGGATCGGGATGTAACGGGTGTATTTCTTGTTCTGACCCTTGCGCCCGTCCAGAACCTTGACGCCTTTCAGCTCCTGATAATCGCCGGCTTCGATGCCTTTTTCGATCTCGGCAAGGTTGAAGACAACGACGTGGTCCAGCTCGTTCTCGGTCATCTCGGCCAGGTTCATGCCCATTTCCGAGTTGTACGAGGTCGAGAAGGCGTATTTGCCCTGATAGTCGCAGTCGGTGTTGTCGAGGTTGCCCGACACGATCACCTGCCACGCCACTTCCATGGTGTCGCCGTCCAGCGCGGTGAAGATGTTCACGTATTGCGACGGATCATCCAGCACGCTGCCATCGTTGACCAGCGGTGTTTCATCTTCACCATTGGCAAAGACATAGCCGGTGCGCGGGAATTTCTGCGGACGCAGACCGTGGATCGCCTTGGCGTTCGGGATCTCGGTGATCTTGTCGCATTTCATCACGTCACAGCGCACACGGGCGACGCGGGTATTGGCCTTGTCGTTCATGAACAGATAGCGACCGTCATAGGTGCCGTCGGTGAAGGACATATGCGGGTGGTGAAGGTCGCCGTTGTCATAGGTCTTCATTCCGCGCTTGGCGAGAAACTCCTTGGTTTCAGGCAGCAACCCTTCGGTCATGATCTTCAGTGACTCGTTGGTCTGACCCCAGCCCGTAGCCGAGCAGCGGTTGAACACCGGCACCCGCATCAGTTCGCGCATGGACGGGAAGCCCAGGATGCGCAGCTCGCCGGTCTGACCCGAAGACCAGAAACCGTAATACTCGTCCAGCTCGCCGGGCTCGAGATTGGCATTGGCCGCGGCGCTCGCCTGTTTCGCGGTCATCAGGGTCGAGCCCAGACCGGTCCCGGCCAGCACGGCGCCGGTTGCAGTTGCACCCAGCATCCCGCGGCGTGTGACGGTTAGCTTGTTGTCATGTTCCGACATGTTCGTTCCTCCTTTTAGGAAACGGATTGCGGTTTGGCGTTCGGATGGTTCGCCGGTGGTTGTCCGAGTGGGGTCTTCATCTGGACCGACCCTGTATTGGCCCGCCGTTTCAGTTGGCGGATAACGACGGGACATTTGTCCTCGGACTGGTAGAGCACCTGACAATGCAGGCAGGTGACGCACTCGTTCGGATTGATCTCACCGGTGGGGTGGATCGCCTGAACGGGGCATTCGTTGGCGCAGGTCTGACAGGGGGAGCCGCAATCCTTGTAGCGGCGCAGCCAGTCGAACATGCGGATACGGGCAGGGATCGCCAGTGCTCCACCCAGCGGGCAGAGATAGCGGCAGTAGAACCGTTCGATGAACAGCCCGATTCCCAGCAGGGCCAGCGCAAAGACCACAAAGGGCCAGTCGCGCATGAATTTCAGAATGATCGCCGTTTTGAACGGCTCGACCTCGGCGTATTTCTCGGCCAACGGGATCGAGACAAAGCTGAGACCGAAGAGACCGAGGAAGATCATGTATTTTGCAGGCCACAGGCGCTCGTTCAGTCCCCAGGGCAGCGTCCATTGCGGTACTTTCAGCGCGCGGGCGATCTTGTTGGTCAGCTCCTGCAACGCGCCAAACGGGCACAACCAGCCGCAATAGGCGCCTCGCCCCCAGAACAGCAGCGCGGCAGCGACAGCGAACCACTGGATAAAGACCAGCGGGTCCAGCAGGAACGCATCCCACGAGAATCCTGTGCGCAAGCTGCCCGCCAGCGCCATCAGATTCACCACGCTCAGCTGCGCGTTGGCGTACCAGCCGATGAAGAACAGGGTCATGGTCAGATAGCCGATGCGGAACCAGTAGAAGACCCGCGCATTCATCGTCGCGTGGAATTGAAAGAAGAACGTCGCGGTCAGGACCAGCAGCATGACGCCGAGAATGGCGATTTCGACGGTGCGATCCTTCCAGATGCGTTGCCACAGGGCGGCCTTGGCGGCGGCTTCGCCGGTTGCATCCTCGACAACCGTTGGGGCTGCAACGGGCAGCAGGTAGTGGTCGGGCAGTTTGTAGCCCAGATCGAATGTCAGAAAGGTTTTCTCAACGGCACCCACGGCACGCTGTACCAGCAGTTGCAGGCGGAACGGCTCGGTCGGGTCAAACTCGGCATCGGCGGGAATCTTGAAGATGTCCAACTCGGTGAAACTGGGCGCATCCGGGGCTGCAACCTTGCCAAGGCGTACTTGCTGTTTGTCGAAGAACCGGACCGAGTTGTCGCCCTGGATCAATTGGATCCGATCGAAAATCCCGCCGCGCACATAGCCTGATCCCTTGAAGCTGTAGGATCCGCGACCCAGCACCAGAATGGCCTGTTCGCCCTCGTCCAACCAGTTCACAAGGTTCCGGTATTCGGCGTCGCCCAGCAGAGACTTGCCGATCGACGGAACCGAGACAAGCGCCATATGCATGTCGATGAAGGTGTCATCCGGTTCGCCCGGTTCGGGGCGCTTGATCGCGCGCTGGTCGCCGGTGGCCTCAAAGGCGGCGTTGACCTGCCCGACATCCAGCGTCAACCGCCGGATCGAGCCGTCACCCGACAGGGTCGACCAGTCATAGACCGCATTCTGCGCCATATCGACTTCGCGCTTTGGCCCGTCGGCCTGCAACGGCGACAAGCCGCCCAGACCCAATGCACGCGCCACTTTGATGCCGCCACGCACAAGGCTGTCGTCGATCACCATGATCGTGACGGTCGCGCCCGAGATGATGTCGAGGTCGTGCCCCTCACCCCCGGTTTCAGCTTCAACCTTCAGGTCAAGGCCGGCATAGCCTTCGGTCAATTCAACCATGCGGGAATTGGGGATGCCGATCAGCACGATGGGTTCCGAGTGCTTGACCAGTTGCACTCCGGTCAACACGGCATCGTTATCGATGGCGGCAACGACATGGATCGGCTTGCCGGAATAACCGGTCGTGCCAACAAAGTCCGAGGTCAGGAATGCCCAGGCAACGGTCTCGCCGCCCTTCAGGACGGGGGCGACCTTGACGTCATCGCGTACCGGGCCAAAGGCATCGGCACCGGGGGCCAGATCGGCAGGTTCGATGTCGGGCAGGAAGCTGGCCAGGCTGTCGGCATGGGCGCTGATCGCCATCAGGCAGGACAGGGAAAAAGCCAGCAGGAAATGGATTGCGCGACTTACGACCACGGCGCACCTCCGTTTACTTGAGTGAACGCCACGGACGCGCGCAGGGCGCGTTCAGATTTTTCTTGGGTCGCAACCGGGGGCCCTCGGGTTTCGGGCCACAGTCGCCTTGAGTTGTACAAAATGCACAGATCCCCGATTGCAGCGGGTACAATCTGTACATTTCCGGATTGCGTCAGCAGCGGCAGGTCTGGCAGCGGGGCTGCCACTGTCACCGCGCACAGCGCGCAATCGGCGCATTTCGGGCAAGGTGCGGTCGGGTCATCAGTGCCTTCCTCAAGGTCCACTTCAACCCAGACCGCCCCTGCCTCCGAGCAGATCTCGATCCACATGCTGTCCCCGGGACTCGCCAGCACCGGGCCAAGCATCTGCAAAAGCAACAGGAAAATACCCACCAAACCGCACACCGCGCGGGACACGCGATCAAACAGGCTATGCGGGGGGCGGACGGTGGGCATTGAGAATCCAGCTCGGCGTTCTTTTCTGAACCGTAGGGGATTCTTCCAGGCGAAGACTTGACTTAGGTCAGGTGCCTGAAAATTTGAATCTACCCGTCGGCCTCGTCCATCAATCCGCGCAGCCACCGACCGGCCAGCCATGCCGCAGGAATGCCCAGCGGAATCGACCAGAGGAGAGCCGGCACCGGTTCGATTGCACCGAACCCGACGCTGTGCAGGATAAGCCCGAGCAAAAACAGGTTGATGGCCACGGTCAGCGCCGTGGCCGGATACAGCAGAATGGCCAGTTTCCAAACCGGCCATTTTCCCTCAGTGGCTGGTTCCTTCCGAGAAGGTGATCTTGTTCCAGACATTGTATTTCCCCGAAGGTTTGCGCATCGGCAGGCGGCGGATTTCTTCCAGCGTCTGCGCGTCATAAACGATCACCGCGCCGTCATCTTCCCAGATCGAAACCAGCGCGTGGCTGCCATCCCTGGTGAACTCGACATGGGCCACGGTTTTTCCGGGAGCGGGGCGCAGGGTCTTTACGATTTCAAGGCTTTGCTTGTCGATGACATGCATTGCGTCCTTGTTTGGGCCAAAGAAAACATCGGCCCAGACATAAGGCGAGTTCTCATGGCTGCGCATGAAGAACCCGGGGCCCTCGGTCTTGATCCGTTTGACGGTTTCCCAGCTTTCCATGTCGATCACCGACACGGCGCCGTCTGTCAGGTGCGGCGTGGCCATCACGGTCGTATCGCCGTGTTTCCATGTGATGCCCGAGCCCAGATGCGGCATTCCGGGCAAATCCAGATCGGCCACCTTGTGCCCGATCACCAGATCAATCACTTGTCCGCCCTTGCCATCGCGGGACGCTCCCATGACATATTCATAACTCTGGTCGAAAAAGAAATCGTCCAGATAGTCAGGCGTGGTGATCTTGCGCACCGGGAAGGGGTCGGGGTTCTTGAACTGACCTTCGATGCGGAAATCATGACCAAGCCCGGATTGCGGGGGATTTGCGCCGTAGAACACTTCCCAAATCTCGGGCACATCCTTCAGCGCCAGAACAAAGCTTTCCCGCGGAGGGGCCTGATAGACAGCCGAAACGCGGCTGGGCACGCCCTTCTTGCTTTTGACCTCGATGACCTTTGCGACTGAAAGGTCTTCGGTGGACAACACCGTCAGGCTGTTGGGCAGATAGTTGGCTACAGCCACCCATTTGCCATCGCCGGACATGGCGATGTTACGGCTGTTCAGGCCGGCACGCACACGGCCCACCTGCTTCAGGGC
Source organism: Ruegeria sp. BF10 (assembly GCF_056538725.1). Classification (NCBI taxonomy): domain Bacteria; kingdom Pseudomonadati; phylum Pseudomonadota; class Alphaproteobacteria; order Rhodobacterales; family Roseobacteraceae; genus Ruegeria; species Ruegeria sp. BF10. Next base: position 41,840 of record NZ_JBQFTR010000002.1, read on the forward strand.
CCAAATGTCGTACTTCTGGACCCATCCGTCGCGGGACATGATGAAGACATACCGCCCATCCGGGCTGAATTTTGGACCGCCATGCACGGCGAAGGGGGTTTCGAACCGGTCCAGAACCTCGAACGTGTCGCCATCCAGAACGCTGACATGGTGATCTCCGGTTTCCACCACCAGCGTGATGTTCATCGGGTCGCTGTCCCAGACGGGCGCATCCACCGGCACATATTCCTCGTCCAGCGTCCGGCTGGCCAATATCTCGGCCTCGCCCCATTCGGGGTCGGATTCCAAAGGCGATTTCAACCAACCTGCCAGCTCTTCGATTTGCAGAGCATCCAGCTCGTGCGAGAAGGCCGGCATTTGTGTCGCCGCGCGCCCTTCCGCGATTACCGCAGCAACCCGGGGACCCCGCATGCGTTTGAGCGTTTCAGGGATCAGCGCGGGGCCAACCCCGCCCAGACGGTTTTCGCCGTGGCATGAGGCGCAATGCTCAGCGTAATCCGATTGCGCATCCGCCCAGGCGACACCCGCGCCAAGGATCGAGCATAATGCCCCAATCTTCATCTTTTCAAAAATACTCCCGCCGGAGGTTCCCGCACGCGCCACAGGCGCAGCGGTTGAAAGCCTCGCACTTACGGTGTCAAAAGAACTGATGCGCCGGATCATGGCTTTTCCCCCGAAACGGTGTGACCTGAAGGCGTTCCCCTGCTTCATCCACACCGATTTCCTGGTTGGACAGGTAACAGGCCGGATCCTCGGCCCATGGATCACCGGTCAATTGCAAGGCGCGGATGCGGGTATTGCCGCCGCACACGTCCTTGAGTTCGCAGGCTCCGCAGCGCCCCTTCAGCGGGCGTGGGCGGGTGCGGAGCATGGCAAGCATCGGATCATCGCTGGTCCAGAGTTCGGAAAACGATTTGGTCTTTACGTTGCCCACCGTGTAATCGGACCAGTAAGTGTCTGGATGGACCCGGCCAAGGTTGTCGATATTAGCGACGCCCAAACCACTTGAGTTCCCGCCCCACGCGGCCAGGTGCGCGCGCACATGTGCCGCTTTTTCGGCGTCGAAATGCGTGCGAATCCAGTTCAGGAAATACCCGGCATCAGCGTCATTGTTCCCCGTCACGATATCCAGCGGACGACCGCCCGATGCGGCTTCCCAGGCGCGTTCCAGCAACAGATCCAGGCCTTTGCGCGTGCGCTGATGCGCGGCATCTTCGCCCCGGTTCTTGTCGCCGCGCCCCGCATAGACAAGATGCGACAGGTAGAACTTGTCGACACCTTCATCATCACAAAGGCTCAGCAAGTCAGGCAAGTGATGTTGCGTGCCTTCGGTCAGGCAGAACCGCAGGCCAACCTTGATGCCGCGCTTTTTGCATTCTCGCACGCCGCGCAAGGCGTCTGCAAAAGCCCCTTCGACGCCACGGAACCAGTCATTCGTCGCTCCGATCCCGTCCAGCGAGATGCCGACGTAGTTGAAGCCCACATCCGCAATCATATCAGCGGTTTCGTCGTAAATCCGGGTGCCGTTGGTCGACAAGGCCAGCATTGGCACCAGATCACGGGCCCGTTTTGCGATGTCGAAGAAATCGAACCGGTCCAGCGGTTCCCCACCCGAGAGGATCAGGGCCGGGACGCGAAATTGGCCCAGATCCTCAAGGGTTACCATGGCTTGCTCATGGCTGAGCTCACCCGGGAACGCGACATCCGCCGAGACGGTGTAGCAATGGCGGCACTTCAGGTTACAGCGTCGCGTCAAATTCCAGATCACAACCGGCTTTACCGGGCCGGGGCGACGCTTGCGCACCGGAGTCGGTTTGACCAGTTGATGCATGTATTCGGTCAGGCGGAACATGTCTCAGGCTTTCTGTCTCAGGCGCAGCCCGGTCTTTTTCAGGATGCGCGTGGAATAGAGGATGTCGCTGCCCCGGCAGGCCGATCCCAGAATAGCGGCGATCTGGCCGCGTTTCTCTTCGACCTCGTCGCGCGAGTTGCCATGAACCATGGCGAACAGGTTGTAGGGCCAGTCGGGCAGGGCACGGGGCCGTTCATAACAATGGGTGACGAAGGGCAGTGCCCCGATATGAGCGCCCAGTTCGGTGATCAGGTCATCCTGAACATCCCAGACGGTCATGCCGTTCGACGTCATGCCCAGCTTGTAATGATTGGGGGCTGCGGCGATCCGTCGGATCACCCCGCGCGCTTTCAGCACGGCCAGCCGGTCCAGCAGGGTGGCTTCGGTCAGGCCCAGATCGGCAGCGACCTGCGCATAGGGCGCGGACACCAGGGGCAATCCCCCCTGGAGCGACTCGATAATCTGTCTGTCTGTTGCGTCGATCATGCCGCCACCCGGAAGCCGATGAAAAATTCCTGAAGTTTGGGGAAACGGAGAACACTGATCCCCGTTTCCCGTTCGATGGCATCGGCGGCGGCCTCGATCCCCTCGGGTGTTTCGGTGGCCAGCACGAACCACATGTTCAGCCGGTGCGTGCGTTCATAATTATGGGCCACCTCGGGATGTGCATTGACTTTGGTCAGGACGGTTTCGAAATCTTCGGCTGGAACGGCCATTGCGCAAAGGCAGAAAGCCCCACCCATGGCCGCGGCGTCGAAAAATGGACCGAAGCGCGTAATGGTGCGGTCATCTTTCATGCGGCTCAGACGCGTCAGCAATTCGGCCTCGGACAGGCCAAGCTCTGCGGCGACGGTTGCGTAAGGGTGCGAAGTAAGCGGCAGATCCTCTTGCATACGATTCAGGATCGCGCGATCCGTTTGGTCCAGCGTCATGCGGCAGCCTCCTTGGCCTGAATCAGCGCGCCGGTCTGCTTGAAACAGCGGGTTGAGAAGAGAACCTTGTGTCGCGCTCCGGCCAGTTCGGGCAATGCAATCGCGCCGGCCAGAACATCCAAAGCCTCATTGCGTGTGCGGGCGTGGATCATGGAATACAGGCGATATGGCCAGACATCGGGAACCGGATTGCGCTCGTAGCACAAAGTCACCCCCGGGAAGGCCGCCAAAGCGGGACCAGCGGTTTCAATCTGTTCTGCCGGCAGATCCCAGACCACCATCGCATTGGCCGACCAGCCAAGCGCCCGGTGACGCACGATGACGCCGAGCCGCGAGATTATTCCGGCGGCATGCAAAGCCTCGACCCGCTCCATCACGTCGGTGACATCCCGTTTCAGCGAACGAGCCAGAGCGGCGTAGGGTTCTGAGACCAAAGATAGCCCGGAACTCAGAGACTGTAGCAGGCAACGATCGCCCTCGCGCATGACGGATGCATCGACCTTTCGCGCTGTGGGCACGTTCTTGATGCCTCCAGTCATGCGAAAGCCAAGATCCACGTTGAAGGGACGCACCAGCCGCAGGTCCAGCACCTGCAATCCGGTGGATCGACTGATCCGCGCAAGGGTATCGTTGACATGCGCGCGATCCGGCCCGGTCGCGACAAACCAGAGGTTCCAGGCGTCTTCGCGTTGATAATTGTGATTCACGCCGGGTTCGGCATCGATCAGGGCGGCAACCTCCTCCAACCGATCTTCCGGAGCCGCCACGGCAGCCAAAGTGCTGGCCGTCACCGCGCCGGGTGTGATGGTTGCGCCAACCCGTGTAATGCGGCCTGTGGCGCGCATCCGGGACAGGCGATGAATGACTTCGGCTTCGTCCAGCCCGAGAGCGTTACCCAGTATCTGAAACGGTCTTTCGGTGATCGGGAAGTCGCGCTGAAACTCGTCCAGCAGACGGCGGTCGATCGGGTCCGTGATATGTCGCATCGGTTACAGCCCTGTTCTGTGGGCGCGAGCAGTGAAGAAAATGCCGGACGGGCTGTCCGCGTCGATCTCGCGCAGTTTTTCAAAACTATGCGTGTCGTAGACCATGACCTTGTTGGCATCGCGCACGCTGATCCAGACCTCATGTCCGCGCGGCGTGAACTCCATGTGCAACACGGCCGGGCCGGGTTTGAATTCGTGGATGATCTCTTTGCTGACGCTGTCGATCACCTGAATGGTGTCATTCAGCGGGTGGGCGAAATTGACCCAGACCTGCCGCCCATCCGGACGCGCCATTGCAAAGACCGGTTGCCCGTGGGTTTTGGTCCGGCCCGTTTCGGACAGGGTATCGGCGTCGATCCACAGAACCTCGTGATGGCCGACAGCCGGCAAAACGAATTCGCGGCCCGTCAGCGCCCAGCCTTCCAGATGAGGCATCTTGTAGACCGGCATTTCTTCCTGCCCGCGCCCGTAATCGGGCAGAACCCGGATCGGTTCGGGTGTTTCGGCCCACAGATCCAGTGCGGTCAGGCCGTCCTCGCCAAACAGGCCGGTGATATAGGTGCGGCCATTGGCAGTGATCAGCGCGTCATAGGGGTTCTTGCCCATGTCCGGGATCTTGGTGATCTCTGGTGCGCCCTTTGCGAAATCGGCAATCCAGGTTTCCCCAGTGTCCCACATCGTGAAAACGAACCGCCGACCCGGCGCATCGACCAGACCGATGGTTTTGCTGCCGGTCGGGATGTCAGCGACCATCTCAAGCGTGTCCGCATCGAATACGCGCACGCCACCGGGTTCATAGTTCGACACCGCCACAAGCTTGCCATCGTCCGAAATCGCCCCGCCAATGGCGTTGCCGGCCTGCACGACGCGGTTCACGATCTGGCGGGTCACGATGTCGATCTTGGTCAGCCCGCCGTCGCGGCCAAACACATAGGCAAACCGTTCATCGGGTGAATAGACCAAGGACGCGTGCGACAGATCACCCAACCCCTCGATCCGGGCCAGAGCTGCACGGTCGGATTGATCCACCAGCAGAACCGAGCCCTTGGCGCGTTCGATGACCAGACCAAGGTCGCCTGTCGCGGTTGGTTCAGCCTGGGCGGTGGACATCATCAATGTGGCGGCAAGGCCAAGGATGAAGTGTTTCATTGTGACTCCTGTTCCAGCAGGTAACGGGCGATCCACTCGGCTTCTTCTTCACTGATCAGAGGCCGCCACGGGGGCATCGCGGTGTCAGGGATGCCGTCAAGGATGACGCTGGTCAAAACATCCGCGTCGTAGTGTTCAAGCGTCTCACTGCGCAGATCGGGACCAAGGCCGCCCTTCAGGGACAGGCCGTGACAGGAACCGCAATCCTGATGCACAAGTCTTTTCAGGGTGTCGGGATCGATGACATCCGCCGCGAAAGCTGAGGTCGCGGCCAGAACCGCAATGGTCAGACAGGTTCGCGCCACCCATCCCGAACGCCCCGGCGACCTGTCGGTGTGTGTTGGGTCAATCCCTCGGTCTCGTCTTCCCAGCTTAGCCATGGGCCTGTTCCAGAAGCTCGGCCACAGGCCGTTCGGCATAAAGCGAAACCACCTTGCCAATGATAAACAGCGTCGGCGCCTTCAGGTCGGCTGCGCGCACATCCGTGGCCAGCTGGTCAAGCCGTGACACAAGACGACGCTCATCAGGTGTCGTGGCCTTGCCCACCGCCAGAACCGGCGTCGAGCCCGGCAGGTTTTCGGTCATCAACCCCATGGCGATCTGACCGATATTGGCAACGCCCATATAGACCACCAGCGTCGAGTCCGGATCGGCAAGGCGTTTCCAGTCCAGATCCAGCACTTTGTCGGCCTGCCGATGCCCGGTGACATATTGAACCGAGGTTGCCAGCCCGCGATGGGTCAGCGGCACACCCGTCGAACAAGACGCCCCCTGGGCTGCCGTAATGCCCGGTGCGTATTCAACAGCAACACCGCGGGCCATCAGATAGGCAGCCTCTTCCGAGCCGCGACCAAAGATCATGGGGTCGCCACCCTTCAGCCGGGCAACCGTGTGACCAGCGCGGGCTTCTTCCAGCAGTATTTCGTTGATGCGGTCCTGCGGAACGGTGTGGCATTTGGGCGCTTTGCCGACAGGGATCAGCCGGGCGCCTTCCGCGTGCAAGTTCAGAATGTCGGCGGACACCAGCCGGTCATAAACCACGACATCCGCTTCTTGCAGCATCCGCAGTGCGCGAAGGGTCATCAGCTCGGGGTCGCCGGGGCCTGCGCCAATCAGAAAAACCTTACCGCTCATGTGCAAACTCGCTTGGTCTGAAAGTCTTCGAGATCCGGTATCCCATGCAGATCCGTTGCGTTTGCAAGACGTTGCTGGGTGAGCCGGGCGTGTCATGGGGGAAGATTGGCCCAATCGAAAACCAACCTCCTTGACATAAGTTAAGGAGCGCGGGATTTGCGCCCGCGCTCCTTCATCTTGCCTGTATTGTGCCTTGTTTCAGGGTTCGACGGTGATCATTCCGATCATGTTCTGTGTCTCCCAATGCGGGCCGCACAGATAGTCCTGTGGACCGGGCGTAAGGAAGGTCAGTTCAACGGATTCCTCGGGGAACAGGCGATCACTTTCAGGTTGGCTGCCATCCTTCAACAGAACGGAATGGCTGGTGCGTTTGTCGACATTCACCCACCGGACAGTTGTGCCTGCCTTGACGGTCAATTCGGCTGGGCAGAAATTGTATTTGTACATCAGCACCACTTCAGCGTCTTCGACGGCCGACGAAGGCTGACCGAACAACTCGACATAGCGCTCTTCGGCCTCGGCGCAGATTTCGGCGGTTTCGTCCGCCCAGGCGGGCGCGGCCAGAAGCAGCAGCGCGGGAAGAAGGCGTTGGGGTTTCATGGTCCATGTCTCCTTTCCAAAAGTGGCCGGGGCCGGTTGACCCGGCCCCGATCCGTTATTGTTTGACCACGTTGATGAGCGCGCTGTCATCATCCAGCGCCAGGCTTGTATTCAGCGTCACGTGGTGGAACCTTGCGGCAGCAAAATCGTCGTGGATGGCAAAGCCAACGGTATAGGTCTTGCCTGCCTCCAAAGGCACATCACCGGGCGCACCCGAATTCAGGGGGCGCGTAAAGACCACGGTCCACATACCACCGGACAGTTCGGCCGATGCGGCGATTTCACCATCATTGACCACGCGCTGCTCCAACAGATAGCCATTGGTGGCGCTTCCGTCGGCGTAGACACGCATCAGGTCAAGATAGGTGCCGTCGGCCAGATACTGCTCGATCTGTTCCTCGGCCTTCAGCTTGTCCCAGCCACCCAGGGCCTTGCCGCGGCGACCTTTGACCTCAACATCGGTGCGGCTTTCGCTGATGTATTTGGTAATGGTGTCGGTGGCATTGAGGCGACCGGCAACATCCGCATTTGCCGCGATCGCATCCGCTTCGGGCGCAAAAGGCATATAGGTGTTGTCGGCGTGGCACGAGGCCCAGCAGCCCACCTGATCGCCCAGCTCGATGCCAGTGCCGGTAATCATCATGGCAACCTTGATCTGGTTGTCCGGGTCCATCTTGCCGCCATCGACGAACGGGGCAGGGTTGTGACCCGCGTCCGGCCATTGCAGACGAATGTAGAGGTTTTCGTCGTCATGTGCCGCCTGAACGGTTGCGTCGATGACACCGCGTTTGCCCGGAATGGGAGTCGGTTCAAGATCGCCACCTGCAACGATCTTGTTGCCGATGGTGTCCAGTTCCTTGGCGTGGCAGGTGGTGCACTGATCCCCGCCTTTGGTCAGGGGGCGTGCGCCACCATGGAACTTGCCGTTCTGGACCCATTCGAACGAGGCCTGACCGGGGTAGAACAGCTTCAGATCCGCCGCGGCCACTGCGTTCCAGTCGATGTTGGACGCAACGTCGCTTGCTCCGCCAGAGGGCGCGGCGGCCTCTTCACCGGAGGCTTTTGCGCGTTCTTCTTCCAAAGCAGCGTCAACAGCCGCTGCGATCTGGGCCTGAACGGCCTCTTGCTGAGCCTTCTTGGCGGCTTTTTCCGCTTCTGCTTCAGCGGCCTCTTTGGCTTCGATCTTTTCAAGGCTGGCCAGGTATTCCGGGGGTATCGGCCGGATGAAGTCCGGGTTCGGTGCTTCAAGCTTTTCCAGATACTCTTCGTCCGCCCTGTCGCGTGCATCCGAGTGTGCAATCCCCTTGTGGCAGTCGATACAGGTCTGTCCGACGGTCATCGCATTGAGGTGCTGCTGACGGGCGCGTGGTTTCTGGAATTCGGGCATCATCGATTCGAAATCGTGACAGTTGCGGCATTCGCGCGAATCGGTGGCCTTCATCCGCTCCCACTCGTTCATGGCCAGATGCACACGTTTGGCTTCGAACTTTTCGCGGGTGTTGATGGTGCCGACCAATTTGCCATAAAGCTCTTTGGACGCCTTGATCTTGCGGATCATCTTATGGGTCCAGTCTTTGGGTACGTGGCAGTCGGAACAGACAGCCCCCACGCCCGACCGGTTCACGTCGTGAATCGTGCCGGTATATTCTTCGTAGACAAAATCACGCATCTCGTGACACGAGATACAGAATTCCTTGGTATTCGTGGCTTCCATTGCGGTGTTGAACCCGCCCCAGAAGATGATGCCGGCGGCAAAGGCCGCGGCGATACCGGCCACAGGCATTCCCCATAGGAAATACCGGCGCCAGATCGGTTTTTTCTTATCCGGTTCGGAGGTCATATCCGGGCTCCGTTTTGGCTGTATTGTCTGGCCCTTGGTGGCAGGCCGGTGAGTTTGGCTGATGCCTCGAACAAGGAAAGGGCGGGCGAGGGGCCCGCCCTTTCCTGTGATGGTCTCACCCTCGTCAGGTGACGTGGTTCGACCGGTTGTAGACGTTGAACTTGCCGGTCGGGGCATAAAGCCCGTCGATGCGGCCGATCTCTTCCAGCGTCTTGGCGTCGAAGATCACGATCTGACCGTTGGGTTCTTTCGAGTCCGACAGGTTCCACTTGGAGACCCAGACCTCGGTGCCGTCGGCGTTGAATTCGAAGTGAACAGCAGCGCTGCCTTCGTCTTCGGTGATCTGGATCGTTTTCACGATCTCGCCGGTTTCTTTCGAAATGACCTGTACGGATTGCTGCACTTCCGGTTCCGGATGCTTGGTCTGGTCAGCCCAGATGTAATCCGAGTTCGGGTGGGTGCGGACGAACAGGCCGGGGCCGTCGGTTTCCACTTCGTAGCAGACTTTCCAGGCGTCATCCGGACGGTTTTCAGGATCGTTGCCCCAAACGGTCACGGTACCGACACCAAGGTGGGTCGTGCCGGCCACAGGGCCACAGTTCGGGTCGACCCAGTTGGCGCCCGGACCCGGGTGCGGCAGGGCGGCGGTGTCGATCATCGCCTCAAGCTTGTGGGTTTCGGTATCGACAACCACCATCTTGTTCGACGCGTTCGCGGCGATCTGGAAATAGCGGCCCGTCGGGTCAAAGAACCCGTCATGCAGGAACTTGGCGCTGTCGATCTTGTCGATCCGAAGGTTGTCCAGATCGGTGTAATCGACCTGCCATAGCTGTCCCAGCTCTTTCACGGCGACGATCCAGGTCGGTTCGTTCGGCGTGGTGTAGATGGCGGCCACGCGGCTTTCTTCGACATACTCGCCGTCCACGTTCACGCCGCGGGTCGATACGACCTTGAGCGGTTCCATGGTTTGCGCATCAACGATTGCAAAGTGCGGCGGCCAGTAGCCACCACCGATGACGTATTTGCCGTCGCCGGACACGGCCACGTCACGCGCGTCGTAGGCGATCTTGACTTCGGATACCAACATCTTGTCCGGCGTCTGCCAGAGGTCGATTTTGGTCATCTTGCCGTCGCGGCCCATGGTGTACCAGAAGCGCCCGGGTTGTTCCGGCTCTTCCAGCGAGTGGTGCTCGGATGCTTTCAGAACGTGCACCGCATAACCGGTCGGAATGTGGGTCAGGACCTCTTTGGTGTCACCGTCGATCACGGCCACCTTGCCTACGTCACGTTCGATGACGACAAAGAAGTTTTCCCAGTTGCGGCCGTGCAGCGGCTCGGTCGGATAGTCCTCTTCTTCGACGTAAACCTTGCGGGTCGCCTTCATCTGTTCCAGCGACATTTCAGGCGGTTTCGGCGGCTCCATCATGATGTAGGTCGCCATGTCCTTGATTTCCTGCTCGGTCATGATGTCCGAGAAGTTGTTCATGCCGCCTTCGGTTCCCCAGGCGATAATCTTTTCAAGGCGTTCCTGCCCCAGTTTAAGGGTGCCGCCTTCGGTGACCGTGCCGTCGGCTGCGGTCTTCTTCCAATGCGGTTCCAGGTTTTTACCCGTGGCCCCTTTGCGCAAAACGCCGTGGCAGCCTGCGCATTGTTCGAAATAGAGCTGTTTAGACGATTCAAAGGCTTCTTCGCTCAAAGTTGGCTCTTCGGCGAAGGTCGGAGCAGCGACGCTGCCCAACAACATTGCCAATCCGACCCCAAAGGCGCGGCCGGGTTTGTTGTAGCTGATTCCAAGTGACATGATCACTCTCCATATGCGTGGTGAGGCGCTGCCGAGAGTGAAACATCACGTGGATGTCATCCTTGACCAAAGTCAACGGGAAGGGCGCAGACCAGGCACTTTGGACAGAAAACACGGATCAAAACCCCCAATAAAACTTGTGTTTTTCACACATGTTTAAGCCCGGTCTTGATTTTGGTTAAGGGCGCCGGGTCGTGAAGGAACTACACATTGCTCAACGGCGGGAAAAGCTATGGAGAGCAGGCATGACAGCTGTAATCGCACGTGTTTTCAGTGAGGGGTTCCGGGTCTTTTTCCTTTCGGCGGGTCTTTACGGCGTGTTTGCAGGGGTCGCGTGGGGTGTGTGGTTGGCGTCGCTCGACGGGCTGATGCCTTACATGGACCAAAGCTATGCGATGCCCCCGGTCATGTGGCACGCGCATGAGATGATTTTTGGGTATGCAACGGCCGCCTTGGGGGGGTTTTTTCTGACCGCCGTGCCGAACTGGACCGGTGCGCCCGAGGCGCGGGCCCGCTTTATCACGCTTGTCGCATTGATCTGGATGGCCGGGCGTCTGGCGGTCTGGTTTTCCGGAGTGTTGCCTCCCTTGTTCGTCGCAGTCGTGGACCTGATCTTTGTTCCCATTCTGGCGCTGAAAATTGCCAGTCAACTGGTTCGTCGACCCAAGCCCCAGAATATGGTGTTTCTGTATCTTCTGGTTCTGATGCTGGCCTCGAATGTAATGGTCCATTTGGAATGGATGGGGGTCACGGTGGATACGTTGAACACCGGCATCCGGGCCGGGCTTTTGACATTGTGTTCGATGATCGCGATCCTGGGCGGCCGGATTACGCCCGCTTTTACTCGCAATGCCATGAAAAGAGCGGGTCAACCCGAAGCATCGTGGCCGGTAACCGTGGCCTGGCTGGACAGGGCGACGATGATTCTGGCGCTGCTGCTGCCCCTGTTTGTGCTTGCACTTGATGTCGGGCCTGTTGCGGGAGCCGTAGCTTTGGTGATGGGCTTTGTTCAACTGCTACGCATGGCGCGTTGGAGAACAGGCTGGGCTTTGCGTCAACCGATCCTGATCGCCCTGCATCTGGGCCTCGGGATGCTGGCCCTGGGTCTGGTTCTCTGGGGGATGGCTGCCATTGGAATGGGAAATGAGATCGGCGCGCTTCACGTTCTGGGCATTGGTTGCGTTGGAGGCATGACCCTGGCCGTAATGAGCCGCGCCGCCTTGGGCCATAGCGGTCGACCCCTTGTCGCGCCAAGGCCCATGGCGATTGCCTATGGCTTGATGGCGGTTGCTGCGCTGGTGCGTTGGTTGGGATCCGACATGGCAGCAGGTTACATGGCGGCGATGCTGACTGCGGATGGATTTTGGATCGCGGCAATGGGGCTGTATCTGTTCGCCATGTGGCCTGCCCTGACCGGCCCTCGCGCCGTGCAACAGACCTGACGCCTGTTCGGGCGGCGTCTATCGTCCAGCGATCAGAGGCCGCGCGTTCTTGATATGACGATGGACCAAAGCCCGAGCGCGTTTCCCTTTTTCCGGGATCCGTCTTGCGGCCAGCGGAACGTAGTTGCGCTGATCCAATTCAGGGAACAGTGCAAGAATCTCCGCCCTTGCGTCCGGGTGAACACTGGACAGGGCCTGTGCGCCGGTGAGCAGGCTTTCGGAAGGTGCACTTTCCGCATAGATGATTTCATGACGGTCAAACAAAAGATGGACATAGGTCACCGCACGGGTGTCATCAGCGATTGAAATGCCAGGCACGCCGACAAGAATGTGAGCAGGAACAAGAACTTCTTCGGCGTCGAACATTCTGACCGCAATCGGCGACCGGACCAGCATGCGGTGTTGCGGTGACACGAACAGATCACGCTCGGGCAACTGATCGCCCAGTGAACCGGCCTCGATCCGGATGGGCTTCAGCCTGGGACCGGCGCGAAGCGCCGCTTGGTCCAGATGTCGCGTGCCAATCCAGCGTATGTGTTGCGGCCCATTGTCCGCGGTCAAAACGACATCGCCAACTTTCAGATCCTCGATCGGAGTTGGACCGGTCGGGGTCATGATCCGTGTTCCGGCAACAAAGCAGGGTACATCGACAATCGTGGTGGGGTCCGTCGTGTCAGGGGCGTTGGTCGGGGTAACGTTCGAAACCTGGAACGTATAGGTCAGGCCCGGAACCAGGGGCTCGGACGTGATGTAGCCAACCAATGTGCCCTCGACTTCGACCCGAAACACATCGATCGTTCCGCCCGATGGATTGGTCAGGGAATAGGATTCTTCAAGGTAGATGTCTCCGTTGGCAAAAGTGGTCGATCCGTCCAGATTGGTCACCACACCTGTTTGCGTGGCGTCGTCACCGTTTTCGTTGTTGAATCGGTCACCATTGAACACAGTGCCGGTATCGAGCAGAGGGTTCGCCCCGTTCAGGATCGTTCCGCCAGCTGCATCGGTTACATCAAATACACGACGGTCTGTTGCGGGGTCGAAATTGGGGTCAAGCGTAATGAAATCGGGGCCGAAGTTGAAATCGACCGTAATGACCCCGGGGGCGTAACCAATATAGGAATAGTTTGCCATATTCTTACCTTTTAACCATTGGCGCTACCGAGGCACCGGAAATCTTGACACAGCAAGGAAAGTGCGCTGACTTTCCTTCCTTCCATACTGCTTGGCAAATACTTGCGTCAATTCAATGGCCATTCAATGGAGAGAACACTCAATACGGAAATGCTGTTCGCAAATTGACTGGCAGCTCTTCTTCCCCTGACGATCAGCCGGTCCAAATCGCTCAATTCTGAACTGTCCGGTTGATCTCGTGACAGGTCTTGACTTTCGTTAAGGCACTACCGCGTCCCGCCCGTCATGTTGCTGACACTAGCTAATCTGCGCAAAGGAGAGCGCAATGCGAGACGTCATGACAAAGAGCATGGCCCGCAATATTTTTTATGGCGGGTCACTGTTCTTCATTCTCATCTTTCTGGCCCTTTCGGCCCATTCCCACTGGTATATCGTCAATTCTGAAAATGCCGCGAAACTCGATGACAGTGTGGTTCGGGGTAAACATGTCTGGGAAAAACACGCCTGTGTGAACTGTCATTCGATTCTGGGTGAAGGGGCCTACTTTGCCCCCGAAGTCGGCAACGTGATGACCCGCTGGGGCGTGCTGGACGACCCGGAATCAGCCTTTGAATCCCTCAAGGGCTGGATGGAAGCACAACCGACCGGCATTCCCGGTCGTCGGCAGATGCCCAATTTCAACCTCAGCGACGAAGAACTCCGTGACCTGACCAACTTCCTGATCTGGACGGACAATATCGACGCGCAGGGCTGGCCGCCCAACGAGGCAGGCTGAGAAAGGGAACGAAACAATGAAATACGAATCCCAAAAAATCGCCTATGCCTACTTTGCGGTAGCTATGGCGTTGTTCGCGATACAGGTGATTGGCGGCCTTCTGGCCGGTTTCATCTATGTATTCCCCAATTTCCTGAGTGAGCTTCTGCCGTTCAACATCGTGCGGATGCTGCACACCAACTCTCTGATCGTCTGGCTGATCCTAGGCTTTTTCGGTGCGGCCTACTTCCTGATCCCGGAAGAAGCCGAGCGCGAGATCCACTCGCCCAAGCTGGCCTATCTGCAACTGATCATCCTCGTTGTCGGTACGTTGGGCGTGGTCGTCACCTATGTCTTCAACCTGTTCGAAGGCAACTGGCTGCTGGGCAAAGAGGGGCGCGAGTTCCTTGAGCAACCCAAATGGGTCAAGGCCGGCATCGTCGTGGCTGCATTGATCTTCCTTTACAACGTGTCGATGACCGTTCTGAAAGGCAAAAAGACAGCCATTACCAACATCCTGCTTCTGGGCCTTTGGGGTCTGGCGCTGCTGTTCCTGTTCGCCTTCTACAACCCGGGCAACCTGTCGCTGGACAAGCAATACTGGTGGTATGTCGTCCACCTGTGGGTCGAAGGCGTGTGGGAGCTGATCATGGCCTCGATCCTGGCCTATCTGATGCTCAAGCTGACCGGTGTTGACCGCGAAGTGGTCGAAAAATGGCTCTATGTCATCGTCGCCGCCGCGCTGTTCTCGGGCATCCTCGGCACCGGCCACCACTATTACTGGATCGGCACGCCGGCATACTGGCAGTGGATCGGTTCGATCTTCTCGAGCCTCGAGGTGATCCCCTTCTTCGCGATGATGGCCTTTGCCTTCGTCATGGTCTGGAAGGGCCGCCGGGACCACCCCAACAAGGCCGCGCTGCTGTGGTCGCTGGGCTGTGCCACGCTGGCCTTCTTCGGTGCCGGTGTCTGGGGCTTCCTGCACACGCTGCACGGGGTGAACTACTACACCCACGGTACGCAGATCACCGCAGCCCACGGTCACCTGGCCTTCTACGGCGCCTATGTCTGCCTCAACCTTGCGATCTTCAGCTACGCTATGCCGATCCTGAAGAACCGTGATCCCTATAATCAGGTTCTGAATATGGGTTCGTTCTGGCTGATGACCAGCGGCATGGTCTTCATGACTTTCGTGCTGACCTTCGGGGGAACCGTGCAGACTCACATGCAACGTGTCGTCGGAGACTACTTCATGGACGTGCAGGACCAGATCGCGATCTTCTACTGGATGCGTCTTGGCTCTGGTCTGGTCGTTGTCCTTGGGGCGCTGCTGTTCATCTACTCGATCTGGGTTCCTCGCAAAGAGGTCATTGAACCCGGCGCAGCCGAAACCCCAGCGGAGTGATGGATATGGATGGCTCCATGAACCTGAAAGAGGGGGCGGCAAACGCCCCCTTCTACCTGGCCCAGGGCGATGAATGCGATGTCTTCACCGCCGCTTACAACAACGATCTGCCGGTTCTGCTGAAAGGTCCGACGGGTTGCGGCAAGACCCGGTTTGTGGCCCACATGGCCTCGAAACTTGGCCGCCCGCTCTATACCGTAGCGTGCCACGACGATCTCGCCGCCGCCGACCTGATCGGACGCTATCTGCTGAAGGGCGGCGAAACCGTCTGGGTCGATGGCCCCCTGACCCGCGCGGTGCGCGAAGGCGCGATCTGCTATCTCGACGAGGTGGTCGAGGCGCGCAAGGACGTGACCGTGGTGCTGCACCCGCTGACCGACGACCGGCGCATCCTGCCGATCGATCGCACCGGCGAAGAGCTTGAGGCCGCGCCCGGCTTCATGCTGGTGGCCTCGTACAACCCCGGCTATCAGAATATCCTGAAAACCCTCAAACCCTCGACCCGGCAGCGGTTCATCTCGCTGGAGTTCGACTTTCCCTCGCCCGAGATGGAAGCCGAGGTGGTCGCGCAGGAAAGCGGCCTGCCGCTGGAACGCTGCAAGCCGCTGGTGCGGCTGGCGGGCAAGCTGCGCGGGCTCAAGGGTCAGGACCTCGAGGAAGGCGTGTCCACCCGGCTGGTCGTCTATGCTGCGACGCTGATCGCGCAGGGCATGTCCACCGACCGCGCCATCCTTGCCGCCATGATCGAACCTCTGACCGATGACGAGGATATCAAACGCGGGCTCCTCGATCTTGTCACCGCCGTCTTTGGGTGAGGCCGGTGATGGTCAGGATCGACTTTGAGCCATGGGAACCCGAAGAAACGATCGGGAAACTGTGGCACACCCTTGCCAGCCGCCTCGATGCACCCCAGGTGCATGTTGGAGCCGCGGTCGACCTTTCCGAGGTCGCGGGGCGGCTGGCAGTCCTCTTTCGGGGGCTTGGGGGTAGTCCGGGCGTTGAATTGCGCCCGGTCTCACCCGAGGTTTCGCGTCACCGCCTGAGTTGGCGTCGCAAACTTGCAACCGAAGTGGAAATGATGCCGCGCGCCTCGTTCGATGGCGAGGTTTTGCGCCTGCCCGACCGTCTGGCTGTATTCCCGGCGCGCGAAGCTAATGGCGCGCTCTATGTCTGGTTGGCCGCCGCCGCTGCCCATGCCGGAACCCGAATTGACGAAGACGATCCACTGCGTGCCGACCTGCGTGCCTTGGTTGCCGCCCGGCACATGGTCGAGGTGACTCTGGACGACGCGCCTGGCTTGCGTCCGCTTTACACCGAACTTTGCAAGGGCGTGCTGTATCAGCGCGACATCCCCAGTCTGCCGCCTGCCGAGGCTGCGGTCGAAGAACTGATCCGTCATATGCTGGGCGATCCCAAACCCTTGTCGGATCAGGCCGAGCAACTTCTGGCACTTGACGACGACCTGATCGCTCCGCGCGGCTATCAGCCGATGCGCCCGGTTCCCCTGTGGCCGGAATTGCGGGCCGTCGGGTTCTCGGAACACAACGAGGTTGAAAACCCCGATACTGAAGGCCCGCCAGAGGAATCCGGCGAAAAGACACACCGCGCCCGACGCCGCAAATCGGATCAGGCCGAGCGCAGCGACAGTTTCATTCTGCACAAGTTCGAAGCCATCCTCAGCTGGGCCGAATTCCTGAATATCAACCGTCGCATCGATGACGACGATCCCGACAACGCCAAGAAGGCGGCTGACGATCAGGAAGAGATCGGTCTTGGCCAGATCTCAAAAGCGCCGCCTACCAAGTTGAAGCTTCACCTTGACCTGGCGCCCGAAGACGTCAACCGCGAACGCCTGTCAGGCCGTATTCTATATCCCGAATGGGATGTGCGGACGGGTCAGTACCTGCCGGATCATGTGAACGTTCTGCTTTCGGATGCCGATATCCGCGACGATGCCGCCGAGTTCGGCAAGGATCCGGCCACTGCGCGGCGCATTCGTGCCGTCAAGCGCCAATTCGAGGCGTTGCGCCCGGGGCGTGTGATGACCCGGGGCCATCTGGACGGAGACCAGCTGGATGTGGAAGCCGCCGTTCGGGCGCAGGTTGACCGCTGCGCAAATGGTGAAGGGACGGAACGCGTCTGGATGCAATCCCGCCCCGAGGCCCGCGATCTGGCGGTCTCGATCCTGCTGGATGTCAGCCGCTCGACTGAAAGCGCCGTTACTGGTCGCGCCGTGATCGATATCGAACGCGAGGCGCTGGCGGCCTTGGCCTGGGGCCTGAACGCTTGTGGCGACGATTTCGCCATTCATGCATTCAGCTCCCTCAAGCGTCAGCGCGTCTATGTGCAACGTTGCAAACGGTTTGACGAACCGATGGGAACCAAAGTTGAACAGCGCATCGCGTCGCTGCGCCCCGGACATTACACAAGGTTGGGCGCGGCAATCCGGCACTGTTCCGCAGATCTGGCAAGCCAGTCCCGCAAGCGCCGATTGCTGCTGGTCATAACGGACGGCAAACCAAACGACCTGGATCACTACGAGGGGCGCCACGGCATCGAAGATACCTGCATGGCCATACGCGAGGCGCGTCGGGCCGGACAGTCAGTGTTCGGCGTCACCATCGATAAAACCGGCAAAAGCTGGTTTCCTCGCATGTTCGGGCAGGGCGGTTTCGCCGTCATTCCAGATCCGCATCGCCTGACCATGGCCCTGCCGCAGATCTATCGCCAGTTGGTCGGCGCATGAGTGATACCTCTCTGATAGACGAACTGCCGGGCGAGTTCCTGATGTGGGTTCTGATCATTTCGGAACTGCTGGTTTTTGGCGCGGGGATGATCGCTTTCATGGGGGTGCGCCTGACGGATCCGGCAGGTTTTGCCGAGGCGCAGTCGCATCTGCATCGCACGGGTGCGGCCTTGAACACGGCGGTTTTGGTGACATCCGGCTATCTGGCCGCACAGGCGCTGCAATGGCGGCGGAACATGCAACGCTTGCGGGCCCGTTTGGCGTTGATCCTTGCCGCGCTTCTGGGTGTCGTGTTCCTGATCATCAAGGGTGCGGAATATTCCGACAAGGCGTCTCAGGGGATAGGATATGAAACGCATCCATTCTTCCTGTTCTACTATATGCTGACCGGCTTTCATGCCGCGCATGTCCTGGCCGGGGTTGGTATTCTGTTGCTGGTGGCCTGGCGCGACGACCCCAGTAGCGTCGAAGCGGGCGCGCAGTTCTGGCACATGGTGGACCTGGTCTGGATCATGCTGTTTCCAGTGATCTATCTGCTGGGATAGTCAGATGGCCCAACCTTCATCTTTGACCAACATTTCACGTCAGAGGTCGTCGAACCCTTTGATCCAGGCGTGGCTTGCGCTCTTGGGCCTCAGCGTGGGATCCGCGCTGCTGACCCTGATTGGGGCGCCAAGCGCGATCATTGCTGGCGGTATCCTGTTGCTGGCGCTGATCAAGGCCCGCGTGATCCTGAAACACTACCTGGATTTGGAAAACAGCCAAAGCTGGCTGCGTGGGTTCACCATGGTGTTGACCGGGTTTTCGGTTGTGGTTTTTGCGCTCTATCTGGTCTGAAGAAAAAAAATGCCGCCCCGAGAGGCGGCAGTATTCAAGCAAAGGGGGGTCCTGATTACTGAGCGGCCTGTGGGATCCGCGCGATCTGACAACGCTGCCAGAGCGCCGACAAGGCACCGACCAGATGATCGATATCCTCATCCGTGTGGACCGGGGACGGCGTGATCCGCAAACGCTCGGTGCCCTTGGGAACAGTGGGATAGTTGATCGGTTGGATGTAGATGCCGAATTCTTCAAGAAGCGTATCCGAGATAAACTTGCACTTCACCGGGTCGCCCACCATCACCGGAATGATATGGCTGGGGTTCGGCAGATGCGGTATCCCTTCCGCATCCAGACGGGTGCGCACTTGTTCCACACGGGCCTTTTGCAGATCACGCTCGGCGCTTGACTGCTTCAGATGTTGGATGGATGCGGCGGCACCTGCGGCGATCGAAGGCGGCAGGGCAGTGGTGAAGATGAAGCCGCTGGCAAAGCTGCGAACGAAATCGCACAGCGCTGCCGAGGCTGCGATGTAGCCACCAACCACGCCGAAGGCCTTGCCCAACGTGCCCTCGATCACGGTCAGGCGATCCATCAAGCCCTCGCGCTCGGCAATGCCACCGCCGCGCGGGCCATAGAGGCCGACGGCGTGAACTTCGTCCAGGTAGGTCATCGCGCCGTATTTGTCGGCCAGGTCGCAGATTTCCCTGATCGGCGCGATATCACCATCCATGGAATACACGGATTCAAAGGCGATCATCTTGGGCGCGTCGGGGTCGGCGGCGGCCAGCTTGGCCTCCAGATCCGCAAGGTCGTTGTGTTTCCATATCACCTTCTGCGCCCGTGAGTGGCGGATGCCTTCGATCATCGAGGCATGGTTCAGCGCATCAGAGAAAACGATCAGACCGGGGATCTTCGCAGCCAGCGTTCCCAGAGCGGCCCAGTTGGACACATAGCCCGAGGTGAACAGCAGAGCGGCCTCCTTGCCATGGAGATCTGCCAACTCTGCCTCAAGCAGAACGTGGTCATGCGTCGTGCCCGAGATGTTGCGCGTTCCGCCTGCACCGGCGCCACAACGTTCCAGCGCATCGTGCATGGCGTTGATGACCGCAGGGTGTTGCCCCATTCCCAGGTAGTCATTCGAGCACCAGATGCGAACATCCCGCTGGATTGACCCATCGGTCTGGCGTGCGTTCGGGAAAGCTCCGCAACGTCGCTGCAAGTCGATGAAAACCCGATAGTTCCCTTCCTCTTTCAAAGCGTCGAGGCTCTGGCTGAAAAATCGCTCGAAATCCATCTGACATGCTCCCCGGATAACTGGCTGTGAACCGACCCTAGGGCAGCGACAGGCGCTACGACATGACAATTGTCAAGTTGATCTTCAAGAAAAAGACTGGCCCTGACACGCCGACTTTGGCATAGCAGGGCATTGGGGATGATTACCCGGGCCATCGCCCGGACTGGATGAAGAAGGGAGTGCCTTCATGCCACACGAGGCACAAAAGGCGATTGCGCGGCAGTCTCTGCTTCTGCGCAGCCTGCCGGATCAGCATGTGGATACTTTGCTGCGGCAAGCGATTTGGCGGCAATATGACCGTGGCGAGACGATCTTTCTGCAAGAGGAAGAAGCCAAGGCTGTACACGTTGTCCTGGCCGGATGGGTCAAGCTGTTCCGCATCTCTCCGACCGGGGCGGAAGCGGTGGTGAGCGTTTTCACCCGCGGAGAAAGCTTTGGTGAGGCCGTTGCGCTGCGTAATGTGCCATATCCCGTTTCAGCCGAAGCCGTTTCAGCCTGTGAAGTGATGCATATTCCCAGCCCTGTGCTGTTGTCCCTTATGAAGGAAGACCCGGAAATCGGCGTTTCAATTCTGGCTGCGACGTTCACGCATCTGCATGCTCTGGTGGCGCAGCTGGAGCAATTGAAAGCGCAAACCGGGGCGCAACGCGTTGCAGAGTTTCTGTTGAACCTGTGCGATTGTGAATCCGGTCGGTGCGAGGTGGAACTGCCCTACGACAAGATGCTGATCGCCGGACGTCTGGGGATGAAGCCCGAAAGCCTGAGCCGCGCGTTTTCGCGATTGAAACCCGTTGGCGTCAAGATCGACAGGAACCACGCGGATATCGCCGACATGGACGATTTGCGCAACTACGCCGAAAGCGACACCAGCGAGAGGTGATTGATCACCGGCGGCCGGACTCTTCGGCGCCGGCCCGCTTCAGCAAGGGGTTCAGTCGGGCGCTTTTGCGCGTGACCGGCTGTCTTCCACGCTTTCCAAAACCTCATTATCCTGATCAGCAGTGCCATCCATCGGCACGAGTCGTTTGCATGAAAATGAAGGGCACCTGGTCCATGATAGACGCAGCGCTTTCAAACTATCCCCGCGCAAGGTTGATGACATCGGTCACACCGGTCGAACGGCTAGAGCGACTTTCTGACCAATTGGGGCTGGATTTGTGGATCAAGCGCGACGACCTGACCGGTCTCAGCTTCGGCGGAAACAAGACCCGTCAGCTGGAATTTTACATGGGGGAGGCGCTGAGGCAGGGGGCGGACACCATCCTGATCACGGGTGCCGTGCAATCCAATTTCGTGCGCACTGCGGCGGCAGCGGCGGCAAAACTGGGAATGTCATCCGTTCTTCAATTGGAAGACCGCGTGGCGCATATGGGAGAATTCTACCATCGATCCGGGAATGTTCTTCTGGCCCAGCTTTTGGGGGCTGAACACATGAGCTACCCCAAGGGTGAGGACGAGGCGGGCGCCGACAACGCTCTTCACGAACGCGCCGACCAACTGGTGGCTGAGGGCCGAAAACCATACGTGATCCATCTGGGCATCGATCACCCTCCGCTGGGAGCGTTGGGCTATGTGGCGGGGGCGGCCGAGTTGCATACTCAGATCAGCGATTTCGACGCGGCGGTGGTTCCGTCTGGCAGCGGGTCTACCTATGCGGGGTTTCTGGCCGGATTGCGTTTGGTCGGGCAGTCTGCGCCTGTCTACGGCATATGCGTGCGTCGCGATCAGAACCAGCAGAAAGCGCGTCTGCAAAAGGTCCTGGGGCGATTGGCAACCATGATGGGTTTCGACCCTGCCTTGGTCATGGAAGACATTTGTACCTGGGGCGGCGCCTTGGCTCCCGGATATGGGCGGATCGGTCCGGCAGCCCGCGAGGCGTTGACCCTGATGGCGCGCTCCGAGGGCATCTTTCTTGACCCTGTTTATTCCGCCAAAACCTTTGCAGGGCTTCTTGGGCTGCTTGAACAAGGCGTCATCGAAAAAGGCCAGAAAGTTGTTCTGCTGCACACAGGTGGCCAACCGGCGTTATTCGGATATCAGGACGAGTTGCAACCGAGTTGACGCAGCGAAGCATTGCGCGTGTGGTCCTACGGGGCGACGGGATGGATGAAAGGCTGTTGCCCGCTGAACTGGCCGGGAAAGTACTCTACGACGCTTTCGAGTGATTGAGCAAAGACATGGCTTGCACGACATCGCGGGATTGCGCGCCATCAACGATCGTGGCCAGAATCTTTCCAAGATCAGGCGGCGAGGCCGGTGTGCAGCCAAGTTGGCCGCAGGTTTGCACGTAATCCACCGCTGTGCGCAGTTCGAACATTCTTGCCCGCTGTTTGCGCGCGGTTTCCAGAGCCTCCGCGAACAGATCATCTGCGGCAGTTTCCATGGACCGCGCCAACGCCTGTATCCGATCTGTTTCCGCTTGAGCCCACCCTTCATGGGTCAGTGCCTGCTGTTCACGTGCTTCATCCAGCAGGCGCTGCGCGGCCTTCGGTTCGCCCGCTTTCAGTGACGCTTCGGCAAGGGCCGTCAGGAACACCGGCTTGTAGTTTCCAGCCCCGCTGGCCCACCAGGCTTCGGACGCCTCGCGCATTGCTCGGATCGTTTCCGGGCCAGGCGTGATCTGCGCGTCTGCCCAGCATCGCCAGACATTCGCCGTCAGTATCATGAAGGGGAAAGTGTGTTTGGTCGCCACTTCTTCAAGGCGGGCGACAACGTCGTAAACCTGTTCCGGTTCACGCCGCAAAAGGTGCAGCATACACAGATACGTCAGGGTCTGGGCCAGACTATGCGCATGATTGAGTTTCCGCGCCGCCGAGATCGCCTGCTGCTGGATTTCGAGCGCGCGGTCCGGTTCTCCGCGCAACCAGGCCGTTATGCTCAGGAAACAGGATGTAATGGCGGCATGATCCGTTCCATAGACATAGGCGAGGCGGCTGTGCTGCTGTGGATCATACAAGTGCAGCGCTTGCAGCAGATGATCGTGGGCCGCGTCCAGATGTCCGATATGCAACAAGACGGCACCCATGGCCCGGAGCGCAATCATAGTGTGATGCGTTTCCCCGGTCAGATTGGCCAGCTCCAACAACTGCGCCGCGACGTCCTTGGCAAGGTCGTATTCACCGCGGACAAGATGATACGCGTAGAGCCCATTGAGCACAGGAAACAATTGTTCCGTTTCACCCAGCCGATTGCACAAGTCGCGGATCCGGGCATATACGGCCCCCGTTTCGTCGGCCGCGATGCCAGCGGTCGAACGAAGAACGCCAGCCCGCAACGTTTGAATTCTGGTTTCCTTGCGATCGCGGTCAACCGAGTCTTCCTGCCGTTCCAACAGCGCGATGGCACGCCCCAGTTGAGTGGCCGCTTCGATCCCGGCCGAGCGTTCTACGGCACGTTGCCCGGCCTGATACCATTGTTCAATCGCTTCATCCGGCAAATCTGCCATCGTGTAGTGATGAGCCAGAATTTCCGGTTCGGCGAAATTGTCATGCAATGACGAAGAGTTCAGTGCTTCGACCACGCGCGCATGAAGCGTTCGCCTCTCGCGTTTCAGCAGGCTGTTGTAAGCGGTGTCACGAATGAGTGCGTGACGGTAACTGAACGTTTCCTCGGGCTCTGAAGCTGAGACAATCACGATCCCGGCATCCACCAGTGAATCCAGGCCGGAACGTAACGCCCCCTCATCGAAACGGGAAACGCTTGCAATCATCGGATAAGAGAATTGGGGGCCAATGACAGCACCAATCTGTGCGACTTCCTTGGCCGAGCTCAGTCGGTCAAGACGAGCCATCAACGCGTCATGCAGTGTTTTCGGCACAGTTGGTGATGGCGTGGACCGGTCGATCGTATAGGCGTCGGCGCGTTCAGTCAGAAGATCGGATTCCAGCAGATCTTTCGTCACCTCTTCTACGAAAAGCGGGACACCGTTGGATCTGGCAGCAATCAGATGGTGAACTTCGTCCGGGACGGTTTTGCCTTTGGCAACGTCGTTCACGATCTCTTTGACCTGCGCAAAGTCCAGTTGTTGGAGTGCGACGTGCACCAGGTTGTGTGATTGTGGCCAGCCCGGATCAAAGCCTGTCCGAAAACTCGTGACCATCAGCAGGCGCGCGTCCTCTATCCGGGTCACAAGCTGATCAAGCAAAGTCTTTGTCGTTGGATCGATCCAATGTGCATCTTCAAACAGCAAGAGGGTCGGGGTTTCCTGCGCCAAGCCGATCACATGATTGACCAGCATGTCCAGCGTCTGCTTCATGATCTGCTCAGGCGTCAGATCCAGTGGACCAAGCCTGTCTTCAAACGGGATCGACAACAGTGCCGCAGCCAGTTTCAGTGACCCTTCAGAAGGATCGCCCGGGACGCTGTGGATCTTGTCCAGTTTTTCGTTCGCACTGTCACCGGCCCGCAGGTCGGCCGCGCTTTCAAGCTGGCGAATGATCGGGTAGAGCGCACTTGCGTCATGGAAGGGTGAACACTGAAATCGAAGCTGTCGGTGTTTTGCGTCCGGGATCGTACGGCAAAGCTCTTCGATCAGCCTGGACTTTCCTATGCCCGCCTCGCCCGAGACCAGCACCACCTGACCTTGACCCTGGCGGGCCAGCCTCCACTTGCTTTGAAGGGTTTCGTGCTCCTGCGCGCGCCCGACCAATGAACTCATCCGGGCGTCGTCTGCCGCGAGGAAGCGGCTGAGAGTCTGGCGCGTGCCGGTGACCTGCCAGGCTTCGACCTCTTTGGCAAAGCCTTTCAATTGAAACGTGCCACGGCGCACATATTCGAACGCATCACCCGCCAGTTCCCGTGTCGTCGGCGCGACGATCATAGTCCCCGGATCAGCCATCGACTGGAGCCGTGCGGCCAGGTTCGGGGTCTCGCCCATGGCGGTGCCATCCTCGAACATTTTCTCTCCCCGCAGGTCACCGACGACAACCAAGCCGGTCGCGACCCCGATGCGGACTTCAAGATGTGCATGCGTGCGGATTTCCGGAATTTCGCGAACGATCCGAAGACCTGCATGAATGGCGCGTTCCGGATCGTCCTCGTGCGCGTGCGGAAAGCCAAAAAACACCATGATGCCATCGCCATAGTAACTGGCGATATGCCCGTCAAAAGCGGCGACCGCGGCGGCGCAGGTTTCCTTGAACAGTCTCAGAACGTCGGCCAGATCTTCAGGGTCCAGCTTCTGCGATATCGCTGTCGACCCAACAAGATCGATGAACATGACCGTCAGCTGTCTGCGCTCGGCAACGATGTTGGGTTCCTGACTTGCGCGTTGTGTTGCTGCGGGCCCTTGGTTTTCTTCCCGCATGGCTTTCAGAAAGCGGCGTCTGGGTCCCAGGGGCAGGCCGATCGTGACGAGGTCATCGTCACTCAGTTCCGGAAGATCGCCCAGCTCGATCTCGTGCCGAGAAAAGGCATCGACATATTTGGACAAGCCGTGCCTGGCCAGCCAGTCCTTAATATCAGTCATTCGACTGCCATGCATGTCGGCGGTGGCGCGATGCCATGCAGCCCCCATTTCTTTTTGGCCAGTACAATTTACCCGGGAGTAGTCAGGAGAAATCAAACCCTATCAAGGACGACCCAGCAATTCGGGTCAAGTCTTCAAATTGAGAGAGAAACTGTTTACTGGCCAGAAATACCGGCGGCTATCGCCCTTATTCGTCAGCCGGAAAATCGATGTGGACATGATTGCCGTCCGGATCCCAGACATTCAACTGCACTATATCGACTGCCGTCAGATCCGCACGATGATAGCGAACATCGTTTGTTTTGAGGTGAGCTTCGAAACTGTTCAAACCGTTCGCCGAAAAGGCGAAATGCTCGAGCTTCAACTCGGTCTCCGATCCCGCGGCTGCGGTCTCGACACCGACCAGATGCACGTACGCGTGTTCACCGACATAGAGCCAGGCTCCGGGAAAGGGGAAGGGCGGGCGTGGGCCGACCTGCATCCCCAGCATGTTGCAGTACCATTCGATCATCTCATCCAAACGCGTGGTGCGCAGGTTGACATGATCCAGTGAAGCGATCCCCATGACCTAACCTCGGGTCCACTTGATCGAACATCCCATTGATGGAATCTGGTCCTGGGGGCCTTGCCCGGTCTTGGCAATTTGCAGCATCGCATTGACCAGCTCCGGTTCGCGCTCGCCTGTCTGGCCGCGGCCGAGATTGTCCAGACGGCCCCGGTACTGCAACTTTCCATCCGCATTCAACCCAAAGAAATCGGGTGTGCAAACAGCACCATAAGCCTTGCCTACGGATTGATCTTCGTCCACGAGATAGGGAAAGTTGAAGCCATTCTGCCTTGCGAATTCCAGCATGTTCTGCGGTGAATCTTCGGCGTAATCGCGATAGTCGTTCGACATGACCGCCACCACGCCGATCCCTTTGGACATCAGCAGATCCGTGTCCTGCGCAAGCCGATCCGTGATCGTTTTGACATAGGGGCAATGATTGCAGATGAAGGCGATCAGCAACCCGTTTTGCAGGTGATCGGACATCGTGAACGCCTGACCGTTCGGGTCTTTGAGCGTGAAGTCCGGGGCTTTCCAACCGAAATCGCAGACTGGAGTGTCGAGCAGCATGATTATCCTTTTTTGTGACCAATTTGCGTGTTCAGACCAGCTTAGCTGACGGGCACCGATAAGTAGAGCGTGATTTCCGGCGCCATGTCTGCGACGGAATGCGCCTGCAAACGCATCTGACTCAGATCAGCAGCGTTGACAGGCTTGGGTAATAGCTGAGCAGAAGCAACACCAAAGTTACCGCGATCAGGAAAGGCCAAAGCGATTTCAGGATTGAACCGGGCGATGTGCCGCTCATGGATGAGGCGATGTACAATCCGATCCCGACCGGGGGCGTCAGCAGCCCAAGCACAAGGTTCAGGCAGGCAACAATGCCGAACTGATAGGGGCTGATATCGTATGAACCGGTTGCAATCGGCAGCAGGATCGGCGTGATCAGGATGATCGCGGCGATGCCATCGATCACCATTCCAACCAGCAAAAGCGCAAGGTTCACGATCAGCAGGAAAACGAACGGGTCCGAAGTGACCGAGGTGATCAGCCCTGCCAGTTGCTGTGGTATTTCCTCATAGATGATGACCCAGCCGAACACGCTGGCGGCCGCGATCATGAACAGGATCATCGAGGCATTGGCCGCCGTGCGTTTGAACATCTGTGCCAGGTTGCTCGGCTTCAGATCCCCGTAGACCAACCAGCCCACCAGAAACGCGATCAGGGACGCGATTGCGGCGGATTCGGTCGGTGTGGCGATCCCGAACAGAATACCGCCTATGATCGACATCGGGATCAGCAGGGCAGGGGCGGCGCTGATCACGGCCTTGATGGTTTCGCTGCGTGTCATCCAGTTCCCCTTTGGGAACTGCTGCCGCCACCCAATCAAGGTAATGACCAAAGCAAATGAAGCAGCCAAGATAAAACCGGGCAGGATTCCTGCAATGAACATGTCACCAATCGGGATCTGAGCCAGAACACCGAAGATGACAAACATCATCGACGGCGGGATGACCGGAGCCAGCAGTCCGCCCGCGGCCGTCGTGGCAGCGGCGAAACCCTTGTCATAGCCTTCTTCCTCCATCGCGGGGACCATGGCGCGCGACATCACCGCGATCTGCGCCGTCGCAGACCCGATGATTGCCGCCATGAACATGTTTGCCAGCAAGTTGATAAAGGCCAGCCCGCCGCGAAACCCGCCGACAAACACCCGCGCCAGCGCGACAAGGCGCCGGGTCATGCCGCCTTCGTTCATCAATTCCCCGGTCAACATGAACAGAGGAATTGCCAGCAGGCCGTAATTCTCAAGACCGCCGAACATCTTCTGCGCGAAGCTGTCATAAAGAACCGTGTTGCCGCTTTCCCAGATGTACCAGATGGCCGTGATTGCCAGCACGATCGCCACGGGCACGGACAGAAGTAAAGTGGCCAGAAAGACGATGGGGCTCATGGCTGTGCCTCTTGCTCTGGGGTGCTCAGCAGATGCATGGTGGAATGCAGCGTTGCACCCAGAGCGAAAAGCCACATCACCAACCAGAACAGGTACTTCGGCAGGCCCAGGGTCAATGTCGGCTCGGCATAGATGAAATTGAATGTCTGACCTTGAAACGCCGCCACATCAAATCCGCTACTGGCGATGTCCAGCGGAAGGAACCAGCGCCAGCAGAACCACAGCATCGCAAGGGAAAAAGCAAACACGACCACGTCCACACTCTTGCGGATCAGTCGTTTCGCGCGCTCCGGCACGTTGTCGGAAACGATGGAGATCGACACCGAACTGCGATGATGCAATGCGGAAGACGCGCCCAGAAAAGTCATCCAGACCATCGCGTAGATCGCCAGCTCATCGACCCAGAACAGGGCGTTTCCCGCCGTGCGCGTCACGACATTCAGCAAAATCAGAACCGTTATGCAAACCGCCAGAAAGGCAGCGCCCCACAACTCGACCCGCGCCAAGCCTGCCGACAGCCGATACAACATCGCTGTTCTCCCGCGAAAAAGGGCGCAGGATCGAGCTGCGCCCCTTTCGTCATGCCGTTTTCGTTATTTTGTTTCTGCCGCAGTCTGCCGCAAAGCGTCAAGGGAAGAGGTCTTCTGGGACCAGATCCCGTTCCATTCTTCGATTGCGTCGCCGAAGAACGAGGCGTCGACCTTTTTGTAGGCTTTGCCAGTGCCCTCGATCTGCTCCAGCCATTTGGCATCGTTTTCAACGTAGGCATCAATGGTGCTGTCGACATGCTTGGCCATAAGGTCCGCAATCATCGCGCGGTCTTCTTCGGACAAACCAGCCCAGACCTTGGCCGAAACCAGACCGACCATCGGGAACATCATGTGATCCGACTGCACGATCGTGTCGGCGTGTTCATAATATTTCAGTACCCAGATCAGTTCGGCGTCCATGTCGATGGCGTCGACCTGACCATTGGCCAGCGCATCATAGACGGCAGGCAAGGGCATGGGCGTGGGAGCTGCGCCCACCGCGTTGTAGAAATCCAGGATCGGCGTGAAGGGTGTGATCCGCAGTTTCAGGCCCGCCAAGTCTTCGGCGGATGATACCTCGCCCCGGCTGACGATCTGGCGCAATCCGGCCATCCCGTATCCCAGCCCAACGACGCCTACCTGCCCCGGCAAGGGTTCCAGCATGGATTTGGCGGTGTCAGACCGCAGAATGCGCCCTGCGTGCCCTATGTCATCTGCCAGATAGGGCGCATAAAACGCCCCCAACTCGGGCGCGCGGTTGGAGACCTCGGCCACAGTCATGAAGGCCATGTCCAACGCGCCGGTCTGCAATTGTTGCAGCATTTCAGCCTCGTTCCCCAACTGGCGGGCCGGGAAAACCGATACCGAATGCGCGCCACCACTGGCCTCATTCAACTCTGCCCCGAACGCTTCGGCGGCCTTGGTCCAGATATGCGGTGGCGGCGTGATCAGACCCAACCGAAACTCTTCGGCGTGAACGGCCACAGCCGACAGTGCCAACGCAGCCGCAGCGGCGGCGGTTTTTGCGAAATGTTTCATTACTTCCCCTGTTTGATCTTGTTTTACAACGTGACCCAACCCTCGGGCGGTTCCTTTCCCGGGTGCACAGCCTGACAATTGGGGCAGGTGCGGTCTTGTTCCGAGGCATAGAACTTCTGATAAACCGGAGGCAGGTCATCAACGATGGACTTTAGCTGCATTTCTGCACGATGCACCAGTGATCCGCATTCGAAACAATACCATTCGATGGCATCCAGCTCTCCGGTCTGGCGCTTGGGTTCAATTACAAGCCCGATCGAGCCTTCCTGAGGGCGCTGTGGTGAATGGCGCACATGCGGAGGCAGCAGGAAAACCTCGCCTTCACGGATCGGAACATCATAGAACTCCTCTCCGTCATAGATTTTCAGCACCATGTCGCCTTCAAGCTGGTAGAAGAATTCTTCCACCGGATCATCGTGATAGTCGGTTCTCTTGTTCGGACCACCCACAACAGTGACCATCAGATCGGCGTCTTCCCAAACCTGACGATTCCCTACGGGCGGCTTGAGCAGATGGCGATGCTCGTCGATCCAGGCCTTAAAGTTGAACGCTTTCAGTTTTGACATGTCCCACTCCCTATCCCGGAAAGTTTGGCGCGTTTTTCCACAACCGCAAAGAAATTATCAGCATCTCGCTATCCGATTTCCTTATACTGCCGGGCCTCACCCGGCTCAGACGCGCAGCCCGCTTTCATCAAATGCTTTGCGAATGATCGCTTTTTCCGCGTCGGTCAGTTCCAGCATCGGCGGACGCACACGGCCACCGACCTGACCCAGCAACTCTTGCCAGTATTTTCCGAATGCAGTGGGTTTGCCCGCGGGACGCGCGCGTTTCATCGCATCGCGGACAGGGTTCAGGCTGTCAAAGACACGTCGTGCTTCATCGGCCTGTCCCGCAAAGGCCAGGCGCGTGTATTCGTTCATCCGCTGATCGACCTTGCTTTGCAACTGATAGGGCGGGGACGAACAGAGATACAGCTTCCAGTCCAGTTCCAGTATGTTGTCCAGCCATTCATGTTCGGCCGAGGTCGAGACGTGGATCCTGTCGCCCACCATATGGGTCAGCTTCACGTACATCTCACGCGGAACCGAGTACTTAATGGCGACGATATTCGGCAAATCAGCAATGCGGGCGCATTCTTCAGGTTGCATCAAATAGCCGCTGTCAGGATGGCTCCACATGGCGATGCCGATATCCAACTCATCGCAGAAGCGCTTGTAATACTGGTACAAGACCTCGCCACGATCCTGTACGAAACTCAGAACCGGGGCGTGAAGTACGATGTAATCGGCACCGCAATTCTGAGCGTGATGGGCCAGTTCCAAGGCCGTATTCATGTTCTGATCCGAAACCGAGACAATTACTCCGGCTTTGCCCGCGCATTCGTCAACGGCAATTTCGAAGTTGCGTTTGCGCTCTTCGATGCTCATTGAAAAAAACTCGCCCTGTTTGCCGGCGACGAAGAGGCCCTGAATATCCAGATCGTCGATCCAATGGCGGATGTTGGCGCGCAGTCCCGATTCATCCAGAGTCAGATCATCTTTGAACGGGTTCAGTGCCGCGGCCCATATCCCCGTCATATGTTCGCGGGCATAGGCCTTCGCGTCGTGTTTTGAGTATTTCATTTCCAACGTGGTCCCCGTGGCTTCATCAGGAACAAAACACACCAGGCGGGTCGGTCCAGTGTCATTTCAGGGAAATGGTTATCGGAAAAAAATATACCACCAAGTTACCAATTCAGATTTCTTTAATGCTGGTCTAGGGTCCAGACATGAAGATCGCAGTCATCGGAACCGGCGCAATCGCGCAATATGTGCAGCGCATGTTGCCAGAACATGGGCATGAGTTGGCAGCCATTCTGGTCAGGCCAAAGCGCGTTGATCCTAAATCGCCCAAGTCAGTTGGTTCGGTTGATGACCTGCCGGCCGGAATCGAATTGGTTCTGGATTGCGCGGGGCACGAGGCATTGGCCGGGTTGGGTCCGGACATTCTGGCGCGAGGGCTGGATATCATCAGTGTCTCTGCCGGGGCACTTGCGGATCAGCAGGTCAGTGACCGGCTGGACAGGGCCGCGCGAAAGGGTGGGGGGCGGCTGCATCTGGCAAGCGGTGCCATAGGCGGGCTGGACTGCCTCAGCGCCGCAGCGGTCGGTCCGCTCAAATCCGTCACATATGTGGGGCGCAAGCCGCCGGCGGGGTGGAAGGGGTCACTTGCCGAACACAGTCTTGACCTCGGCAGTATCACCGCGGCTGAAACTCATTTTCAGGGTTCCGCGCGAGAGGCGGCGCTTGCCTACCCCAAGAACGCAAATGTCGCTGCCGCCGTCGCCTTGGCGGGTGTGGGGTTCGATAACACACAGGTTCGTCTGATCGCTGATCCGACGATCCACAAGAACATTCACGAGGTCGAGGCCGAAGGAGATTTCGGCACGTTTCAGTTCCGGATCAGCGGCACCGCGCTGCCCGACAACCCGCGAAGCTCGGCGCTTGCGGCCATGAGCGTGTTGTCCAAGCTGGATCAGCTTTGCAAGCCGATTGTGCTGTAGCCATGGTGGGGCGTCATTCTCGCATCGTGGACCGCGCCTTGACCCGCCTGAAACTGCGACAGCTGCGTTTGCTGGTTGCCGTGGGTGCGCATGGAAACATTCAGAATGCCGCGCGTGAGCTGGGAATATCTCAGCCAGCGGCAACCAAGATGATTCAAGATCTTGAACTGGACTTCGAAGTCAAGCTGTTCACGCGCACCAACCGAGGCGTCGTGCCAACGGTTTTTGGCGAAACTCTCATACGTCACGGAAAGCTGATATTTGCGCAGGTGTCTAATGCCGCGCAGGAACTGGACGATCTGAACGAAGGAAATTCCGGCCGCGTCGTGGTGGGAACACTGCTTGCGGCGTCAACCAGCCTGTTGCCTGCCGCCATCGAACTGCTGCTGGAAGACCGCCCGAACGTTGCAGTCAAGATCAGCGAAGGGACCAACGAGGTGCTCATGCCCCGGCTGCTGTCGGGTGAGATCGACATGGTTGTGGGACGCCTGCCGTCGCACCGGCATCGCGACAAGATACGGCAGGAAAAACTGTTCGAGGATCGGATATTGGCCATTGTCGGCCCTCGGCACCCCTTGGCGGGGCGGGACACAGTGACCTTTGCGCAAACCAAGCCGTTTGGCTGGATCCTACCCCCGCAAGAGACCACGTTGCGACGTCAGGCGGATCATTTTTTTGTCGGCCAGCAGCAATATGTGCCACCGGTCGCGATTGAATCCGTGTCCTACCTGACGAACCGGGCGCTGCTGCAATCCCGCGACCTGATCGGCCTTATGCCTGCCGAGGTCGTCGCCCAGGATATCGAAAACAACCATCTTGCCCAGCTGGCCTGGGAGGTTCCGTTCGGGCAGGGGCCAATTGGAGTGTCCTTCCGCGCCGACGACGATCTGTCGCCTGCGGGGCGCGCTTTCAAAACGGCTCTGCATCGGGCGGCACAGAGCAGACAGACCAGATATTCACCGATTTGATATCCGTATTCGCGCAATGCGCTTGAACTCATACGAGGCATCGCGCGATCAAAAAAGCAAGGCAAACGGAGGCGCCGGTTTCATGTATCCAGAACTCAAGCTGTTCATTGGTGGCACGTGGCGAAAAACCGGGCGCGATATCCCGGTTGTCAACCCGGCGACCGAGGAAGAACTCGGCCGATTGCCTTACGCATCGGTAAAAGACCTGGATGACGCTCTGCAATCGGCTGTCGAAGGCTTTCGGCTGTGGCGCCGCACATCGCCGCGGGAACGCGCGGATACGATTATGCGGGCGGCAGCCCTCATGCGCCAGCGACAGGAAGAGATCTCGCAGTCTATAACTCTCGAACATGGCAAGCCCCTGAAACAGGCCCGGCTGGAGGTCATTCGCGGCGCCGAGTTTTTTGAATGGGATGCGGGCGAGGCGATGCGGACCTATGGACGGATCATTCCGGCCGCTCAGGGTCACAAGTTTGCAGTTCATCACCAGCCCGTCGGCGTTGTTGCGGCATTTTCGCCGTGGAACTTCCCCATGAGCCAACCTGCCCGGAAAATCGCCGGTGCTTTGGCCTCTGGCTGTTCGGTGATCCTGAAAGCTGCGGAAGAAACGCCAGCCGGAGCTTTGCACATAGCAAAAGCGTTCGAAGATGCCGGTCTGCCAGCAGGGGTTCTGAATTTGGTGTTCGGTGAACCGTCCGAGATATCCGGCCACCTGATCCCGCAGGACCCCGTTCGCTTGGTGGCCTTCACGGGCTCGACAACCGTCGGGCGCCATTTGACCACTTTGGCGGCCCGGCACGACACCCGTGTGCTCATGGAGTTGGGCGGCCACGCGCCGGTCATTGTTTGCGAAGATACGGATGTGCAATCGGCGGCTGTTTCAGGCGCGGTCCGCAAAATGCGCAATGCCGGTCAGGTCTGCACGTCGCCAACCCGTTTCTTCGCGCATGAGAGTATTTTTGACGCCTATGCGGCCGGGTTTGTTGCAAGGGCCAAAGCCACGGTCGTCGGCAATGGGCTTGACGCAACCGTTGAAATGGGCCCAACGGCCAACGACCGGCGCGTGCCGGCCTTGTCAGATCTGGTTGAAGACGCGGTGGCACAGGGGGCAACGCTTGCCACAGGCGGATCGCGGCTTGGTGAACGGGGATATTTCTTTGAACCCACGGTTCTATTGAACGTTCCCGAAACGGCGCGGATCATGCGCGAAGAGCCGTTTGGACCGGTTGCGGTGATCAATTCGGTGGCTTCGCTGGATGAGGCGATCGATCTGGCGAATTCAGTTCCCTACGGGCTGGCGGGTTACGCTTTCACCAACCGGGCGGATTACATCGACCGTCTGATCGACGAGGTCGAGGTCGGCAATCTGTCGATCAACACACTTGAAGCATCCATGCCTGAAACGCCTTTTGGGGGCGTGAAATCCAGTGGTTACGGCCGGGAAGGCGGAACCGAAGGCCTTGAGAATTACATGACGGTCAAGAACGTCTGGCATTCGGCCGGGATCTGCTGAAAAAGATCCCGACATCTGCACTTGTCGACTTTTTTGCGGCCAAGCCAGCCTATTTCCTTTCGAAACCGACCAAAGGGCCAGCGCAACGCTGCGGGTGTGATTTCAATACCTGCGGAACCAACAGAGGCGGCAATGTACCCTTCCTGATGGAGCGCCCGAACAGCGGATCATGACCTATGTCAATGACAGTTAACCCGCCGTGCTGTCCATTGGCCGGGAATTTCCGGCCGGACTGTGCGACAAAAGCCATCGCTTCCTTTTGCCGGTGATGATCAGCGTTTCGGCTGACCTGCTGGGGGGGTCCCGCCGGGCGGCCTGAACTCCGGAGGGACGGATGAACACTTGGCTGACGCTATCTGCAGCAATCCCTGCCTGGGATACCGTGGGCTTCAAGAGGTCGTCGAGAGGGCCCACCGTAACGTCCACCCTTGGCATGGGCTCTGTCTGCGCGCGCGTATTTGAGCTTTGCGGCCAATCCGAGCCGGATTTGTCGTCCGGAAAAGAAGGCGGCGACGGCATAGGTCGCGCCGCGCATGGTCTGCATAACATGGGTACGCTGCCGGTCGTTGGTGATCCCAACTCGGATTTGGAAGCGGTCAAGGCCGGCCTGCCCAATCTCGATCCGGCCGAACAGCCGGGATTCGCAGGACCCTTTATGTTTTCGGAGACTCAAAATGGCTGATGGATGCGCCTGTGACCGCCGCGCCCACATGTATCTGACTGTAGATGACGCCCTTCAGCGCGGTCTTTCCGTCGCCGATCCTGTTGCCGAAACCGAGATTTTGCCGCTGGAACAGGCGATAGGCCGGGTTCTGGCCGAGGATTGCGCCAGCAAGGTCGACATGCCTGCCTTCGACAACTCGGCCATGGATGGCTATGCCATCCGCACCGGTGATCTGGGCGATGGGCCGGTGTTCGAACTGCCCATCGCCGGGCGCGTGGCTGCGGGTGACTGCGGCGACCATGATGCTCCTGAATGCAGCGCTTTGCGCATTTTCACGGGCGCTCCGGTGCCGCCTGAATTCGATGCCGTGTTGATGCAGGAAGATTGCGATCTTCTGAACGACAGGATTCGCTTCAGCCGACGCCCGAAACCCGGCCAGCATATCCGGCGCGCGGGAGAAGATCTTTGTGCCGGGGGGCTGGTCCTGCAAGGCGGCTGTGAAATTGGACCGCGTGAGGTGGCAGCCCTGGCATCCGCCGGGTACGGCGAGGTCCTGGTGTTCCGAAAACTGAAGGTCACGATCTTTTCGACAGGCAGCGAACTGCGCCAACCGGGTGAGCCCCTTGGCCCCGGCCAAATCTACAACTCGAATCGATATATGCTGCTGGCGCTGTTGCAAAAACCCTGGATCGAACTGACCGACCGGGGGCCGGTCGTGGATGACCCGACCCGTCTGGAACAGGTTCTGCGCGAGGCGTGCGATGCCTCGGATCTGATCGTTACAACCGGGGGGGTGTCTGTTGGGGATGAAGACCACATGCCCAGACTGTTCAGTGAGATCGGCGGCGAAACCGATGTCATGAAAGTGGCGATGAAACCGGGTAAACCGGTCATGTTCGGGAGGCGCGGGCATGCTCTCTATGTCGGTCTGCCGGGCAACCCGGTTTCGGCCTATGTGACATGGCAGATAATCGGATCGCAGATGATGGCGCGCCGTGCGGGTCTGCGCCACAGGCCTCAGATACCTGTTCAGGCCGTGCTGGCTGAACCCGCGCAGCGCCACGCGGGCCGGCAGGAGTATCGTCCGGTCCAGATTGACGGCACCTCTCCCGATGGCCTTCCCAAAGTGCGTCTGATGGCACCCTCCTATAGCGGCCGTGTTGCCTTGCTGGCGCAGGCAGACGGGTTGGCGATCATACCGGCTGAGATCGAGGACCTGCCCGCCGGGCATACGCTTGAATTGTTGAGGTTCTGATCCCCGCTAAACAGGTGCGTTGCCTTTTTTCCTGCAACTGCAACGCCGCGGTCATGGTGGGCAACCGGAGATCGGCCGGATGGTTGGCATCGCGTTCTTCGCGCGATGGCTGTGCCGGCCCGTGATGCATGCACCGGAAAACCGTCAGGTGGCGCGACAATCAAACCGAATACCGGCCTGAAAATTGTCGCAACCGATAAACTCCGTGACGGATTACGTCGTGACTGGGGCTTTCCCGGCGGCACATGATACTTCGGCGCACTGAGGGTTAAGGACACAAATTCATGCGGTATTCGGCACTCGCGATTATGCGGCAGGTTTTGAACGGGCATCGGGGCTGGAAACCGGCATGGCGCGATCCCGAGCCTCAATCAAGCTATGATTTCATCGTGATCGGCGGCGGCGGTCATGGCCTTGCGACGGCATACTATCTGGCCAAGGAACACAACGCCGCCAGGGTGGCGGTTCTGGAAAAAGGCTGGATCGGTGGCGGCAACGTCGGGCGGAACACAACGATCATTCGCGCCAATTACCTGTTGGATGGGAACCAGCCATTCTATGAGCTGTCGCTGAAGCTGTGGGAAAACCTTGAACAGGACCTGAACTACAATGCGATGGTCAGTCAGCGCGGTATTCTGAACCTCTGTCATACGGACGCGCAGCGTGACGCGTATCGTCGCCGCGGCAACGCGATGATGTTCACCGGCTCTGGGGCGGAACTGCTGGATGCAGAGGGCGTTCGCGCGATGTATCCGTTCCTGAACTTTGACGATGCGCGGTTTCCGATCAAGGGCGGTCTGTTGCATCGCCGCGGTGGTACGGCGCGTCATGACGGTGTGGCCTGGGGCTATGCCCGTGCCGCGGATCAACGGGGGGTCGACATCATCCAGAATTGCGAAGTCACCGGGTTCCGCATCGAAAACGGAAAACTGCTGGGCGTTGAAACCACACGGGGTTACATCGGCGCCAAGAAGGTGGGCGTGGCGGTTGCCGGGTCTTCCGGGCGCGTGATGGCAAAGGCAGGGATGCGCCTGCCGATCGAAAGCCACGTGCTCCAGGCCTTTGTGACCGAAGGGCTGAAACCGGTGCTTGACGGGGTGATCACTTATGGTGCCGGACATTTCTATGTCAGCCAATCGGACAAGGGCGGTCTGGTCTTTGGCGGCGATATCGATGGCTACAACACCTATGCGCAACGCGGCAACCTGCCTGTGGTCGAGGACGTGGCCGAAGGCGGTATGTCCCTTATGCCGATGATCGGTCGCGCGCGTCTGCTGCGAATGTGGGGCGGCGTGATGGATATGTCGATGGATGGCTCGCCATTCATAGATCACACCGGAATTGACGGGCTCTACTTCAATGGTGGCTGGTGCTATGGCGGGTTCAAGGCAACGCCGGCATCTGGTTTTTGTTTCGCGCATCTGATGGCCACCGACCGACCGCATGACGTTGCAACTGCCTATCGGCTGGACCGGTTCAGAACCGGCCGGATGATTGATGAAAAAGGTGTGGGCGCACAGCCCAACCTGCACTGAGGAGGCCCGCACATGATCATCAATCATCCACTGCTTGGCCCGCGAGACGCGTCCGAATTCACCTATCTGGGCGACGCGAGCCTGATCAATCGGCCCGACTGGCAATCCGACACGGCCGCCGCTGAGTTTCACGACTATCTCTACCTGCGCGACAACCCGGCAGGAACCCACCGCGAGTTGTGGTTTCACGAGCAGGGCGACCGCTCGTGGCTTGTTGTGACACGCGACACGCTGACCCATGAAATTCTGGCAACAGAACTGGCGCGGGATGTAGCCCGCAAGACGGGGCGGGGAAAATGACCCAGAACAATCGTTTGCAGGGCGGTCTGATCGACCGGTCCAAAAAGCTGCGCTTTACCTTCGATGGCAAATCCTACGAAGGCTATCAGGGTGATACGCTGGCCTCGGCTCTGCTGGCCAATGACGTGCGGTTGGTTGGCCGCTCGTTCAAGTACCACCGTCCACGCGGTGTGCTGGCCTCGGGTTCGGAAGAGCCCAACGCGCTGGTCGAGCTGCGCACGGGCAACCGGCAGGAACCCAACACACGCGCGACCACGGTCGAACTGTTCGACGGGCTCGAGGCGACATCGCAGAACCGCTGGCCCTCGCTCGCCTTCGATGCGCTGTCGATCAATGATCGGCTCTCACCGTTTTTGACGGCGGGTTTCTATTACAAGACCTTCATGTGGCCCAAGGCGTTCTGGGAAAAGCTCTATGAACCGATGATCCGCAAGGCGGCCGGTCTGGGCAGCCTGACGCAGGAGGCTGACCCGGATATCTACGACAAAGGCTATTTGCATTGCGATGTCCTGGTTATCGGTGCCGGTCCTTCCGGCCTGATCGCGGCGTTGACGGCGGCGCGGTCTGGCGCGCGGGTCATTCTGGCCGACGAAGACAGCCGGATGGGCGGGCGTCTGTTGGCTGATTGTGACCGGTTCGAGGGCATATCGAATGCGGATTGGGTCGCGCAGACACTGGGAGAGCTGGCGTCGATGGACAATGTGCGCCTTCTGACGCGCACCACCGTGTTCGGCGCCTATGATCACGGCATTCACGGCGCGCTTGAGCGGGTCTCGGATCACCTTGCGGTGCCCGAGGCGGGGAAACCACGCCAGATTCTGTGGCGCATTTACGCGAAACACTCGGTGCTTTGTGCCGGCTCTACCGAACGTCCGATTGCTTTCGAAAACAACGACCGACCGGGCATAATGCTGGCGGGCGCGATGCGGGCCTATGCAAACCGCTGGGCTGTGACGCCGGGCCAGCGCGTGGCGATCTTCACCAACAACGATGAAGGACACCGCGCCGCTCAGGATCTGATCAAAGCCGGGATCAAGGTTGTTGCCGTGATCGACCCGCGCCACGATGCTCCGCGCATCGCCGAGTGTGAATTGCTGGCCGGGGCGCATGTGACCAACGCGCAGGGTCGTCTGGGGCTGAAATCGATCACCGTGCAGATGGCCGATGGTCAGACCCGCCCTATCGAAGTCAGCGGTCTGGGCGTTTCGGGTGGGTGGAATCCGAATGTGCAACTGACATGCCACCAACGCGGTCGCCCGCAATGGTTCGAACCGCTTGCAACCTTCATCCCGCCGGCTGAACTGCCCAAGGGTATGGTTGTCGCCGGTGCCGCCGCTGGCAACCTGACCAGCCACGGGGCGGTCGCCTCGGGCACTAATGCGGCACTTGCGGCGCTTGACGGGCTGGGGATCAGGGCCTGCCCGGTCGACCTGCCGAAAGCCGAGGATGATGAGATCCGTATCACCCCGCTGTGGCACGTGCCCGGCAAAGGCCGCGCCTGGCTGGATTTCCAAAATGACGTGACCGTCAAGGACGTCAAACTGGCCGAACAGGAAGGCTTCCGCAGTGTCGAGCATCTGAAACGCTATACCACTCTTGGCATGGCGACCGATCAGGGCAAAACCGCGAATGTCGGCGCGCTGGCCGTGATGGCCGAGATCACCGGCAAGAGCATTCCCGAAACCGGCACAACCATCTTCCGGCCACCTTACACGCCGGTGGCGATGGGGGCCTGGGCCGGGCGCTCGGTCGGGAAAGAATTCAAACCGACGCGACTGACGCCCAGCCACCAATGGGCCGAAGAACAGGGCGCGGTATTCGTCGAGGTGGGCCCCTGGTTGCGTGCGCAGTGGTTCCCCAAGGCTGGTGAGACCCATTGGCGCGAATCCGTGGATCGCGAAGTTCTGGCCGTACGCAGCGGTGTCGGCGTCTGCGACGTGACCACGCTGGGCAAAATCGACGTGCAGGGCGCGGATGCGGCAGAGTTCCTCAACAAG
Organism: Ruegeria sp. BF10; assembly: GCF_056538725.1. Taxonomy (NCBI): domain Bacteria; kingdom Pseudomonadati; phylum Pseudomonadota; class Alphaproteobacteria; order Rhodobacterales; family Roseobacteraceae; genus Ruegeria; species Ruegeria sp. BF10. The sequence goes on from NZ_JBQFTR010000002.1 coordinate 82,038, forward strand.
ATCTATTGCAACGGCTTTGCCAAACTGCCGGTGGGCAAGACCCGTTATGGTCTGATGCTGCGCGAAGACGGTATAGCCATGGATGACGGCACCGCCGCCCGCCTGGCCGAGGATCACTTTGTGGTCACCACGACAACCGCAAACGCGGTTGGTGTCTATCGCCACATGGAGTTCGTGCGCCAATGCCTGTTTCCGGACATGGATGTGCAAATGATCTCGACCACCGACGCCTGGGCACAATATGCCATAGCGGGCCCGAAATCCCGTGAGTTGCTGCAAAAGGTCGTTGATGACGGCTATGACATCAGCAACGAAGGTTTCCCCTTCATGGCGTGTGGCGAGGTGACCATTGCCGGGGGGATCCCGGCGCGGCTGTTCCGTATCTCGTTCTCGGGTGAACTGGCCTATGAGCTGGCCGTGCCAACCCGTTACGGTGACGCGCTGATCCGACATTTGATGGCGCTTGGGGAACCCTTTGGCGTAACGCCGTATGGCACCGAAGCGCTTGGTGTTCTGCGTATCGAAAAGGGGCACGCCACCGGAAACGAACTGAACGGAATCACCAGCGCCCACAACCTGGGCATGGGGCGCATGGTCTCGTCCAGGAAAGACTGTATCGGTGCGACGCTCAGCGCTCGCGAAGCTCTGACGGATCCGGATGGCCTGGCTTTGGTCGGCATTCAGCCGGTCAACACTGCCGATACCGTGCTGGCCGGTGGCCATGTGTTCGACGAAGATGCGCCGCACGTGCCGGAAAACGATCTGGGCTATGTCACATCGGCTGCCTATTCGCCGCACCTGTCCAGCAGCATCGGCCTGGCCTTTGTAAAACGCGGGGCGCAGCGATTGGGCGACACCGTACAGATTGTCAGCCCGGTGGATGACACCAACATCAAAGCGACGCTTGTCAGCGCGCATTTCCTTGACCCCGAAGGAGAACGGCTCCGTGCGTGATTTTGTTGCCAAGACCGCCATTGGCGGCACCGAACCAAAACGGAACGTGGTCGGACCTCTGACCTTTCAGGAACGAGGGGATGTGGCACTGGCATCCGTCTCGGCCCGGCTGGGACAGGAGGAAGCCGTCAAAGCCAAACTTCAAACCGTTTGCGGAACCCCTGCGCCTGAGGCGGGGCAATGGGAAAAGGGCGAAACCAGAAACCTGCACTGGCTGGGCCCGGATCAGTATCTTTGCGAGGAAGCTTTTGCAGGCCCGTTGGAGTTGGCCAGGCGTATGGAAGCCGAGCTGGCCGGCATGGCGTCGGTGACCGATCAGTCTGACGCGTTCACACGCATCGACATGACCGGGCAGGGTGCCACAGGCTTGTTGCAACGCCTGACCGTTCTGGATGTCGAGCAGATGCAGGTCGGAGCTTTCAACCGCACTGCAATCCACCATGTGGGGTGCCTGCTGCGCTGCAATGAGGCGGGAACGGATTTCTCGGTCTACGCGCCACGCAGCTATGCGATTTCAGTTCACCACATGCTGATCGAGGTGGCCAAGGCCCTGTGAAGGACGGTGCCCAAAGGACAAAGCCGCGTGTCTGGCGCCGCGGCTTCGTTCCTTGCGTTCCTGTGTCGGCGGCAGACCGAATTCGCGCCGATAGTTGCTTGAAAACGAACTGGCGCTGTCATACCCGACCGAAAGCGCGATTTCCTGCAAAGACTGGTCGGTGTAAAGCAGCTTCTGCCGCGCCGCATCCAGTCGCAGCCTGCGATAGTACCCTCCGGGACTGATCCCGGTTTCCTTCTTGAAATGCCGTTCCAATTGCCGGATGGACATGCCAACGCGTTTCGAAACCTGCTCGATCGAGATCTTGTTTTCGATGTTGTTTGCAAACAACTCGATGGCCCGTCGAACCGGGCGCGGCAGGGCATTGCGGGTCTGATTTTTGCTGTAGCCCGGCAAAACCTGCAACGTATCCGCATCGCGCAAAGTCGCGTATTGGAACCAGCAGGCGGTTTCGACGGCAACTGCATCAGACACCTCGTCCGAAATCACGCCCAGCATGAATTCAAACACCGCTGAAGTCCCAGCAAAGGACATTCGGTTGCGATCTATCGTATAGAGCGTGTCACACAGGTTCACCCTGTCGAATTGTTCCTTCAAAGCAGCGGTATAGCAGAAATGCGCGCTACAACTGTAACCATCGAAGAACTTTTCTTCCGCCAGCGCAAAAAGTGAGCCGCTGACCGAACCGATCCGCGCGCCACGGGACAAAAGCCGCCGCAGCGCTCCGCCCGAAGCCTTGCGATCCTTCAACCGGGCCGAGGCCCCGGCAAAGACCAGCACGACGTCGGTTTCCTCCACCTCGGACAATGCCTTGTCAGGGTTGATGCTGAGGCGTGAGCTGGACATGACCTGTTGTCCATCTTCCGATACGACAGTCCAGCCAAGACCATCGCTGCGGCTGATCTCATTGGCCACGCGCAGCGGGTCGATGGCCATGGACAGGGCCGCAAGCGGGAAATCTTCGAGGCACAGAAAGGTGAAATGGGTCATGCTTTGTCTCTTTGCCAGCACGATACCCCAACTACACCGATTTCGTCAGAACACCAAACGATGGGCGCGGCCGCGCTCGTACAGTTTTCGGTTCAACTCATCCGCTTCGGGCGCACCGTATTCCAGCGCGAACACAAACGCATGTGTAAGGTAAAAACAAGCAGCGTCGAGATCCTGATTTTGTTCGGCCCTGTCGGCTGCTTCGTGGTACAGCCGGATCAGCGCAGGCACATAATTATCCGCATGAGCCTGCAAAAGTTGCTTGTCGAGTTCTTGCAGATCCAAGGTCAGCCTCTTACCGGAAACGCGAAGTGTGTTGGGTTGTACGCAATCATACGCTTTCTACCTTTTTGCGCCTGAATCCTGATTTTTTGACGCCATCAACGATGCGAACCGTCCCTTGATGACCCCATCACACGCAGCCGCATGCGTCTTTCCGCAATCGCGGAACATCGCCCGCATCTGCGATGTTCCTGATTGCAAATGACAGAGCAGGGCGCATCCGTGGCGCCCTCAACCCATGGTCCGGCCGGAAAGCCGCTCATGCCTCGGCACGGGCTTTTTCGATCTGAGTGGCCACCCAGTGGTGGAAACAATGCGTTGGGCCATCCATCGCGGGCGAAAAGCGACCACCGTCGAATTTGACGCCATGACGGCCTTTCTGCATGCCCTCGACCACGAACACATCCTCTTCGAAAACGGTTTTCCAAAGCTGCGCGTTCTTTGCGCGCAACGCTTCGTGCTCGGGTGCGTCTTCCGGTTTTTTGGCGTAGTACAGCTCGATCCTTTCGTTCGACCGCTCATGGGTGATCGGATCGATGATGAACGCAAAGCCATGGTCGCGTTGAACACCCAGCAAGGTGTTCGGGTACACGACGATGTATTCCGCCCCTTCATTCCACTTTTCGCCCAGATTCCGGAAGTCATCCAGTTTCTCGCCGTTCTGACCTTCGAACTGACGATAGACGTAGGTGCCCTGACCCGAGTACTTGCCCAGTTCATTGATGTTGTAGTGGTCTTCCAGACGCGAATAGCTGTTAAGGCCCGGGTGAACCCAAGGCAGGTGATAGCTTTCGCAGAAGTTTTCGACCGCCAGTTTCCAGTTCGACTCCAGCTTCAGCCGGACAGACGCGCCCGCACCGCCATGATACATCGGCTGATCGAAATCTTTCCAGCGTTCCATCAGTTCGCCATGAACCTCCTCGAAGTCCGGGGCGTTGCCATCCACATTCACGAAGACGACATCGCGCCAGACATAGGAACGAATGCGGATTAGGCCCAGTTCAGCAAAGTCCAGATCTTCATGCGTGTTCCGTCCGGGGCCGCCAACGTGGGGCGCAGTGCGCAGCTCGCCATTCAGGCCATAACACCAGCTGTGATAGGGGCAGCGGATCGCGCCGCGGATTTTCTGTGGCTTGTCGACCAAAATCATTCCGCGATGGCGGCAGGTGTTCTGGAAAACGCCGATCTGTCCGTCACGGTCGCGCACCATCAGAAGCGGCATGCCGAGAAAGTCGATCGGAAAGGCATCACCTGCTTCGGGAATGTCCTTGCCAAAACCGATGCCCGACCAGTTCGCGAACAGGACCGCCTCCCGTTCCTCGGCAAAGACATCGGGATCGACATAGTGCTCGTTCGGCAGGCCCTTGGCGGTGTTTACCGGGGTCAGAACAGACGAAAGCGCTGAATGCTTGTTCATCGGTTGCTCCTGAGTAATTCGGAATGGGTTGAACGTTTCCCCCATTGGCCGGTCGAGCCGGCTTCATTCAATATCAAAAAACCTAATGGCCGATTGAGGCAGACTAAACCGAACCCCCGGACAATTCATCCAGCAACCAGTTTTTCAGCGCCAGGGCACCTTCTGTCAGCTGGTCGTCCGGGCGACCGACGAGGTAAAAATTGTTCGGGGCAGGGAGGCTGAATTCTGCCAGCGCAACAAGTTTTCCTGATGCCAGCATGGGCTGGATCAAGCGTTTCCACCCCAATGCAAGCCCGGCGCCTTTCCGGGCCACCTGCAACGCCAACGCATAGCTGTTCACGCGCGACTGCACCGGTACAACTCCGGTGTATCCAAGGTCGTGAAACCAAGATGGCCAGGTGGTCCAGGTGTTGTCCTGCGTTTCAAGGTGGATCAGGCGACGTTCGACCAGGTCGTCCAGGCTTGCCCCCTTCAGTTCCAGGGCCATCTCAGGGCTACAGACCGGCGTCAGAGTATCACGGTACAGTTTGGTATGGTTCAACTGCGAGTTCACGTCGCGACCGTAGCGGATGAAAAAGTCGATATCCGGTCTGTCCGAGAATGGCTTGTCCTGTGCCATCTGGTTCACTTTTACGTGCGGGTAGTCCTGCCAGAACCGGATGACCGACGGGGAAAGCCACAACGCCGCCACAGCGGTAGTTGACCCGACCGTCACCGGATTTTCGGAATCCCCGCTGCGAATCTTTTCAAGCATCTTCGATATCTGCCGGAACGACGAGCCGAGCACTTCGAACAGGTCCTGGCCGTCTTCGGTCAGTTCCACGCCCCTGTGTTTTCTGACGAACAGCGCTGAACCCAGTTCACTTTCCAGCGCTTTTATCTGGTGGCTGACAGCACCCGGCGTAACCGACAGTTCGCCGGCCGCTTCTTTGAAACTGAGATGCCGCGCGGCGGCCTCGAAGGCCGACAAAGTCGTAAGGGGTGGAAGATTATAGTGGCGTCGTGACATGGCTGCTGCGTTGCTCAAGAGATAGAGGTGAGCTACATTCATCCGAATGTGAGAAATTTTGCAATTGAAATCTATGTTTTTTTCCTGCTGTTTGCGATCGGGTACAGGACCAAAGTCGACCGAGAACGAACAGGATGTGTGATGGATACACAAGTTGCCCGCCTCGTGCGCAAAACACAGCTGAGCCCGGACACGTCCGATTTTTGCTTTGAAATCGAAAACGGCCGCTTCACAAGTCTTCAACCCGGCGCACATGTCGATATCCATCTGGCCGACGATCTGGTGCGGCAGTATTCACTGTGGAGCTGGAGCCAGGACGGCCGCGTACTCAATGTCGCCGTCAAACGCGAAGATGAAGGGCGTGGCGGCTCGGTGGCGATGCACGCGCTGCAAGATGGGTCGATGGTCGAAATCGGTGGGCCGCGTAATCACTTCAAACTCGAAAGTCACGATCGGCACGTCACGTTGATTGCAGGCGGTATTGGGGCGACGCCGCTGGTGGCAATGGCGCGGGAACTGTTGAACCGAGGGCAGGATTTTCGGGTTTATTACCTGGTACGGTCAAGGGAATATGCCGCGATGGATGCGCAGTTTCGTTCGCTTGGATTGGATGAATGGTATCATTTGCACTGCGATGATACTGACGGTCAGTTTGATTTTGCATCGGTCATGCAATCGACGCCGATGGGTGCGGATGTGTATACCTGCGGACCTGAACCGATGCTGAATGCTGTTCTCGAAGCAAGTGCATCCTTGCGCGGCGGTGCCATCCATTTTGAACGATTTGCAGCCGCATCTGATATCGAGCACGACACAAACGCCGAATTCCGGATCGAAATTCAGTCAACCGGCGCGGTCTACCCGGTCGGAAAGGAGGAAACCATTCTCGAAGTATTGCAAAACAACGGCGTGCAGGTCGATTTCGGCTGCTCTGAAGGGTTGTGCGGGTCATGCATTGTTGACGTAGTGTCAGGTCAGGTCGACCACCGCGACGGAATACTGACACCGCAAGAGCGGGAAAGCCACGAATTCCTGTGCACCTGCGTTTCACGGGCCAAGTCCGAGAAACTGGTCCTGAAGCTATAGACAGTATGATGGCTACCGCAATTCATAGCATTGCACTGTTCTCGCTAACATGGAAAACGAGTGAGTTTTTTAGTCGTTTCACGTAATCGAAGTGTCGGATTCTCAAATTAGAACACTTAACCCATGCTATAGGTGTTTCGAAACTGGAAGCCCAATAACCACTTACGACGCTGAGATCATGTTTAAAGACATGCTGACTTATAACTAGGACCAGGGATGTCGGCTGGCAGCGAATAACCCGGAGGAGATCTGCAGTAAGAAACGTAATGGGAGCACGCGTTGTTACTGCAAGCCCAAGTTTGGGCTGAACACAACTCACCATCGGTTTGCGCATCGTGCATGATTGTCCGCGTCGTGCAACGCGATGGTTTCCAGCACTTTTTCCAGAAGAACAAAAACGACACACTCGAGGAGGAACGCGCGATATGTCGATACCCGAACCTTTCACGGACGTTGAAATAGAAACGGCTGATTCCGGATTCTATGAAAACTACAGCGTCCCAATTGCCCTGATCAGCAAGGCCATCATGGTCGGGCTGGTCCTGTGGGCCCTGGTTTTCCCTGCGAATGCAAACAGCACGTTGGGCAGCCTGAACAGCCAGTTGCTGGAAGTCTTCAACAGCTTCTACATCGTCATTGTCGGTTTTTTCTTCTTTTTCCTGGCCGTTGTTGCGATCATTCCGTCCACGGGTCGCCGGATCATGGGAACGCCGGGGGAAAAGCCCGAGTTTTCGAACTTCTCGTGGTTTTCCATGATGTTCGGTGCCGGTCTTGGTGTCGGTCTCATGGTCTTTGCGACAGCAGAACCGCTGGGTCTCTGGGGATCTAACCCGGTTGTCGTTTCTGGTGAGGTCGAAGGTAACACGCCTGAGGCACTGCAATCGGCCTACCGTTTCACTTTCCTGCACTATGGTTTCCACGCCTGGGCGATCTACGTGGTGACCGGTCTGTCGTTGGCGTATTACGCTTATACACGCGACATGCCTCTGACGATCCGCTCGGCGCTGACTCCGCTGTTTGGCCGTTTCGTCAATGGTTTTTTCGGCCACGTGGTCGACGTTCTGGGCGTTGTCGCAACGATCCTCGGCGTGTCCGTAACCATCGGTTTTGGCGTCAGCCAGTTCATCGACGGCCTCTATGCCATCACCGGCATGCAGTGGATCATGGATCTGGGCGGCGAGGTGCCGACCCCCAGCAAGGTTGGTCTGATTGCAGGCTTGGTCGTCATCATGGGTCTGTCGATCATTTCGGCGGTTTCCGGTGTTGGCCGAGGTGTCAAGTACCTGTCCAACCTGAACCTGGTGTTGTCGATCATCTTGCTGGGCACTTTCGTGGTCTTCGGTTCGTTTGTCTTTGCCATGACCACTTATGGCACTGCGATGATCGACTACATTTTGCACTTCGTGTCGCTCAGCTTTAACGCCTATGGCCCGCTGTCGGCCGAAGCATTCGCAGCGGCCCTGCCGGCCGAGGCGCAAGCACATGCCGCAGACCTGATGGCAGGCGCGACCAATGCCTGGGGCAGCTTCGACGGCTTCAAAAGCGGTCTGGAAGGTGCAGCTGCCGAGTTGGACGAAGCAACCTTGGCTGCGGCCTATGCTGCGGGTGAGCAAGGTCGTCAGTTCGGCTGGCAATCAGGCTGGACTACCTTCTACTGGGCATGGTGGATCGCATTCTCGCCCTTCGTGGGTCTGTTCCTGGCGCGTATCTCCAAGGGGCGCAGCGTTCGTGAGTTCATTCTGGGCTGCGTGTTCGCACCTGCGCTGGTATGCTTTGCCTGGATGACCGTTCTGGGCGGCACAGCGATCGATCTGGAACTGGCAGGCGCGGCGGAAGGTGCGATCATTGGAGCATCGAACACCAACAAGCTGTTCGTAACCCTGTCCTACATGATCGACAGTGGGCTTCTGTCCATGCTGAACATCATGTGCGTGATCCTGATCATGACCTTCCTGGTGACCTCGGCTGACTCGGGTATTCTGGTGATGAACACCATCATGTCGGGTGGTAGCCAGGAAACCGGTATCAAGCACCGCATCATCTGGGGTGTGATCCTGACGGCGGTAATCGGCGCGCTGATCCTGGCGGCCGGTGAAAACAACCCGATGGACGCGCTGCGCAATGCCATGATCATCGGTGCGCTTCCGTTCACCGTGGTGATGGGTCTGATGTGCGTATCGCTGGCCAAGGCGCTGTTCCGCGACAGTCAGCGTGACAAGCACTCTGCCAGCAGCACGCAGGCTGCTGAATAAGGCATAAGCTCAAAAAAAACAGGTCAGGCCGCCCCTACTGGGCGGCCTGTTCTTTTTTCAGACCGTAGCCTTTGAAATGAAAAACCCCAATATTACCCCGGGGTCGATGCCGTACTGAACGGAGAACCAAGTCTGTCTCCTATCGACTGCCCGCATACCCCGTACTTCCGCCACCTCTGGCTGCTGTGGTGACAGTTTGCTCACCGGACCGGCGAGGGCCGCATCACCCGCCAGGGTCAATTTCCTTGCTGTTGCAACTTTGGATAAAAGGCTGTCACAGGGCCGCGGCAGGAACTTAGGACTTTCATCGAATGTTCCAGCGAAGGGCGGAAAGCTAGTCTTTCGAACATGCGCGTACTCGCAGGCATTCTGATGCTGCTTTTCAGTGGCCTGGCGGCTTTGGCCGAACCTTTGTCGCGCGAAGATATCGAATCCCATATTCGCGCGCCTTTCTCTTTGGGGCCGGCGTTGAACGAGAACGGCGTCTACAGTCTGCTGAACTCCGGCGGGGCCGATGCAGGCTATGTCTTTGAATCGGAGCCCCTGGCGCCATTGCCCGGTTTTTCCGGCGCACCGATCAACATGTTGATCGTGCTGGATCTTGAAGGGCGTTTTCTTGACGTGCAGTTGATCGAACATAACGAACCGATTTTTGTTTCAGGGCTGGGAAAGGCCCCCTTCCACAAATTCCTCGAGCAATACAGGGGCCTTTCGTTCTCGGATTCCATCGTTGTCGGAACCCCGTACGGCGATACAGCAAGCGGGTCGTCATTGGTGTATTTGGACGGGGTTACAAAGGCGACGGCAATGGTGCGGATCGCGCATGAATCCGTCATGGGTGCTGCTTTGGCAGTCGCGCGTGAGAAAATGCAGGGATTGGAACCGCACCGCTCAGGGTTTTGCTACTGATCTGGTCGTTCGCGCCTTGCGCAAGGCCGGGTGGGAAAAGGTTCTGGTCAATATCGGAGAGTATTATGCAAGTGGCCGTCAGTGGCTGCTGGGTGTCACGGATCCAGTGCACGGGCTTGACGAAGCCACGCATTTGAAAGACCGCGCCATCGCTACGTCCAGCCCCGGCGTCATGCGCCTGCGGTCCGGCGGTGCTCACATCATCGACCCGATGGGCGAAAACGCACCGCTTCGGTCAACGGTCAGTGTCCAGGCCCCGGATGCTGCGACAGCAGGCGCGCTTTCAACGGCATTCTGTCATGCTTCCGAGACTGAAATAGCAGCGGCCCTTGCGCGGGCAGCCGGCGATTGCATCGCAATCTGTGTTCGCCCCAACGGGAAAGTGGTCGTGCTTCAGGGTCAAAAAGCCCCGGATCACACCGAGGCTTTTCGAGTTCTCTAAGATGGCCTATTGGCAGTCTGCAACCGCGCGTTTGGTCATGACGGAAACAAGATGGGCTCGATACTCCTTGCTGCCATGCAGATCTGCAATCATGTTCGCCGGGTTCACGCGCAGGTCCATAAGGGCATCAGGGCGAAACTCCTTGTTCAGCGCCTGTTCAGCCTCTGACCACCGGAAAACGCCGTCCTCGCTCGCGCCGGTTACCGCGACACGTACTCCATCGGCGAAACGGGCCAGATAGACCCCGACAAGCGCAAATCGCGACGCTGGCTGAAGGAACTTTTGATAGCTCGCCGCTTGCGGTACCGGGAAACGGACCGATGTGATGATTTCACCCTCATCCAGCGCCGTCGTGAACATTCCCTGGAAAAAGTCATCGGCGGCAATCTGGCGGGTATTGGTCACCACTGTCGCCCCTGATCCCAATACCCCTGCCGGATAACAGGCCGCAGGGTCATTGTTGGCAACCGAACCGCCAATCGTCCCGCGGTTGCGGACTGCCGGATCGCCGATCTGACCGGCCAGCGCTGCAAGCGCTGGATATGATCCCGCGGCCTCGCGGGCGACGACAGCGTGGGGCGTCGCGCCACCGATCGAAACCGATCCGTCATCCTCGACGCAAACGCCTTGCATCTCGGGAATTCCGCTGACCGACACCAACTTGGACGGGGCCGCCAACCGTTGCTTCAATGTTGGGATCAGCGTCTGTCCGCCCCCCAACGCCTGCGCATCCTCAACCGTCAGTGCTGCAACCGCGTCAGCAATGGTCGAGGGTTTCTCAAACTCGAAACTGTACATTTCGTTTTTCCTTTCCGAAAGGCGCGGATCCGCCCTTCATCTGGCTGTAAATATCTCGGGGGTCCGGGGGCTGGCCCCCGGTCCGCCCTCTCCTCTCAGCTGTTCATCGCCGCCCAGACGCGCGATGGGCTGACCGGCATGTCGATGTGGTCCACCGCCTTGCCGCCCGAGTTCAGCGCATCAAGAACCGCGTTCACCACTGCGGGTGGCGAGCCAATCGCGCCGGCTTCGCCGCAGCCTTTCACGCCCAAGGGGTTGTGGGTACACGGCGTCTGGCTGGAATGGTCGACACCGTAGAATGGCACGTCATCCGCACGCGGTATCGCGTAGTCCATGAAGGACGCGCTTAGAAGCTGACCGTTTTCATCGTAGGCGCAGTTTTCCAGAAGCGCCTGACCGATACCCTGACCGATACCGCCATGGACCTGACCATCCACGATCATCGGGTTAACGATGTTGCCGAAATCATCCGCCGCAGTGAATTTCTCGATGCTGACCTGACCGGTTTCCGGATCAACCTCGACTTCGCAGGCATAGGCGCCTGCCGGGAAGGTAAAGTTGGCCGGATCATAGAACGCGGTTTCCTCCAACCCGGGCTCCACTTCCAGTGGATAGTTGTGCGGGACATAGGCCGTCAGGGTCACATCGCCCCAGGCCACTGACTTATCAGTGCCCGCAACGCTGAACTGACCATCCTTCAGCTCGATATCGGCCTCGGACGCTTCCAGCAGGTGGGCGGCGATCTTCTTGGCCTTGTCGATCACCTTTTCGGTCGCCTTGACCATGGCCGAGCCACAGACCGCCAGCGAACGCGAACCATATGTGCCCATGCCGAACGGGATTTTCGATGTATCGCCATGCACGATCTCGACCATCGACTCGTCGATGCCGATCATGTCGGCCACCACTTGCGGAAAGGCCGTCTCGTGCCCTTGCCCGTGGCTGTGCGCGCCGACCATGACGCTGATCGAACCGGTAGCGTTCACCCGAACCGTTGCTGCATCATAAAGGCCCGCCCGGGCCCCAAGCATGCCGACAATGTTGGAAGGTGCGATGCCACAGGCCTCGATATAGCAGTTGATGCCCAAGCCCCGAAGCTTGCCGTTGGCTTCGCTTTGCGCGCGCCGCGCTGCAAAACCTGCCAGATCGGCGGCGGCCTCAAGCTTGTCCATAGTTCCGTTGTAATCCCCGGTATCATAGGTCAGCGCCACCGGCGTGTCGTAGGGGAACTGCGTGATGAAGTTCTGCCGACGCAGCGCGATCGGATCCACGCCCAGTTCGCGCGCGGCCTTGTCGATCACGCGCTCCAGCTGGTACGTCGCCTCGGGGCGGCCTGCGCCGCGATAGGCGTCCACCGGCACTGTATTGGTGAACATCGCCTTCACGTTCACCTGAATGACCGGCGTCTTGTAGTTGCCTGCCATCAGCGTACCGTGCAGCCAGGTCGGGACCGAGCTGGAGAAGGTGGACAGATAGGCGCCCAGATTGGCGTATGTGTTGGTGCGCAGCCCGACGAAATTGTTGTCGGCATCCAGCGCCAGCTCGATCTTGCTGACATGGTCGCGGCCCTGTGCATCCGACATGAACGCCTCGGACCGGCTGGCCGTCCACTTGACCGGACGGTTGCAGGCCTTGGCGGCAAAGGTACAGAACGCCTCTTCCGCATAGTGGAAAATCTTGGTGCCGAAACCGCCGCCCACATCCGGCGCCACGACGCGGACCTTGTGCTCGGGCAGGCCCAGCACGAAGGCGCACATCAGCAGCCGGATCACATGCGGGTTCTGCGACGTGGTATAGAGCGTGTATTCATCCGTGCCACGGCTGTATTGCGCAACAGCCACGCGCGGTTCCATCGGGTTGGCAACCAGACGGTTGTTCACCAGTTCCAGCGTGGTGACATGCGCCGCGTTGGCAAACACCTCGTTCACCTTGGCGTCGTCCGCCTCGCCCAGCTGCCAGTCATAGCAAATGTTGTTTTTCAGATCGTCATGGACCAGCGTCGCGCCATCCTGCGCGGCGGCTTTCATGTCGATCACCGCGGGCAGTTCCTCGATATCCATCTCGATGGCCTCGGCCGCGTCGCGGGCCTGCTCAAGGCTGTCGGCCACAACGGCCGCGATCGGGTCGCCCACATGGCGCACTTTGCCCTGCGCCAGAATGGGGTGAGGGGGCTCTTGCATCGGCGCGCCGTGCTTGTCGGTGACTTCCCAGCCGCAGGGCATGCCGCCCACGCCTTCGAAATCCTTGCCGGTAAAAACCTTGACCACGCCCGGCATGCCTTCGGCCGCCGAAGTGTCCAGGGATTTGATCCGGCCATGCGCGATATCAGACCGCAGAAAATGCACATAGGCCTGACCATGTACGTTGATATCGTCGGTGTAATTGCCTGCTCCGGTCAGAAAGCGCACGTCCTCGCGTCGCTTGGAACTGGCTCCGATGCCACTGTCTTTGGGCATTGCTTGTTCTCCTCCCATAAACGGATGCTGTTGCATCCCTTACTCATCCCACGGGCGTTAAGATCACGCCCGCAGCGGCATCATTCGGCAGCGATGCTGCCCACGTCCTGACCGGATGCGGCCATTATCGCTTTGACGATGTTGTGGTACCCGGTACAGCGGCACAGGTTGCCCTCCAGATACTTCCGGATTTCGGCCTCTGACGGCCGCGGGTTCTCTTTCAGCAGAGCCGCCGCGCTCATCACCATGCCCGGAGTGCAGAACCCACACTGAAGCCCGTGGTGATCCTGAAACGCCTGCTGGATCACGTTCAACGACCCATCCGAATTGGCCTGACCTTCGATCGTGCCGACATCAGCCCCATCTGCTTCGGCAGCCAGCATGTTGCACGATTTCACCGCTTCGCCATTCACATGCACCACGCAAGCACCGCATTGCGCTGTGTCGCACCCCACATGCGTGCCCGTCAAAGACAGATGATCGCGCAGAAAACCGGACAGCAATGTCCGGCCCTCGACGTCTCCGCTTACGGCTTTGCCGTTCACGGTCATGGAAATTTTCATGACTTTCTCCTCCCTGAATTCCAAAGGATCAACCGCCTAACACGCGCTTGATCCAACCTTTCTTTTCTTCCCCGGTCTCGCCTTCTTCCGAGGTTTCGGGTTCGGGCGCATCCTGAGGTTCGACCGCATTCTGGAAGTTCTCAAAGAACTGGTCGGCCATCTTTCTGGCAACCCCATCAATCACGCGCCCCCCCAACTGAGCCAGCTTGCCACCGACGCGCGCATCGACCTTGTAGGTCAGCAGCGTACCTTCGGGGGCGTCCGACAAGGTGACATCGGCCGCACCCTTGGCAAATCCGGCGGCTCCTCCCTTACCTTCACCCGATAACTTTACGCTTTCAAGCTCCACGAGATCAGAAAGGGTCACAGAGCCTTTGAAAGTCGCTTTGACCGGGCCTACTTTCTGCACGACGGTGGCCTCGAACCCGTCTTCGATCGAACCTGTCATCTCCTGACATCCCGGCACGCATTCCTTTAGAACTTCTGCCGACAAAAGCGAGTCCCAGACTTTGGATCGCGGCGCGGCGATGACGCGGCTGTCATTGAGTTCCATTTCACTTCTCCAAGTATATTTTTTGTTACGCTACGCGGTGTTCGCCGCCTTGCCTATAAGACCTTGGGTGTAGTCACCGCAGCGCGGGCGGCGAATGTGCAAGGCCGTGACGATTGAAGATTTCGGTGATGCGCCCGTCCTGCAACGCCGCAAAAATGGCATCGTCCACAGCATAGCCGAGGCCGCGATAGGCGAAATGAACGGCCACGCCAGTGGTCCATGAACTGACGGCAAAACCGGGCAGGGGTGGGGTATGGGTGTCCAGCTCTGGCGTCCGCCCGGCCTCAAGTTGGGCACGCGGTCCCATGGCCGCCATCGTCGCACCACCGGCAAGCGCCTGCATTGCCTTGGCGACAGTGGGATATCTGCGCATGTTTCGTGCCAATTGACCGCCGGGAAATGCCGACAAATAGAAATCGGCAATCGAATCGTTCTCGACGGCGACAGTGTCGATCCGGAAATACGCAGGAACTGGCGGGTCATCGGGATAGGTATCGCGGCCATACGCGATGGCGATTTCCTCGTCATGGTATTGCCCGGTGAAGACCACCTGTTCGACCCGGCAGGCGAATTCGCTGTCATAGGGAACGTGCAACATCACATTTGCGACCCGCCCATTGATCAGGGGTCCCTTCCAGATCCAGTTGCGCAGGTCGGCCTCAAGGTTTTCTCCGGCAGCCACCAGATTGAAACGCGCTTCAACATCCAGCTCCTCGGCAATCAACCTGCCTATGTCGATGTCCACGCCAAGTATCTTGCCGTCCCTCTCATAGGACCACGGTGGGAAATCGTCATAGGCGGCGAATTCGATATAGCCACGCTCGACAATGGTATCGAGATCGGCGCCAACGATATCCCGACCGGCGTTTTGTGGTTTGGGTTGAGGCACATGATCCTCGCATCGGGCCATCGCCATTCCGGTGGAAAGGGTGGCAGCCAACAGGAGGAGAAAAAGTGAGCGTCCGATCATGTGCTTCAGTCTGCCGTCCTATTGCGCGGCAGACAATCCAATTGTCAGTTGTTCTGCGGCTTCCGCGAAATCAGGACTGTCGCCCGAGATCAGAACAGCGGCGCGGAAGGCCACGCTGTCAGCCACTGGGGCGCCCGATCCTGTTTCCACGGCGCTTGCAATCTCGCTGAGTTCCGACCGAAGCGCCGCGGCATCGCCTTCACCACCGTCGGCCATCGAGGCCAGAAGGTCACGGATTTCTTTCAGCCGATCCGTATGATCGTCCAGCGCTCCATCGTCGGGGCGCGTTTCGATATAGGTGCGAATGGCCCAGGCGGCCTTTTGGCCCAATAACTCTCCGAAGGCCGGCATCTTGGTGATCCCGTTCTGGGTATAGCCTTCGCGGAACCGTTCCACGTACCATTCGTCACCATATTCTTCAGCCTCGAGGTAGCGCAGGTCAGGCGCCAAACCGCCGGAAACCACGCCCAACCCACGGCAGCGCGCACAGTTTTGATTGTAACCGGAATCGCCAATTTCGACGGCGGCTTGCCAAACCTCATCACCCTGATCGCGATAGGGATTTTCGATCAACCATTCCTCACCCACATCCGGCAGGGCATCTGTATTCACCGGCTGCGGGGCGACATCTCCGTGCGCAAACGCCATGCCGCCTGCGGTCAGGCCAGCCAGCGCTGTGTGAAAAAAAATACAAGACGCATCGTTTCCTCCTTCTGATGCTTGCCCCGGTCATAGCTCAGGGAAAACCATCGTGAAATTCGACCTTGGTTGCAGATGATCCGCCGCGTGCGACAAAGGTCGAATGGCATGCCACCCAAGGACTCATTTTAGTGGAGGCGCATCGGAGGAGGAGCAACCACGGCCATGTTTTTCGCGTCTTAGCAACCCTTGTTCTGTTGCCAATGGTTGCTGCGGCCGAGGTCTCTGTATCTGTTGTCTACCTTCAGCAACAGGTCAGGCGACCACCGGTTTTGTCGAACCTTGACCCATTGCCCGAAGACCTTGGTGCGGCGGGTGCGAAACTGGCACAGACAGACAATCTGACAACGGCCAAGTTTCTGGGTCACAAGTACGAACTGACAGTTGCGACAGCCCCGCAAGACGGGGATTGGCTTCAAACGGCGCGCCGGGCCCTGTCCCAGACAAGCTTCCTGATATTGGACGCACCTGCGCAGGCGCAACTGGCGGTCGCTGATCTTCCCGAGGCCGCCGACGCCATCTTGTTCAACGCGTCTGCACCTGAACGCGACGTAAGAGATATCACCGGCCGCGCCAACCTGCTGCACACTGTGCCATCAGACGCGATGCGCACGGACGCACTGGCACAGTTTCTGGTCAAAAGACGCTGGGACGATCTGGTTCTGATCACCGGAGAGCACGTGTCGGACGTGGCCTTTGCAGACGCCTTGAGACAGTCGCTGACCAAGTTCGGACTGGAGTTTCGTGCAGAAAAGATCTGGCGTTTTGATGCTGACCTGAGACGTAATGCGGCCCAGGTAGTTCCAGTTTTCACTCAGGATTTCGGAGATTACGATGTCTTGCTGGTAGCTGATGAACTGAACGACTTTGCCCGGTCCATACCGTTCAACACATGGGAACCCAGACCGGTTGCAGGTTCGGAAGGGTTGCGACCGGTGGCGTGGTCGCCCGCGGTCGAGCAATGGGGGGCGGTTCAGTTGCAGAGCCGGTTCGCCGATCAAGCAGGACGGTCGATGAGGTCAATCGACTATGCGGCATGGGCTGCGTTTCGGTCATTGGGCGAGGCTGTGACCCGAACGCAATCTGGCGATCCTTCTGTTCTGCCGGACTACATTCTGTCGGACAGATTTGAACTGGCAGGCTTCAAGGGCCGGGCGATGAGTTTCCGCGCCTAGAACGGCCAGTTGCGCCAACCAATCCCTTTGGTGACGGGACGGGCTGTCGTGGCCCTCGCACCGCTTCAGGGTTTCCTGCACCAACGAACGGAACTGGATACGCTTGGCATTGATGAGCCCGAAAGCCAGTGCACGGCCTTCAAGGAGGAATGAAGATGAAGGTAGCCACCCTTTTGGCTGCGACGGCACTTTGCGCCCCGGCGGCCGCAGATGAAATCTGGGTAAGCAACGAAAAAGACGACACGCTCAGTGTGATCGACATCGAAACGTTTGAAGTGATCCGCACCCTTGAAACCGGTGAACGACCACGCGGGATTACTCTTACCAAGGACTTCTCGGTTCTCTACATCTGCGCGTCAGACAATGACTCGGTGCAGGTCATGGATCCCGAAACCGGAGAAACCCTTTATGATCTGCCGTCCGGCGAAGACCCCGAACAGTTCGTTTTGCACCCGAATGATCGGCATCTCTACATCGCCAACGAAGATGACGCGATCACAACTGTCGTCGATACGGTGTCGCGGAGCGTGATTGCCCAGATTGACGTGGGTATCGAACCGGAAGGAATGGCGGTTTCACTCGATGGAAAGATCGCTGTCACCACATCCGAGACCACCAACATGGCTCATTGGATCGATACCGAAACACAGGAGTTGTTCGCCAACACCCTGGTGGATTCGCGCCCGCGCCACGCGAAATTCGTCAAGGGCGGAACCGAACTTTGGGTCAGCCCTGAAATCGACGCTGGAAACTGAACCAAGCTCCTGAATTTCAGCGGCATTGGTGGTCTGCAGATTTTTGGGCGGCCTGAAAGGTCAAGGAAACATATCCCGGCATTCTGGGCGGGACGTCGCGGGACAGACCCGTTCCGAACGACGCGCGCAGGGCCAAATGGCGCAACCGTATCAAGATCATGTTCGTCCGGGAGAAGGATCGGCGCCGCGTCGCAATCCGTTGCGACAGATGCCCGAAAGTGGTCCGATAAGTCACCGCTGGTGCCGCCGAAACCATGAGTGTGGAGCCCGGATGAAATGCGCGAATTGCCCCCACGACCATTGTGCAATTTCGCCGACAGACCCGCCTGCGAATCGTTGCCATGCCAACAGCTCCGACCTGTCGGGGATTCGGCGTGGAGGGAAGACTCAAGTCTAGGGAGGACACCGATGAACCGGTTCACAATGACGGTGGTCGCAAGCGTGATTGCAGTGGGCACGGCCCATGCAGAAGTTACCGAGGACGATCTGGCCAACGACCAGTCAATTACGACCCAGGTCATGACAAACGGGATGGGACGCCACTTGCAGCGCTACAGCCCGTTAGACATGCTGAACAAGGACAACGTCAAGAACCTGTTGCCGGCCTGGGCGTTCAGCCTTGGTGGCGAAAAACAGCGCGGGCAGGAAACCCAGGCGCTGATCTATGACGGCATGATGTACATCACCGGATCGTATTCGCGCCTGTATGCGATTGATCTGGAGACCGGCAAAGAGGTCTGGCAATACGATGCGCGCCTGCCCGAGGGCATCCTGCCTTGCTGTGACGTGGTGAACCGGGGTGCCGCCATCTACGGTGACAAGGTGATTTTCGGGACACTTGATGCCCGGATCGTGGCCCTGGACAAAGACACCGGTGACGTTGTGTGGCGTGACAAGATCGCGGATTACAAGGCGGGGTGCTCTTACACCGCGGCTCCGCTGATCGTCGACGGGCTGGTGATCACCGGAAATCCCGGCGGGTATTTCTATGTTCTGAACCGCGAAGACGGCGCCTTTGTGCCGGCCAATCCGTTTGTCAAAGACATAACATGGGCGTCCGGCGTGGATGGGACCGGCCGCCCGGTCTTTGTCGAAGACAACCGCCCTGGCGATCCGGCGTCAGCGGCTGATGGCAAGAAGGGTGAAGTGATCTTTGCATCGCCTTCTTTCCTTGGCGGCAAGAACTGGATGCCGATGGCCTTCTCGCAGCGTACCGGTAACTTCTATGTGCCATCGAACGAATGGGGCATGGATATCTGGAACGAGCCGATCTCGTACAAAAAGGGTGCCGCCTATCAGGGCGCAGGCTTTACGATCAAACCAAACTAAGAAGATCACATCGGCTCGCTCAAGGCCATCGACCCGGATACCGGCGAATGGAAATGGGAATACAAGAACGACGCGCCGCTGTGGTCAGGCGTGATGACGACGGCTGGCGGGCTGGTGTCCTTCGGCACGCCCGAAGGTGAGTTTATCGCGCTGGATGACGAAACCGGCGAGAAACTGCGGTCGTTCCAGACCGGCTGGGGCATCGTCGGGCAGCCTGTGACCTGGGAACAGGACGGCGAACAATATGTCTCGATCGTTTCGGGCTGGGGCGGCGCGGTTCCTCTGTGGGGTGATAAGGTGGCCAAGAAGGTCAACTACCTGAACCAGGGCGGCACCTTGTGGACTTTCCGCCTGCCGAAGGAACTGGCTTCGGCTAACTGCCCTAGGACGTAACAAAATCCTGACGCGTGCCCCTGATCCGGGGTGCGCGTTGCTATACGACTTTCCGCCAGTATGCGTGGATTTCATTCGTTGCTAGGATTGGTTAGGCTGGAGACTATTTGAATGCAAAAGGCTATACCAGATGCTTGCTGAATCCGCCGCACGCAATGATTTCGAAAACGTGCTGATCGTTGATGACCATCCATTGTTTTGCGACGCCTTGTCGATGACCCTGCAAAGTGTGGCTCAGATTCGGGAAATCCATACGGCAGACCGGCTGGAAGACGCATTGGATCTGCTGGCAAGTGGGCTGAAACCTGATGCTGTCATGCTGGATCTCAATTTACCGGATGTGGACGGGCTGGATGGCCTTGTCCGCTTGAAGGCTGCCGCAAACGCACCGGTAATCGTGGTGTCGTCGCTGACCGACAACCGCGTCGTCAGCCAGGTGATACAGGCCGGCGCATCGGGCTATGTCCCCAAGCACAGTCAGCGCGACGTGTTCCGTACTGCATTCGAGACCGTGCATGCCGGTGACGTCTTCGTGCCGGAAGGCTGCGTTTTGATCGACACAGAGGAAGACGACGAACACGGCGAAGCGGTCAAACGACTGGCGACACTGACAAACCAGCAGGCGCGTATCCTGCAACTGATCTGCGAAGGTAAACTGAACAAGCAAATCGCCTATGACCTGTCGATTGCGGAAACGACCGTCAAAGCGCATGTGACCGCAATAATGCGAAAACTGGGTGTCCAAAGCCGCACGCAGGCGGTTCTGATCGCCAAGAAAGCGTCCTTTGCCAGTGTCTTGCAAGATCAAGGCTAGGCGTCATACTCTCACGTCATCGTCGCGCTTTTAGGGAGGAGGCACGATGGACCAAGCAGTCGGGCGGGCAACAGCCCGGGCCCGTACGCCAGGCATCGTCAAAACGGCTTTTGCACGCCACGACACCGGGCAGTCGATCGAGAAACTCAGACGCCAGTTGGGTGATGACCCACTTGCGCTTGTCATTCTTTTTGTCAGCCCGAACGCTGATGCACCCGTGGTGATCGCGGATGCCGCGCGCGCCTTTGCACCGACCCCGATTGTTGGATGCACCACCGCCGGAGAGCTGGCGGATAGTGGGTATTGCGAAGATCAGATCGTCGCGATCGGCCTGCCGCAATCCCATTTCGAAACACGCACGGTTCTTGTTCCGGACCTGAACGAATTCGATTCCGACAGCATCATCAAAGAGATGATCCACAACAGGAACGCGATGATGGCAAGCGCGCCCGAATGGAGCCACGAATTCACGTTCCTGATGATTGACGGGCTGTCGACAAAAGAAGATGAACTGACGTCGGAATTGGCTGTGGGGCTTGGGCCGGTACCATTGTTCGGTGGATCGGCGGGGGATGGAACCAAATTCGGGCGCACATATGTTCTGTATCAGGGACAGGCAAGAAGCAATGCCGCCATACTGACCCAGGTTCGCACGCGGTGTCCGATCAAGGTGTTCAAGACCGATCACCTTCTGCCCACCGCTCGCCGCATGGTGGTGACCAAGGCGGACCCGGCCAAACGCATCGTTCAGGAAATCAATGCCGAACCCGCTGCCCGCGAATACGCCCGCATTCTCGGCAAAGACCCGGAACAGCTCACTACATTCACATTCGCAGCCCATCCGGTCGTTGTGCAAATAGGCGGGCAACACCATGTCCGTGCGATCCAGCAGGTGGCGGGAAACGGCGATCTTGTCTTTTTTTCGGCGATTGACGAAGGCTTGGTCCTGACGCTGGCCGAACCTCGGGACATGGTTGAACACCTACAGGAAGAAATCAGCCTGTTGACCGAGAAGCAGCAACCCGACACCATTTTGGGTTGTGACTGCATTCTTCGCCGGCTGGAGGCCCAGCAAAAGCAGAAGACGCGCGCGATCTCGAACATTCTGTCTCGCAATCACGTGGTCGGTTTCTCGACCTATGGAGAGCAATTCAATTCGATCCATGTGAACCAGACCCTGACCGGTGTGGCGATATACCCGCCCGAGAAAGAGTAAGGCATGATCGAGCATCTCACAGATCCCTCGGACTCACTTGATCGTCAGAACGAGAAGCTCAGGAAAATCGTCGAAGCCCTGATGCGGCGCGTGGAAGAATCCACCAATGCCTCTGGCGCGGCTTATGCTCAGTTCCAACGGGCGGCGGTGCTTGAACAAGAGGTCCGCGCCCGAACGGATGATCTTGAGCGCGCGCTTGAGCTTCTGAATGACTCCAACGCCAGGTTGGCGCAGGCCAACAAGGAAACCGAAGCAGCGCGCGCAGATTTGGCAAATGCGATCGAAACGGTGCAGGAAGGATTCGCCCTGTTCAATCGTGACGAAGAACTGGTGCTGTGCAACAGCCGGTTCGGGATGCATATGCCCGACATTCAGGAACAGCTGAACCCCGGCTTGCGCTTTGCCGACTACGTGGAACTGGTCAGCCAATCCGGGTTTCTGTCCTTGCCAGAGACAATGACCCCGGGGGACTGGGCCAAAAGCCGCCTGGATCGTCACGCAGATGACCACGTGGTGTTCAATGTTCGCCTTTCAGGCAATCGGTGGTCGCAAGTTTCCGAACACCGCGCGCCAGACGGGGGCACCGTGATCTTGCAAACCGACGTGACAGACATCATGCGGATCGAACGGCAAGAAAGGGATCGCATTCTGGATGACAAGGCGCGGTTGATCCGCGCCACGCTTGAACATATCGATCAGGGCGTCTGCATCTTTGACAACAAGCACCGCATGATCGGGTGGAACACCCGCGCAAGCGAGCTTTTGGCCATTCCGATCACGCAGTTTCAGATGGGCACGCGGTTTGAAACCCTGTCCAATCGCCTGGGCGACAACATCAGCTTTCAGAAAGGCATAACCGAGGCGGATCTGCTGGATTGGGTCAGCCGACCAACCTATCGCCGCCCCCTTCAGTTCCAGATGCATCGGGGGCGAACGAAAATCCTGTCGGTCTTTGCCCAGGAAATGCCGGACCGGGGCTTTGTGATTTCCTTTACCGATGTAACTGCGGAGCGGAAGTCTGCCGAGGCTTTGTACGAAGCCAAGGAAATGCTGGAACAACGTGTGGCGTCTCGCACAATGGAACTTGCGGATGCGCTGAACGAGGCTGAACGGGCGAACGCGTCAAAATCGCGTTTTGTGGCTGCCGCCAGCCATGACCTGTTGCAACCTCTGTCTGCGGCAAAACTCTATGTTGCGTCACTGGGCAGCGGTTTGGACAAAGACACAGCGCAGACCGTCGCAGCAAAAGCAGAAAGCGCCCTGAACAGTGTCGAACACATTCTCGAAGCCCTGCTGGACATCTCAAAGCTGGATTCCGGGCGGGCCAAGGCGCATCTGTCCACGGTGTCGGTGGGCGAGCTTTTCTTGCAGATGGAAGACGCGTTCAAGCCCGTCGCCCAGGCCAAAGGTCTGAAATTGCGTTTTGTCGACACAAAGGCTCTGGTCACAAGCGATGCCAGTTATCTTCGGCGGATATTGCAGAATCTGCTGTCAAACGCGATCCGGTACACCGAGACCGGCAAAGTTCTTGTTGGTGTCAGGCATCGCAAGAACGCAATTGCATTGGAAGTCTGGGACACGGGCATCGGTATAGCTTCAGATCAAAGAGATATCGTGTTTCAGGAATTTCAGCGTTTGCATTCAGATGCCAGCGCCGCCGAAGGCATGGGGTTGGGTCTTGCGATTGTCGAGCGGGCCTGTGGGTTGCTTCAACATCCCATCCAGCTGTTTTCCGAAGTTGGAAAGGGAACGGGGTTTTCGGTCGAAATACCTTTGGCCCGGGCAAAACCAGAGGTTTCTCTCTGCTCTTCAGTGCCACAAAAACCAAACTCGAATGTGCTGGGCAACACCGTCGCCCTGTTGATCGAAAACGATGAAAACCTGCGCGGCGCCTTGACCATGACCATCGAATCCTGGGGCGTCGAAGTTCTTGAATGCGAAAGCGAAAGCGAAGCGATTGGCCTTCTGCGCGAAATAGGTATCCTGCCGGATTTTGTTGTCGCAGACTATCAATTGAACAACGGGAAAACAGGGACGGACGCCATGCGTGCCCTGACGGATGAATTCGGGCATTTGCCCGGCTGCATTATTTCAGCCAATCGATCACAAGAGCTTGTCCAGCAGTGCAAACAAGCAAAGCTGCCGCTGTTCTACAAACCGATAGATGCGCAACAGCTCAAATCGACGCTGGAGGCCTCTGTTGCGCGCAGCATCTGAGTTCTTCCGGTTGTCGCCTGCGTCACAGTGCCGTCCTGTGTCTTTCAGAAATCTTCCGTCCGCGGGTTCGCGTTGGTCTGATCCAGCATCGATACAACTTCCGCCTTCCACCCCGCTTTTATTTTCAGCGCCAATTGCGACGGAGGGCGGTGATCCGGCGACAGGATGGCGTATTCGTATCTGAGGGGGTCCTTGAAAGGCAGGAATACCACACGGCCATGCGAGATGTTCAGTTTCCGTTCCGTCGCAACGGTCAACGGATCGACAATCGAGCAGCACTGCCCCGATCCAACAAACGGAATGAGCGGAAGAAAATACTGGCACGTCACACTTGGTTTGTAAGTGGCTGAAACCATCTGAAAAGCGCGCTGAACTTTTTTCTGGAAAGGGTGGGTGTCGTACAGTCCACCCATTGGCACATCATCGAGATCCGAAATCGTCAAAGCCTTTTCTTGCGCCAACGGATTGTCCCGATCCATTGCGCAAAAGCAATCTCCGCTGATGATCTCTGCCGTGAATTGCGGCTTCTTTCCGACCGGGTGTTCGAAATCAGCAAACCCGAAATCAATGTTCTGAGTGCCAGCAAGTTCCATTATCTGGGGCGAGCTGCGGGTTGACAGCGTAACCCGAATGTCCGGATTTCCGCCAACCGAGCGGCTGATGAAATTCGGAAAGGCAAAAATGGACGGTCCCGGCATGGCGGCAATGTTCAGGTTGCCTGAACTTCCTTTAAGAAGCCCGTGCATCGTGCTGGAAACCGTTGATAATCTGTCCAGTATCCCAGTGGTTTCCGCCAACAGGTAATGCGCCTCGGGCACCGGGATCAAACGCCGGCCTTTTCGTTCGAACAGGGTCAGTCCAAGACTTCTTTCCAGGTTCTTGATTGCCAGGCTGATCGCCGGTTGTGTCCGGTTCAGCTTCTTTGCGGTCTGAGAGATGGACCCGGTTTCCATCACCTCACGAAAAACAGTCAATTGAGCAAGGTTCATGTCCAAAGCATAAGCTAAACTTTCGTTTTGTTAAATATAACAAATTTGTTTTTATGTTAAAATTGCATAGGCTGAACGGATCAGAATTCGGACAAACCGAATCCAATAATCCACAACTGGGAGCTTACGATGAGATTGATGAAATGCCTGACGGGTTTGGCTTTGGCGGGTGCATTGGCTGCACCGGCGCTTGCACAGGACCCAACCTTTTTCCGCATCGGCACCGGCGGTGCGGGCGGCACTTATTTCCCGATCGGCGGGACCATCGCCAACGGAATTTCGGCCCCTCCGGGCTCACGCCCCTGCGAAGAGGGCGGCCAATGCGGTGTGCCCGGGCTGATCGCGATCGCGCAGTCGACAACTGCGTCGGTCTTCAACAATGCCGCCGTGCAAAACGGCGAGCTTGAGGCCGGTCTGGCCGCGGCTGATGTAACCCGTTCGATGTATCTGGGTGAGGGCAAGTTTGAAGGCAAACCCCACCCGAAGCTGCGCATCGTCGCAAACCTGTTCCCCGAAGACCTGCACCTGGTTCTTCCCGCAGGCCAGACGATCAACGATCTGAGTGACCTCAAAGGCAAGCGCGTTGGTATCGCGCAGGCCGGTTCGGGCACGCAGGTGGCCGTGTTGCAAATGCTGGAAGCATGGGGCGTCAACCGTGACAATATGGATGAGGCCGAGTTGAACAACAGTCAGAGCGCCGAACGTCTGGCCGATGGCCAACTTGACGCCTATTTCTACGCGGCGGGCTGGCCGGTTGCCGCAATGGTGCAGCTGTCTTCGACCAAGGGCATGAACCTGCATTCCTTCAGCGATGAAGACTTGGCAAAGATCAACGAGATCATTCCTGCCTATATCCCGTCCGCTATCCCGGGGGGTGTATATGAAGGCATCGATTCCGAAACCAAGACCCCCGCGGTAAGCGCGATGCTGGTCGTGTCATCGGATCTGTCCGAAGACCTGGTCTATCAGCTGACCAAGGCCCTGTGGAACGACAACACGCGCAAACTGCTGGACAACGGCCACGCAAAGGGCAAGCAGATCACGCCTGATACCGCCCTCGACGGTGTCGAGGCGCTGGGTGTTCCGCTGCATCCGGGTGCCGAGAAATTCTATAAAGAAGCCGGTCTTCTTCAATAACCACACCTGACTGAAACCTGTCGTCGGTGCCCCGGTCGGGGCACCGCACTCTGGAATCATGCGAAATCGGGGGGCCATCATGTCCGAGACCCAGAAACTTGATGACCACGAACTGACGGCCGAGGAACTTGCGGCCATCGAAGAACAGTTCGACGAAGGCGCCGCTGTCCGGCAGGTCACGCCCACGGCAGGCAAGGTGTTGCGTGTCGTCGCCCTGATCTTTGCATTCTACGAATTCTTCACGGCTGGTTTCGGCCTGCCTGCCGACCACTGGCATATGGGCATCTATCTGGCTCTGCTGTTCATTCTGGTCTACGCCACGATCCCGATTGTCGGAGCCAAAAGCCTCTATGCTCTCAAAGTCAGTCGTTTCCGCGTTGGCAACGTCCCTCTCTATGATCTGGTCTTCATGGCGCTTGGCATCATCGCCGCGCTTTACGTGGGTTTCGCCTGGCGCGGCATACCGTTCCTGGGGATCGAGGAACAAACCTTCCGCATGGGCAACCCAAACAGCTATGATGTAATCCTCGGCGTCATCATCATCCTTCTGGTACTGGACATCGCGCGCCGCACGCTGGGTTGGGTGCTGCCGCTGATTATCTGCGTATTCATTTCATACGCGCTGCTGGGCCCCTATTTTCCCGGGTTGCTTCAACATCCGGGCGTGAACTTCAAAACCTTCGTATCGTCAATGTACTTCCCGCAGGAAGGAATCTATGGCGTGACGCTTTGGGTCGTTTCGACCATCGTGTTCCATTTTGTCCTGTTCGGCGTGATCGCTCAGCGAACGGGGCTTGGGCAACTGTTCATTGACAACGCAACCATTTTGGCGGGCCGCTATACCGGCGGGCCTGCAAAAGTGTCGGTGGTATCCTCGGCCTTCTTCGGCACGATCTCGGGTTCATCGGTGGCCAATACAGTTTCGACCGGCGCGCTGACGATTCCCAACATGAAGCGCCTTGGATACCCGGGCCATTTTGCGGGCGGGGTTGAGGCTGCGTCCTCTGCCGGTGGCCAGATCACACCACCCATCATGGGGGCAGCCGCCTTCATCATGGCTGAGTTCCTTGAGGTGCCCTACACCACCATCGTCATCGCCGCGATCTTCCCCGCGATCCTTCACTATGTTGGAGTCTTCGCGGTGGTGCACCTGATGGCACGCAAGCTGAACCTGCAAGGTCTGGCGAAAGAGCAACTGCCGCAACTCAAGGCCGTCTGGGCCGAAGGCTGGGCCAATATCGTGCCGCTGATCGGTCTGCTGGTAGTTTTGTTCACTGGATACACGCCCTTCATGTCGGCCTTCTGTGGCATATCGCTGGCGGTGATCGCGGGCATGTCGCGGATCAAACAGCCGCCAACTCTGATCTACGCAGCGGCGTTTCTTGCGTTCGTGCTTTGGAAGTTCTCCGACGGTGGGTTCGACCTGTCCATGACCGCGATTCTGTGCGGATTGTCGGTTATCGCCACGCTGAACCCGCAGAAACGGGTCGAAGTACCCGAGATGCTGGCCGCGGTCGAACTTGGGGTAAAGTACTCGCTGGCCGTGGGGGCCGCTGCCGCCGCGGTGGGTATCGTGGTGGGTGTGATCAACACCACCGGTATCGGTTTCCGCATCGGATTCATGGTGACACAGGGTGCGGGCAATCTGGCATCCGATCTCTACAACATGATCTCGTTCGGCAGTTTCCAACTGTTTGCAATGGAAGACCTGCAACTGTTTATCTCGCTGGTTTTCATTGCCATCGTCTGCATTCTGATGGGGGCCGGCATTCCGACCACCGCACTGTACATCATGCTCGTTTCGGTCGCGCAGCCTGCGCTGGCGCAGTTGGGGGTTCCACCCATCGCCAGCCATCTGTTCGTGCTGTATTACGGCGTGGTCTCCGAGATCACACCTCCGGTCTGCACGTCGGCCTATGCCGCCGCAGCGATTGCGAATTCCAACCCGTTCCGCACCGGTCTGTCCGCCTTTACGCTGGGACTGGGCAAGGTGATCGCGCCGATGGCCTTCGTCTATGCGCCGGTTTTGCTGTTCGTGTCTTCCACAGGGTTCGATCTTTGGGAATTCACCTATACCGCCGCCAGCTGTATTGCCGGTGTCATCGCGCTTTCGGCGGCGGTCGTGGGGTATTGGTTGCAGCCACTCAACCTCGTGTCGCGCATCCTGATGGTCGTTGCCGGGATTATCTTCGTTGCGCCCACGCTGACGGCTGACCTGATCGCTCTGGCGGTGGCGTCTCCTGTCATCGTCACACAGTTGATCGCCCGCAGCCGAATTCAAGCAACGATCTGACATGCCTGAACAAGTGACCATCATCGGCGCCGGGATCGTCGGCCTGTGCTGTGCGCTCTCGTTGCAGGAGCGCGGTATTGCCGTGCGTCTGATCGACCGTGGAGAACCGGGGCAGGAGACTTCGTTCGGCAATGCCGGTGTCGTCTCGCCCTGGTCGGTCATTCCACAGGCCACGCCCGGCATCTGGAAAACGATCCCTCGGATGCTGCTGGATCCGAAAAGCGCGTTGACCGTCAGGCCTGCGTTCTGGCCCAGGATGATACCCTGGGGCCTAAGGTTCCTGAAGACTTCGAGCGAGAAATCCGTACGCAATATCTCGGACGCAATGGAGTTATTGTGCCGCCCATCGGTAGATCTGTACCGAAGGCATCTGCAAAATACCGGGCACGAAGACCTTATTGTTGATTCCAATTATATCCACGCGTTTCGCAACCCGGATCAGGCTGACCTGAAAGAACTTGGATATCTGATCCGGCAGGAAAAAGGCGGACGGCTTGAGCGGATCGGCGGGCCAGAGCTGCGCCGGATCGAACCCGCTTTATCCAGGGATTTCAAAGCAGCGATCCTGATCAAAGGGCAGGCGCGGGTTACCTCACCCGGCCGGGTTGGCGAGGTTTTAGCCGACAAGGCCCGTCGACAAGGCGCTGAATTCGTGAGGACAGAAGTCAATGAAATAAAGCGCACCGAAGACGGACAATGGCATTTGACCTCGCCGGCCGGTGCGCTTCACGCCGATACTGTCGTGTTGGCCGCCGGGGTTTGGTCTGCCGGGTTGCTGAAACCCTTGGGTTTGCCCGTGCCACTGGTGGCCGAGCGTGGATACCATGTCCAATTCCCGACCCCCTCTGCCAGCCTGGAAAACTCGGTGATGGACGTGGACGCCAAGGTGGTGGCCAGTTCGATGCAGGACGGTTTGCGTGTGGCGGGCACGGCCGAATTCGGCGGCATCGACGCGCCGCCAGATCCACGCAAACAGTCGCTTCTGACCGCACAGGCCCGCGCAATGATGCCGGATCTGAACACCTCGGACACGCAGTTCTGGATGGGTCGACGCCCGTCTTTTCCCGACAGTTTGCCTGCGATTGGTCCGGTTGAGGGGCACAAGGGCCTGTTCACCGCCTTTGGTCATTCCCATTACGGTTTGATGATGGCCCCCAAAACAGGTGAGCTGGTGGCTGATTTGGTGTCAGGGCAACGCCTCAACATCTCATTGGATTCATTTGCCTTGTCGCGATTTTGACGCGCAACAACCACCGTTTCTAAGAAGGATTGCCCCATTATGCCGATCTACCAGGGTGGACAGAATATCTGCGGAGCCTCTATCGGCGTTTTGTGTCTGGAAAGCTATTTCCCCAAACCGCCCGGGCATATCAAGAACCCATCCAGCCTGCCGTTCCCGGTGCTGTACGAGATGATAGATGGCGTCACGGTGCCAACGCTGCTGAACAACCCGACACCTGATCTGCTGAACCCATTCATACAAGGCGCGCAACGGCTTGAGGCTGAAGGCGTTCGCGCCATTACTGGAAGTTGCGGGTTTCTCGCCCTGTTCCAAAAAGAGTTGGCCTCGGCCGTATCGGTGCCAGTCTTCGCTTCGAGCCTGATACAGGTGCCATTGGCTTTTCACATGACCGGGGCCAGCGCACCGGTCGGGGTGATTACAGCGGATTCATCAGCGCTGACGCAACGCCATTTCGAAGGCGTTGGGGCGGGGGGCGTTCCGGTGGCCGTGCAGGGTCTGGAACACACCAGCGAGTTTGCCGAAGTCATCCTGCGCAACACGCGCACCCGTATGGATACAGATCTGATCGAGGCCGAAGTGCTGGACGCTGCGCGCAGGCTGAAGCGCGATACGCCTGAAATACGCTCGGTGGTATTGGAATGCACGGATCTTCCGCCTTATGCAAACCGCATTCAGGAAGACCTGAAACTGCCGGTCTTTGACCTGACGACGCTGGCGCAAATGGCGCATAACGCAAGCGCGCGCACCGGGTATTGCGGGTTGATGCCGTGGAGTTGAGGCCGTCGCACGCTGGTAGTGTCCAAGAAATGCCAAATAGCCGCAAAAACAGTGGCTACCTGCTGATGCCTTTCGACGGACCGGTACAAGGGACTTCCCCTTGCTGAAACGGCTCGTTAAGAAGCCCTTCCACTGCCGTTTCAGGAGGCCCCCTTGGACCGTATCGCCCGCACCATAGCCACCGAGATCAACGCACGTTCCGATCAGGTCGGTGCTGCGATCAATCTATTGGATGACGGAGCGACAGTTCCCTTCGTCGCCCGCTATCGGAAGGAAGCAACCGGTGGGTTGGACGACACCCAGTTGCGCCTTCTGTCCGAGCGATTGACCTATCTGCGTGAGCTTGAGGCACGGCGGGAAACCATCCTGAAGTCGATAAAAGAACAGGGTAAGCTGACCGAAGATCTAAGCAATTCGATAGCTCGGGCCGAAACCAAGGCACAGCTGGAAGACATCTATCTGCCTTACAAGCCCAAGCGGCGCACCAAGGCGATGATCGCGCGCGAAAACGGGCTGGAACCCCTGATCGAAGCCATTCTGGCCGATCGCGATGCGGACCCGGAAACACTGGCCGGGGCATACCTGAGCGAAACCGTTGCCACCCCTCGTGACGCGCTGAACGGCGCGCGCGACATTCTGACCGAACGATTGACGGAAAACGCGACATTGCTGGGTGAATTGCGGGCCTTCATGCAGCGCGAGGCGCTGCTCAGCGCCAGGGTTATCGACGGGAAGGAAAAGGAAGGCGCCAAGTTCAGCGATTACTTTGACCATTCCGAGCGTTGGGCGGATGTTCCATCGCACAGGGCATTGGCAATGCTACGGGCGTCAAAAGAGGGCATTGTTTCACTTGATATCGCGCCGGAACCGGAGTTCGGGGCAGCCCGGGCCGAGACCATCGTGGCCGCACATTTGCAGACACGCGGCAATGGGCCGGGTGATGCCTGGTTGCGCAAAGTTGCCGGGTGGACTTGGCGGGTCAAGCTTTCGCTGTCCATGATGGTCGAACTGATGGCCGATCTGCGCAGCCGTGCGCAGGACGAGGCAATTCAGGTCTTTTCACGCAACCTCAAGGACTTGCTGTTTGCTGCTCCGGCGGGTGCCAAGGCCACTTTGGGTCTTGATCCCGGCATCCGCACCGGCGTGAAAGCGGCGGTGGTTGACGCAACGGGCAAGGTCGTGGCCACTGATACGCTCTATCCCTTTCAACCCAAAAACGATTTGCGCGGGGCGCAGGCGACCATCCTCAATCTGATCTCGGCCCACCAGATCGAGCTGATCGCCATCGGAAACGGAACCGCGAGCCGAGAAACCGAACGGTTGGTTGCAGATACGCTGGCTCTGCTGCCCAAGACGGTAAAAGCGCCAACCAAGGTGGTTGTGTCCGAAGCCGGTGCCTCGGTCTATTCCGCGTCTGAACTGGCAGCGCGAGAGTTTCCCGATCTGGATGTCTCGCTGCGCGGGGCGGTGTCCATCGCCCGGCGATTGCAGGACCCATTGGCGGAACTGGTCAAAATCGAACCGAAATCCATTGGCGTCGGTCAATACCAGCATGACGTTGACCAGCACCGCTTGTCGCAATCCCTGGATTCCGCGATCGAGGATGTCGTGAACGCGGTCGGGGTTGACCTGAACACAGCCTCTGCACCTTTGCTTGCGCGTGTGTCGGGGCTGGGCCCGGCGCAAGCCGAAGCCATCGTCGCCCATCGCGATCTGAACGGACCGTTCCAATCGCGCAAGGACCTGTTGTCCGTCGCAGGCTTGGGTCCGCGTGCCTTCGAACAATGCGCCGGGTTTCTTCGCATAAGGGACGGCGCCGAACCGCTTGATGCGTCGTCGGTGCACCCCGAAGCCTATGAAGTCGCCCGCCGCGTCGTGTCCGCCTGCGGGCGGGATATCAGGCACATCATGGGCCATGAAGGGTCCTTGAAAGGGGTGCGGGCACAACAATTCGTAACCGAAGATTTCGGCCTGCCCACGGTTCTGGATATCTTTGCCGAGCTCGAGAAACCCGGACGGGATCCGCGACCCAGTTTTGTCACGGCCAGTTTCGCGGATGGCATCGAAGAGATAACCGATCTGAAGCCCGGAATGGTTCTTGAGGGCACCGTGACAAACGTGGCGGCCTTTGGGGCATTTGTGGATGTGGGCGTTCATCAGGACGGTCTGGTTCATGTCAGCCAGCTGGCGGACCGCTTCGTCAAGGATCCGCATGAGGTCGTCAAGGCCGGGCAAGTCGTGAAAGTGCGCGTGGTCGAGGTGGATGTGCCCAGAAAGCGGATCGGTCTTTCGATGCGCAAACAGGGCGGCGGCGGAAAGCGGCGCGCCTGATCTGCGATCTGCACATTATCCGGGCGTCACGACATGAAGGCGTTACCCACCGGAAATAGCGTGCAGACCGATACGGGCAGCCAGCATGCGTTGTTTTCATTGTGCGCTGAACTCGGTATCAGCAAGAGAGTTCACAGCGTCGCCAAACCGATCAAAACAGAAACGAAAGCTTATGCAGTACCACAACAAGCCATACAACAAGCTTCAGGTCGGTGATACCGCCGAGTTGGTCCGCACGTGCTCGGTCGATGATTTCTATGTGTTCGCCAACAATTCGGGCAATCACAATCCTCTCCATCTGGCCAGCGAAGACGGCGACGGCGACCACATCAACGAAGCGGTTGCCCCTGCCATGTTCGTGGGGGCCCTGATCTCGGCCGTTTTGGGGAACGTTTTGCCGGGGGCAGGGACGCTTTACAAATCGCAATGCTTTGACTTTGTGGAAAGGGCGCATGCCGGTGATGAACTGGTCTCCAAAGTCACCGTTCTGGAAAAGCGACCAAACCGGGAGGTTGTCTTTGACACGGTCGTTACGCGCCCATCGGACGGTGCCGTGATCGTCAGCGGGCAGGCCGTCGTGATCGCGCCGGAGAAAGAGATGGTGTTTGCCGAGTTGGATTTGCCTGGACTGGTGGTGAAACGTCATCGTCATTTTGATGCCATGCTGGAAAAGGTACGCCCGCTGCCGCCTATGCCGACTGCTGTTGTGGCTCCGGAAGAGCCCAATGCCCTGGGTGGGGCGCTGTTGGCCGCGCATGAGACGATCATCACACCCATTCTGATCGGTGACCCGGACAAGATCGCGAACGCTGCCGCCGAAATCGGAGCATCGTTGGATGGGATCGAAATCATACCGCAGAGCGATCATTTCAG
This sequence comes from Ruegeria sp. BF10, assembly GCF_056538725.1. NCBI lineage: Bacteria > Pseudomonadati > Pseudomonadota > Alphaproteobacteria > Rhodobacterales > Roseobacteraceae > Ruegeria > Ruegeria sp. BF10. The sequence continues at coordinate 115,516 of NZ_JBQFTR010000002.1, forward strand.
CGCGGCCAACACGGCGGTCGATCTTGTTGCGGAAGGTCGAGCAAAGGCGCTGATGAAAGGGCATCTGCATACCGACGAACTGTTAAAAGCCGCGCTCAGGCGCGAGAAAGGCCTGCGCACCGGTCGCCGCTTTACCCATGTCTTTGTCATGGATGTGCCCGGACAACCCAGACCACTCTTGGTGACGGATGCTGCGATCAATATCGAACCCGATCTGGAAACCAAGATTGATATTGTCCAGAACGCAATCGACCTGGCCCTGTCGCTGGGGATCGAAAACCCCAGGGCGGGTATTCTTTCTGCAATCGAAACCGTCAATCCGGCGATCCGATCCTCGGTTGATGCGGCTTTGCTGTCGAAAATGGCTGAGCGCGGTCAGATCACGGGCGGGCTTGTTGACGGCCCTCTGGCCATGGACAATGCCGTCAGCCTTGCGGCTGCACGTTCCAAAGGGATTGTGTCGGATGTCGCGGGCAAAACCGATATTCTGGTGGTGCCGAATCTGGATGCCGGGAACATGATGGCCAAGCAACTGACCTACATCGCCAATGCAGAAGGGGCCGGTGTGGTCATGGGGGCCAAAGCGCCCATCATATTGACCAGCCGTGCCGATGACGACAAAGCCCGGCTGGCTTCCTGCGCCGTGGCAGCCCTGCACGACGCCTTCTCACTTTCACGCACCGGAGCACCCGCATGACACATGTCGTGACACTGAACGCTGGATCGTCTTCGATGAAATTTGGCCTGTTTGAACTAACCGATGACGATCCGATCATGGTGTGCACCGGGGCGGTCGAGCGGATTGGAGAACAAGAACCGCTTGTCAAAGCAAAGTCTTCCGACGGAAGTGTCCTTGCCAGCGGCACCGCCGGAGAAATCAGTGATCACGCCGCAGCCCTGGACTGGGTATTGAACCTGCTTGCGCGCTCATTTCCTAACAGCGACGTGACTGCGGTCGGGCATCGTGTTGTCCATGGTGGACCTGACATTGACGCTCCTGTGCCATTGACCAAGGCTTCCATTCAAGAACTGGACAAGCTGTCCCCGTTCGCGCCTTTGCATCAGCCGCACAATCTGGCCGGGGCCAGGGCGGCGATGGAACGTTTTCCGAACGCGGTTCAGATTGCCTGTTTCGATACGGCCTTTCACCGCAACCACCCCTGGGAGAACGACGTTTTCGCCTTGCCGCGCGAGTATTACGACAAAGGTGTTCGGCGTTATGGCTTTCACGGGCTCAGCTATGAATACATATCGGATCACATGGCAAAAACAGCGCCGCTTCTGCACGAAGGGCGCGTGGTCGTGGCCCATCTGGGCAATGGTGCATCGATGTGTGCGATGATCGGAGGGCGGTCAGTGGGCTCGACCATGGGGTTTTCGGCCCTGGACGGGCTGCCGATGGGTTCGCGCTGTGGTCAACTGGATCCCGGCGTGGTCCTGTATCTGATGGACCAGGAAGGGCTGAGCGCTGACGAAATCTCAGACCTGTTGTTCCGGAAGTCAGGGTTGTTGGGCCTGTCCGGGCTGTCCAACGACATGCGTACCCTGGAAAAGGCGGACACACGCGAAAGCCGTCAGGCGATCAGCTATTTCACTTTCCGTATTCGGCGCGAGCTTGGCGCCATGGCGGCCATTCTCGGGGGAATCGATGCCTTGGTGTTCACCGGTGGGATCGGGGAAAACTCGCGTCTTGTGCGTGACCGGGTTTGCTCCGGGATGGGATGGCTGGGCATCGAGCTGAATCCCGACGCAAATGCGGACAATGACCGGATCATTTCAACCGATCTGTCCCGCGTCGTGGTCATGGCAATCCCGACCAATGAAGAACTGGTCATTGCCCGTGCGGCGGCTGACCTGTTGGCCAAACGCCCACGGCTCAGAACTGCCTAGCGACCTACGTCTCGACATAGGTCCAGCGGTAGGCCGGCGGAGTCGGTCCCTTGTTCCGGCCGCCTTGCTGCATCTGTTCCCACGCATGGGCCAGAATGCCAACAGATCTGGATAGGCAGAAGAGACCGCGTGCCAATGGGGGCGCAAAGCCCAACTCGGCATAGATCACCGCGGTGGCACCATCAATGTTCATAGGAACGGGCTTCCCCTTGCGCCGGGCCAGTTCTGCCTCGATCGCCTGCCCGATCCGCATAAACTGACCATCACAAGCCCCGTCCTTCACAGCATCACGGACCAACGCCATCAGACGTGGTGCGCGCGGATCCGTTGGCGTGTGGAAACGATGGCCAAAACCCGGCAAGATCTTTCCTTCGCTCTTGATCCACTCGTCCAGCGTTTGATCCAACCGGCCAGGATGTTGCGCCACGAAATGGTACAGCGTAACTGCTTGCTCACCAGCCCCGCCGTGAATATCCCCCAACATGTTCACGGCACTCGCCATCGCATTGTTCAGCGGCAGCCCACAAGTCACGGCCATGCGCGCCGTTGCGATGGAGGGCGCCTGAGGTCCATGGTCCACGGCGGCGACCAACGCGGCCTCGAACAACCGGGCCTGCGGGCCAGATGGTCGGTCGCCACGAACCATGAACCAGATCATTTCCGCGAAGCTGAGATGTCCGATCAGATTCTGGATCGGCTCTCCGCGCAGGTCGATCCGTCCAGGTTCCATATCGATGATGGAAGTCGTCCACCAATCGGATACATCGCTCATATGATGCCTTCCTTGCTCAAGGCGTCAATTTCCGCGCCGGATAGACCAATTTCAGACCAGATCGCACTGTTGTCCGCCCCGAGCTGTGGTGGTGCGGTGCGCGGCATGTGCCGTTCGCCGTCCATGACAATGGGGCTGCCTGCAAGTTTCATGTCTTCGCCCTGCACCTTCAAAGACCCGATCAGGCCGCGATCAGCAAGCTGTTCGTCATCAAGCGCCTCGGGCACGGTTAATACCTGCCCGGTTGGCACTCCGATTGCGTTGAGTTCGCGTACCCAGTCTGATGCCGCTCTGGTCAGCAGGGTTTCCTCCAGCGCCGCACGCAGGGCGTGGCGATTGCGCTTGCGGTCTTCGCGTGTTTCGTAGTCCGGGTGATCCAGCAGGTCTTGTCGTCCCAGATGCCGGGCCAGCGCCTGCCACTGCTCGTCGCGGTTGGCGGCAATGTTGATGGGCGCGTCAGAGGTTGCAAATGTTCCTGATGGCGCTGACGTCGTGTTTTCGTTGCCATGGGCTTCCGGAGTGACACCACCGACCAGATAGTTCGACACGACCCAACCCATTGTCGAGATCACAGCCTCGGACATCGCCACATCCAGATAGGCACCGCGAGGGTCTGCGTTCAGGGCGGCAGAAACCGCGAACGCGGCCGTCATCCCTCCGACCGTGTCCGCCAATGGATAGCCAACGCGATAGGGCGCAGTGTCTGGTCCCCCGGTGACGGACATGAGGCCACTGATGCCCTGCACGATCTGGTCATATGCCGGATCGCCTCGGCGGGGACCATCCTGTCCAAACCCGCTTATGGCGCAGTAAATCAGGTTGGGGTTCACGTCGCGCAGGACGCAATATCCAAGTCCAAGCCGATCCATCACACCGGGGCGAAAATTCTCCACCAAAACATCCGCGGTCTGGACAAGGCGTTTCAGAAGCGCCTTGCCCTGTTCTGATTTCATGTTGAGCGTGATGGACTTTTTTTCAGCATTCTGCGCGAGAAAACTGACGCCCATACCGGCCTTGTTTCTGGCAGGATCAGCACCCAGGACGCGGGCAAGGTCGCCGCCATCAGGGCGCTCGACCTTGATCACTTCAGCGCCCATGAGCGCCAGTTGATAACAGCAATACGGACCTGCGAGGACATTCGTCAGATCGAGAACCCGTATTCCGGCCAGCGGCTCAGTCACCTTCGGCGACCCCTGCGGCCCGGGCACGCGCGCGGCGTGCGCGATAGCTGGGAAGAAGCACCAATAGCGCTGCGATAACCAGAAGACCCAGCGTCATTGGACGCTCCCAGATAAAGGCGATGCCGTCATAAAGCTGCATCGACCGGGCGAAGTTGTCCTCCATCATGCCACCAAGGATGAAACCGATCAGCAGCGGCGCCAGCGGGTAGTCGGCAAATTTCAACGCCGTGGCGCAAACACCGAAGCCAACAAGTATCAAAAGCTCGGTCGCATTGTTCTGCCCGATATAGGCCCCCATCAGGGTGAAGAACAAAATGAAGGGGATCAGGTAATTGCGCGGAACCGAGAGAACCTTGGCGATATATGGGATCAGCGGCAGGTTCAGGATCAGCAGGACAAAGTTGCCGATGAACATTGACATGATCACGGCCCAGAAAATCTGTGGCTCGTCCAGCATCAGGCGTGGGCCAGGTGTCACGTTCAGGGCGATCAAAGCGCCAAGCAGGATCGCGGTGGTGCCGGACCCGGGAATGCCCAGCGTCAGCAGCGGCACGAAAGACCCGGTACATGCCGCATTGTTCGCCGTTTCGGGCGCAGCCAGACCTTTTATTGATCCTTTGCCGAATTCTTCCTGTTCCTCTTTCGGGGCAATGTTGCGCTCGACCGCGTAGCCGAGGAAGCTGGCAATCGTTGCCCCCGCACCGGGCAGAACCCCGATGAAGAAGCCCTGTACAGATTGGCGGCCGATCACCGGCGCGATGGCCTTGGCTTCACGGCCTGTGATGCGCAGGTCCTTGATCTCACCGTCATCCCCCTGAAGGTTCTTTGGTTTGAGCACCAGAAACAGCGCTTCGGGCAAGGCGAACATGGCCATGGCAAGCGTGATAAAGCCAAAGCCCGATTGCAGATCCATGATACCCATGGTGAAACGCGGCAGGTTGAACAATGCACCTTCACCGACCGTTGCCATGATCAATCCAAGAAGCGTCATGATGACGGCTTTGGCCACTTGGCCGGTGCCTGCGAAGGCAGCGATAGCGGACAGGCCCACGACCATAAGCGCGAAATACTCGGCCGAGTGGAACAGCAGTGCCACCGAAGACAGAGCAGGGGCAAAGACCATCAACAAAATGGCCCCGATTGTACCGCCGGCAAAACTTGCAATAGCTGCAACAGTCAATGCTTTGCCCGCTTTGCCCTGGCGGGCCATCGGATAGCCGTCGAAACTGGACGCAACAGTGCCCGCGACCCCCGGCGCATTGAGAAGGATCGAAGAAGTCGAACCGCCAAAGATGGCGCCGTAATACACACCGGCCAGCAGGATCAGAGCCGCGGACGGGTCGCCCATGGAAATCGCGACCGGGATCATGATGGCAATGATCGACATCGGTCCAAGTCCCGGAAGCATGCCGATGAACGTGCCGATCAGGCACCCTGCGATCACCATCAGCAGGTTTTGAATTGAGAAGGCCGTTTGCAGGCCGATCAGAAGTCCTTCGAGCATGTCAGCCTCCGAAAATGCCTGGCAATGGGCGCATGTAGATGCCAAGAACTTCCTGAACCAGATACCAGACCGCGCCGGTGGCGATCAGCGCGACGAGCAGCATGACGTGCCATTTGCGCTCACCCAGAATGAAAGACCCGAGGATCAGAAAGGCCGAAGTCGAGATCAGAAACCCGACGGGGCGCAGGCAAAGCGCGTAGACGACCATCAAGGCCAGTAGCATAATCGCCTGATCAAGATGGTATTCTCCCAACCGCCGATAATCGATATCGGCTTCCTTTGGTTCCGTCTTTTCAAAGCCCAGCAAAATGATCGTGGTGGTGATGATACCCAGAACCGACAGCACTTTGGGGAACGTACTGGGCCAAATTGGGTTTCTCTGCATGAAAGGGGGCAGGCTGCCGTCCATCGTGAACCAAGCGGCATAGCCATATGTCAAACACACACCCAGAAGAATGAGTGCGATCCAGCGATCCAGCGCCATGAGACCCCCTCCTTGTTCTTGTTCGTGGGAAGGCAGAGCGGCGGACCCGCTCTGCCGAAATCGGACTTAGAGGAAGCCCAGCTTTTTCATCAGATCGCCGATCTGCTGTTCCTGCTGCTCCAGGAACGTCTGGAAGTCAGCGCCCGAGTTGTGGATGTTGACCCAACCATTGCGTGCCCGAACCTCTTCCCATTCCGGGGTGTCATACATCTTGGCAATCGCTTCCTGGTAGGCGGCCAGCTTGTCTTCGGGCAGACCGGGAGCCGCGAAAAAGCCGCGCCAGTTCACGAAGGTGGTATCAATACCCTGTTCCTTCATCGTCATCGCGTCAGGAGCCGCGTCAACGCGCTCTTCGGATGTCACGCCGATAATCTTGACTTCACCCGCGTTTGCCAGATCGACCGCTTCCGAGAAACCGGTGGATAGGGCGGCGATCTCACCCGACAGCAGGGCCGCCATGGCTTTACCGCCAGCATCATAGGGGATGTACTTCACGCCAAGCGCATCCTTGCCCGCTGCTTCCATCACCATCGCGGCGACCAGATGGTCCATGCCGCCGGGAACCGAGCCGCCACCGATCGCAGTACCGCTTGGGTCGGCATCAAAAGCGGCAAGCAGATCCGCCATCGAGTTGATCGGGCTGTCTTTCCCGACAACGATCGCGGCATAGTCGCCGATAGTGCCCGAAACCAGCGTCAGATCGCGGAAGTTGTGAGGGAATACACCGGTCAAAGAGCGGATCACGATCGGCGTCGAATTCACCATCAGCGTACCATGGTTACTGTCGGCATTTTCGATCAGATATCCAATGGCTTTGCCGCCACCGCCGCCGGACATGTTTTCGTATGACGCCGTGCCGACCAGACCAGCTTTTGTCAGCGCTTCGCCCGTGCCGCGCGCGGTTCCGTCCCAACCGCCACCGGCACCACCGGGAATCAGAAAGTGAATGCTGTCCACGACCTGATGGCCATCAGCCAAGGCCGGCCCTGTCAGGCCAATTGCGGCCACAGCTGCGATCAGGGCGCGACGGCCCAGTGTGAATGTCGTCATGATGTCCTCCCATTTGACAACCAGCCGCATGGCGGCTCAGATTGGGTGGAACAAAAACACATCAACCTGACATCAACCTGTCACGCACGAAAAACAGCAAAAATCCCATGAAATTCCTTCTTGTGGAAGACAATCTTGATCTGGCGAACGCCATCTGCTCGCGCATGAGGTTAGACGGCCATGTGGTTGATCATGCGTCTAAATTGGATGATGCAACGGCCTTTGCCGAAACTCAGGAATACGACCTTATTCTGTTGGATATCATGTTGCCGGATGGGGACGGGCGCGACTTTCTCAAACGGCATCGCGCTGGTCATCTGGACACCCCCGTGATCGTTTTGACAGCACGCAGCCAGGTCTCGGATCGAATCGGCTCGTTGGATCTGGGGGCCGACGATTACGTCACCAAGCCTTTCGATCATGCTGAACTTGAGGCCCGCTGCCGTGCCGTTCTGCGCCGCAAATCCGGGAATGCAAGGACAACGATCGAAGTGGGCGGAATAATCTTTGACCCTTTGGCAGGTCATCTGACCGTTGGGGATGAGACTGTTTCCTTGCGCAACCGTGAACTGCGTCTTCTGGAACTGTTCATCAGTGCGCCGGGACAGGTGTTTTCGAAACAAAAGCTCACGGACCGGCTTTTTTCTTATGATGACGATGTCTCGGACAATGCCATCGAGGTTTACGTTGGTCGCCTTCGCAAACATCTTGAACCTTCGGACCTGAAGATCACCACGCTTCGCGGTCTTGGATACAGGTTGGATCATGCCTCCTGACCCCTATGTTTCAGGGTCGCTTCGGAACAGGCTGGTCCTGACTTTGATCGGTGGTGCCGCGATATTGGCGTTTCTTCTGTTTATCGCGGTTCGCAACTATGCCGCACAGGTCGCGCAACAAGGGCAGGACAACATCCTGGGGGCGGCAGCCACCTCGATTCTGGACGCGGCCGCCTTGCGCGACGGGCAGTTGGAGGTTGATATTCCCTATGCAGCCTTCGCCATGCTCAGCACACCGTCCGACGACCGGGTTTTTTACGCGATTTTTCAGGATGGCGCGTTTCTGTCAGGATATGAAGATCTGCCGCCGGCCAAAGGGCAATTCGACGGCAAGTGGAGCTTTCAAACCCGTCGGATACGGGGTGAAACCATACGTCAGGTCAGTGCGCGGCGAACCCTGGTGGGCCTGAACAAACAAACCGTCATCGAGGTCGCTTTGGGCCAAACGCAGGACGCCCTTGCGGAAACTCTGGACCAGATTTCACGCAACGCGGCGATCTTGGGCATCGGGTTCTTTGCTCTTGCCGCTGCGCTGTCGTTCTGGGCCACCTCTTCGACGATTGGCCAATTGAACAGGCTTACGACCTCTGTCACCCGGCGCGGCCCGCAGGACCTGAGCCCGTTCAAAAAGCCCGTACCCCGCGAAATGGCTCCTTTGGTGGCCTCGTTGAACTCTTTGATGGGGCGACTGGATCAGTCACTGAGCCAATCGGAAGATTTCATCGCCGAGGCGGCCCACCGGGTGCGCACCCCTTTGGCAACCGTTCGATCTTATGCCGATGCCACATTGCAGAGGGTCGAAAAGGAAGAAAACCGTGAAGCGTTACGCTCAATGGTGCGGGCCATTGATGAAAGCTCGCGCGCGGCGGGGCAATTGCTGGATCATGCGATGATCACGTTCCGCGCCGATCATCTGGAGCGCGAAGACATTGATCTCAATGCTTTGGTCCGTGATCTGGTGCAGCGTTTGACACCAATCGCCGAAATGAAGGACTTGTCGCTTTCCCTGAGCGGCGATCCAAAGGTTTCCTACTCGGGTGACCCCATTCTTATTCAGAACGCTGTGCGCAACATGATCGACAACGCACTGAAATATGCGCCTGCCGACAGTTTCGTACGCATCGAGGTTGTTTCGGAACCACGCATTCAGATAATTGTCAAAGACCGTGGGCCGGGGTTTCCTCCAAACGAGATCGACACTTTGACACGCCGTTTCGAGCGCGGGAAGAATGCAAGCGGAACCATCGGATCCGGATTGGGCCTTACAATCGTTCAGGACGTTGCTTCTGCGCATGGTGGCACACTGGAATTGACCAACCGGCAGGGGGGCGGCGCGTGCGTTATCTTATCGCTTTGATTTTCTTCAGCCTTCCTGTCGTTGCTGCCACCCAAACCTGGGAGGACAGGCAGGTTTTCAACGCCTCGGCGGATGAGGCGCATCTACGCGTGATCTCAAGCACGGACACCTTTCTGTTCGAACCCTTGATTGCGGGTTTCATCGAAGAAAACCCCGGTATCTCTGTCGAATACCTGGTGACAGGCACCGCAGATATTGACCGAATAGTCCGTGCCGCGCCGGACGATTTTGATGTCGTCATATCCAGCGCGATGGACCTGCAACTGAAGCTGGCAAACGACGGTTTCGGGCGCATCATCGACGACATACCGCTGCCATCCTGGGCGCAATGGCATCAAAGCCTTTTTGCTTTCACCTCGGAACCGGCGACAATCGTGATTAACCGCGCGGCCTTTGCCGGTGGCCCCATCCCCGAGACCCGGCAACAACTGATCGAAATCCTTCGTTTGCGTCCCGATGATTTCAGGGGCCGTGTGGGTACCTATGACATCCGTCAATCCGGTCTGGGGTATCTGTTCGCAACGCAGGATGCCCGCGCGTCCGAGACGTATTGGCGGCTCATGGAGGTGATGGGTGGATTGGACGTGCGCCTGTACTGTTGTTCGGCGGATATGATCGATGACCTCGTCAAGGGTGAGATTGCTGTGGCTTACAACGTTCTGGGCAGCTATGCCGAAGCCCGCGCCGGAAGCAAGGACACTGTGGAAATCATTCTGCCGTCGGATTTTCAGACGACCATGATGCGCACGGCCATGGTGCTGAACGGCACCCCGCAACCGGACGCGGCCACGTCTTTTCTAAAACATCTGATTTCCAACCAAACCAAGCGGGTAGGCGACCCCGTTACCTTGCCGCCCTTGGCAACACACGAAACCGGCACCGATCGCGAAACGATTGGGCTGGACCCGGCCCTCATGACCTTTCTGGACAGGCTGAAACGCCGCCGTTTTCTAGCTGAATGGGAAAACGCGGTCATCCAGCGATAACCGCGCCCGCATCATTCGCGAAACGCGCGGTTGAAGTAGTCCGCCATTGGTTTCACGAGATAGGACAACGGCGTGCGTTCATCGGTCTTGATCAGTGTTTCAACAGGCATACCCGGCAAAAGTTCCTGGCCATTGAGCCGGTCGATCTCACCGTCATTCAGCACCACTTCGGCACGGTAAAAGGTGAAACCGGACTGCTCATCCGTGAACGTGTCCGCTGAAACGTTGTTGACCTGTCCTTCGAGTTCGGGCGTTTCGCGTTGATTGAACGCCGGGAACCGCAGGGCAACGGGTTGCCCGACATGCAACTGATCCACATGGATCGCATCCACCCGAGTTGCCACCAACAGCGGCGTGTCCTGCGGAACCACGTACATCATGGGTTCGCCCGGCTGAATGACCGATTGCAGGGCAAAGACCTGACTGCCGTAAACCGTTCCGCTGACAGGTGCGCGAATTTCAAGCCTGGCGAGTCGTTCCGCCAGGGACAGGCGCCGTTCCCACAGTTCTGCCACCTGCGCCTGAACGTCCCGCAAAGTGGTGATCGCTTCTTCCCGCCGGGTCGCGGTCAGTTCGACAATCTTGATCTCGGTTGATGCAATCTGTCCCTTCAGGCGCGCGACGGCCGCTTCCAACTTGCCGATTTCACCTGTCAGGCTGGCTTCTTCGCGTTGCAGCGCCAGCACGCGGCTGTTTTGTGTCAGACCCCTGCTCAACAGGCTTTGCTGATCCTTCAACTCCGCCTCGATCAACTCGGTCTGGCGGCGCAACGAGACCAACTGAGCCTGCGTGCCTGCGATCTCGCTTTCTATCTGAACCAACTGTTTGCGCAGTTGTTCGTCCTGCTTGGACAGCGTTTCCAGCCGGGCATCAAACAGATTCTGCTGTCCCTCAATCAGGTCGGGATCAATGTTGTACTCTTTTTGAACCTCGGCCAGGCGTTCCGCCAAGTCTTCGGATGTCAAACCATCCCGTTCGGCCTCAAGCCGGGCACGGCGGGCCAGCAGATCAAAGAGTTGAGATTCTACAATCGTCTGTTCCGAAGACAGAAATGTGTCATCCAACCGCAAAAGCAAATCGCCCGAGGCAACCGTATCACCGTCGCGCACGAAAATCTCGCCAACCACGCCGCCGTCAGGATGTTCAACGACCTGACGGTTGCTTTGAACTTCGATAACACCCGAAGATACAATCGCCCCGGCCAGCCGCGTTTTCACGGCCCAAAGACCCAATCCGCCGACCAGAATGCCAAGGGCAATAAATCCCACCAGCGCAGGTATTTTGATGCCCCAGACGGGCACGGGTTTCTTGGTTGATTTTTTCGCCATTATTCACCTACGGGGCTAAGCTTGCGCTTAATCGCGCCCGCATTCTGGACCATTGCGTTCAGAACCTCGTCGCGGCTGCCGAACCTTACGACCTGGCCTTTTTCCACAACAGCAAGATCGTCACATTCCGAAATGGCCTGCGGGCGGTGCGTCATGATGATGGCGGCCTTTCCCGCTTCCTTGAGGCCACGCACGGCTGCGTTCAAAGCTTCGGTGCCATCTGCGTCAAGGGCCGAGTTCGGCTCGTCCAAAATGAGAAGGACCGGGTCGCCATACAGCGCACGGGCCAACGCAATGCGCTGTTTCTGACCGCCCGACAACTGACTGTCATTGCCTTCCAGGAACGTGCCATAACCTTTTTCCAATGACAGGATCAGTTCATGTGCCTTGGCCTTCTTGGCCGCCGCAACCACCGCTTCTGAATCCGGGTTTTCAGACATCCGTGCAATATTCTCAGCAACGGTTCCGTTGAACAGAGTGACCTGCTGTGGCAAGTACCCGATATGGCTGCCCAAGTCGTTTGGATTGTATTGGTCCAACGTGGCGCCGCCCAACCGGATCTCGCCCGCCGCCGGTCTCCAAAGCCCAAGCAGAGCCTTGGCCAGGGTCGTCTTGCCCGACCCACTTTTCCCGATCACACCAAGCGCCTTTCCCGGTTCCAGTTTCAGGTTAACGTTCCGCAACGTTGGCGCAGTAGCACCCGGAGGGATTACCGTCAGGGATTTGGCTTCCAATTGGGATTTGGGGATCGGCAAACGAATCCGCTGTTCCTCTGGCGGTGTCTGGTCCAGAAACCGGTTCAGCGAATTCCAGGCCGTGCGTGCCCGTTCGACCAAACTCCATTGGCCGACAGCCTGTTCCACCGGGGCCAAAGCCCGCCCCAAGAGTATCGAGCCCGCAATCATCGCCCCTGGCGTCATTTCGTTTTGCAGTACCAGCCACGCGCCCAAAGCCAGCATGGCCGATTGCAGAAAAAGCCGAAGCGATTTCGTCAGCGACGTGAAGCTACCAGTCCAGTCACTGGCGGAAATGCTTTGACGCAAAGCTTCCGTACGCTGGTTCAACCACCGCTTGGTCACGTCCGCCTGCATTCCCTGAGACCGTACAACCTCTGCTGCCTGCCTCGCGTGTTCGGAAAAGGCATTCGCCCGCGCCGCCGCGGATTGTGCTTCGGCCACCTTACGGCTGGTCAGGGCCTGGTTGAGCAAAGCAATCACCACAAGCAGTACGCCACTTGCAACGGCCAACCAGCCAAGCAGAGGATGAAAAATGAAAATTGCCCCCAGGAAGACGGGCGTCCACGGAATATCCATTACTGCAAGCAACACGGGCGAAGAGCACAAGGTGCGAATGGCCTCGAGATCCCGCAGTGCAGTTGCCGGAGCCGATCGCACCTGGGGCACCAGAGACCGGCGCATTGTCGCTTCGAAAACACGTTCATCCAGCTGTGACTGGAACCGTGCACCAAAGCGGGCAACGATGCGACCGCGTGCATAGTCCAGCATAGCCATCAGCGCATAAAGCAACGCAACAAGCAAAAACAGTGCTGTCAGAGTTTCAACTGCCCGTGAACCAAGAACCCGATCATATACTTGCAGCATGAACAGCGGACCTGTCAGCATGAGCAGGTTGACGAAGATGCTGAACAAAAACGCCAAGGCCAGAAAGGCAATGCCCTGATTGCGCACGTTGCGCAATTCATGGCGAGGGGCCGCTGATAGGCGGTGTTGAGGTTTCACAGTTTACAATCCACATCATTCGGACAGGCATCGCCGCATTTAGAAAGTTAGTTCAGCATTGCCAAGTTTGCACATGTTTTTTTGAGCAAGAAACCGCAGACAGCGGGCTGGAAGAAGCACTTTTCGGCCAACGCCACAAAGAATGTCTTAACCTTTGAACTCGGTGGTTCCGGCGCATGGAAACTATGCGGCCGCGGCCAAAAGCATTTGGCTAATTCCGAGGTCCGGACCAACGCAAGATCAGGTTGGCTGCGACGGGTGCGCCGATGATGACAAGCACGATCCGCGTCAGGTGATGACTGATTACAAAGCCCAGATCAGCGCCCGAGACGATGGCCAGAACCGTCATCTCGGCCTGCCCTCCGGGTGCGAAAGCCAGAAAGGCTTCGACGGGCCGCCCCAAACCAACAGAGGTGACAAGGGCAGTGAAACCCGCCGCCAGAACTGCAAGTACGACAACATATGCAACGCCCGCAGCTACAACCCGGCGCAGTTCCCCCCAGGTTACGCCAACAAATTTTTCTCCAATCGCGCAACCAATGAAAAACTGCGCGACCAGCACGGCTTCGCGCGGCGGGCGAGAATGGATGAAATCCCCCAGCGACAAGGCGGCTGTTAGAATCATCGGCCCAAGGATGGACGCGCCGAAAAGCCCTATTCTCTCTCCTCCCTTCCAGCCGATGAAAGCCGCCAGAACCATCAGCAGCAGTTCATGAACAGGTAGCTCACGCGCCGGCTGTCCTATGGGATTGGTGAGTTCCGCATCGTAGAAAAGCGTCAGAAACAATGGCGCCAAAGTGACGATGATCAACACGCGCGTACCGTGGATCAGGGAAAGGGTTCTTGGGTCGGCTCCGGCCTCGGTGCCGAAAATGATCATGTCCTGCAAACCGCCCGGCATCGCTGCGTAAAAGGCAGTTTTTTCGTCAAACCCCCAGATTTTTCGAAAAAACGGCACACCAACAAAAGCAATCAGGATTATGAAGACGGGAACCAGCAGGATCGATGCGGCCATCTTGGGCAGTTCGACGAAAAGTGCCGGCGTGATCGAGGCACCAACTGCTACGCCCAGAATCGTTCTGGCGGCGACGGAAACTTGCCCAAACCCTTGCATTGGCGCCTGAGCAAGCGCAGCGATCAGGCAAGCTGCCATGGGGCCGAACAAGAACGGCAACGGCAGGTCCAATACCCCGAAGACCGCTGTGCCAAGCGCTGCAATCCCAATCGTCACCGACCTTTTCACAAGGGGGGAAGGGTGGTCCTTCAAGATGGGCAAAACCTGCATTCCATTGCCATTGACCCGCAATGTGTTCAATTGTATTCACTTGGATACAAAGTGCAAGCAAGAACATGATGACCTTTCAGGACGACCCAATTCAGCCAGGCCCCCAAGGCAATTCCGTGTATCAACGGTTGCTGGACGAGATTCGCGAAGGGGCGCTTTTGCCCGGCGATCGCTTGAGAGAGATTGACCTGTCCAATCGGTTGGGCGTCAGCCGGACTCCTGTGCGCGAAGCGATCCGGCAGCTTGAGGCGGATGGGCTTGTCACGCATGTGCCAAGGCAGGGCGCAACGGTCCGAAGCCTGAGTTATGCCGAGGTGATGGAGCTTTATGAGATGCGTGCCGTGCTTGAAGGCACTGCGGCCCGCCTGGCGGCCCGAGCCGCGTCAGATATCGAATTGGACGAACTGGAGGTGCTGAACGACCAACTTGCCCAGGCAGGTACGGGGCCGGAGGCCGCCCGGATCAACAGGGTGTTTCACGCCACCCTGCTGGATGTAGCCAAGAACCGGTTTCTGGCGAAATCCATGCTTTCATTGCAAAAGGCGCTGCTGATACTCGGGCCGTCGCAACTGTTGGACAATGAACGGGCGGATGCCGCAGTCGCGGAACACAGGCGCATTATGGCAGCCCTCAAATCGCGAGACAGCGCTGCGGCCGAGATGGAAATGCGAACACATATTCAAGCCGGCCAGAGGATGCGCATTCGCGCACTTCAGGAGCGCGACCGCACAACCGATCAGGGCCGATAGGACAAACAGATTGTTTCTCCTCGTAACGTTGCTTGGAAAATCACCGTGATCGATGGCGGCAATTCGCGCAGCACCCTATGGGTTTTGGACGTTGCCAGACCTGCCCGGAAACTCCGGTGGTGCTTTGACGGTGGCAGCTTGTGTTGCCGCGGCTCCGCTCTGGCAAAAGCCCAACCCAAATCCTGGCGAACCGCCTGCTTGGGATAGCGTTTTTGCTTTCACCCTGCTGTTTCGTTTCCAGGGCTGACAACGCGGCCCCGGAAGGCCGGGGGGCTGATCGAAATCGCAAGCCTATTCAGCGCACTGAGCCAGAAACGGCACCGTCAGTTTGACAGAACGGGCCGCCGCCAGCGCCAAAGCACATCTATATCCAAAAGCTGTCTTCGTCCAAAAGGGGCATATGCGTCAGACTTTGCTCGTCGCCCTCGATGTCCGTGTTTCCACTCAACAACGCGGCCAATGGCTCTTCGGAAACAGAGAGCACCGCGTCCTGAGCCTGATGCAAGCTTACCAGCGTGTAGTCGTCTTCTGCGTCTTCGTGACCGTCAAGATCAGGGGCGAACTTCAGATAATCGACCGTTTCATCCCAATCAGACATTCCCAGGTTTTCTTCGCCTGTCGGTGTGTTCTGATCATCTGTCGCAACTCGAGCGAGTTTGGGCAGTCCGTTTCCTACTGTCCCACTGCCGTCGATATCAAAGCCATAGAAGGTTTCGACTGCCGCAACGTCAGGGATGGTGTTGGAACCGACATATACACCATTGGAATCCGTGACCCATTCCCCGTAGGACCCATCCGCATTCTTCCACAGCACCCGGTAGCCGCCGCCCGAAGCCTCGGCCTGGATGGCCTGCCAGCCGGGGAAACTGTTCGGGCCGACAGTGGCGTTGTTGAATGTCAAAGTCGTGGTGCCGTCAATCAGATACTCACCCCGGGTTGACGCCCCCAGCGTTGTCCCGCCGTTGGATTCAACGTTGATCGTTCCATGACCCGTCAACCCGTCATTGTTCAGATCAACGCCATAGAAGACCTCTACATCCGCAACATTGTCGATCGTTGCACTGCTCTGGAATTCACCAGCCGCATTCGTGGTCCATTCACCGTAGGACCCATCCGAATTCTTCCACAACACCCGATAACCGCCGCCCGAAGCCTCGGCCTGAATGGCCTGCCAGCCGGGGAAACTGTTCGGGCCGGCAATAACCTGGTTGAGCTTCAAGTCGATGCTGCCGCCGATTACATATGCGCCATTGGTTGACCATCCCAGCGCCGTGGAACCGCTGGACTCGATGCTTGTCGTGATATGACCGATTTGTGCATCATTGTTCAGGTTGGCGCCATAGAAGACCTCGACATCCCGAACGTCGTCTATGGTGCTGCTGCTGACAAAACGACCACTGGCATCGGTCACCCATTCCCCAAACGTGCCGTCCGTATTCTTCCACAGCACCCTGTAGCCGCCGCCAGAAGCCTCGGCCTGGATGGCCTGCCAGCCGGGGAAACTGTTCGGGCCGGCCTTGGCACCGTTGAGGGTCAGTTCAATGGTGCCGTTAATCAAATACGAACCCAGGCTTGAAGAAACGAGCGTCGTGGAGCCATTGGTTTCAACCGTGACCGTGCCGTGACCCGTCAGCCCGTCATTGTTCAAATCAGCGCCATAGAAGGCCTCAACATCTGCCACATTGCCGATGCTGCTGCTGCTGAGGAACTGACCATTGGAGTTGACGGTCCATTCCCCATATGTCCCATCCACGTTTTTCCACAGCACTTTGTAATCGCCGCCCGAAGCCTCGGCCTGAATGGCCTGCCAGCCAGCGATCGTGTTTTGACCAACAGCCTGACCATTGAATATCAGCGTCACGTTCGAACTGCCTGCATCCAGTACGTAAATGCCCTGACTTGCATGTTTCAGCGTCGTACCGGTCGTTTCGATATCCGAAAGCTGCATGGCAGCCTCGATATTCGAACGAGTATACGTCTGTGATCCATTCAGGAACTGAATGGCCTCGACATCATCTTCCACCGTGAAGGTAATACGTGACACGGCATCGATAAATTCGTATTTCGTGCCGTTTTTGATGAACAGATAACTGCTGATGGCGCTGACAAATCGGACGGTGTCAGTACCGCTTCCTCCGGAAAACGAGCCGGCATTGTTGGTCACAATGGCCCAATCGTCGCCCTGGCCACCGAAAACCTGGTCAGCGCCGGAACCGTTCGCCAGATAAATGGTGTCGTTCCCAAAGCCGCCATAAACGGTGTTGTTGTTGGTTCCGTCGGAGACTGAATAGATTTTGTCGTGGCCATGATTGCCATTCAGTACATTCTGAGCGGTATTCCCGACGATCACATCATCACCGGTCCCTCCGGTCGCGTTTTCGATCACAACGCCATGCGCGATTGTGAAGCCGCCCTTTATGCCCTCTGCGTAAGACACTACGCCGCCGCCGGTCTCGGAATAATCCAGTGTTGCGGCCCGCAGGTCGATCCGCGCCTTGGAACTGCCGACATGCTGGATGGTATCGTTTCCACCAGTATCCCAAATAGACTGATAGCCGGTACCCGCAACGTTTGCCGAGGGGAGCGTGTAGGTATTGTTGGCTGAGTTGTGGCTGGTATTGGCGCCATACATCGCCTGCAACGCAGCAATGTCCAAAGCGCCAAGACCCGTTGAACCACCATAAGTCGCGTTGACCGAGAGAATTCCGTTCTGTTCGGTCCAGCCGTCATTATACGACATCACCGTGTAGACACCCTGATTCAGGTTGCCGGCCCCGAATGAATTAAATGGTGATGTGACACCATTCATCACGGTTGTACCCAAACCGGTGTCGTGGGGGTGGCCCAACCCAAGCGCGTGGCCCAACTCATGTATCAATGTTGTAAAGAAAAACCCGCCCGGATCGCCGTTTCCATTTGCTCCGGCAGTCCAATAAGCGGTGTTGAAAGCGCCTTCGGAGGGACGACTTGATGGCGTATAGTGGTAGCCAAGCGTTCTGGGATCTGAAAAAAAGCTTGTGGGCGCAATAACCTCAACCAAGTCGGCTGAAGCACTGCCGGACTCGACAAAGCTCACATTTGCGACGGCCTCGATAGCAGAGAGAGCGGCCCGGAATTCTGCCTTGTATTCCGCAGTCCACGCTTGTGTGCCCGCGTATTGTTCGAAGTGATAAGAAATTGTAGTGGTCGAAGGATTGCCGTCAACGTAGGCAACATAACCTTGTATCGAGCTGAGCGGAGAAGAAGCGGAAGGTCTTGGAATTATAGTCGTAGTAGCCATTGCTCAGCCCTGTACCTCGGAAGATTAGATTGCACTCGGATGCACGCTCAAATTGTTCTTTTTATGACAAACTACGATGCACCGACCCTTTTGAAACAGTAGGTGACACCATGTTTCAAATGACACTTTCTTTCAACGGCAGAACCGTCTCATAAGTGCAACAGAAGCCCGCGATCCTTGGCTGAACCGGGCATCTGCGACCGAATATGGTTTGGGCGTTCTGCCCAGTTTTGTTCCACTTTTTTGGACCCGTTTTCGAAGCTTTTGATCCCGCCGCAAGCTTTTGCTAATTCCTGCCCGGGCTTGTTCGATGGGCTCTGTTGTGTGGATATGCCCAAAGTGATGAACCGGTCAGCGTCGCCGAGGATGACATCCACGCCACTTTCGCCAGATTGCAGGCCCCGATTTGCGCCAATGTCAGGCAAAGTTCCAAAAGCCCAATAACCGCGCCGCATGGACACCGATCGAACGGAGCGCCGAGAGCGATTTGCTACGTTGAACCGTTGGCGACATACTCAGCGATGGCCGCCCGGCTGCCACGTTGCCATATCAGCGTCAGCCAGCGGGCAAAGGCGTTGGAAAACTGTGCACTGATTCCAAAGTCACCGCTGTAGAAACCCTGCTCCAGCCAAAGCTCAGGTTCGGTTTTGGACGCCCGCGCAGTGCTGTTCAGGCTTTCCCACTGGGGGTCATTAGGAGCGATCTCGGAGCCATCTTCACGAACACCCGCACACATCCGGCACCAGAACGCTTCGGCAAGCGCGAGCCCACTTACAGAAGAACCTGATGCAAGTGCATCGCGCAGCGACGGCAGCAAAAATCCCGGATGTCGTGCCGATCCGTCGAACGCGACCCTGCGTGTGGTATCGTGAATCGCAGTGTTTGCAAATCGCCTCTCAACCAACTCAAGGTATTCTTGCGCTGTTGTTTCGGGAACGGCTTCGACATGAGGCAGGATTTCTTCAGCTTGCACTTTGCCAAGGAATGCCACGATGTCCGGGTCCTTCATGCAGTCGGCAATCGTCGGAACATTCAGTATTTCTCCGACATTTGCCAGCAGTTGATGACCTCCGTTCAAAATGCGCAACTTCATTTTCTCGTAACCATGAACGGTGTGGGTCAGTGTTACGCCGACCTTTTCGAGAGGCGGGCGCCCGGCACAGAAGGCATCCTCGATGACCCATTGGCGAAAGTTTTCATGCGAGACGGGCGCTCTGTCATCGACGCCAAGGGCGTGGCATTGCGATACCAGTTGGTCGGTCGTCGCAGGCACGATGCAATCCACCATCGAGTTCGGAAACGCGCCATGCCTGTCGATCCAGCTGGCCAGTTCCGGGTCGGACATGCGCGCCAATCCCACAACACAGTTCCGCAAAATCGTTCCGTTGCCTTGAAGATTGTCGCAGCTGAGCGCCGTAAACGGCTTCGAACCCTCGGCGCGCCGCCGTCTGAGCGCCGCAACCATCGCGCCGAAGGCCGTACGTGGCTGATTGGGATTTTCTGCATCATGACGGATATCTGCGTGATCGGAATCGAATGCACCGCTGTTGGCATCCAGAAAATACCCACCTTCGGTAACGGTCAGCGAAACGATCCGGGTGGCCGGGTCGGCCATCGCCTGGATGAGGGCGGTGTTGTTTTCCTCGATCGGCAGGTAATCGATCATTGGACCAATCACCTCAGCAGACATTCCGTTTGGTCCCAACTCGATCAGGGTTGTAAGGCAGTCCTGTGCAAGCAGTCGCTCTCGCATAGCAGCGTCATAGCTTCGCACACCCGCCCCGACGATTGCCCAGTCATGGGCCAGCCCCTGCTGCATGAGCTGGTGAACATACCAAGCCTGATGCGCGCGATGGAAATTACCCAATCCAATATGAACGATGCCCGGAGTCAGATCCGAACGTTCGTACAACGGGGTCTTCACGGTGGATGGCAGCTCAGAGAGGCTCTCTTGCCGCAGCCGTGTCGGGGATTTTGCGTTCGCCACAGGGTCCATCAGCTCATCCAGTTTCCACCGTCGACGTTGTAAGTCTGCGCGACGATATACCTGGCCTCTTCAGAGGCCAGAAAAACCGCCATGCCTGTCAGGTCTTCCGCGCGTCCCATGCGGCCATATGGAACAGCTGCCGCCACTTCACGCTTTTTCTGGCCAATGGGCTTGCCTTCATGCTTTGCAAAAAAGGCGTCCACGCCATCCCAATGTTCGCCATCGACGACACCGGGGGCAATCGCGTTTACATTGATTCCATGAGAAATCAGGTTCAGCCCCGCCGATTGGGTCAGGGATATGATCGCCGCCTTGCTGGCGCAGTAGACAGCGACCAAAGGTTCACCCCTTCGCCCGGCCTGCGAGGCCATATTGATAATTCGGCCTTTGGTTCCGTGCTCGATCATATGTTTGGCAACGGCCTGCATCGTAAACAGCGCACCCGCGACGTTGATGTCAAAAACGCGATTGTAGTCGGCGCGTTCAATCTCGACGATTGGTGCGGCGGTGAAGATGGCTGCGTTGTTGATCAGAATGTCGATCGGGCCGAAATGGGTCGCGGTTATCGCTATGGCCTGATCGATGCTCTGCTGGTCGGTCACGTCCATCTCGACAGCGAAAGCCGTCGCGCCGACCCCGGCGACCGCGTCCTGCGCGCGCTGGAAGTCGATGTCGGCGACGGCGACTCGCGCGCCCTCTGCCACATAGGCCTTGGCAAATGCCAATCCAATGCCCCGCGCAGCCCCGGTAATCAGGGCGGTTTTGCCCGTCAGACGTTTCATTCGATCCGCAGACCGTCTGCGTCAAATCTGTGGATCACATCGGCGCGTGGGGTCAGATGAATGCGATCCCCATGGCGGAAACCAACCTCGCCGTCTGCACGTACGGTAATCGTTTCAGCCAATCCGGTTTCGTGGATATGGAAAAATGTGTCCGAACCAAGGTGTTCCGAGACGCTGACGACCCCGGACCATTCTCCTTCGGTTTCCGAAACTGCAATGTGTTCCGGTCGTATGCCGATCGTTTGGGCGCCGCGCTTTGCTGCTTCCGGCCCTTCGATGAAGTTCATCTTGGGCGAACCAATGAAACCTGCAACAAACAGGTTGCGTGGCGTTCGGTACAGTTCCAGCGGGCTGCCAACCTGTTCGATCACGCCCGCCTGAAGCACAACGATCTTGTCCGCCATCGTCATGGCCTCGACCTGATCGTGGGTGACGTAGATCATCGTTGTCGCGAGGCGCTCGTGCAGCTCGCTGATCTCCAACCGCATGCCGACCCGAAGTGCTGCGTCGAGGTTTGAAAGCGGCTCATCGAACAGGAACGCGGCCGGTTCACGAACGATGGCCCGACCAATGGCGACGCGCTGACGCTGACCGCCGGACAACTGGCCCGGGCGGCGATCCAGGTAGTCGGTCAGGTTCAAAACGCTTGCCGCGCCCTCAACCCGCTTGTCGATTTCAGCCTGATCCAGTTTCGCCATGCGCAGCGGAAATGCGATGTTCTTGCGCACGGTCATATGCGGGTAAAGCGCATAAGACTGGAACACCATTGCCAGCCCTCGTTTGGCGGGCGGCACATCTGTTGCATCTGCGCCATCGATTTCTATGTGGCCGCTGGTGATATCCTCCAGCCCCGCGATCAGGCGCAGCAGCGTGGATTTACCGCAGCCCGAAGGGCCGACGAAAACGGTGAACTCGCCATCTTCAATGGTCAGGTCCAAGGGTGGAATAACCTCAACATCGCCAAATTTCTTGGTCACAGACTTGAGTTGTATACGTCCCATGAGTCGTGTTCCTTATTTCACAGCGCCGAAGGTCAGGCCGCGGACAAGTTGTTTCTGGCTGAACCAGCCAAGGATCAGGATGGGTGCAATCGCCATGGTCGAGGCCGCGCTGAGCTTGGCAAAGAACAAACCTTCCGGGCTGGAATAACTGGCGATGAAGGCCGTGAGCGGTGCAGCATCAACGGCAGTCAGGTTGAGCGTCCAGAATGCCTCGTTCCAGGCCAGAATGAAGTTCAACAGCACGGTCGAAGCGATGCCGGGAATGGCCATTGGGGTCAGGACATAGAGGATTTCCTCTTTCAAAGTCGCGCCGTCCATGCGCGCCGCTTCCAAGATCTCTCCGGGAATTTCGCGGAAATACGTGTAGAGCATCCAGACAATGATCGGCAGGTTGATCAGCATCAGAACCACGACCAGCCCGCCCCGACTGTCCAGCAGGCCGAGTTGAATGAACAGCAGATAAATCGGATACAGGACACCAACCGCGGGCAGCATCTTTGTGGACAGCATCCAGAGCAGTATATCCTTTGTGCGTTTGGAAGGGACAAAGGCCATCGCCCATGCGGCCGGTACGGCGATGATGACGCCCAGAAGAGTCGAGCCTCCGGCAAGGATGACCGAGTTCCACAGGAACCGCATGTAATCCGAGCGCTCTTGCACGATGGCGTAATTCTCAAGCGTCCAGTCGAAGTTCAGAAACAGCGGAGGGCTGGCAATGGCCTGCGCCTCGGTTTTGAAGCTGGTCAGGATCGTCCAGAGGATCGGGAAAAAGATCAGCAGACCAACGGCCCATGCAAGGACAGTGTTCAGCGATTTACGGCGGGATGTGACGGAGCGGGCCATGAACTTATCTCCTCACGCGTCCAGGTTCTTGCCGACGATGCGCATCAGGAAGATCGCAACGATATTGGCAAGGATGATGGCGTAGACACCTCCGGCTGATCCAAGGCCGACATTCTGGCTTTCTAGCACGCGCTGGAAGATCAGGTAGGTGAGTGTACGGGTGCCGAAGGCGCCGCCGGTGGTCACGAAGATCTCGGCGAAGATCGACAAAAGAAAGATTGTCTGGATCAGGATCACAATGGTGATCGCACGGCCCAGATGCGGCAGGATGATGTGATAAAAGCGCTTCAACGGCGGCGCGCCATCCATCTCGGCGGCTTCCAGTTGTTCACTGTCCAGCGACTGAATCGCGGTCAGCAGGATCAGCGTCGCAAAGGGCAGCCATTGCCACGAAACGATCATGATGATCGAAGTCATCGACGCCTCGGACAACCACGAGATCGGCTCGGCGCCGAAAAAGCGCCACAGATGCGCGAGCAACCCGTTCACGGGATCCATGAACATGTTCTTCCAGACCAGCGCAGATACGGTCGGCATGACAAAGAAAGGTGCGATGACAAGGATACGAACAACGCCTTGCCCCAACATCGGCTGATCCAGCAGCATCGCAAGCAGAATGCCAAGAACGACTGTGATGATCAGAACACCGCCAACAATGACCAGCGTTGCCTGCACCGCGGGCCAGAACGTGCTGGACGAGACAAAGCGGACATAGTTGTCGAACCCGACCCAGCCCAGATCACCCCCCCGCAGAGGCAGATATTTTTTGAAAGAAAAGTACAGCGTCATCGTCAGCGGCACGAGCATCCAGCCAAGCAGCAGGACCACCGCGGGTGCCATCATCAGGCGAGCAACGGATCGGGAATGTTGAGTAGCCATTACGCAAACCCTCTCTGTTCAGGCGTAACTCAGCCTGCGGGAAAAACGCGAATTGTGGAAGTGGTGAGCGGGGGACAGATCACCTGTCCCCCACCGGGAGGGAAGCCTCAGTATCCTGCGGCTTCCATTTCTTCGGCCGTAAAGGCCTGCGCCTTTTCAAGCGCTTCTTCTACGGTCTGCTGTCCGGCATAAACCGCCGAGAATTCCTGGCTGACCTGCGTGGCAATGCCAGCGAACTCGGGGATCGCAACAAACTGGATGCCGGTATAGGGCGTTGGTTTGACACAACAGTTCTGCGGGTCGGCCGCAAGGATCGACTTCAGCGTCATTTGCGCGAAAGGAATGTCCTTGTAGTTGGCGTTCTCATAGAGCGAGCTGCGCGCACCCGGAGGGACATTGGCCCAACCTTCGTTTTCCGCCACCAGTTCGATGTAGTCCTTCGAGGTTGCCCATTCGATGAACTGCTTGGCCGCATCCTCTTTTTGGGTGCCCGCCGGAATGGCCAGTGCCCAGGCCCACAACCAGTTGGCGCGTTTGTCGATGCCTTCCGAATTTGGCGCCAGTGCAAACCCGACCTTGTCTGCGACGGTTGAATCATCCGGGTTTGTCACGAAGGACGCCGCAACGGTGGCGTCGATCCACATACCGCACTTGCCTTGCTGGAACAGAGACAGGTTTTCGTTGAAACCGTTGGTCGCGTAGCCGGCAGGGCCTGATTCATTCATCATGTCGACAAAGAAAGTCAGCGCCTCTTTCCACTCAGGCTGGTCGAACTGAGGCTTCCAGTCCTCATCAAACCATCGTGCGCCGAAGGAATTCGCGGTCACGGTGATAAAGGCACCGCCTTCACCCCAACCCGCCTTGCCACGCAGGCAGATGCCGTTGATATCGTTGTCACGGTCCGTCATCGCAGCCGCCGCCTCGCGGATGAACTGCCATGTTGGCGCCTCAGGCATCTCCATCCCGGCCTTTTCCATCAGGTCGGTGCGATACATGATCATCGAGCTTTCGCCATAGAACGGTGCCGCATACAGCGTACCCTCATGGCTCAGGCCACCCGCCATCGCAGGAAGCAGATCGCCGACATCATATTCCTCTGACAGTCCATCCAAAGGAACCAACCAGCCATTCGCGCCCCAAATCGGCGTTTCGTACATGCCGATGGTCATGATATCGAACTGACCACCCTTGGTGGTGATGTCGGTGGTAACACGCTGACGCAGGACGTTTTCCTCCAGCGTCACCCATTCCACGTCAATACCGGTCGCCTCGGTGAAGTTGTCGGTATAGCCCTGCATCCGGATCATGTCGCCATTATTGACGGTTGCGATCGTGATCGTTTCTGCATGGGCCGCGGCCGTTGCGACTAAGGTCAGTGCCGTCGCCGCACGAAGTGCGTTCTTCAAATACATCCTTGTCCTCCCTGAGCTTGGATGCCGTACTCGGAAAGTAGTGCGTAATTTGTCGCGGCGTCAATAAAAACTTTACGCGCGTTAAAAAATGAAGCTACGCAGAATCCCTCAAAACCAGTCGTGCGGGGAATAACGTTTCCGATCGCGCCTGAAGTTTCCCGCCACTTTCAATGAGTTGGAACAGGGTTTCAACACTGCGCGCCGCTACATTATCATAGTCATGCGCTGCCGTTGTCAGGGATGGACATGTAAATTTTGCGAACGGGTGCCCATCATTCGAAGCTACACGCAACGTGCAATCCTCTTTCCGACCGACCCGAATCCCCTGTTCGTAGCAAGCGGCAAGAAAGCCGATGGCGAGCCGGTCATTGCTACACAGAACCGAGTTCGTCCTCAATTGACCTTCCTCCAAGATCTTCATCGTGCCTCTGTGTCCAATTTCTTCAAACGCCCAACCTTTGCCATCAACCTTGAGAATATGCGGCTCATGTCCGAGGCGCTCCATGATTTCGACATACGCCTTGCGCCGTTTGTTGGCATTGGGGTTTGCGGGTGTTCGCATTTCGAAGAAGGACGGGGGTTCACCAGTGCGGGTCATGTATTCGACGGTTTGCGACACAAAGCTAAAGTTATCCGATCCGACAAAGGCTGCTCCCAGACCATCAAGATTGCTGTCGAACAGAACGGTCGGCACATTGGCACAGAATTTCTCGATCGCAGATCTGTCCGAAATTCGGCCCAAAGGGGCCAAAAGAACACCGGCGGGTTTCATCGATTGCAAGCCGTCCAGAATTTCGTTCTCCAGCTTCTGCTCGCCATGAGAGCTGAACAGGGACGGCCGATAACCTGCCGCAATGCAACTTTGTTCCAGATAGCGTGCAATCTCGACAAAGAACGGGTCCGCCAGATAGGGCACGACGATTCCGATATTCTTGGTAAGCTTCCGGTTCTGGTTCACCGCGTAAATGTTGGGGCGATAGTCGAACCGTTCCAGCGCCTCTTCAATTCGGGCCCGCGTCGTGGGGCGAACGCTGTCGGGATCGTGAAAGTATTTGGAAACCGTAGGGCGCGAGATGCCGCTGAGCGCTGCAAACTCTTCCATGTTCTTTATCTTGGTCATGCCAGTCTGCCTGCTGGTATTGTTCGTCGTGAACTTATCATAGATTTACATATTCTTTGCGCGCGCTAATAAATCAATAGCCAGAGCGGCCTCGTGCTACCAGCGTGCGACAAGGCGTTCAAAGGGTTTCGAGAGCGACGCCGGTCTTTTGGCAAGATTCATTCAAATTGATGACAAGGCTGGCGAAACGTATCCAGGAAGGTCTGTGTGTAGCTTGGCCGGCGCTTACGGCCGAGAACTGTGGACTGAACAGCAGGCTTGGACGGGGTAAGAAAAAGGCTAGAATATTATGATCGAACACTAAACCCAAATTCTTGACGATCTTATCTAAGCGATTGGTTTTAAACTATGGATGCTATTGCCCAACTGACCAATTGGATGATTGCCGAGGGGCGTCGTTCGGATGACCCGGAAAAAGTGGTGTCATATTTCTGTTCGTCTCTGACCGAGGCGGGTGTGCCGCTCTGGCGGGTCAATATCGGTCAGCGTTTCGCCAATCCGCTGCTCATCGCATGGGGGATCGTCTGGACACCGGATGGCACCGAAAGCTATGACGTGACACATGAGACCATGCTGACGGATGGGTATGTCGGCAGCTCATTCGAGTACATTCTTGAACATCGGAAGCCACTTCACAAAAGTCTGCGGCAATTGAACCCCAGGACTGAGCACTCATCATATCTTGATTTCGCTGAGCTGGGTGGCACCGATTACTATGCTACGTTGCTTTATTACGGAGACGGATCGCTGCACGGCTGTACTTTTGTCACCCGGTCGCCAGACGGGTTCTCGCCCCAGAATCTGAAAATGATAGAGGATGCACTGCCCGCTCTGTCCTCTGCTCTTGAACCTGTCACGATGCGCAAGTCGTCCAAAGGCCTTCTGAGAACCTATCTTGGCGATGGGCCTTCTGATGCTGTGTGGAACGGGCGGATCAAGCGAGGGGAACGCACGACCCTGGATGCAGTTGTCATGTTTTCTGACCTTCGTGGTTTCACCGCTCTTTCGGACAGGGCATCCGAAGAAGACGTTTTCGACATGTTGAGTGGATACTTCGATCTGGTTGTACAGTCTGTCGAAGAGAATGGCGGCGACATTCTCAAGTTCATGGGAGACGGCATTCTGTCGATATTCACTGTCGCGACACAGGAAGATTTGAACGACCAATGCAAAAGGGCAGCACGGGCCGCTCAAAGCGTTTTGACAGGCTTGGCCGCACTGAACCATCGCCGCGATGAGGCTCAGAAGCCGCCGTTGGACATAGGCATCGGAATCAATGTCGGGCAGGTCAGCTATGGCAATATCGGCAGTCCCGGCAGGCTGGATTTCACTGTTCTGGGTAGAGCGGTCAACCTTGCAAGCCGCATCGAGGGGTTGACGAAATCCCTGGGTCACAGAGTTCTGGCGACGTCAGCGGTTGCCGCTGCTTCGCCCGACCTGTTCACGGCTTGTGGGTTTCACGAAGTGCGAGGGCTTGCCGGATCCATCGAGTTGTATTCGCTCGTCGAGAAGGAGCATCAAGGCAGCCCCATGCCAGATCGCCGCATTGACCCGGACAACACGGATTGAGAGCGGTAAGCTTCTACCTTGTCCGCAAAGGCCGGTTTCGATTTGGGGTGAGGGCGGCCAGGCATGCGCACTGCAAAGATCGGCAGCGCGCAGTCCGGTCCATGGAATCGGGCCTCGCCCTCCGCTGAGTATGGTGCCGTCGCTGGACCCTTGGACGAGACGTATTCGAGTTCAAGGATCTGGGTGCAACCGAGACCGGTGCTGCGGACACACCTGGCATTTTCGCGTCACAAGGCAATCCGGGCCGAGGTCATGGCTTTTCCGTAACCACCGGCCATGAGGCCCGTGATTGCACCGTTCTCGATGTCCAGATCGACCTTTATCAGGCTCGGGCTCGCCGGCTTCATAAACACCCCTTGTTCAATTTCAAATGATCGCTGAGACGTGCCGCCGAAATCATGCAACACGCATGCCAGTGGCCCGGCCGCCATCCCCGTGGCGGCTTCTTCATCTATCGCGTATCTGGGTGCGAACATACGGGTTGTGGCGTCTCGGCTTGTTGCTGAGGGGTCCTTTGTGAAGACATAGTAACCTATCAGATCCAGTTGCTCGCTGATTTGCTTGATTTTGGCGAAATCCGGTCTGACCTTGGCAAGGCCTGCCGCATCAGAAAGACCGACAACGATGAAGCTGTTGCCGGTATTGACCAGAACCGGAGCAAACCTCTGATCCAGATCAGCATTGTCGATCCCGAGAGAGCACAGTACATCGTCGAATTTCACGCCCTTTTCGATCCATTCCTGAGCCCCCCAATAGCGTGGGGCCAATTGTTCCATATAGGCGGCGCCGTCTTTCACGAGTATGCGCCTGGGGCCATCAACAGTTTCCTTGGACGTATCGGGTTTCGGAATCCGGCCTAGCGCATCGAGGTGAGAGAAGGCCGCGATTGTTGCATGACCGCAATGAGCGATGCGCCGGTTCGGTGTGAAGAAATCCAGCTTGAAGCCTTCCGTTTCGGAGCGAGAGACAAACGCCGTCTCGGACAATCCAACCCTTGCCGCCACGGTTTGCATATCTCGTTCGCTCAGATCATCAGCGTCCAGGACGACACCTGCGGGATTTCCTCCGGTGCCACCGTCGACAAACCCGTGCACGATTTCAACCGTTACTTCCTTGGCAGTGTTTGCTTGCGTGTTCATTGATCGTCTCCAAACATGAGGCCGCGCCCTTGATCGAGGCGCGGCCAGTTGCGCATCAGTTGCCGGCGGCGGTTATACGGTTCAGGAATGCAGACATCTGTTCCGCAATCTCGGGCCCGTATTCTTCCAGCGCGAAGTGTCCGGTATCCAGCAGATGAAACTCAAGGTCTTTCAGGTCGCGCTGATAGGGCAGGGCGCCTTCGGCCGGAAAGATGTGATCGTTCTTACCCCACATCAGCAGCGCCGGGGGTTGATGCTCGCGAAACAACGCCTGCCATTTCGGGTACTCGGCAACGTTGGTGCCGTAATCCAGGAAAAGTTCAAGCTGAACCTCCTGATTGCCATCGCGATCAAGCAGGTATTGGACGTGCCAATAGTTGTCCGGGCTGATCCGTTCCGGACTCTGTACACCGTGGGTGAACTGCCACTTGGTCGCATCCAGAGTAAGAAATCCACGAAGCTGGTCGCCATTCTCTTTCGAGGGGTCGGCCCAATAGGCTTTGATCGGGTCCCAGAATTCTCGCAGCCCTTCCTCATACGCATTGCCGTTCTGAATGACGAAGCCGGTAACCCGTTCGGGCTGTTCCGCAAACATCCGGAATCCAACCGGGGCACCATAGTCCATCAGATAGACCGCGTATTGATCGACACCCTTTCGATCCAGCAGGGACGTCATGATTTCGGCGATATTCGCAAAGGAATACTCGAAGTCTTCGGCTTGCGGCATGTCCGACGCCCCAAATCCGGGAAAGTCGGGCGCGATCACGTGATAATGCCTGGCCAGCTCGGGGATAAGGTTGCGGAACATATGTGACGAGGTCGGAAAACCATGAAGCAACAGGACGGTTGGCCTGTTCGGGTCTCCGGCCTCACGATAGGCGATATTGACCTCGCCGATTTTTTCTGCGCGGAAATTGACCGCTTGGGTGGCTTCAATGCCGGTCTCATTGGCGATTGCAGGGGCCGGAGCGAATGGCACCGCGATGGTAAGCGCGAGCAGACTGGCGCTCAGGGTGGATTTCAGATTGCGCGACATGGGTATTTCCTTTCTTGTGGTTCTTGGGGCGCGTCTGGACGCGCGGGGTTCAGCATCGGTCAGCGTTGCTGGCCGGGCTTTTCTTTTTGATCTGCGTTTCGAGCTTTCAGTTCCGCCAGTTCATCGCGAAGCGGCGCCAGATACTCTTCAAACTCTTCCAGGGTCAGGCGCTGGGGAATGTGCTGCGGGCAGTTCCAGTCCATCGCTTCAAGCTTGATCACAATGGCCCGCTCTGGGTGGCCCCTGTAGTTCGGGTCACTCAAATGTTGCATCAGGGCCGGATCATCCGCGCCATCAACAAGTTTCGCCCGGCCCCAGATCTTGAGGCGTCTCCGGTTGGGATAGTCCATCAGGATCAGAGAAACGCGGTCGTTGTTCAGCAGGTTACCCGCGCTCAGATATTGCCGGTTGCCGCGAAAATCCGCGTAGGCCAGCGTCCGTTCATCCAGCACTTTCAGAAAGCCTGCCGGTCCGCCGCGGAATTGGACATAAGGCCAGCCGGTTTCAGAGACGGTCGCCTGATAGAAGCCGTCCCTTTGTGCGATGAAGCTGGCTTCGACCGGGCTGATGAGGTCTTCCTGTGCGGCGCCGGCCAGAAACTTTGCATAGCCTTCAGCCGATCCGTTCCTGGCCTGTGTTGCTCGTACGGAAGGCGTAAAACTGATTTCTGCAAAAGGACGTGACATTGAATTCTCCATCTCAGCCGGGCAGAGCCCTGGGGTTGAGGTGAAGCTAGTCAAAGCTTTGGTGTTGCAGAATATCCCTTTTCGGCAATATATTATTCCGAAATATGGAATAGTCGTTTGGATAGATTTCACGCTCTGAGCGTTTTTGTGAAGGTGGCCGAGTTGAAAGGCTTCGCTGCCGCAGCGCGCCACCTCAATATGTCGCCACCAACGGTAACCCGACTGGTCTCCATGCTGGAGGACAGCCTGGGGCTTCGCCTTTTTGTGCGCACCACGCGATCAGTCATGCTGACAGACAGCGGGCGAAGATTCCTTGAAGATGCCAGACGCATTCTGATGGATCTCGAGGAGGCAGAGCGTGCCGCCGTCGGATCCTATGCCGAACCGACCGGGGAACTCAGTGTGACCGCATCGGTGTTGTTCGGCCGAATGTTCGTCAATCCGATTCTGGGAGAATTTCTGGAACTGCATCCAAAGCTCTCCGCGCGCACTCTTTATGTGGACCGTGTGGTCAATCTGATTGATGAGGGCCTCGACGTCGGCATCAGGATTGGAAACCTTGCAGATTCAAGCCTGATGGCCGTGAGATGCGGTGCGGTGAGGCAGGTCGTGTTTGCCGCTCCGGCATATCTCGATACGCGCGGCGAACCTGACACACCCGACGACCTGGCCAATCACGCCATCATTAATTCAACTGCCCTGCACCCCTCGGCCCAATGGCATTTTCAAGAGAGCGAGACGGTCGTGACAAAACGTGTAAGTCCGCGCATCAGCATGAACACCAATGATGCGGTGATCGAGCTGGCCCTGCAAGGGCATGGCATCGGGCGGCTCTTGTCCTATCAGGTGGCACCCTACCTTGCGGACGGGCGGCTCAGGACCGTTCTGAATTCGTATGAACCACCCGAGATCCCCATCCATCTTGTGCATCAAGAGGGCCGTACCGTGTCTGCAAAAGTGCGCGCCTTTGTCGATTTTGCGGCCAAGCGTCTCAAATCCGACCCCTATTTAGATGGATTCCAACACAGACCTGAGGGTTAGGCCAAAAGATCCGCCGAACCACGCCATCCGGTCGCGGCCAGGGTCGCCAGGGTCCTGACCGACAGATCACTCTGGGCATGCCCTTTGAGGTGAGTCCGCGCGAAGCCTGCGAACATGCGCAACACAGCTTGCCACTGACCGGATTTGCGGGCACGAAACTGAAATTTCAGGTCCCGGGTACACACGCCTTTCGAAGCGATGGAGCCAGCATTGAGCATACCATCACGTTTGACTGACGGCTTAGTCCGTCTTGCCCCAGGCATCGTGCGCGATCAGCGCGGCCTCGACCCGGTTTCGGGCGTGGAGCTTGGACAGGATTGCCGTCATGTAGTGTTTCACGGTTTTTTCCTGAAGATCCAGTTGATCTGCGATCTCCCGATTGCTCATCCCCTTCGCCACACGTCGAAGAATTTCTTCCTCGCGATGCGTAAGATCATCCAGGACATCACTATCCTTGGAATTCTCCGCCTCTCTGTTGATCTGAAGCAGCACGCGCGAGGCCAGCCCGGGCGACACGAATCCTTCGCCCGCGGCGATGCTGCGCAGTGAGGCGGTCAATTCGCTGGCTGTCACACCTTTGACGATGTAGCCGATTGCCCCGGCTTCCAAAGCATCCGCAACGTCACTGTTGTTTTCCGAGACCGTCAATATCGCGATGAATGGCGGGTTTGCCATAGCCGCGATTTTTCGCGTCGCATTTATGCCGCCCCCGGGCATCGAAAGATCGAGGATGGCGATGTCAGGTTGATGAATGCCGACAAGTGAAACTGCCTCATCCGCGCTCGAGCCGGCAGCGAGAACTTCGAAACCATCGGCTTCGTCCAATGTCCGGTGCAAACCGTCCCTGAAAATCGGGTGATCATCCGCTATTACGACAGATGTTGTCATGACGTACTCATCTTTCTGGGAAATAATGTCATTGTGACAGAGGTGCCTTTGCCAGGGCTTGACCAGACTTCGAACCTGCCACCGATACTCTCAACACGATCTCGCAAACCCAGAAGCCCCTGGCCTCCATCGTCGCGCAGTACTTTTCCGTCCGAGGGGTCAAATCCGGGCCCGTCATCGTCGACATGAATGACGACCCGATCGTCATGCGCCTTGCAAATGACGGTGCATCGAGAATTCGGAGCATACCTGGCGGCATTGGAAAGCGTTTCCTGAAGGAACCGAAAAACACACAACTTGTCGGAGACGGACAACTCGATCGTCTGGCTTCCCTGAAGTGAAACTTCTGGCCGCAGCGGGCTGTGTTCCGAGTGATCTTCTATGGCTCTTTTCACCACATCAATCAGCGCCAGATTGTCGATGTCCGGAGCGGACAAGCCCCGCGACAACGCACGAATTTCGGCCAGGGACTTCTGCAAAGACTGTTGTATTTCCTCAGCTTCCGCAGGCTTTTCTGGCCTGTCCGAGAACGCCGCCTCCAACCTGAGGGCCGCAAGGGACAGGTATTGAGCTGGGCCGTCATGAAGCTCGGAACCAAGTTTCTTCAGAAAGCGATCCGTTTGCGTGGCATATCGTTCCGACGCTTCGACCACGCGCGACCGTAGCCTGGCGTTCTGCTCTGCCATCTGCTCGCTCTCTTTCAGGCGCCGCTCCAACAGGCGCCCCTGGCGTCGAATGGTGTTGTCACCGATTGCCACGATGGAAAACAGAACGATTGTACTTGCCGTAAACGCTGATCCGACGACCAGCCAGCTTGTCCGCCGGGCTCTGGCCATATCAACTTCCAGCTGTTCCGCTTTTTCATAAAACTCTGCAACTGCAATGATATCGCCCGACCAGAGTTCTCGGATCGGGCTGTACACTTCAAGCAGCGGGATCCCAAGTGCTGCTTCTGCGGCGCTTTCGGCATGGTCGAGATCTTCGAACGAACCCGAAATCTCTCCACTCCAGGCTCGGCTCAGATCGTCAGTCGGATCGAAACGGCTTCCAATGATGGTCGGATCCGACGCGTGCGCGATCACGCCGCCTTGCTTCCAAAACTTGAAGGACACAATGCGGTCACGCAGTGGCTGGGTCATGAATATTTCGTCCAGTGCCCGCCTTGCTTGATCGGAAAGACGATCCCCGTATGCAAGTTCCTGGCTGAGAGGGGATACGATGCTCTCCATATACAGCGCCGCGGAGTTGGCGGAGTTTTGGACAACTGCATTCTCGATCCGATTTGACACCCACACGCCAACTATCGCGGTGGCCGTTCCCATCACGACAATGCAGGCCGCAAGAAAAACTCGCGACAATGACCAATTGCGAACTGACAGATCGGAAGTCTCGGGTCTCATTTCACGTTCAACTATGAACGACAATCCCTGTCCGCGCCACCGACCTTGGTCTGAACTCATCAGCGTTCGGTTTCAGAACTTGGCCCCTGTCAGAACCCTTGTTCGCGCAATCGCGCAGACGGCGGACAGAAGGCACGCGTGGCCTTGCAGGAGCTAAACGGAGTTCGCCCGAACTCCGTCCAGACGATCAGCGCCTCGGCCCCGGAGCGTTTCTCGGAGGGGCCAAGCCTACTGGCGAGTTTTTTGATATGTCACCCGGGCAGAGCAATGGACAGGCGTTCGACCAAAGCTCTTTGTACGATGGCAAATCTCGGAGTGCGCGCTATCTCGTCCAGTGTCGCCACCCACAGCGGAACGTCTATTCCGGGATCAATTTCTGACGACCGATGAAGCCGAGGATCCGCATTCCCGATAAACGAGGGCAGAAACGCTTTGCCCACCCCGGATGCCGCCATCTGCTGAAGCACCAAAAAGCTGTCTGCCCCGTTGGTCATCTCATCGGCGCTGACATGTTCGGCCAACCATTTGGCAGGAAGCGAGCGGCTCAACGCCCCATCAAGCCTCATCCATTTTCGGTTTGGGGAACCATCGTCAAAAACGCCGAATGACAATGTTCCCGCTCGTTCGCTGACAAGCCCTTCTTCAAGTTTGATCGAGGGTCGCACCGCGATGTCCGCGGTCAACCTCGACAGATCATGATGGCTGTTGCCACTTAACAAAGTCAGTTCCAAGCCGGGGTAAAGCCGCGATATCTCAGTCAATATTTGGGGCAGTACAAGCTGACAAAGGCTGTCCGTGGACGCAATGCGGACCTGACCCACGGGGGACCGGTTTGCACCCACAATTGCCCGCTCTACGGAAAGTACCGCCTCTTCAACGCTTTCCATCGCCGAAAGAATTGCACTGGCCTCGGGCAGGGCGGTGTACCCTGACGGGTGTTTTTGAAAGATCACGCATCCAAACCGGTCTTCAAGCGCGGCGACTCTGCGCAGCACCGTTGCATGAGTAACACCCAGCGCCCCGGCAGCCGCATTCAGCGATCCGTGTTTCCTTACGGCCAGCGCGTACCGAAAATCATCCCAGTTTTGGTTGTGCATAAATTAACAAAGAACGACGAATAACAAACAATTACAAGAAAAATTGTTCAGGCTAGTATTCGACGCATTGAACAGGGAGACGCACAATGATGAAGAAAATTCCGGCCATTGCGGCAGGTTTGTTGTCGGTAGCCGTTATTGGATCAGCCATCGCCCATGAAAGCGAAAACCCGGCGGTGAAGGCTCGGACCTCAATCATGCAGCTTTATGCCTTCAACCTTGGCACATTGGGCGGCATGGCCAAGGGAGAGGTTGAATATGATTCCGAGGCGGCAACCCGGGCCGCGAACAACCTGGTTGTTCTGACTCAGATAGATCAATCCGCGATGTGGCCTGCCGGGTCCGACAATGCGTCCGACCCGTCCACCCGAGCCTTGCCAGCCATCTGGGAAAACTTCCCGGATGTAAGCGCAAAAGGTCAGGCCATGGCCGAAGCCGCGGTTGCGATGCAGGCGGCGGCAGGTCAGGATGTCGATGCTCTGAAGGCGGCGATGGGTGATCTGGGCGGATCATGCTCGGCATGTCACAAAGTCTACAGGGCGCCCAAAGACTAAAGGAGCGCTGGCCATGCGGCGTTTTTTCATTTTCGCCGCAGGTATTGCTGTACTGGTCGGGCTGGTCGGTTTGGTGCTGACCCGTCCGAAAAGAGTTGATCAGACACAACTGAACGGGATTGTCCCTGATCTCAGTCGAGGTGAGGCAGTGTTTTACGCGGCTGGGTGCGCGTCCTGTCATTCTGCACCGAAAGCAACGGGTGAGGAAAAGCTGGTACTGGCTGGCGGCCGTCGGTTTGAGACGGATTTCGGCACCTTCATAGCCCCGAACATATCCAGTGATCCGGTTGCCGGCATCGGATCGTGGTCCGCATTGGATCTGGCCAATGCCCTGCTTCACGGGACCGGGCCCGAAGGGCAGCACTATTTTCCTGCGTTTCCCTATTCGACTTACGCCAACATGTCAGTCGAGGACGTTGTTTCGCTGCATGCCTTCCTCGGCACTTTGCCGGCGGTTCCAACCCAAAGCGCAGCGCACGAGGTTGGCTTTCCCTTCAACATTCGACGCGGGCTGGGCGGGTGGAAGCTGTTGTATCTGAAACCGGGCTGGGTTGTGGAAGGCGATCTGACTGACCAGCAAATGCAAGGCCGTTATCTGGTAGAGGCGTTGGGACATTGCGCAGAATGCCACACACCGCGCAACGGGCTAGGGGGCCTGAAACGCGACCTCTGGCTGACAGGTGCACCAAACCCCAGCGGAAAGGGCCGCATCCCCGGGCTGACTTCCGCCCAGTTGGATTGGTCCGAGGCTGATATTGCCGAGTATCTGAAATCTGGCTTCACGCCGGATTATGACAGCGCGGGTGGCGAGATGGTGGAAGTCATCGAGAATACATCACGCCTTACGGATGAGGACCGTTTGGCGATTGCGGCCTATCTCAAGGCCGTGCCCGCGTCACCGACAGGCGCGCCATCAGAGTAACCCTCTTTGGCGCCATGCATCGGATGCCAGATGCCCCGGTCAGCTGCCAGCACGAAGCCGCAAGGCCTATTCCCTTTTCGCCAAACTCCTGTTTTACGTTCTGGGCACCGGAGCGCAGCACTCGCCCGAGTTTCTGTTCGTGATTGATTGAGGGTCGTGGCCGAATGACACAAAAAATAGCGCTTTGGTCCATTCCGATATCCCTGGCGGTACTGGCCCTGAAGCTGCTGGCCTGGTGGCTGACGGGTTCTGTGGCTTTGTTGTCGGACGCGATGGAATCCACCGTCAATGTCCTAGCGGCGATGCTGGCTTATTTCGCGGTTCGGGTTGCAAACAAACCCCCTGATGAAAACCACCCTTTTGGTCACAAGAAGGCCGAATATCTTTCCGCCGTCGTCGAGGGCGTATTGATTGTGTTGGCGGCGTTCCTGATCATCAGAGAGGCCGTGCTGGCACTTCCAAATCCGCATCTTGAGGACGCGCCTTTTCTTGGAATCGCCGTCAATGTCATTGCAACGGGCGTGAATGGCGCATGGGCCTACTTATTGCTCAGAATCGGTAGGCGCGAGGGGTCGCCTGCATTGGAGGCAAGCTCGCGGCATATTTTTACAGATGTCATGACGTCAGCGGGTGTCATCGCGGGACTCATGCTTGCACTTGTCACCGGCTGGCTGATCCTTGACCCGATCCTTGCAATTCTGGTCGCGCTGAACATCCTGTGGGAAGGATGGAAAGTCATTCGAGCGTCCGTTGACGGCCTGATGGATGTGAGCCTTTCCGACCATGACCTGGAAGTTGTTTCCGACACCATTGAAAACAATCTTGGCGCTGCGCTGGAGTATCACGACCTCAAGGGACGCAGATCCGCAAATATCATCTTCGTCGAGTTTCACCTCGTTGTGGACGGCGCGATGTCGGTCAGCGCAGCGCATGACATCTGCAACGAAGTCGAACACGCATTGGAACGCATTTATCCTGGTTCTGTCTTTGTCATTCATCTGGAGCCCGATGATGAGTTGAAGGGCAACGGAGCAAAACCGAGCCAAGTCTCCTAAACCACTCTCCTAAACCACTCGGTGCAATCGATTACGACGGAAGTCGTGGTTTTGGCCGGGACGTTCGGCCTGCAATTCATCAGACCTAAGCCCGATGTCGGGAAGCAACGCCCCGGGTAATCTGTCACCGACACCATGAGATGGGTCGAACAGAACTGGAGGCGAAAGAATGAAACTTCAAGGAAAACTGGGCCAGCTTCTCAGCACCGCAGCACTGGCTTCGTTGATTGCCGCAACGCCTTACGCGCCGAAGTTTGACGCGGAAGGACGCTTGCACCTTGAACCAGCCTATGCCTTTGCCAAAAGCGGCAGCGGAAAAGATGGGGATGGCGGCGATGACGATCGGGGGGATGATCGTGGCGGCGAACGGGACGACAACTCGGGGTCGGGCAACAGTGGTCGCGGGGGTGATCGCGACGACGACAGGGACGATGACCGCGACGACGACAGGGACGATGATCGCGACGACAATTCCGGATCCGGCAAAGGTGGTCGCGACGATGATGACGATGATGACGACGACGATGATGATGACTCGAAGCGGTCGAACCGAGGCAGCGGCAAAAAGGATCAATCCCGGTCAGGAGGCGGGTCATCGCGCACTGCCGGCGTAACCAAGGTTGAGACGAACGCCAACGGCATCGAAGTGCGTTATGCCGATGGAACCAAAGAAGAAATCGAAAACGGTCGGTATGAAAGAAAGAATGCTCAGAACCGCACTGTGGAAGAACGGCTGGCGACAGGCGCCGATGTCTCAAGGCTCCGGTCATTGGCAGATGGTATCTCCATCGACAACGTGCGCGCGTCCGGCCAAGGAGGTTCTGCGGGAAGCCGCCCGACGAAGGTTGAACGTCAGGGCAACAATATCGAAGTAAACTATGCCAATGGCTGGAAAGAAGAGATCGAGTTTGGCCGTTACGAATTGAAGGACCCGTTCAACCGGACCGTTGTCGAGAGAAATGCAACCGCCGCTGACCGCCGGAGATTGCAGGCGGCAGCCAACTAGGCAACAATAACAGGTCGAAAGACAAAAGGCGGCTTCTCATCGTCAGAGGCCGCCTTTTCCTATCGTCATTGCCGCCGGTTATTGGCGTACTGCATTGCGATCAAGGGCTTCTTGCCCAAAGTGCTGACGCAAGATCCCGCCTAATACGACAGGCACGGGTTTAAATGTCGCAACCCGCCATGACCCGAAGTTTCATGTATGTCCTGCCCCTTTCGCGCTTGCAACAACAACCCATCCACTGGTTGTGAACCCTGATCCTAGCGTTCACCGCGCCGATAGGGTGCCATCAGCGCAGCAGGCACCTCGGCCCTGCGGGCGACGAGAACGAGCGCGACGATGGAAAGCACATAGGGCGCCATCAGGAAGAGTTGATATGGCACGCCTTCAATCGCCGTTTGCAGCCGCAATTGGTATGCATCGAAAAAGGCAAACAACACGGCGCCAATCAACGCCTTGCCGGGCCGCCAACTTGCAAACACAACCAGCGCGATGCAGATCCAGCCGCGTCCTTGAACCATGCCCGGAAAAAAACTGTTGAACGCCGTTGTCGTCAGGAACGCGCCACCCACTGCCATCAACGCTGATCCGACAACCACTGCACCAATGCGAATGCGAATGGGGTTCAGCCCCTGCGCCTCGACCGCGTGCGGGTTTTCACCTGTCATGCGAATGGCCAGCCCCAACGGTGTCCGGGCAAGGACGTAAGCCATCACAGCCACCGCAAACAGCGCCAGATAGGTCGGCAGGGCCTGGGAAAACAGGATCGGACCCAGAATGGGGATGTCGGAAACACCCGGAACATCGAGTGGCTGGAAAGGTTCTATCGTCGGGGGCAGATCGCCCACTTCAACAAGCAACCGGTAAAGGTAGTAGGCCAGCGCGGACGCAAACAGCGTAATGCCAAGCCCCGAGACATGTTGCGACAAACCAAGCGGGACCGTCAGCATGGCGTGCAGCAATCCCATCACCGCGCCGCAAAGCGCGGCAATCATCAGGCCCACCAGCAAAGGTGCGCCCATGTAGACGGCAAGCCAACCGCTCATCGCGCCCATGGTCATGATCCCCTCGATCCCCAGATTGAGAACACCCGAACGTTCACAGAGCAACGCGCCGAGGACTCCGAAAATAAGCGGCGTTGCAATGCGCAGCACGGACGCCCAGAGGCTGGTATTCAGCAGCAGATCAATTGCATCACTCATCGGCGCACCCGGTAAGTTGTGAAGAGAAGGGCCACGATCATGGTGAGCAGGCAGAGCGCCACGATCACATCGGCAATGAAGCTGGGAACGCCGGTTGCGCGGCTCATGGCGTCGGCCCCGACAAAAACTGTGGCAACGAATACGGCGGCGGCGACCACACCGGCCGGATGCAATGCGGCAAGCATTGCGACGACGATGCCGGCATAGCCGAATCCGGGGCTCATGGTCGTGGTGACCCCGGCTGTAACACCCATGACTTCGACGGAACCTGCCAGACCCGCCAAAGCACCGGAAAGCAGAGCCACACCCATGATCGTTCGGGGTAGAGAAACTCCGGCAAAGGCAGCGGCACTGGCGTTCAAGCCTGCGGCGCGTGTTTCAGCGCCAAAAACCGTGCGGGCCAGGATCAGCCAAACAACACCTGCTGCCGCGATGGCAAAAAGCAGCCCGATATGAAGGCGCGTGCGGGGGATAAGATCCGGCAGGCGGTACTCTCCGCTCACTGGCACGGAGGAAGGCCAGCCAAAGGCCATCGGATCGCGCATCGGGCCTTCGATCATGAGGCCGACGAAAAGGATCACAATGAAGTTGAGCAGCAGGGTCGTCACCACCTCATCCACCCCGAAACGCAGGCGCAAAAATGCGGGGCCTGCCAACAGGGCCGCGCCCGCCGCCATGCCCGCCAGCATCAAAATCGGAATACCGATCCACCCGGGAACCCCGAGTGAATGCCCGATCCACGCGGTGATCAACGCGCCAACGAAAAACTGCCCCTCGCCGCCGATGTTCCAAAGCCGCGCACGAAAAGCGACGGCCGCGGCAAGCCCGGTGAGTATCAGTGGCGTGGCGCGGGTCAGCATCTCGGTGATCGAAAGGCGCGAACCAAGGGCGCCGGTCAGCATTTCACCATAAGCAGTCAGCGGGTTCACACCCGCCGCTGCGATTAGTCCCGCAGCCAATAACAAGGCGGTAATGATCGCGGCCAGCGGCGCAATGACCACAAGGTACAGCGGTACATGTGTGCGTCGTTCAAGCCGCATCATCATCTTCCTTCCAGACTCCTGCCATCATCAGGCCAAGGCGTTGCGGATCAGCCTCATCAGCGGATATCGGTTTCGACAATCGACCCTTTACGATGGCCTGTATCCGATCGGACAGGGCCACGGCTTCTTCCAGTTCCTCTGAAATAAGCAGAATCGCGGCACCCTCGGCCCGCGCGGTCAAAAGCTCGGCATGAACAGCGGCAATTGCCCCTTCATCAAGGCCCCGCGTCGGCTGGTTGGCGAGTACAAAACGCGGTCCGTTGGTCAGGACTCGCCCCAGGATCAGCTTTTGCATGTTGCCGCCAGACAGCAGCCGTGTTCGCGTGTCGGGACTGGCCCCTCGGATGTCAAATCGTTCGATAAGACCTGCGGTGTATTCTCGGGCGGCGCGTTGTCGGACAAAGCCTCGGCGCGAAAACTCCGGTGTGCGCAGACGTTCAAGAACTGCATTTTCCCACAGGCTCAATTCACCCACGACACCTTCTGCATGGCGGTCTTCCGGAACCCTGCCGGCGCCAGCCCGGATCATGCCACGCGGGCCCAGATGGCCTATATCCTGATTCAGTAGTGTCAACTGCCCGGCGCTTGGGTGGATCAATCCGGACAACAG
This sequence comes from Ruegeria sp. BF10, assembly GCF_056538725.1. Taxonomy (NCBI): domain Bacteria; kingdom Pseudomonadati; phylum Pseudomonadota; class Alphaproteobacteria; order Rhodobacterales; family Roseobacteraceae; genus Ruegeria; species Ruegeria sp. BF10. The sequence continues at coordinate 157,166 of NZ_JBQFTR010000002.1, forward strand.
CCCGCCAAGCGAGGCCTGACCGTTGCCTGATACGCCAACGATACCAAGGATCTCGCCAGCGTGGACGGTGAATGACACGTCATCCAGCCGCAATTCACCGTCTTCTTCCACGCGCACATCGTTTGCGACCAGAACCGGCGCGCCAATCTCGTGGTCTTGACGAACAGGCCGTTCCACTTTGCGGCCAACCATCAGTTCCGCCAACTCTCCGGGGGTTGTTTCAGAGGTCCTGCGTTCCGCAACCAACCTGCCGCCACGAAGAACGGCCACACGGTCAGAGGCCGCCATGACCTCATGCAGTTTGTGACTGATGAAGATAAGCGACAGACCCTCTTTCGTCATGTCGCGCAGCGTCTCGAACAGGCGCATTGCCTCGGGCCGGGCCAGAACGGCCGTGGGTTCATCCAAGATCAGTATGCGCGCGTCTCGATACAGCGCTTTCAGAATTTCGACGCGTTGACGCTCACCTACGGAAAGGGACTTGATCCTGTCGTCGGGGTTCACGGGCAGACCAAACCGATTTGCGATCTGCAACAACTTTGCGCGCGCCTCGCCACGTGCGGACCGTGCGCGTGTCAGGGGTTCTGAACCAAGCATGACGTTTTCAAGAACCGTGAGGTTGCCCGCAAGCGTAAAGTGCTGGTGTACCATGCCCACACCCACCTCGATCGCTGCGCGGGGCAGGCCAGGTGGCAGCTCTTCGCCGAACACCCTGACAGTGCCTTCATCGGCTGCGTAATGACCGAACAGGATGTTCATCAGCGTCGTTTTTCCCGCGCCATTTTCACCCAACAATGCAAGGATTTCACCCTCGGCCAGTGTCAGGGTCACATCATCATTGGCGGTAAGCGTTCCAAAACGCTTTGTTATGCCGTGAAGTTCCAGAACCTTGTTCATGTGGGCAGGCCTGCGATTGGAGACGGAAAGGTTAGTTCGGGCGCACGCGCCTCGATCAGAGCGCCAAGTTTCAGCAGCGCAACATCCGAACCGGGTGGTCCCATCAGTTGCACACCGATTGGCAGGCCATTTGCCATGCCAAACGGCAATGCCAAAGCCGGCAAGCCTGCGACATTGGCAAGTGCCGCGTTCGGGGCAAAGGCCTCCAGCCGCGCCATGTGTTCATCTGCGGAGGCGCCAGACAGATCCAAAGTGCCAATAACGGGCGGCGCAGACGATAAGACCGGCATCAGCACGGCATCGGCAGAACTTAAAGTCTTGCGAGCACGATATGTCAGACGCGCAAGCTGCCGTGAGGCCGCAAAAAGCGCGGTGGCAGATGTGGCACGGCCTTCGGCGGCCATGGCGGCGGCAAGCGGTGGAACCTGGTCATCGCGGATCCTGAGTGCAATGAGCCACTCGGCCAGCGAAACAGCCAGTATCGTGCGGGCAATTGCATGAGCCTCGGCCCCCATCTCGTCCGGGGCGCAAATGTCATGCACTTCGCAACCTGCATCGCGCAGAGCGTCAGCCGCATCTTTGGCGGCTTCGCACTGGTCAGTTCCGCAACGCTCGGGCAATGCCAATGCGATGCGGGGGAGGTCCGCCGGATATACCGGGGCCATGGGCTGGGCTACGGCTTGAAAGGCGGTTTCCACATCGCGAACGGACCGTGCCAGAACCAGTTCTGACGCTATCCCCATCAGGTGATTGGTAAAATCAGGGCCTCCGGGCACCGCACCACGTGACGGCTTGAGCCCGGTCAAGCCGCAGCACGCGGCAGGTACTCTGATAGATCCGGCCGCGTCCGTGGCATGAGCAATGGCGACGATGCCGCCTGCAACCGCAGCCGCGGCGCCGCCAGATGAGCCACCGGGCGTCAACGCGGGATTCCACGGATTGCGGGCCGCAACCATGCCATCTGGTTCACATGTCAGGGAAAGGCCGAATGGCGGTGTTGCCGACACGCCAAAAGGGATCAGGCCGGTCTGGCGCAATTCATGCAGCAGGCAGCTGTCAGTTTCGGATTTTCGCCCTTGCGCGCGGATTGCCGCAGACCCGGCAGCAGCGGGCAGCCCTTTGGCGGAACCGCCGAGGTCTTTGACCAGGAACGGAACCCCGTGAAAGGGCCCGCGCTGGTCCGATGGCGCTGCATCTGCTGCCCTCGCGCCGGCGCGGGCCATGTCTTCGTCCAGAAACACCACGGCGCCCAGATCCGCCTGCGCGTGGCAGGCGGAAAGGCTTGCTTCCATCGCGTCGGCGGCAGTGATCTGCCCTGCCGAAACGGCAGCTGCAAGAGCCGTGGCATCGGTCACGTCAAAACCCCCGGGATCAGGAGGGCTCGCTTTCGTCGATCGGAACGTCCCATTCGCCGGATTGGATCGCGGCCTGTTTGGCCTCCATCGCAGGGATGGCGTCGGCTGGCACTTCGTCAGCGACATAGATCAGCTCATTGCCGCCATGGGCCATGAAGGAATATTCAGTATAGTTGCGCCCGGTGGGTTTGCCGGCCTGAACATCCGCCACGATGGCTTCGATGGTTGGCCCATAGTTCCATATCGCGTTGGCAAAGACCGTACCGGGATAGCGCGGTGTATAATCGATAAGTGAACCGATGGCTTTCACACCACGCGCCTGAGCCGCATCCGCCGTACCGATCCGTTCACCAAACAGGATGTCCGCGCCCGCATCGATCTGGGCAATCGCGGCTTCCTGCGCGCGGGCGGGATCAAACCATGCTCCGATGAAACCGTTGAGGAAAGTGGCGTCAGGGTTCACTTCACTGACGCCCATCCGGAAAGCATTGATCAGCAGGTTCACCTCGGGGATCGGATAACCGCCGACCGAACCATAGACATTGCTTTCCGACATTCGGCCGGCAAGCATTCCGGCCAAATAGGCCGCCTCGTGGTTGCGGGTGCCGAAGACACCGAAATTGTCGCCCTCCGGTCCGCCGGAAGACCCCATCAGAAACGCGGTATCGGGGTAGTCACCCGCCACTTCGCGTGCTTCGCGTTCCACCGCGTAGGACTCGCCCCAAATGATTTGCGCACCGCCTTCGGCATATTCGCGCATCGCACGGGGATAGTCGGTCGGAGCTACACCCTCGGAAAACTCATATTCGATCAGACCAGCCTCGGCGGCTTCCTGCATCGCCACATGGATCCGGCTGTTCCATGCGTTTTCGACCGGAGACATATGCACGCCAGCGACGCGGATCGCAGATTGTGCATTGGCGCGGCGGACATAAGCCGGCAGGGCCAGCGTGGCCGCAGCGCCGACCATCAGTTGACGACGTGTTGTGGTGAATTTCATCGGAGTATCCTCTTCTGTTGGTGGCAACTATTCTTGTTTTTGAGCTTCCTGAGTATTGGGCCTGGGCGCGTAATCCGCTGGATCCAGGGTCGAGGGGCGGCCGGGCAAAGAAAGCGCGGCCAGTCTTGGTTCGGTACGCGCCAGCACCTTGCCGTTTTTGATGACGGCAAGACGTGTGGCCTTCATGCGAACAGCTTCAATCGGGTCACGCGCTTGCAGCACAACCATGTTGGCCGGGCCACCTTTGCGAATTGTCGGGTCAGGCAGACCCATGGTCTTGGCACCGTTCTGGGTAACGGATGTGAAAGCCCATTCCATCGCCTCGCGGGATGTCATCGGCACCGCATGCACGCCCATATGGGCCACTTCCAGCATGTCGGCGGACCCAAGAGAATACCATGGATCCATGGTGCAATCCTGCCCGAAGGAAACGTTCACACCTGCTGCACGCAATTCTGGTACACGGGTCAGGCCACGGCGGCGCGGATAAGTGTCCGAGCGGCCTTGCAGCGTGATATTGATAAGCGGGTTCGGTACGACGTTCATGCCGCTTTCCGCGATCAGCGGAACAAGCTTCGAGGCATAGTAGTTGTCGTATGAATGCATCGCGGTGACATGGCTTGCAGTCACACGACCCCCGAGCCCAAGGCGCGTGGTTTCATAGGCGAGGGTTTCCACATGGCGCGACATCGGATCGTCGCTTTCATCACAGTGCAGGTCCAGCATCAGCCCACGATCTGCGGCAATCTCGGCCAGCCTCGTGACCGATCGGGCGCCTTCCGACATCGTGCGTTCAAAATGCGGGATACCGCCCACCACGTCGACCCCCATATCGAGCGCCCGGATCAGGTTTTTCTCTGCATTTTCTGCGCGATACAGTCCATCTTGCGGGAATGCCACCAATTGCAAATCAATATACGGGGCAACCAGCTTGCGCACTTCCAGCAAAGCTTCGACACCCACCAACGGAGTTGACGAAACATCCACATGCGAACGGATGGCCAGCAACCCCTGCGACACGGCCAGATCGCAATATCGCATGGCCCGCTCGATCACCGCTTCGGGCGTCAGCAGGGGCTTCAGTTCTCCCCAAAGCGCGATGCCCTCCAAAAGCGTGCCCGAGACATTCATACGTGGCGTCCCCAGGCTCAGGGTGGCGTCCATATGGAAGTGCGGGTCGACGAACGGAGGTGAAACCAGGCGGCCCTTTGCATCGATTTCTTCGCGCGCTTCACCCAAGATGTCAGCGGCAATTTCCGCAACACTGTCGCCCTTGATCGCAATATCCACCGGTTCGCGGCCATCCGGCAAGCTGGCCTTTCTGATGATGATGTCAAACATTCATCTGCCCCCTAATTTGACCACATGGTAAAAGTATTCAAAAAAATTGCCATTTATTTTTGCGATGTTTTGGAATCGGCGCCTTTGACAGCCTCTCAGCTGCTCATTATCAAAGCGCGACTGATTAAATTTTGGCCATCTATAGCCCGGGATTTGGGGCAGTGGCGGCCCGAGCCAAAGAGCGCCCGGTTCATCCGCGAGATTGTTTGCCGATGCAAACAAAAGCTCCGCCCGCCACCGCACAGCGATATTCGATGACCGGTGCGGCGAACAGGGGCGCTAGCCCTCTGAATTGAGTTCAAGCAGAGCGTTGTTTGATGAAGACATCGACAATCCACCATCTGCACGCGCCGTGTTTTATCTCGACCGGAATTGGTGATACCTCCTTGCACGTCATGACCAATGTCGCACCAACGATCCTTTCCACGGTTTCCAGCCAGTTTATCGATGACTGGCTGACGGCGCTGCATACGCTGTGCCCCGAGGCGCAGATGACGTCGCTTCTCGGCCGGTCGGGTTTGGTCGCGGATACGCGTCACCCTCATGGTCGCGTCACGCTGGATCAGATCGTATGTCTCTATCAACTTGCCGCAGTTGAGACCGGTGATGAGATGATGGGGCTTTGGAGCCGCCCAATCCGGCCGAGGGCCCTGCAACATCTTTTGACGACAGTCCGGGAAGCCACGTCACTTTCATCGGCACTTTATCGCTTTTCGACCTTCTGGAACTTGTTGCTGGATGACTACCAGTTTGATCTGGATGACGCCGATAACATGTTGGTGCTTACCCTGAAGCCACGGGGCGCGGCTCAAGTTCAGCGGTTCGGGCACATGCTGATACTCAAACTTGCCCACGGGCTCATGTCTTGGCTGGCGGGGCATGAAGTTCCGGTCAGGGGCGTCGATTTCGTGTTTGACCGCCCCGACTTCGATCAGGATTACGCGGTCATCTTTCCGGCGCCGCTACGGTTTGGCCAAGGCGCCACCGCGATTTCGTTCGATCCGAATGCACTGGGTCCAGTGCAGGCGCGCAGCACATCTGATCTTGACCGGTTTTTGCAAAACGCGCCCCGAGACTGGATCTTCACCAGTTCGCGAGAGCACACCCAATCGCTGCGGGTGCGCACATATCTGGGTCAAACGGGCTGGGGCGCGGCAACCCTGACCCAGACAGCGTCCGCGATGCACATGACCCCGCGCACCCTGATCCGCAGGCTGCATGCGGATGGAACATCGTTTCAGGCCATCAAGGATGCCCTGCGGCGTGACATCGCAATCCGTGATCTTCAGGCGGGGCGCAAAAGCGTTGAGGCCATCGCCCATGGTGTCGGATTTTCCTCGGCCGCAAACTTTCACCGAGCCTTTCAACGCTGGACCGGCAGCACCCCCAGCTCGTATCGCAGGACGAATATCTGAGACGCGCTTTTTGTCACTTTTGGACAATACCCTGTCACCACGCGAGATAGAGCAAAGAAGTTTCTCCTGCTAAATATTGCTCAATACATGGCGTTCTCACCTGACTCTCCTCTGGAAGCTTGACCGGCTGCCTGCTCAGCAGGTGCTGAAGTGTGGCGTCATGTGAAAAGAGCCGCTCACAAAAGGACCGACCAATGTCAGACAAACTCGCCACCATACTCCAAGCCGCACGCGACCACGCCGAGCAAGTCATCCTGCCCAATGTGGACGCCTGGAACGCCGCAAAGACATGGCCCCGTGATGCGTCTGACAAGGCCGGGGCCGCTGGCCTGACGGGGCTCTACGCCCCCGAAGAGTTTGGCGGGCAGGCCTTGCCGCTGTCCGAGGGCATTCAGGTCTACGAACAGCTGGGGCTCGGAGATGGCGCTTATGCCTTTGCCTTGTCGATGCACAACATCTGTACCTTCGCGGGCTGCGGCTATGGCACGGATGCCTTCAAGGAAAAGTGGGCGCGGGATCTGACCTCGGGCCGCAAGCTGGCGAACTTTGCCCTGACCGAACCGCAATCGGGGTCGGACGCAACAAACATGTATTCGCGCGCCGTGATCAATGGTGACGGCACATGGACGATCCGCGGCGCGAAGGCATGGGTCAGCCTGGCGACCGAGGCTGATATCTATTTCACCGTGGTTAAGACCAGTGACGCTCCCGGCCACAAGGATATGGCGATGATCGCCATCCCGGCCGACGCACCGGGCCTCAGCTTTGGCCCGCTTTATGATACCCCATCCTACAACTTCCTGCCCTTGGCCGAGATGTACATGGACAAAGTGGTGGTGAGCGAAGACAACATCATCCTGCCCATTGGCCAGGGCCTGCAAGGCTCGCTCATGGCGATTGATATTGCCCGCGTTTCGATTGCGTCAGGATGCTGTGGATTGATGCAAGCTGCGCTGGATACGGCGTTGTCCTATTCCAAGAACCGCAAGATGTTTGGTGGCAAGAACCTCGATCTGGACGGGATCCAGTGGATGCTGGGCGAGGTTGCAACAGACCTTGAAGCCTCAAAGCTTCTCTACCGAAAGGCGGCAGAATCCCTTGGCACGCCCGAAGGTCCATTGATGGCCGCTCATGCGAAAAGGTTCGTGCCCGATGCCGCCGTGAAGGCTGCGAACACCTGTACGCAAGTGTTGGGTGGTGCGGGGCTGTTGCAGCCCTACGGTCTGGATCGTTTGTCCCGCCTTGCGCAAATGCTGCGGATCGTGGACGGGACGACGGAAATCAGCCGCGTGGTTATCGGGCGAGCCTTGCAAAAACGTGCGGCAACTCTGCCTGATCTGCCGGTACCTAAAGGCTTTGGCGAGACCGACTGAATGTCCCACATCTGGCAGAACGGCGCCAATCGGAGATTCTGCGCAGACTTCAGCAAGATCGAAAGGCCAGCCGCATAAGTGCGGCCGGTTGCCTGAATGGTTGACCGTGGTGCTAGCTCGCCCTGAGCAATGTCGCGCAAAGCGTAAGAGGATTTGCTTTCTGACGACACTGACATCAAGGCCGGTTCAAAACAAAGTTCGGCGCTATCCCTGCCTTCATGATCGCTGCTTCAACATCATGCCCTGCGAAGAAACCGTATCCCGAGATGAGAGCGGAAGCTATGCCGGCTTCTCGTGCGCCCAGTATGTCGGTGTGAAGGCTGTCGCCAACCATCAGAACCCGGGGCTTGTCGATGTGCCCGAGACGTTGGAAAGCAATATCATAGATATTGGCGAAAGGCTTTCCAAAAAACTGAGGGGCGACGCCTGTCCGGTCTGCCAGCCGATGCGCGTAAAGACCGGGTTCCTTGGAAAAACCATACTCGCGCGGAGCGACAATGTCAGGGTTGCCGACCAATACCGGGCGGGGGCGCTCCAGCAAAGCGGCCTCCAACATGGCTTGTCGCGATTCAGTCCAAACCGCCGACCCGATCAGCAAAAAACCGTCGACGGTTTCGTAGGGCTTCGGATCGTCCTCCAGATAGGATAGTTTCAGCCCCTCCAGATCGCGAAGGCCGGCACTGGGGGTCGCCATCAATCCCCAATGCAACTCACTTTGGCCGTTTAGTTCAGACAACAATGTGACCCGGCTGGTGATCACGTCTTGTGGGGCGAAATCGTAACCAAGCCTCGTGTACTTCTCCAGTAGAGTTGCGTGGGGAAACCCAGCGGCATTCGACACAACCAGAACACGTTTTCCGGCGGCTTTCAGCGACCTGACCCGATCCGGCGTGCCCGGGATTGCCGTATCACCAATATTGAGAACCCCGAAAGCATCGAGGAGGAACACCTCAAACTCATGAGCTATGTCCTCCAGCGTGTCCGCCTGGCGATAGCTCAATTCAGTAGATCTGGTTTGCGGCAAGCGATGTCGTACAGCCTCGTAGGCGTCAAAAGCATCTTGCACAGAGAAACCGGTCAAATGATGGCCCCTCGTACTTTCGCCGAAACCCATTCGCTGATCATAACGGCGCCCAGAATTACAATCAGGATCAGGCTGACTTGCGGCCATGCCAGAACGTTGAGCGAAGCTGAAAGTTGCAACCCGATGCCTCCAGCTCCAACCAGCCCAAGCACCGTGGATTCGCGGATGTTGATATCCCAACGGAAAACGGCAATGCCTGCAAACGCGGGCAGGATTTGCGGTACGATCCCATAGGCCATGACCTGCCAGCGTGAAGCACCGGTCGCCGCGATTGCTTCGACCTGCGCGTGATCAATTTCCTCAATCGCTTCGTAAAGAAGCTTTGCGCAAAACCCGATTGAACGAATGGCGATTGCTATGACACCGGCGAACACACCGGGACCAATAATCGCGATCAGAAGAAGCGCCCAGATCAACGAGTTGATGGAGCGGGTCGAGACAATGACCAATAGCGCAATCGGCCGGATGAACAGAGCGGACGGCGTGGTGTTGCGGGCCGCCAAAAAGGCGACGGGGACTGCCATGCACAGGGCGATGATTGTACCCAGGGTGGCGATATTTAGCGTGTCCCAAATCGGGCGACCCAACTGGGTGATGTACTCCCATTTAGGAGGCGTTGCCCGGGTCCATATATCATTGGCGATGCGGGGCGCGTCCCAGACGAAAAACCAAGTGGTCGATTCCGAGATCAGCTGCCAGCAGTAAACAAAGATCGCCGCGCCCAACAGCCAGCCGAACCAACGGACCAAGCTCTGACCTGTTGTCCGGCGACGCCAGATTTGCGCATCGTCGCGTTCAAGTATCGGCATTACTGAACCCTCGCTCGTATAATTCCCGAAAGGTATTCAAGAGCCATCACGATGCCGATGATAAGAATGAGAATGGCTGCCGCGGTGTCGTATTCATAGCGGTCGAATGCGGTGTTCAAAGTCGCGCCAATTCCACCAGCCCCCACAAGCCCGAGGATCGCGCTTTCCCGGAAGTTGATGTCGATCCGATACATGGAAAGGCCCACAAGTCGCGGCATCACCTGCGGCTGAACTCCATAGTTGATCCATTGTGGCCAACGCGCTCCAGAGGCCTTGATCGCCTCGGCCTGAACCTTGTCCATGGCTTCGATATCTTCTGCCAGCAGTTTCGAGAGAAATCCGATGGTGGCGAAGGAAAGCGTCAGAAATCCAGCGAGCGGGCCAAAGCCGAAGATCGCCACAAGCAATATGGCAACGATAATCTCTTGCAATGCCCGACTTATCGCAACAATGCCTCGGCAAATCATGTAGATTGGCAATGGCGCGATATTGCGTGCAGCCCCCAGCCCAATCGGGATCGATATCAGGATACCTACGACCGACGCGGCCACGGTCATGACGATACTTTCCAGAAGGCCGCTCCAAATATCTGACCACCGTGAAATGAAGTCCGGGCTGGTGAATGCAAGCACAAACGCCCAACCCCGATCCAGCCCTTCATAGACACGGCCCCAATCGACTTCGATGGTCATAAAGGCTGCGATCAGATAGGCGAAAAAACCAAGAAGCAATGCCCAGCGGAGCACTGGGTTCTTGACAAAGGCAGGCTTACGCCAGCCTTTTCCCAGCATGTCGTCCAGTTCTCGATGGCTCATTCTGCGGCCTCGACATCTTCATCTTCGTCCACTTTTTCGATGGTTGCTTCCCAGTCCTCTTCCCCATAGATCTCGGTCAGCTTCTCAGGGGTAAGGCCGGTGGGAAGTCCATCATACACAATTTCGCCAAAGCGGAGTCCCACGACGCGGGGAACAAACATCTGAGCGAGCGCCACATCATGGATATTGATGATGGCCGCCAATCCGCGTTCCTGACATAACTCGGTGATCAGCCGCATGATTTGACGGCTGGTCTTTGGGTCCAGCGACGCAGTTGGCTCATCGACCAGCAACAGTTTCGGGTTCTGTATCAAGGCGCGGCAGATGCCCACCCTCTGGCGTTGACCACCCGACAGTTCATCCGCCCGTTTATCCGCCATGTGCAACAGCCCCACCCGGTCGAGCAAGCGGAAGGCTTCGTCCACATCCGACTGCGGATACCGCCGCAGAAAACTGCGCCAGAACCCTACATAACCCAGCCTGCCGGACAATACGTTTTCCATCACCGTAAGGCGTTCGACCAAAGCATATTCCTGAAAGATCATGCCCATTTGGCGGCGCACTTTCCGCAGCGCACCCGAGCCGAGTTTGGTCACGTCTACGTCATCCAGAAGGACACCGCCGCTGGTCGGTTCAACCAACCGGTTGACACAGCGGATCATGGTCGATTTGCCCGCGCCCGAGGGCCCGATCAACGCAAGAACCTGACCTTTTGGAACCTCAAGATCAATCGCCTTCAGCGCCTGATCTCCGGTCTTGTATGTTTTTGTCAGCTTTTGAAGACGCAGCATGAAATGCCCCAGATTAGGGTGAAGAGCGGGCCCTTTCAGGCCCGCCGGATGAGCCGGAAGTTACTGGCAGGCGTAAGAGACGCCATTTGCTGCGTCAATTTTACGAATGACGTCCCAGAATTCCTGATAGGTCATCTCGAGGAATTGGCCTTCGTTCGATTTCGAGAACTCCGCCTCCAGAGTCGTGCCTTCCCAGTCGAAACTGAAAAACGCATTGCGGATCTTTTCCTGCAACTCGGGCGTCAGGTTGTAGACGGTGCCAAACCCTGTGGTCGGGAAGGTCTGCGACTTGTAGATCGTAATGACATCATCTTCCTTGATCACATCGCGCGAGATCATCCGGGACTTGACGGAATTCGCAATTGAGGCCGCCAGGTAATCCTTGTTGGCGACACCCAGGATCGAGTTGTCGTGCTTGCCCGAGTAGACAGGTTCGAAATCGCGTTCGGGCAGAAGATCAAAATCGCTTTTCAGGATCGCCGAGGGCGCTTTGAATCCCGAGTTGGATGTAGGCGATGTGAAAGCCAGTTGCTTCCCCTTGATGTCTTCGACCTTTTCGATGCCCGAACCCGGATAGGTGATGATCTCCATCTCGTAACCAAAATTTCCGTCCTTCGAAGCCATGATCGTGAACGGACGGAACCCGGCGCAGTTTACCGCAAGTGGGTTGGACCCGGTGTTGAAGCCTGCAATATGCAAACGGCCCGAACGCATCGCCTCGATCTGGGCCGCGTTGTTTTGAACGGGGAAAAAGACAACGTCCTTGCCAGTTTCCGCTTTCAAATGGTCAAGAAAGTCGGACCAAGCAGTTTTGTATACGGCGGGGTCTTCAACCGGCGTATAGGCAAAAATCAAAGTGTCCGGATCTATCTGCTCGGAAGGGTCCGTTGGGATATCCGCGATCAAATCACCGTCGGCATCACAAAAACGCTCGTCCAAGTCACCGCGTGGACAATCCTGCGCCGACGCCGTTCCACTTATCGACATGAGCGCGATTGCAGATGCCCCAAGCAATAGTTTGATATCAATCTTCATGTTTTCCTCCCAGTCATGTGCGGTGCTTTTTGTCCGCCGTTAATCAGTCATTTCACATCTACCCGGCAACGAGAACGTCGACCCCAGCGCCCTCAATAGCGTTACGCAATTCTCCTGTTGGTTTTTTGTCGGTGATTATCGAATCCAGGTCACTAAGGCCTCCTACCTGAGACAGGCCTTTCCGGCCGAATTTCCCGGAATCAACAAGAAGGTGCCGTTTCTCGGCTCGCGTCAGCATCACCCTTTTTACTGCCGCAAAGCCCCGCACTGTTTCTGAAGGGCCATCCGTCGAAAACCCCGAGGAACCGATCATGCACCTGTCGACGTTGAAACGGGACAGAAACTCCAGCGTCTCGGTTCCGATCGTTGCGGACTCAGTAGCCAAAAATTCCCCTGGGCATAACAGCACTTGTGCAGCCCCATGGCCAAGGGTCATAGCTACGGGAATGGAATTGGTGATTACCGTGCAAGGGGTATCAATATAAGCCAGTTCACGTGCCATTTCGATTGTGGTCGAGCCGGAATCGATCATGACCGTTTCACCGCTCTGGATCAGTTCCGCCGCTGTGGCGCCTATCCGTTCGCGTTCCTCAACCTGAGCGTTTGTTCGTTCATCCAGACCCGGATAGTGCCCTTGCGCGGCGGCCGACGCCCCCCCGTGTGCCCGCGCTATCAAACCGTCATTCGACAGCGCATCGAAATCTCTGCGTACCGTCTCGGTGGAGACGTTGAACCGCTGTGCAAGTTCATTGATGCGAACGTGCGGGCGCAGCTTCAGTTCCAGCAATATCTGTTGGCGCCGGTCGGACTTCTTTACCCGGCTTTGGTTCTTTTCAGACATTCTGCCGCGCGTTTTAGTTTTGGACATCCGACGACCCGACTTGGCTTCGAAACCTACTTTTGTGGGCTTTCGGTCATAATGCAATATTTTTTGTTGCATAACCCACGGAAGGTTGTGAGAATTCGAGCGAACACAAGTATTTCCAAGCGCAAAGCAAAGGTGCACAGACTGACCAAATTCAGAATACGAGCCAAGGCAAAGCGTTAACCGGCCAAATTTGCCAATAAGGCAGCTTTCTTTTGGTTTCTGGTCGTGTGGCATTGAGGAGCAGCATGGGTGACAGCGAAACGGCAGATCAGATTGCGGCGCTTCCGATGCGCTGGGACAAGACTGGCAAGTTGCGCGTTCTTATGGTCACTTCGCGGGATACCGGCCGGTGGGTTATCCCGAAAGGATGGCTAATGGACGGTAAAGAACCATGGCATGCCGCCGAAATCGAAGCGCAAGAAGAAGCAGGCGCTGTCGGCACCATTTCGAAACAGCCCATCGGTCATTTTTACTATGATAAACGATACGAGGGGCGAAGCAGCGTTCGCTGCCGCGTTACTCTTTATCCCCTGGTCGTCGAAAAGCTGAAGCGACACTGGAAGGAAGAAAGTGAACGCACACGTCACTGGTTTTCGCCGGCAAAGGCCGCAAAGTTGGTTCAAGAAAGAGACCTGTCAGACTTGCTGAACAATCTGACAGACGATCCAGAAGTCAAAGTTGTCATAAAGAAACTTCGAAAGGCTGCATGAGGAAGGGCATGAAAGAACCGGGAAACCCGGACGCATCAAGCTCAAAGGGAGGAAAAAATGAGGAAATTGATATCCACCACGGTTGGATCGGTGATCGCTCTGGCTGCGTCACTGTCGGCGGCACAGGCCGATAAACTGACACTTTACTGTTCGGCGCAAGAAGATTGGTGCCAACTGATGGCGCGCAGCTTTGAAGATGCCACGGGCATCGACGTCAACATGACGCGGAAGTCGTCAGGTGAAACTTTTGCACAAATACGCGCCGAAAGCTCGAACCCGAAAGGGGACGTTTGGTGGGGCGGTACGGGTGATCCGCATTTGCAGTCCGCCGAAGAAGGCCTGACGATGGAATACATTTCGCCGATGCGCGACCAGCTTCATGATTGGGCGATATCCCAGGCAGAAAGCGCGGGAAACCGAACGATCGGCATCTATTCGGGCGCACTTGGCTACGGCTACAATTCCGATCTTATCGCTGCCAACAACCTGCCCGAACCGGCCTGCTGGAAAGATCTGCTGAAGCCCGAATACAAGGGCCACGTTCAGATGGCGAACCCGAACTCATCGGGTACGGCCTATACCACGCTGGCGTCGATGGTGCAGATCTTCGGCGAGGATGAAGGTTTTGAGTTCATGAAAGGTCTGCATTCGAACATCAACCAATATACCAAGTCCGGGTCCGCGCCGATCAAGGCCGCCGGTCGGGGTGAGAACACCATTGGTATCGTCTTCATGCATGACGCCGTGAAGCAGGCCGTTTCAGGATTCCCGATTAAGGTCGTCGCGCCATGCGAGGGCACGGGATACGAAATCGGCTCGATGTCGATTATCAAAGGGGCGCGCAACGAAGAAGAGGCGAAAAAGTTCTATGACTGGGCGCTGTCTCCAGAAGCTCAGAACCTTGCTCTTCAGGTCAACGCGTTTCAGGTACCGTCGAACAAGAACGCAAAAACTTCGGAGAGCGCGCCAGACATGAGCCAGATCAAGCTGATTGATTATGACTTCAAAAAGTATGGTTCCTCAGACGAACGGAAGCGTCTGTTGCAGAAATGGGATGAAGAGGTTTCGACTCTGCCGCAGTAAATGACTGACCGGACTTCAAAAACGACCCATCCGGTCCTGATCTTCTGGATCACGGCCGGGTGGGTCGGATTCTGCCTGTTGCCTTGGTATATGGTCGACGGCGGCCTTTGGTCGTTCGAGTGGCTTTTGGACGGCTACCCATTCGATGAGGATTACGCGCCCGCTGCATTTTTGATCGGGCAGGGCGAAAAACTTTGGCTCGCGCCGCTCCTGATCGCACTGGCCCTGCCGCTTCTGGTGTTGAAGCGCACCAAATCTGATCCAGTTTACGCCCGCATACTGATCCTGTCAGGGGCGCTTGGCTTTGGCTGGCTGATCGCTCAGGGGTTCAGCATTGGCATCAGAGGTTTCAACTTCAACTGGTTGGAGGCGATGTTTGGCGAACTGGGCGACCGTCAGTTCGGCATGGGCTATGGCGCGATGATATGCGCCTCGAGCTTTTTGTTCCTGCTGACTCAGGGGATCGCGGCAAGGGGTGCCATTAACGGTGACGTCTTTGTCGTAAGCGCCATCGGCGGCGTGATTACAATCGTTACCGCGTTTGTCTTCTTCCCCATCGCCAAGATGCTTTTCGCTGCTTTCATCACCGAAGACGGCGCGTATTCCATCGCGGTTTTCTTCTCGAAGTTTTTCGATGATCGACTGTGGGGCCTGGGGTGTTTTCATGGCGCCCGATGCGGTGCGGCCTGGAACTCACTTTTCCTTGCCATCCTCGTTGGCTTCATCACAACGATCCTCGGCCTATGTTTCGCGTTGGTCGTGACGCGTTCGGGTTTCCGCTACAAGCGCGCGTTGCGGGCTCTGACCGTTCTGCCAATAATCACCCCGCCATTCGTGATCGGCCTGGCGCTGATCCTGCTTTTTGGCCTGTCCGGCTCTGTCACCCGGTTCTTTGCCGAACTGTTCGGCACGCAACCGACACGCTGGCTTTACGGAATGCCGGGCATCCTGATCGCGCAGACACTCGCGTTTACGCCAATTGCGTTTCTTGTTCTGATCGGTGTGGTTGAAGGTGTCTCTCCGTCGATGGAAGAAGCGGCGCAAACGCTCCGCGCCAGCAGATGGCAGACATTCAAGACGGTTTCCTTGCCCCTGATGCGGCCGGGTCTTGCGAACGCATTTCTTCTGGGCTTCATCGAAAGCATGGCCGATTTCGGAAATCCGCTTGTATTGGGCGGGAATTTCGACGTGCTTTCGACCGAGATATTCTTTGCCATCGTCGGCGCTCAGTACGATCAGGGCAGGGCCGCGGTTCTGGCCATGGTGCTTCTGTTCTTCACTCTTTCCGCCTTTTACGCGCAGCGTGTCTGGCTGGGAAAGAAAAGCTATACAACCGTCACCGGCAAAGGGGATGCCGGCGTTCATCCACTGATGCCGACTGGCCTTTCTGTTCCGGTACTGCTCATCGCTCTGGGCTGGGCGCTGTTCACGATTGTTGTCTACGCGATGATCATTTACGGCAGTGTTGTCGAGCTGTGGGGCGTCGATAACTCGCTGACGATCAAACACTACATCACTGCATTCTCGGTCCGCTTCGAAGACGAGGGAATTCGCTGGACCGGAGCCGCTTGGGACAGTTTCTGGACCACCATAACCATCGCGGCCATTGCTGCCCCATTGACTGCCGCCGTTGGTCTGGTGACCGCTTACCTGCTGACAAGACAAAGTTTTGCAGGCAAGAACGCTTTCGAATTTGGAACAATGCTGTCCTTCGCCATCCCCGGGACAGTGATCGGCGTCAGCTACATCCTGGCCTTCAACGTTCCGCCAATTGAAATCACGGGTACGGGTGTCATTCTCGTTGTCAGCTTCATCTTCCGCAACATGCCGGTTGGCGTTCGTGCGGGGATCGCGAGCATGTCGCAGCTTGACCGCAGCCTGGATGAATCCTCGCTGACCCTTGGTGCAAACTCGTGGCAGACGTTCCGAAACATCATTCTGCCGCTGTTGCGCCCTGCGATACTTGCTGCGCTCGTTTACAGCTTTGTGCGCGCCATGACGGCGATCTCGGCCGTCATCTTTCTGGTCAGTGCAGAATATGACATGGCGACCAGCTACATCATCGGTCGGGTCGAGAACAACGACTATGGCCTTGCGATCGCCTATTCGACGACGCTGATCTTCGTGATGCTCGCGGCGGTCGGCTTATTGCAACTTCTCGTCGGTCGGGTCCAGATTGGCCGACGCACGCAGCACGGAACGGAGACATCGCCATGACCGACACCAAAATCGGTTCCAAGGCTGCCCCAGTACGCTTTGAGAACGTGTCGAAAGTGTTCGGCAAGGATGTCGTCGCCGTCGACAACATCGACCTGCACGTCGAGGCAGGAAAACTCGTCACGCTGCTTGGCCCGTCAGGCTGTGGGAAAACAACGACTCTGCGCATGATTGCCGGGTTGGAAATGGCAAGCTCGGGCAAGATCCTGATCGGTGATCGGGACGTGACCAAATTGCCTGCCACCGACCGTGACGTATCCATGGTGTTCCAGTCATACGCGCTTTTCCCTCACATGAGCGTGCTGGAAAACGTGATGTATGGCCTCACTTTCTCGGGCTTTGCAAAGGATGAAGCCCGCAGCCGCGCTCTGAACGGGCTGGAACTTGTTGGTCTTCAGGGGTTCGACAACCGTCTTCCCTCTGAACTGTCAGGGGGTCAACAACAGCGTGTTGCAGTCGCCCGCGCGCTGGTTCTTGAGCCGCAGGTTCTACTGTTCGACGAGCCGCTGTCCAATCTTGATGCCAAGCTTCGCCGTCAGGTGCGAGAGGATATTCGGGCTATCCAGCAAGATCTTGGTTTGACCGTTGTCTACGTGACCCACGATCAGGAGGAGGCACTGGCGGTCTCGGATGAGATTGTTGTCATGCGCAACGCAGCAATCGCCCAAATGGGCACACCACGCCAGCTTTATGACGCCCCGAACGACCGATTTGTTGCCGATTTCATAGGCGAGGCAAACCTTTTGGAATGCCAAATCGTCGATATCAATGGCGACGCGGCAACGATAGAAATAGAAGGGTATCGCCACACGCTACCACGTCGTGGATTGTCCGAAGGACCCGCGACCATCGCCGTGCGACCCTCTCGTCTGGTCATCGGCTCAGACCAAGGCATCCCAGCCACGGTGGCCAAGGCGACCTATGTTGGCGTTCGGATGGAATACACGCTGACCGGTGAATTCGGTCAGGTTTTTGCCGTTCACGATGACGTCGATGCGCCGCTGGATCCCGGCACCGAGATCAAAATGGGCTTTGCTGACAAAGGCCCCGTTCTTTTGCCGGATTAAATGCCGAAACTCATTATCATCTCGCACCCCGAGGTCGCAATCGATCCGGCCGCCCCGATAACCGAATGGGGCTTGAACACTGTGGGCCGCAAACGCGCTACTGCATTTGCATCCAGCGAAGTCTTGTCCAACGTGGCGCAAGTATGGACCAGCAGCGAGCGGAAGGCCCGCGAAACAGCTGAGATTCTTGCTGCACCACGAGCGCTACCCGTGAATTGCAACTTGGGCCTTGGTGAGAACGACCGCAGCGCAACCGGTTACTTGCCTCGGGACGATTTCGAGGCCGCAGCCGATGCTTTCTTTGCTCAGCCGGATAAGAGCTATCGTGGTTGGGAAACAGCTGTCGAGGCGCAGAGACGCATTCATCGCGCAGTAACAGAGATAACCCAGACGCATCATGCCGGGGATCTTGCAATCGCGACACACGGGGCAGTAGGCACATTGCTTTGGTGCGCACTTTCGGATTGTTCGATAGACCGCAAGTATGACCAGCCCTCGCAAGGCCATTTCTGGCAGGCTGATCTAACGACACTCAAACCTGATTCAGGTTGGGTCTCTTTTACTTAGACGTTAAGCGCTCCAAGCGTTCTCTGCGATCTCACGCAACGTCTCGAACACATCTGGCGTGCCTGCGATCACGCGTCCGCCGTCTCGGATCATCGCATCGGCGTTCTGATCCTCGACAACGCCGCCCGCTTCCGCGACCAACAATTGCCCAGCCAGACAATCCCAAGCATTCATGTGCTCCTCGACGTAACCCAAAAGGCGTCCGGCAGCGACGTAGGCCAACGAAAGCGCTCCGCTGGCATTTCTGTGAAACATCGCCCCGTGCTCGATCAGATCCTCGATCACGGGTAAAACATGACGGCTTTCAATCCGGTTCGAGTACCCTACGGCCACAGTTCCGTCGCGCAACGCCACTCCTGATGCGACGCGTATCGGTGATCCGTTGAGTGTCGCTGTTTCCCCGCGCGTTGCGACAAATGTTTCATCCATGTTCGGATCATGGATCACACCAATCTCCGTTTGGCCGTTGGTGACACCAGCCAGAACAATGGTCCATGCTGGAATACCATTCACGAAATTCGTGGTTCCATCGATTGGATCAATAACCCAGTCAAAGCCACTCTCTCCCGTTGCCGCGCCATGTTCTTCACCGTAAACGCCATCTTTGGGCCAAGCCTCCGCGATCCTTTGACGAATGAAAGTCTCGACGTTCCTGTCTGCCTCGCTAACCCAGTCCTGAGCGCCTTTTTGATCAACGACAAGATTGACCCGATCTGCAAAGAGCTTTTTGGCCATTACCCCGGCCTGCTGGCAGACTTCGGTGGCAAAATCTCTGCGTTCTGAAAGTCGAGACATAAGTGCTCCTTTTTCGGTTGGAGAGTTGCCAGCAACATTTTCTGGCGTATCCGATCTCTTCCGCGCCCAGAGTGCTGGGGCAGGGCATTCTGCTGATCAACTATGCTCCAGTAAGATACACTACGCCGGTTTCCAGGTTGCGAAAAGGCTCACTGGTTTTCCGTTTGACGTAGACTTGAAGCGCTTGAACCGTCGAAGCATTCAAAAAGCGCAAAAATCTCAGGGTGTTGAATTCAACGGGGGACGAGTCTCAATAACTCGATCCCATTATTTTTGCATCTAAAATACGTATAATGATGATTATGGTAATTCTATATGGTGCGGGTGGAGGGACTTGAACCCCCACGCCTTGCGGCGCCAGAACCTAAATCTGGTGCGTCTACCAATTTCGCCACACCCGCATCCAAGCGCATTAGCGCTGAATTGAAGCGGTCAATAACAAAGCTTGCATCGGAGTGCGAGAGGGAAAATTCGAGGAGTTCAAAGTTTGTGACTTGCCAAGCTGCCTGGTCGAAAACTGCAACCTGTTTTCGACCTTGTTGATACAGCAAGCAACAAAACGGCCGCGAAACCAGAGGCGTCTGACCCCCCCTGCAACTGGATTGCAAGCAGCTGTATGACGTTGCTTTTCCGCTTTTGGGTCACAGGTTGACGCTCGGCACAGTTAAGCCGGTCAAAAACGCGCTAACGTTGAATAAACGCCAGAACTACCGGTCGAAACTTGTGCCGCCAAAAGTGGTGGAGAATCAGAGTTCAACGGACCAGAGTTGGTGCAGTCTGATCCGGAAAACCGTCGCAGACTGTGATGCTGGATCTGCCCGGGCACATGGCTCCATCCGCCAGATTCGGTGCTTTCAGAAAAGCAGCGCAACTTAAATATTTGTTTTTATTTGAAAGTATGAAGCCAACAGGCTTTCAACCCTCAATTCATTCGAGTGGACCTGAAAAGACATCAGCTTTGCCCTTTTGACTGTGCCGACTATGCCTGCATACAAGCTTGCCAGACGTTTCACTGTCTGTTCTGCCGCTTTGAAATACTCGCGTCGGTTGAGGCATTCTTATGCGAGGTCGACCACATTGCCGCCACAATTCAACCGCTAAAAAATCTTATTCGCGCCAAAATAACACCGCCTTGAAGGTACTTGTTGTTTATCAGGAGTTAATGAGTCTTTTTGCCACTTTGGCACCGGTACGAGTATTTTTGCTCAACTCCAATACAAGGCTTTCTGCTGTGACCGATTTGAATCCCTCCGCTGCCGCCGAGCAAGAAGCCGTCTTCTTCGCTCGTGAGAGTTTCCTTGGTGAGCTCAAGACTCTGAATCGCGACCATCCGACCACAGGCTTTGGCATTTCCCTTCGAACGCATTCGGGTGAACATTATCTGCTTGCGAACGCCCGCATGCCGTTACCCGCCGCAAAATCCGAAGGTTTCCCGACCGGGCGCCGCGTTGCATGCCTCGAAAACGGCGACCGCTTCAGCTCGATCGAAGTTCTGGCCGATTCCAAATCGTACGAGACCATTTCACCCCGGGCCGAAGCCGAAATACTGGGCAATGCATTGGACCTGATCGCGCGAATCGACACTCTGACAAGCGTTCCGGCGGGGCGTGTTGCACACGAACCCCAAATTGCTGCAACGGGAACCGGAGGTTAAGTATGGCGCGCAACGATCACCTTTTGTCTGTAGGCAACGAAGCACTGGCACCGATGACGGCGACCATGGCTTCACTGACGGCTCAGATTGATCAACTGACTGAGGTGGCTGATGCGCGCTCCTCGGCACGGCTGGCGACCCTCAAGACCCGGATGGAAAATTTTACCGCCAGCGTCACGATGGTGGGCCAGGTCAAGGCCGGAAAATCCTCGATCGTCAATATTCTTGCCGGGCGCCCTGGCCTGCTTCCGTCAGACGTCAACCCGTGGACGTCAGTGGTTACGACCCTGAACATCAACACGCGCCCGCCCGGTGATACAAAGGCCAAGTTCACGTTTTTCGAGCAGGAAGAATGGGACAACCTGATGGTCGGCGGCGGTCGTCTTGGTGAATTGGCCAATCGCGCCGGCGCAGATGACGAGATGGAAGACATCCGCCGTCAGATCGGTGAAATGAAGGCCAAGTCAGAGGAACGTCTTGGCAAGCATTTCGACCTGATCCTGGGCCAAAGTCATCAGTATGATCATTTCGATGAGGAACTGATTCAGCGCTATGTCTGCCTGGGCGATGAAGATGATCCCGATATTGATCCAAAAACGGGCCGGTTTGCCGATGTTACCAAATCAGCCGAACTGTATATGGACATTCCGCAATACCCCATCGCGCTGAAACTGTGCGACACACCCGGTGTGAACGATACGTTCATGGTGCGCGAACAAATCACGCTGCGCAGCCTGCGCGGATCTGAAGTCTGCGTTGTGGTGTTGGCGGCAAGCCAGGCCCTGACGACGATGGACATGGCCCTGATGCGCATTATCGCGCAGTTCGAGAACCGGCAGATCATCCTGTTCGTCAACCGGATCGACGAACTTTCCGATCCTGTGAAACAGGTGCCAGAGATCCGTGACCGCATTCAGGACACGCTGAAACAGAACAATATCGACACCAATACCAGCGTCGTTTTTGGCAGCGCGTTGTGGGCCGAAGCGGCGTTGACCGGGAACCCGGATATTCTGACAGAAGAGTCGCGCCAGGCTTTGAATACGTTCTACCTGGCGGCCGGTTTCGGTGATCAGGCGGCCTCGCTCGACAAAATCTGGGCGCTTTCCGGTCTGCCCGATCTGCTGCTGGCCATGAATGAGCGCATTGCGGAAGGTGCCGGAGCGCGCCTGATGGACCGCGTCCGCCATCGGGCCCGTAACATTGCCAGTCAGATCCGCGCGACTGCGGTTGCCAAGAATCTGTCGGAAGGCGAAGGCGTTGCACGGGATCTTGACGGCGTGTCGCCCGAAGAAGCGATAAACACGGTGTCAGCTGAATACGAAAAGAAAGCAGCCGAGTTGACAAATGCGTTGCGCGGCAAAGTGTTGGAGCGTCTGAAGTCAGCCGAGGACAATTTCGTCAAACGCGCGACGGACTCTCTGATCGCGCATCTTGAAAAAAATGGCGAACAAGGCACGTGGCAATACGATCCCGCAGGTTTGCGGACGTTGCAAAAGGCTGCCTATTTCAGTTTTGCCCGCGCCATGCGAAAAGACGCCGGGGCGTTGTATGCAACCGCCGCTGCGGATGTTGAGGCGCTTTATCACAAAATACTTGGCAACCATCTGGGCGAATTCAGCATCGAAGCACCCATTGTTCCCCGTGTTCCGCCACCTCTGGGTATCGGCCGGACGATTGCACTGGACTTGCAAAGCACTTGGTGGCGACGTTGGTGGCAACGCCGAAAGGGGTTTGAGGCATACGCGGCGGATTACACGCGGCTGATCGCGTCCGAGGCAAATTCGATCACCAAGGATATCGAGGAAAACCAGATTGCAGCGGTGCTGGAAAACGTCCGTGCGATTCTTACGGATTTCTTGCGTGAGCAGAAGGAAACCCTGCTGAGCATCTCGTCTGCTGCCGACAAGAATCCGGGTAAGACTGCGGCAGCGATGGCGGGTTTGCAGCCTCAGAAATCCAAGGACGAGATTCTGGGCGACATACTGAAAGATCTAAGCAACGAAGCGGCATAAGTAGAAAAATGGCAAAAGATACACAAACACGCTTTGTTTCACCGAAGGCATGGGAACGCATCGAGCAGTGGTCCCGCCGCAAGCCGGTTTTCGCCCTGATGGGCGAATTCAGCGCCGGGAAGTCCACGTTGATGAACTTTTTGCTGCGGACGCAGACCTTGCCGACGCAGGTGACGGCAACCCAGTTGCCACCGGTTTGGTTTAGCTGGGGCAATCAGGCGCCCTATATCAAACGTCATGATGGAAGTATCGAACTGATCGAGCTGGATCAGCTTGAAACCGTTGGTGTCAATGACGCACAGTTCATCCGTATCTATCTTGAGGCCGATATTCTGGAAGCAGTGGACCTGATCGACACGCCCGGCATTTCGGATCCCAAGATCTCGACGGATGTATGGCAACGTGCGGTGGGTCAGGCAAACGGCGTCTTGTGGTGTACCCACGCGACGCAAGCCTGGCGCGAAACCGAACGCGCGACATGGGTTTCCCTGCCCGAACGGTTGCAGCACAATTCTTTGCTTCTGGTGACGCGGGCAGATGCCCTGAGCCTCAAAGACCGCCAAAAAGTACTGCGCCGCGTTAACCGCGAGGCGGGTCACCTGTTCAGTCGGTCCATTCTGTTCTCGGCTCGCGACGCGATCACTGCCCGGGACAAGACAGGCGATGCCGAGATGTGGTCACGCAGCGGCGGAGGCAAGATGATCGACAGCTTCCTGGAGATCACGGAACAGATTATGGACAACCGCGCCGACCAGCTGGCTCGGTACCAGATCGACAAGAGCCAGGCCGACGCACCCAAAGTCAAACCTTTGCGCCCTGCCCGTTCATCAAACGAGCCGACAGCCAAAGACGAAGCCACACCCTTGAGGTTGGTAAACCCGCTTGAGGCCGCCGGGCAGTCGAACGCTGAAGGCGAAACAGTTGTTACCAGCTTCCCGGTACGGCCTGCCCGGGTCGAGCGGCGCTCGGATGAGGCCGAGCGGGTTCGGATCGATGCGGAAGAGGCTGAACGGCTGCGCGCAGAGATGACGTCAGAGCCGGTACCGTTGCCCGTTGAACCCGACACAAGCGATGATCTGCGTTCCTTGTTCAAGGACACGTCGAACGATCCGCTGGAATTGACGAATGTCGCGGGCCTTGAGGATGACGAAGACGAATTCGAGCTGTCCGTTGACGCCGATCTGGAAGACTCATTGGATGATGCCCCGAGCGCCCTGGAGGATGCTGAAATCAGCCCCGCGCCTCTTGCGGCTGTTGACGAGTCCGATGATGTGCTCGCCTCGCTGAACACTTCGATGCAAGAGACCTCGATCGTGCCGGATGGGGAAGACGAGGAATCCAAGCAGGCCGATTTGGCGGAAGATCGCGGCATAGAGGTTTCCGTATCCTCGATCACGGCATTGATGGCCGCGCAAACCGGCAACAATGCGGATGACTATGAGCCGGAACCCGAAACCAGCGGTTTGATCGAAGCGGCCACCACCGAACAGGTTGATGCAGTTGAAAGAAACGTTGCCACGCTGGGTGGCTTACCCGAAGTTGCGGTTGGATCGCCCCTCAGCGCGTCGGATATGTGGCAGGAGGTTTCGAGAAATGAAGACCTGCCGCAGGATGCAGAAGGGCTGAAGAACGTATTCAAGGCTTTTCTGGCCGAGTTCGATCAGATCGCCATAGAACACAACGAAAAGCAGACCAAAGAGGCACTTCGAGCCATTCCGAAAGCCAAAGAAAACAGCGGCGCTGAATGGCATGTATTGTAAGGGCGCCCGAATCGAAGTAGTGAGAAACTAATAAATGAAAACAATGGCTTAGATGTCTATTCAAACCGCACTGAACTCCGCCATGGAAACGATACCCGACTGTATTGCAGCCGGGTATATCGACATGGAGACAGGGATGCTTTTGGGCAGCTCTGTTTCTGATCCTGACTGCGCGGATTCGTTGGATGTTTTGGCGGTGGCTGTGGCCAATCTGTTTCAGGGGCAAGGGGTTGCAGCCTTTGAAGCGCTCTTGCGTCAGGCTGGCAGTGCGGACGAAGAAAACGCTGGTTTCGGGGAAGTCGCCGTTTTTTTCAAGGATAGGCTGAACATCTTTTTGCGGACCAAGGAATATCCTGATCATGTGGTCTGCTACATCTGTCGCAACAGTGCGAATGTCGGACTGGCGCTTACCAAATCACATCTCAGTCTGGGGCCGGTCGCGGCTGCGGTTTGAACGGGACCAGAGGGGGTCACGGCATGATGGACACGGACATTCTCGACCTGCTTGAAGATATCAGGCGGACCTCGGTCGCACGGCTGTCTCCGACCGTAAGGATCGCAGGGGAAACAGCGGCCGCGCGCCGGTCTGCGGTATTGCGGGCAATCCGCGGCACAGTATTGCCACGCCGGTTGGAATTTACCGCCGCAAACGGGGATTGTCTGGCAATCGAGGTGAACAGCTCTCGGATCACGGATGTCTTCAAGGTACCGGCAGGTGAGGTTCCGGACTTTGAAACGGAACCACGCGCCGAACTGATCGAGAAGCTGGCTGGATTGGTGTCGGAGATCTCGGCCTCGCCTGCCCCGCTTGAGTTGACGTCGGGCAGGCCGGACACAGCGCTTGAAGTGGATGAGGTAGGTATCACCTTCAGCGAAATCGAGAACGCCTGCGCCGCCATCGAGCTTCCGTCCGAACCGATTGTATCCGTCGTCCCGAGCACTGAGAAACCTGTTGATGACTTTCCGCCCGCCGAGGCAACTCCTGATGCAGCGGAAACACTTCCCCAACGTTTTTTTGAAGCGTCGAGCCGCTTCGCCTCGGGGCGTGTGTTCGTGGACAGGTCGGACGAAGCCGCACCGCTTTTGGAAGGCGTATGCAAGCCATCTGAGCCGATGTATCCCGACCAGGAAACGCTGGCCCGTTTTGTGGCTGATCTTGCCGGCTGGGATGGTGATTCTCAGCATGAGAGTGAAGACCCGCAACTGATTGTCATGCGGCCATCGGGCGGTAAAGGGGCCGGTCTGGCCGTCTTGAGCGACGGTGGTCAGATCGCGGTCGCCATCCACGAAGCCCGCAAACTGGGGGCGGTCGTCAATCTGTGGACCTCTTTGCAGGAGGCAGAGAAATGATTGCCTCCGTTGAATTCAAATTTTCGACTACTTCAATCTGTTTTTTATTGTAGCCAGGGTAATGAGTAATGAGTGAAACACATCGCCGCGAACTTATTCGCATAGCAGAAGAAATGAACGGGATCAGCAACGATGAAACGCGCCAGTTCATTTCCCGCATCATTGGTGATCTTAGCAATCTGAAACCGTCAATTGCGTTTGTCGGGCAAATCAAGGCTGGAAAGTCGCGTCTGATCAACGGCTTCACCGGTCAGGCAGAGTATTTGCCTTCGGATGTCAACCCGTGGACAACTGTTATCACCGATATGCACTTCGGGCACCCGTCCGGCAGGACGCAAGGTGCCGAATTCCATTTCTTCGACAATTACCAATGGCAATCGCTGATCGCCGAAGGTGAAGAACTGCGCAACATGTTTCCCGATGACGAGGACAGTTACAAGCGCGAGATGATCGAGGAACAGGTCGAGGCCATGAAGGTCCGGGCGCGTCGGCGTCTGGGTGACAGCTATGAGCAGCTGCTGGGCCAACAGCACGATCTGGACGAACTGACGTCAGATGACCTGGCCAGATATGTCTGTGCCGGGGATGATCCGTCCGAGGACGGGGCTTTGGATCCGGGCAGTGATCGCGGGCTTTACAGCGACATCACCCGCAAGGCCGAGGTCTATTTTGAATTGGGCCATTTTCCGTTTCCACTGACGGTTACTGACACGCCCGGCGTGAATGACCCTCTGCTGATCCGCGAAGAAATTTCACGACAGTATCTGAAGGAATCCGATTTCTTTGTGGTGGTTCTGTCCGCGCATCAGGCATTGTCGCGCGCGGATCTGAAACTGTTCCGGTTGATGCAAGCACTGGAACTTGGGCAGATCGTCGTGTTTATCAACCGAGTGGATGAACTGGGCGGCGGCGCCGAAGACGCTGCCAAGGTTCGTCTGGACGTATTGGACGGGTTGGAAAAGGCGCTCGGCAACTCGAACATCGATGTCCTGATGGGCAGCGCGCAATGGGCGCACTATGCTTTGACCGGTGATGAAACAGGGGTGAACCACGACCACGTTCTGGCATGGCTGCGCGCCCACCCGGAACAGATGCAGCAATACCTCAAGGGTGTGGCCGAGATCAAACAAGGCCCCGGACCGATCAGCCGCGAAGCGGTTCTGCGCTTTGCCGCAATGATCGCGTCCGGCCTGCCCGATCTGCGCCGTCATGTCACCCAGGCTTTGACGGACGGACCGATCAACGAACAGTTGCGGATGGCCTGGCAACATCTCGACAGCTTCGCGCGCGGAGAGCTTGAGCGCTCTCAGGTTCGTTTGCGGGCGCTTCAAGATGAAGACGGCTTGGATGTTCGAAATGCCGATGAAAGCGACAAGACACTTGGCGACCTGCGCAAGCTGATTGCTGAAAAAACGCAGGAGATCACGCGTGACATGGATGATGTCCTGTCGAATCTGCGCGGGGTCATGGATGACACTGTCTCGGAATCGGTGGCTATCGTTGTGCGCGGGCCGGACGGCCAGTCGCCTCTGCTGGCAAAAGGTGGAGAGACCGAGCTCAATTTTACACCATTGCGCGAACGTATGCGTGAACTGGTACAGGGGGCATCGCAAGTTGTTCGGCAGCGCATGCTCAGCGAGCTTTACGCGATCGACATGCATTGCAATGCCGCCTTGCGGGCATTGCCGGGATGGCAAGAGCCGGTCGACAATCGCATGAACACCAGTGCTGTACGTTGGTTCCGGCCGGACACCACCGCCCTGACCCGTGGCATTACCGTTGAATTGCGTGTAAACTGGTTGTCGCGTCTGATCTCGCGCAATAGCGTTGTGGCGCGTGCAGAACGGCTGATCGTGCAGGAATTCGAGCTGATCGGGGATGACCTGATCGACACGACTCGCGACGATCTGTTGGAACGGCTGAACACGGTTCTGGACCACTATATGGCCCTTCTGGCCGGTCATCTTGAACACCGTTCCAACTCAGGAGAACTGAACGCCCAGGCGGAGGCGCAAGGTGCATTCGACAGGGCGCGTCGCATTGCAGCCGAGCTGGAGACGGTTTTTGGAACACCCGATGCGGATGAAAGACAAGCAAAGGCTGCGGAATGATTGAGTTTCCCGGAACTGAAAAGGAAGTACGCCAACTGGAGCGCTTCCTGACCGCAACTGAAAACCTGACGCAGGACGCGGCGTTGGAGGATATGCGCGCGCGGGCTCTGTCCCACGCCGAACGTCT
The DNA here is from genome assembly GCF_056538725.1 of Ruegeria sp. BF10. Lineage (NCBI taxonomy): Bacteria > Pseudomonadati > Pseudomonadota > Alphaproteobacteria > Rhodobacterales > Roseobacteraceae > Ruegeria > Ruegeria sp. BF10. The sequence goes on from NZ_JBQFTR010000002.1 coordinate 185,405, forward strand.
GTCAAATGCGGTCAATATCGGTTTCGCCGGGGAATTCGGCGCAGGCAAGTCAAGTCTGGCGAACATGCTGGCTGGCGCGGACATTCTGCCAACTGGCCCGCAGCATCTGAAATTGCCTCTGGTGATCGTCGCCTACGCGGAAGCGCCTGAAACGACTGTCGGTTGGTGGAACAGGGAGCCAAAGACCTATTCAGGCATAGTGCTGGAAAAAGCCGCCCAGGAAAAGCCCGATTTCATATCGGTCGGTATCAATACACCGGCTCTCAAGGAAATATCGCTGTTTGATCTTCCGGGCTCGGGTGCTCTCGATGATACCTACAAGCCGACTTTGGATCTGCTGAAATTCGTCGATTGTGCCATCTGGTGCACAAATGGAACCAATGCCTGGCGCGAGACCGAGCGCCACCTGTGGTCCCAGGTGCCCCCCGAATTGCGGGCCAACAGCCTGCTGGCCGTTACACATGCTGATCTTCCACCGGTTCAGGGTGCCCTGGACCGCGTCCTTGCGCGTTTGAACAAGGAAAAGGAAGGAATGTTCCGCGCTGTTGTCCCAATTGGTACGCCGGTTGCGGTGCGTGCCATGGCGCAGGAGCCCGAGCCCGACTTTGCGCTTTGGGAAACCTGCGGCGGACAGAACCTTGCGGAACACGTGCTGGAAGCGGCCTCCGACCGGCGTCGCGGCGATCTCGAGGCTGCGCGGAAAGATTTGCAGCAGGACTTCCTGCCTTATCTTGAGGCGCTGAAGGGCGCAGAACCAGAGCCTGTGTCGAATGATACCGCATCGATGCAGTCAACGCTGGAATCTGCCCTGCCCCCGTTGAACAATCCCATTCTCGAGGACTGGCTGGCCGCAATAGCAAGCATCTATGAAGATTTACGTGAAACCTCTGACATCGAACCGGCCGCGTTTCTGAACAGCTGTCAGGAGATCGTCGAAGATTTTGCGGAACGGCTGGAGCAAGGTGGTGAAATCGACCCCGAAGCTGATTGGATTCCTGCAGAATTTGAAAAGGCGACAGATTTGCTTTTGTTGCTGCAATTCGAAAGCGGAGACGCGCCGTTGAAGGACGCAATCAGCATTCTGGCGCAGCTGGGCGACAACCTTGCCTGGGCTGGTAGCTCGGTTGCGGTGGCACAACCGAAGACCGGAACCTGACGTCTTCCCGTCAAGATTGAGCTGCATTGCAGCGATTCGAAGGGCCGAGGAATCGGCCCTTTATTGTTTCGAATTCGTGGACCAACACGCTTGATTTGGGGTTTCAGTTTTCAATTAATCCATATCGCAGATCTATATGTAGTGGCCGCAACCCATCTGTGAACAATATCTGCCATCTCACAGAAAACGATCCATAGTGAAGCCATCAGGCGGCCCCAATAAAGTCAAATTTGAAACGTCTAACCGTTCTCAAGTGTCCTGCGGTTGTTTTTGGTTGTGAGTTCGTGGGCTGTCGGCCCGGTTTTTCTAAGCCGCAAAATGAATAGAACGGGCGGATTGAAATGAGCCACAACCAGGCTGTCGGTGCGACGCACGACGAACCAAAAATTGAGGGATTGCAGCCAGGCGCAAAGCTGTTGCGCGGGCAGTATGAAATTCTCCGCTATCTCAGCAACGGTGGATTTGGGATCACTTACCTGGCGCGCGACAGCCTGGAGCGCGACGTCGTAATCAAAGAGTGCTTCCCCGGAGCGCTGTGCCGACGCAACGGTGATCTGGTTGAGCCCAATGATCCATCCTACAAGGACGACCTGCGCTCGATCATTGACCTCTTTATTCAGGAAGCGCGCAATCATGCGCGCCTGGTACATCCCAATATCGTGGACGTACACCAGGTGTTCGAAGACAACGACACCGCATATATCGCAATGGATCTCATCCGTGGGTGCGACCTGCTGGATTACGTGGAAAACCCGGAAAATGACGGCGGCCCGGATTTCATCGTTCAGGTCACCGAAAAAATGCTGTCCGCGGTATCTTTCATTCACCAGAGCGGCATGTTGCATCGGGACATTTCACCGGACAACATTCTGATTGATGAAAACGGAGACCCCGTCCTGATTGATTTTGGCGCCGCACGTGAGCAAGCGGCGAACAAGTCGGCAGCATTGTTGACCCTGCGCGTCATCAAGGATGGATATTCTCCGCACGAATTCTATGTCCGGGGCGCGGATCAAGGGCCCAGCAGCGACCTCTATGTTCTGGCCGCCACGCTTTATCACGCGATCAGCGGTGAACGCCCCATCGACGGCCAGAGCCGCCTGAACGCTTTCAACAACGGGCAGGATGACCCCTACACGCCACTGACCGGTCGGTTCGAAGGATACCCAGACGGGTTCCTTGAGGCGATTGACAAGGCGATGGAAGTTCACGCCACGGATCGTCTTCAATCCGCATTGGATTGGTTGCGCATGTTCCGCGGCCCCGGTGTCATGTTTGACACTTTCGCTTATCGTCCCGTGTCCGTGATTGTCGGCATGGATCGCAAAGACAAAGAGGCAGAAAAGGCTCGGATCAAGGCCGAAAGCGAAAACGCCGAAGCCGTAGTTACGGCCCTGCTGGCCGGAAACTCGGACATCGTTCTTGGCACCGAAGACAAAAAAGATGGCGATCTGTCCAAGATTTCAAAGAAAGAGGAAACCCCGGTCGCTGTCGATACAGTGGTTCAGAGCGGGTCCGGCGGCAGCGGCAAGCTGATTGCAGGCGCGGCTGTTGTTGCAGTTGCTTTGGCCGCAGGCGGTTTCTTCGTGATGTCCGGCGACAAGACAGAAGACCAGGCAGAATCACCGGTCACGCAGCCCACGGCAGACGTACAATCCGCTGAGGCAGAGTCACCCGCTACCGATCCTTCTGTCACGGAGGCCACCGAACCCGAAGTGGCCGTCGCCCCCGAACCCAAACCGGAAGAGCCTGTCGAGCAGGCACAACCAGTACCTGCGGAGCCAGCTGCCACAGAAACAGCCTCCGCAGACACTGAACGTTCCGAGGTTCCGTCACAGTCGGAAGAAGCGACTGAAATTGCAGCAGTGTCTGAGATTGAGACACCTGCGACTGATGCAATTGCCAACGCCGGTGTTCCGGCGGAACAGCAGGTGGCGTTTGCGCATTGGGATGTCGATATCCCCTTCCAGACATCCCGACGCCGCGGCTCGACCGGAGCCACGATTGCAGTTACGGGGGTGGACGCCGATCAGGACATGAGCGTGATCGGCGATTGGGTACAGCGTGGCGCTGTCATCTATACCCTGAATGGCCGCCCGGTCCGTCAGGATGTTTCTTTTGCGGCGCAGGTTCTGGATAACCTGAAAGTCGACACCGATGGGTACACAAGGGTTGCAGCCCGCTATCGCCCGCTGGGTCAGACCCGGGCGCAAAACGGCTTGTTGGCCCTTCCCGCCATACGATCCGTTGGCTTGGAAAATGGTTACACCTTTACCGTCAGCGCCGATGGCGACGCCGGATGGCAAACAAGGGTGAACGCAGTTCCGGCTGAAGCGGCAGGAAACCTGCAAAAAGGCGATGTCCTGCTGAATGAAAGCCTTTCCGGCATTACATTTGACGGCTCGGAAAGCCTTGATGAGATGCTGGCCGCACTCGTTTCAAGCGAGCAGTCTGAGGCAAAACTGACAGTGTTGCGCAATGGGGCCGAGACGGCCGCCACCATGCAGCTTGCACAGGAGTAATCTGACCGGTTCGAAAGTGATCTGCCAGTGTGTGTTTGCTGAGGGTGGCATCCAGCTTTGCCACCCTGGCGGGAACCGGCCCGCCGCAGAATGTACCAGTTCCCATGGGTATCCATTGAGTGGCTCTGCGCTGACGTGCAGGGAACAGTAGCAGCTTACGACGCGGATTGTCTGCGTCACCAACTTGAAGGTGTCGACACCATGTTCAAATACAAAAGCCCTCTGAGCCGGCTTCTCGAAGGTGCCGGCAAATCCAAAGAAGAAGACGTTGCCGAGAACACGACTGCGGTAGATGCCGCAGAAAGCGAAGAAGCAAAGCAGGAACCCATTGCGGATTTCAACGCGCTGCGCGCCGCATTGGCCGGTGGAAACATGACATCCGATTCCTATGAGGAAACGGATGAGCTGATCCCCGAGGAAAAGATGCCCGAGTTCGACGAGGCCGAGCCGGAGGCAGTGACCGAACCCGAGGAGTCGATCTTTGCCGAGGACAGTTCGGAGGAGGAAGACACGCCGGAAGAAGAAGACGCTCTGAAAAACGTTCTGGCGGAAGAGCCTGTCGAAGAACCGGTTGAGGTCGAGCAGGTTGTCACCCTGCATGTGACGGAAACACCCGCTGAAACACCGCCAGAGGAAACAACGGCCGAGGTCGTGTCCGAACCTGCCGAACCGGAAGTCGTCGAGGTTGAGGTCGCGGAAGCTCCGGCCCCAGAAGCGCAACAGGTCGAAGAGACCGCTGAGCCGGTGATTGAACAGGTTGCACCAGCCCCAGCCCCGGTCGAGGATCGCCGCTCACGGGTCAAGACGACATTTCTTGGATTTGAGCGCGCCGATACGCATGTTCAGGACCTGATCGAATCCTCCGAACCCCTGGCAAAAGCAGAAGCGGCACAAGCGACGTTCCCGGTGGGTTGGCTGGTGGTAACAGCAGGTCCGGGACGGGGTTCAAGCATTACGCTGACCGAAGGCCTGATGCAAATCGGGCGCAACGATGACCAGGCCATTCAGTTGGATTTCGGCGATACCGGCATTTCGCGCTCGAACCATGCCGTGATCGCCTACGACCCCGAGGACCGGAAGTGCTATCTGGGCCATGGCGGCAAGGCCAATCTCGTTCGTCTGAACGGCAAGCCCGTTCTCAGCACCGTGGCCCTGTCCAGCGGAGACCTGATCCGCATCAGCGAAACCTCGATCCGGTTCATGGCCTTCTGTGACGACGGTTTTGATTGGCGGGATTCCTGATTGATGCTGGCAACTCCGGCATATGATGTTGCGCTGATCCTGAACCAGGGTCAGCGGGAAACGCAGGAAGACGCGATTGCGGCCCGCATGTTTGATGCGTCGGACGCGGGTTATGTTGTGATTGCAGACGGCATGGGTGGCCATGAAGCGGGCGAAATAGCGTCGGAAATGGTAGTGGCCGCATGGCGCGACGCGCTGGACGCAGAACTTGAGGCAGAAAACCTCAACGAAGGATCCGCGATGGATTCGCTTCCTTTGGCCGCCATGCAAGCCAATGCCGCGATCGCCAACTACACCGAGGCCCGGGGCCAGGGGTTCAACATGGGGTCAACCATGCTGGGCGTCCTTTTTCTGGGGCGGCGTGTGTTCTGGATTTCGATCGGCGACAGCCCTCTTTACCTGTTCCGAGATGGAGCGTTGACGCAGGTCAACGAAGACCACTCGATGGCACCCGTGATTGCTTCGAAATTGGCTTCAGGCAAGATTACTGAAGCGGAAGCCCGGGAAATGGACCGCAATCAATTGACGTCCGTGGTCATGGGCGGGGCCATTCCCAAAGTGGATTGCCCGGAAGATCCATTGATCGTCTCGCCTGCCGATGTCCTGATCCTTGGAAGTGATGGGTTGCAGTACATCAGCGACGCCGAAATTCAGGACATTCTGCGGGATCACCAACAGGGGCTGGCACAAGACATTGCCGAAGCATTGCTGAGGGCCGTGCAGGCCAAGGGTGACCCTGATCAGGACAATCTTTCTATCGCAGTGGCGAAACTTACAAGCACCTAAACAGGCAAAGCAACAGGACCCATGAAAAAGCACTTACTCATATCAAGCCTTGCCCTTGCTGCCGCCACGGGCGCGGCATCTGCGCAAGAGGCATGTTCAAGTTATGAAATTCAACGCGGCGATAGCTTACGGGAATTGGCAATCGAAGTGTATGCGACCGAAGACTTTCGCATCATTTTCGACGCGAACCGGGATATTATCGGTTCCAACCCCAATATCATCCGCGTCGGCGACGTTCTGGAACTGCCATGTCTGGAAGATGTCGGGCGGGCTCCGGCGCTGGCTGACACCGAGGCAGAGCGGCTGGCTGCCGAAATGGCGGCAGAGCTGGTAAAAGCCGCAGAAGAGCGCGCCGAGAAAGCCGTGGCCGAAGCGGAAGCCCGCGTTGCCGAAGCGGAAGCCGAGGCAAAGAAGGCGAGTGAAGAGGCCGTCGTTGCAGCGCGGGCTGCTGCCAAGGAAGAGATCGAAGCCGCCCGTGCGGAAGCTGCCGCTTTGATCCGGAATGCCGGAACGGGTGAACGGCCCGAAATCCGGGACCGGCAATTGCTGTTGATCACTGGCGGGAACTACGCTCCGTTCACCGATGAATCTCTGCCCAATAGGGGGCTCTATACCCATCTGGTTGAGACAGCGATGTTTCGTGCCGCTCCCGAACAGGCCTACAAGATTCAGTTCGTCAATGACTGGTCATCCCATCTGGACCTGTTGATGCCGACGCTTGCATTTGACGCCACCTTCCCCTGGTCGCGCCCCAATTGCGAAGAGGCCGTTGCGCTGTCGGAAGATGATCGCAACCGGTGCGAGACCTACAATTTCTCAAACCCGTTCTACGAGGTTGTGGATACGTTCTTCGCCCGGGAAGGTTCCGGCTATGAAGAGACATTAACCTATGCCGACTTTGCCGGTGCAACGATCTGCCGGCCGGAAGGTTGGTCCCTGTCTCACATGGACGCGGTAAGCCTGTACGAACCGGTCATCAAACTTCTGCGCCCAACGTCACCGGATGATTGCTTTCACTCTCTGATGGAAGGCACCGCAGATATCGTTGCCATCGAAGCACATCTGGCAGCCGAGGCAATAGATCGGCTTGGGTACAAGCACCGGATTATCGAAAACCCCAACCTTGCGGCCATCAAGTCGCTTAACGTCATGACCCACAAAGATAATCCTGATGGGGAAGCGATCCTTGAGACGCTGAATCAGGGTCTGGCAATCATGCAGCAATCGGGCGAATGGCGCGACATCGTGTCAACCGCCCTGCGTCATCAAATGGAAAATGGATAAGGCCCCGATCTGGCCTGACAAACTAAAGTCTGGAGGAAGTGGACATGTTTAACGAGAAGATAAAGAAGGTAGCGCTTTCAGCAACCGCGATCACTGCTCTGAGTGCGGGCGCCGCTGCGGCGCAGGAAGCTTGTACCAACTATACCGTCCAAGACGGCGACACCATGGCGACCATTGCAATCGCAGCTTATGGCACGTCGAACTATCAGCCGATCTTCAACGCGAACCGGAACGAAATCACCAACCCCAACGCTCTGGAGCCAGGTCTGGTTCTGGCCCTTCCCTGTGAAGACGGCAGCCTGCCCAATGGTCAGAGCGCGCAGGAAATCATCGCAGCTGAAGAACAACGTGCAGCCAGCGTCAAACGTTCGAGCGTCTACCAGCCGCCGATCAAGCTGGTGACCGGCAATGGCTGGGCACCTTTCGCAGATGAATCGCTGAACGGTGGCGGAGCAATCACCCGTCTGGGCACCACGGCTTTGCAGCGCGGCGGCAACGCGCGCGACTATTCCGTAAGCTTCGTGGATGACTGGAACTCGCACCTGGAAACTCTTCTGCCTCTTGGCGCCTTTGACGTGTCCATGGCGTGGAACATGCCGGATTGCACCAACCGCACTTACGAATGGTCCTGGGAAACCGAGGTGCGCTGCACACAGTTCGATTCATCTGTTCCGGTCTATGACATTGTCGTCGGGTTCTACACCATTCCGGAAAGCCAGTATGCGAATGCGACAACCTTTGAAGAACTGAAGGGCGCCACCATCTGCCGTATGGATGGCTGGTTCATCCATGATCTGGAACAGGAAGGTCTGCACAATGGTGAAACCATTACGCTGATGCAGCCGATCACCGCACGTGAATGCCTGGACGCGGTCCTTACCGGCACCGCAGATGTTGCAACTTTTGAAGTTCAGCTGTTCTCGGACACAATGGTTGAAATGGGACTGAACCAGAACGACCTGGTTGAGAACCCGTACGTGACCTCGCTGTCCTCGCTGCGCTTTATCAGCCACCGCAGCAATCCGTTCGGCAAGCAATACCTGGCGATGTTGAACAAAGGCCTGAACGAGATGCGCGAAACCGGGGAATGGTATGCGATCGTCTCTGACACGCTGCGCGAGCACAACGAGAAACTGATGGCAGCGTCGAACTGATCCCTCGGTTCAGCTGAAACTTTGGGGCCGGTTCTTCAATCGGCCCCTTTTTTGTCAGCGTTAAACACGAGGTTTTTCAGAATGACAAATTTTGGCCTCTTATCTGCTTCATAACAGCCTCAAATGCGCAGCACCTTCTAACCCCAAGCACGATCATCATTCAATTGATGCCAATGAAAGAGCGTGATTTTCATATGATACAGGGCGCCTTCAATATTCAGAATAACTCACCGTCGTCCGCGACCAGATCGGATTTGGACGTTGCAGTGATCTTGCCCTGCTACAACGAGGCCGTTGCCATAGGTGAAACCGTTCGGCAATTCCGTGCGGCCCTGCCCGACGCGACGATTTACGTATATGACAACAATTCCACCGACGACTCCGTCAAGGTCGCGCTTGAGGCAGGCGCGCGGGTCTATTCCGAAACATACCAGGGCAAAGGCAACGTGGTCCGTCGAATGTTTGCCGACGTTGATGCGGATGTCTACGTTATGGCTGACGGGGATGCGACCTATGACAGCGCGGCGGCACCGGAATTGATCGACCTGCTCGTTTCGCAGAATCTGGATATGGTCAACGGGGCTCGGGTGAATGAAGAAACCGAAGCCTATCGGCGCGGCCACAAATTTGGCAACGCGTTGTTCAGTTGGCTTGTGAAATTTTTCTTCAACAGCAAAATCAACGATTTGCTTTCGGGTTACCGCGTTTTCAGCAGGCGCTTTGTCAAAAGCTTCCCCGCAGTATCAAACGGGTTCGAGATTGAAACAGAGCTGACAGTTCATGCGATGCAGATGCGCATGCCGATCGGTGAGGTTCAAACAAGATATTCGTCACGCCTGCCAGATTCGAACTCCAAGCTGGCAACGTTCTCTGACGGGTGGCGGATTCTCAAAATGATCGGTTTGTTGATCAAAGATGAAAAGCCCGTTGCATTTTTCCTGTCTTTGGCCGTGATGATGTTTTTGCCTTCGCTCTTTGTGTTTGTGTCCGTATTCCGGGAATTCTTGGAAACGGGGCTTGTTGATAGAATTCCGTCTGTTGTCGTTGCAGTATCCGGTTTTGTTGCAACAATGCTGTCCATCGTCTGTGCTTTGATTCTGGAATCTCTGGCTCTTGCCCGGAGGGAAGCACGTCGTCTTTCCTATTTGCAGCACAAAGGTGTAGCTGCGTCAGGCGATGATCAATTCAAGCCAACACTTGTCGAGGCTGAGACCCGTCGATTTGGCTGATTAAAACCATCCCCCGGTTCCCAGTTAGGCGAATGGTCAGCCTGATCCCGCGTAAGCGCCTGAATACGCTGACGTGTTCAAGAATTTACTTAATCCAATAAGCAAATGGCCAGCACCCCAAATGCTGGCCATTTTTCTGAGTGAGTGATATGGCCCTAAGGCCTCACCAGTGAAATTCTTTGTCCCCACAACACTAACGCGGACAGAAAACCGGCGCTATTGGGGGAATCCCGTAAATCCTGAGTTTTTCCGAGGATCCGGATGTTTCGATCCGCGCCAACCGCGCTGTTTGCAGTTTCAGGACAGCGATCGAAATTTGTGCCCGACGAGCGGACGGACAAGTGTTGAATACCAACGTGACGCGCAGCTGTCTTCCCGGCACACACTGCGCAAGTCGTTCATGGAACCTGACAAGGTTGGTTTTAACGGCGCAGCCACGGCATGCTAAAGATCGTCAGGCACAGGGTTCGGGGCGGGTCTTTTGGCAATCCCGCGGTCCATGAAAAGGACCGCGCAAAGGCGGTCCCTTCGTGTTTTGATGTCGGACGAAACTCGCCCGCATGTTCGACGGCGATCAGCCGATGATTGCGTTCAGCGTAGCGCTGGGGCGCATCACAGCGGCGGTTTTGACCGGGTCAGTGTGATAGTATCCGCCCAAATCCACCGCCGGTCCTTGGACTGCGGCCAATTCCGACAAGATCTGCTCTTCTTTGTCTGCCAGCTCTTTTGCAAGGGGTGCCATTTCAGCTGCCAGATCGGCATCGTCAGATTGGGCAGCCAAGGCTTCGGCCCAATAGCGCGCGAACCAGTAGTGGCTGTCGCGGTTGTCCGGTTCGCCAACTTTTCGACTTGGCGACCGGTTGTTGTCCAGAATGCCCTGAGTTGCCGCCTCTGCCGCAGCGCCAAGAACACCTGCCTTCGCGTTTCCTTTGGCGTCAGCCAGGAAGTTCAGGGATTCCCCAAGCGCGCAGAATTCACCCATCGAATCCCAGCGCAGATGGTTTTCCTCGACCAGTTGCTGCACGTGTTTCGGCGCCGAGCCCCCTGCCCCGGTTTCGAACAGGCCACCACCATTCATCAGCTTGACGATCGACAGCATCTTGGCCGAGGTGCCCAGTTCGAGGATCGGGAACAGGTCGGTCAGATAGTCACGCAGCACGTTGCCGGTGATGGCGATGCTGTCCTTTCCGGCGGTGATGGTTTCCAGCGTCTGACGAGTTGCCTCGCGCGGGGCCATGATCTGGAACTTGTCGGCCACGCCCGCAGCCTCGAGCGCCGGTTGAACGTATTTGATCAGCTCGGCGTCATGGGCGCGGTTCGCGTCCAGCCAGAATATCGCCTCGGATCCGGTCAGGCGCTGACGGTCCATCGCCAACTGGATCCAGTTCTCGATCGGCGCCTTCTTGACGGTGCAGGCCCGCCAGATGTCGCCCTTTTCGACCTCGTGCGAGTGCAGGGTCTCGCCATTGGCCAGAACGATGCGGATCGTGCCGTCGGCGGGTGCCTCGAAGGTGGTCGGGTGGCTGCCGTACTCCTCGGCCTTCTGCGCCATAAGGCCAACGTTTGCGACCGCACCGGCAGTGGCCGGATTCAATGCACCATTGGCTTTGAAGAACTTGATGCTTTCATCATAAACAGTTGCATAACACCGGTCGGGGATGACGCAATTGGTATCGCCCTTGGCACCGGTTTCATCCCAACCCTTGCCGCCCGCGCGGATCACAGCCGGCATCGAAGCATCAATGATCACGTCGGAAGGCACGTGCAGGTTGGTGATGCCCTTGTCGCTATCCACCATGTACATGGATGGACGATCAGCCTTGATCGCATTTATTGCGGCGACGATCTCGGCATTGTCTTGAACCCGCTCAAGCAAGTCGCCAAGACCCGAGTTCGGATTCACACCCAGCGCATCCAGTTCCGCTCCGAATTTTTCAAAAACCGGCGCCAGCCAGGCCTTGACCGCATAGCCAAAAATGATCGGGTCCGAGACCTTCATCATCGTGGCTTTCAGGTGCAGCGAGAACATTGTGCCGTCTTTCTTGGTGTCCTCGATGGCCTCTGCCAGGAAGGACGACAGCGCTTTGACCGACATGAACGTCGCATCAGTCACCGTGCCCTCCTCCAACGGCCACGCGTCCTTCAGAACAGTCACACTGCCGTCTTTGCCGACAAACTCGATCCTTGCATCACCCGCCTGGGCAGCGGTGATGGTAGCCGATTTCTCGTTGGCGTAAAAATCGTTGCCCGACATGGACGACACTTTGGTTTTGCTGTCCGAGGCCCATTCACCCATGGAATGCGGGTTCTTCCGAGCATAGTTTTTGACTGCCCGGGCTGCGCGGCGGTCACTGTTACCTTCTCGCAGAACCGGGTTCACGGCCGAACCCTTGATGGCATCATAACGCGCGCGGATGGCCTTTTCCTCGTCGGTCGAAGGTTCTTCCGGATAGGCCGGGATATCATAGCCTTGCGATTGCAACTCTTCTATGGCGGCCACCAGTTGCGGAACCGATGCCGAGATGTTCGGCAGCTTGATCACATTTGCATCCGGGGTCTTTACCAGTTCACCCAACGCCGCCAGATCGTCCGAGACACGCTGCTCATCCGTCAGGTTCTCGGGGAAGGCTGCCAGAATGCGCCCGGCCAGTGAAATGTCCTTTGTACCAACGCTAACGCCAGCTGCCGAAGCGAACTTGCGAATGATGGGCAGGAACGATGCGCTGGCCAGTTCGGGCGCTTCGTCTACAATGGTATACAATATGTCGAAGTTCGATTTATCTGCCATATTCTTTTACCTTTTTAAGCCTTTCGGGGCGTGCGATCTAAGAGTTGAAGCCACATATGCGTGGCGCGGGAGGGGCGCGATCATGATACCGCCCCTGGGTGACTCTGTTTTGACAGGGCCTCCCTTAAATCACGTTGGGCTGGGAATCAATCATCTGTGCCCGCGCGTTTTGCCACGGGCTGGGCGTGGATGGCCTTTGATGCTATCAGCTCAACGTATCGCCCGCCTGTCTCGGGCGTTCCCTTCAGGTCACGCCACATGTTTTCCATGATGCTGCACGGCTGGTCCCACGAAATTCTTCGGGTTGCGGCCAAGGATTACCGAAATCTCTGCCCTGTCTCGGGATCAAATACCATGGCACGGTCAGGTTGAATGGATATGCCAATCCGGTCGCCGGTTTTGCTGCGCTGGTCATCCCGCTCTTCCACAATCAGTTTGTCACCATTTGGCGTCAGCAGATAGGAGTAGGAAACACCCCCAAGCGCTTCGGTCAAATCCACTGTGCAGGTGTCCGCAGACCGGTCGATGTGGATATGTTCGGGGCGCATCCCCAACGTCACCTTGTCCGTTCCGGCAGGAACAGTTGCCGAGATCGGCAATGGCTGGCCCAAAGCGGGATGGGTGACATGGCCGTCGGCATAATCGCAATCGAGAAAGTTCATCGCAGGCGAACCGATGAAACCTGCAACAAACCGGTTGTCGGGGTCACGGTACAGATCCATCGGGGCGCCGACCTGTTCAATCCGGCCATCGCGCAGTACGACAATTTTGTCAGCCATCGTCATGGCTTCGACCTGATCATGGGTCACATAGATCATGGTTGCGCCGATTTCCTGATGCAGACGCGCGATTTCGACGCGCATCTCGACACGCAATTCGGCGTCCAGGTTGGACAGGGGTTCGTCGAACAGAAAAACCTCGGGCCCGCGTACAATCGCCCGCCCGATTGCAACCCTTTGCCGTTGCCCCCCGGACAGGGCCTTAGGTTTGCGCTTGAGATAGGGATCAAGCTTCAGAATGCTCGAAGCCTCCTGCACCTTCTGGTCGATCTCGGCTTTTGGGACACCATTCATGCGCAGGCCAAATCCCATATTTTCGGCCACTGACATATGCGGGTAGAGCGCATAGGTCTGGAACACCATGGCCACGCCGCGCTTGGCCGGGTCCATATGTGTCACCTCGCGCGATCCGATGTGAATCTCACCTTCCGAGGTTTCTTCCAACCCGGCAATCATCCGCAACAACGTGGATTTTCCGCACCCCGAAGGCCCTACGAAAACGCAGAACTCGCCATCTTCGATTTGCAGGTCGATCCCATGAATGACCTGTGTCTGACCGTACCGTTTGATTGCCCGATTCAGAGTTACACCTGTCATGTCATTAGCATCCTGTCGTTTTTCGAACCTGGGCCTGTTTCGGGAAACCGCCAGGCTTGTGCCTCGGTTCCGATTTGTTCAGCCACACGCCGCAGGCGCGGCACCCAGGCTTCGAGTTGATCGAAATCCATTCGTTCGGTGGACCCGGTTATCGAAATCGCCCCAAGCATCCGCCCGTTCGACGTCAGAACTGGGCAGGCGATGCAAATGATGCCAGGCTCGTGCTCTTCATCATCGACGGCAAATCCCCGGCTGCGAATTCTGTCAAGATCAGCCCGCAACATCTTTTCGGATGTCAGAGTTTTGTCGGTGAAGCGGTGATAGCTTTGCTGCGACACCGCCCTGTTCAGCGCATCTTCGTCCAAGAAGGCCAGCATCGCCTTGCCGACCCCCGTGCAGTAGGCCGGGCCAACTTTTCCAGCCTGAGAGTACATCTCGATCGGTTGTGCGGCGTTGCGTTTGTCGACGTAAAGAACCTGACTGGAATCAAGTTGCGCCAGGTGCACGGTTTCACCGGTTTCTTGGCTGAGGGCATCCAGAAAAGGCCGCGCTATCGGGGCCAATGAGCTTTGCGTCCATGCCGCATGGGCCAACCGAACCAACCGCATCCCGGGCGCATAGGTCTGCCTGTCGCGGTCATAAGACAGCATTCCCTGGTTGGTCAGGGATTGCAGAAATCGGTACAGGGTCGCCTTTGGAAAATCGCTGTTTTCCAAAAGTTCAGCGAATCGAACTGGGCGCTCGAACGACGCTACATGATCCAGCACATCACATGCTTTGCCTATAGTTCCGTCACCTGACACGGGCCATCATTCTCCTCCGATTGTCCCCCGCCATCCTCACGAGGGTCTTGACAACAGTAACCGAGTCGATGTGTAGTTTTCAATATATAAAACAAGGTTTCACTATATGGAACCTTTCATGGGAAAAACAGGGAGGAGACCATGTATTCAACTTTCAAGCGCACGACGGCTGCGCTGGCGATCGGTGTCGCGATGGCGGCACCGGCAGCTGCGGAACTCACCGGAGAGCTGCGGATCTTTCTCGACACATCAAACCCGGCGCCCCGCGCGACGATGGAAGCGATGATCGAGCGGTTCGGAGCACAGCATCCGGGGCTGGAGATCGAAACAACGGTCATCGACCGCGAAGCATACAAGACGCAGATCCGGAATTTCCTGACGGCCGACACCCCGGACGTGGCCACATGGTACGCGGCCAACCGCATGAAACCATATGTCGAGGCGGGTCTGTTCGAGGATGTGTCGGACTTGTGGGCAGAGCCTGAGATCGCCGAAAACCTCGCTTCGACCAAGGGCGCGTTGACAATAGACGGCAAGCAATGGGGCGTACCCTATACCTACTATCAGTGGGGTGTTTACTACCGCAAAGATATCTTTGATGAACTGGGTTTGAGCGAGCCGACAACCTGGGAAGAAGAACTGTCCAACTGCCAGAAAATCGTCGATTCGGGACGCGCCTGCTATACCATTGGCACCAAGTTCCTTTGGACCGCCGGTGGCTGGTTTGACTATCTGAACATGCGAACGAATGGTTTCGACTTCCACCAGCAGCTTGCCAACGGCGAAGTCAGCTGGGAAGATGACCGGGTAAAACAGACTTTCGCCAACTGGAAACAGTTGATCGACATGGGCGCCTTCATCGACAATCACCAGACATATAGCTGGCAGGAAGCCCTGCCCTTCATGGTCAATGGTGAGGCAGCGGCCTATCTGATGGGCAACTTCGCAGTGGCACCGCTTCGCGATGCGGGCCTGACAGATGACCAGCTGGATTTCTACCAGTTCGTCGCGATCAATTCCGATGTTGAGCTGGCCGAAGACGCCCCGACCGACACGTTCCACATCCCGGCCAATGCTTCGAACAAGGAAGCTGCGCGCGAATTCCTGCGTTTTGTGGTCTCTGCTGACGAACAGACCGAAATCAACAACGGCGCGAATCTCGGCCAATTGCCGGTCAACGCGCAATCTACTGTGGATGACGACAAGTTCCTGCAACAGGGCTTTGAAATGCTTTCGTCCAACAGCCCCGGTGGGGTAGCCCAGTTCTGGGACCGCGACGCGCCTGCGGAAATGGCCAAAGTG
Source organism: Ruegeria sp. BF10 (assembly GCF_056538725.1). Classification (NCBI taxonomy): domain Bacteria; kingdom Pseudomonadati; phylum Pseudomonadota; class Alphaproteobacteria; order Rhodobacterales; family Roseobacteraceae; genus Ruegeria; species Ruegeria sp. BF10. The sequence goes on from NZ_JBQFTR010000002.1 coordinate 201,047, forward strand.
TCCATGGAAGGTTTCCAGGAATTCATGGTCAAACCCGACAACTTGGACCGGATACTGGCCAAGCTCGAACGCGCGCGCGAGCGTATTTTCGATAACTGACCAGGCAAGGGTCGGGCCAAAGCCTGGCCCACGCTCCCTTGAATCGTAGGGCGGGTTCCGACCCGCCTTGCTCCAACAGATCCGAGTTTCCCATGACAGTTGCAGCCGACGCCTCGGAACAGGAAAGCTGGTTCCATCGCAACCAACAACGTATCGCACCCTGGCTGTTTCTAGCCCCCGGGATGCTGTTCTTTTTGGTCTATGTGATTATCCCGGTATTCCAGTCCTTCAACCTGTCACTTTACGAGTGGGACGGCCTGGGCGCTGCGGAATATGTCGGCTTTCGCAATTACGAGGACCTCTATTGGGAATGGGTAGACCGAGATGCGTTCTACATCTCGATGAAGAACAATCTGATCTGGCTGATCCTGTACCTGGCAGCGATTCCGGCAGGTTTGTTCATCGCCCTGTTCCTGAATCAGACAGTTTGGGGCATCCGCCTGTACAAGTCCCTGTTTTTCTTTCCTTTCGTGATTTCTCAGGTCGTGGTGGGGCTGGTGTTCACCTGGTTCTACGATCCGACCTTCGGGTTGCTGAACGAATTCCTCGGCTTCTTCGGCCTCGGCCCGGTAAACGTGTTGGGCGATGAGCGTTTCGTGACCTATGGCATCATCTTCGCCGGCCTCTGGCCACAAACCGCCTATTGCATGATCCTGTACCTGACCGGTCTGAACGCTGTGGACCCGGAGCAGATCGAAGCAGGACGCCTGGACGGGGCCAAGGGTTGGAAGATGCTCTGGCACATCATTATCCCGCAACTGCGGCCTGCAACCTTCATCGCGTTCGTCGTGACCATCATCGGCGCATTGCGATCTTTCGACCTGATCTCGATCATGACACAAGGCGGCCCCTTCGGATCCTCCCGAGTGCTGGCCTATTACATGTTCGAGGTCGCCCTGTCCGAATACGGCTTCCGCATGGGTTATGGCGCGGCCATCGCCGTGATCCTTTTCCTGATCATGCTGTGCTTCATCGCCTATTTCCTGTGGTCGATGTACCGTGAAGAGAAGGGGCGCTGAGATGTTTCCCAAACCCATCGAAAAACAACCCCGCGCGGCGCAGATCACGTATCAAGCCATGCTTCCATTGGCCCTTCTGTTGTGGCTGGGCCCCCTGCTGGCGGTTGCTCTTTTCTCGGTGAAACCCGCTGCTGACTTCACCAACGCGAATTACTGGGGGATGCCGTCCAGCTTTGAGGGCGCCTTCAACTATGGGCAGGTGTTCTTCAATTCGGACATGCCGCGATACCTGCTGAATTCATTCATGATCACCGTCCCTACCGTGATCGGAGCGGTGGCCCTCAGCTGCATGACCGGCTTCGCGCTTGGCATCTACAAGTTCAAGTCGAACCTCTGGATCTTTTTTATGTTCGTGGCCGGGAATTTCGTCCCCTTCCAGATCCTGATGGTGCCGGTACGCGACCTGACCCTGCAACTTGGGCTTTACAACACCAAGACCGGGCTGGTCCTGTTCCACATCGCGTTTCAGACCGGGTTTTGCACCCTGTTCATGCGCAACTTCATCCGCGCCCTGCCCTTTGAACTGATCGAGGCCGCACGGGTCGAAGGCATCAGCGAATGGCGCATCTTCTGGTATGTGGTCCTACCCCTGATGAAGCCCGCGATCGCCGCGCTCAGCGTGCTGATATTCACCTTCATCTGGAACGATTATTTCTGGGCCGTCGTCCTGACGCAAGGCGCAGAAAGCCAGCCTGTCACTGCCGGCATCACCAGTTTCAACGCCCAATTCCGCGCCGCTTATCAATTGATGAGCGCAGGCTCCATAGTGGCGGCTCTGCCACCGGTGGCCATGTTCTTCCTGATGCAGAAACACTTCATTGCAGGTTTGACTCTCGGAGCTGTGAAATGACCAAAATTACCTTTATCGGTGCCGGGTCCACAATATTCATGCAGAACATCGTTGGGGATGCTCTGTTGACCCCTGCGCTGGCCGACAGTCACTTTGCGCTTATGGATATCGATCCCGAGCGCCTGGCGGAAAGCGAAACCGTTGCGCGCTCCATGATCCGCTCGGTCGGGGCCGGGGCGACCGTCTCGACCCATACCGACCGCCGCGCGGCGCTGGACGGGGCCGATTTCGTCATCACCGCGTTTCAGGTCGGGGGATACAAGCCCTGCACAATCACCGATTTCGAGATCCCCAAACAGTATGGCTTGCGTCAAACCATCGCTGATACGCTGGGTGTCGGAGGGATCATGCGAGGTCTGCGCACGGTTCCGGTGCTTTGGGATGTCGCAGGGGACATGATGCAACTCTGCCCCAACGCGACGTTGCTGCAATACGTAAATCCGATGGCCATCAACACCTGGGCACTGGCCGAACGCTTCCCGACCCTGAAACATGTGGGCCTTTGCCACTCGGTTCAAAACACGGTCGAGGAACTGGCCCACGATCTGGATCTGCCAAAGGATGAGTTCCGCTACAAAGTCGCGGGCGTCAATCACGTCGCATTCTTTCTGAAACTGGAACATCAGGGCCGCAACCTGTATCCCGCACTGCGGCAGGGCTATCACGCGGGGAAATTCCCCAAGGCGCCGCTGCTGATGCCGCGCTGCCCCAACAAGGTGCGCTACGAGGTGATGGATCACCTGGGCTATTTCTGCACAGAAAGCTCGGAACACCTGGCCGAATACGTGCCGTGGTTCATCAAGGACGGGCGGCAGGACCTGATCGAGGAATTCTCCATCCCGCTGGACGAATACCCCACCCGCTGTGTCGAGCAGGTAGAGACGTGGAAGGAACAGGCCAAGACCCTGACCGACGGGCGCAAAATCGATGTGACCCGCAGCCACGAATTCGCCGCCGACCTGATGAACGCGATCGTTACGAACACGCCTTACATGGCCTATGGCAACCTGCCCAACACCGGCCAGATCCCGCAACTGCCCATCGGCGCGGCGGTCGAAACCCCCTGCCTGGTCGACAGCAACGGCGTGCAGCCTTCTGTCGTGTCCGACATCCCGCCGCAGTTGATTGCCCTGATGCGCACGCAGATCAATGTACAGGAACTGACTGTTCGGGCCCTGACAGAACAGAACCCCGAATATATTTACCACGCCGCGATGATGGATCCGCACACCGCCGCCGAACTGGACCTGCGCCAGATCCGCAACCTTGTCACGGATCTGCTGACGGCCCATAACGATTGGCTGCCCGACTGGTGCCGCCCGGCCCGTGCCGCCTGATCTTCATCTTTTCACAAATACTCAGATCCAACTTCAGCCAAGAAAAACAAAGCCAGACATGACAAAACGCCGCTCACAGCATTGGTATGGAAAACTCGACAAGGATGGCTTCATCCACCGGTCGTGGATGAAAAACCAGGGCTTTCCCGACCACGCTTTTGACGGACGACCCATAATTGGCATCTGCAACACCTGGTCGGAACTGACCCCCTGCAACTCGGGCCTGCGCGACCTGGCCGAGGGCGTAAAACGCGGCGTATGGGAGGCGGGCGGCTTTCCGGTAGAGTTCCCTGTCATGTCTCTGGGCGAAACCCAGATGAAACCCACCGCGATGCTGTTCCGCAACCTGCTGGCCATGGATGTCGAAGAATCGATCCGCGCCTATGGAATCGATGGCGTGGTACTTCTGGGTGGCTGCGACAAGACCACACCGGGTCAGCTGATGGGGGCCGCTTCAGTCGATCTGCCTTCGATCGTCGTCAGTTCAGGCCCGATGCTGAACGGTAAATACCGCGGACAGGATATCGGGTCCGGCACCGATGTCTGGAAGTTTTCCGAAGCGGTGCGGGCTGGCGAAATGACCCTGCAGGACTTCATGAACGCCGAATCCGGCATGTCGCGCAGCGCGGGCGTGTGCATGACCATGGGCACCGCGTCCACCATGGCGTCGCTGGTCGAAGCGATGGGCATGAGCCTGCCCACCAACGCCGCGCTTCCGGCGGTCGACGCCCGCCGCATGGCGCTGGCGCACATGACCGGCCGGCGCATCGTCGAGATGGTGGATGAAGACCTCAAACCATCGGACATCCTGACCAAAGAGGCGTTTGAAAACGCCATCCTCGCCAATGCCGCCGTTGGCGGATCGACCAATGCGGTAGTTCACCTGCTGGCGCTGGCGGGACGTGTCGGGGTTGACCTGACCCTGAAAGACTTTGAAATCGGGTCTGAAATTCCACTTCTGGTCAACTGCATGCCTTCCGGCAAGTACCTGATGGAAGACTTCTGCTATGCAGGCGGCGTGCCGGTCGTGCTGAACGAACTCAAACCCTTTCTGCGCCCGGCAAAAACGGTGCTGAACAAGGACATCTCGGCCCATTTCGAAGGGGCCGAGTGTTTCAATACGGATGTGATCCGCCCCTTCAACGACCCTGTGAAGCCCGCCGCAGGTTTGCGCGTTCTGCGCGGCAACCTTGCGCCGAATGGGGCAATCGTCAAACCTTCGGCGGCCACTGACGCGCTTCTTGAAACCGAGGGCGAGGCTTTCGTGTTCGACAACATCGAAGACCTGAAGGCCAATATCGACCGTGAAGACCTGCCAGTCACGGCCAAGAGCATTCTGGTGCTCAAGGGGTGTGGCCCCAAGGGGTATCCGGGTATGCCCGAGGTCGGCAACATGCCAATTCCGGCGAAACTGGTGAAAGAGGGTGTACGAGACATGATCCGGATCTCGGACGCCCGCATGTCGGGAACAGCATATGGCACCGTCATTTTGCATGTCAGCCCCGAAGCGCAAGCGGGTGGCACGCTGGCGCTGGTCAAAACCGGAGACCGCATCCGTGTTTCAGCCAGAAGCGGCGAACTGGAACTGCTTGTGGACGAAAACGAACTGGACGCCCGTCGCGCCGCGTGGCAACCGGATGATCCGCACTATACCCGCGGCTATGCGAAGCTTTACATCGACCACGTGCTGCAAGCGGATCAGGGGGCGGATCTGGATTTCCTTGTGGGCAAAGACACCCGCCTCGTGACCAGAGAGAGCCACTGATGACCCAACCAGCTACATTCCATGATCTGAACGGGGCCTCGGTCTATATCACCGGCGGCGGCTCGGGCGTCGGTGCGGCGCTGACAGATGGATTCATGGCACAGGGGGCCAATGTGGCCTTCATTGGTCGGTCGGATGCCAGCGGGTTTGTCGAAGAGATGCGTGACAAGCACGGCCGCGCGCCGCTGTTCCTGCAAGGCGACATGACGGATACCGAACTGCTGCACGCGACGATGGCCAAAGCTGCCGAGGCTCATGGCCCTTTGAACGTCTTGGTAAACAACGCAGCCAACGACCAACGTCATACGCTTGAGGAAACCACGACGGAGTTCTGGGACTGGATGATCGAGGTGAACCTGAAAGCCTATTATTTCGCGTGTCAGGAAGCCGCCCGGCAAATGAAAGATGGCGGGGCAATCATCAATTTCAGCTCGATCAGTTACATGATGGGCAATGCTGGCTATCCGATCTATACGACCTCGAATGCCGGGATTACAGGGATGACACGGTCATTGGCACGAGAACTGGGGCCGAGGAAAATCCGGGTAAACGCTCTGGCCCCCGGCTGGGTTCTGACGCAAAAACAGTTGGATAAATGGGCCACACCCGAGGATCTGGCGGCCCATTTGGACCGGCAATGTCTGAAAGAGCACCTGAAGCCCGAGGATATGATAGCACCAACACTTTTTCTGGCGTCCAGTGCCAGCCATGCGATGACCGGGCAATGTATGGCTGTTGATGGCGGCGTCGTGGTTTCGGGGTGATGTTATGAATACTGAATGGATCGCCGTCGACTGGGGAACATCTCATTTACGGGCCTGGGCCATGCAGGGTGCGACTGCGCTGGACCATGCGCAATCCGACAAGGGCATGGCGCATGTCGGACCTGACGGGTTTCAAGCCGCCCTGCTGGACTTGATCGAAAACTGGTTGCCCGGCGCGCCGGTGGATGTGGTCGCCTGCGGAATGGTCGGCGCACGACAGGGCTGGGTGGAAGCCCCATATTCGACGGTGCCGTCGGACCCCTTGCCGGATGTCCCGATCCGCGTTCCCGGATCAGACCCGCGCATTCGGGCCTTTGTCATACCCGGTCTGAAACAGACAACCCCACCGGATGTGATGCGGGGTGAGGAAACCCAGATTGCCGGATTTCTGGGCGCGCGTCAGAATTGGGACGGCGTCATCTGCCTGCCCGGAACCCATACGAAATGGGTTCAGGTAAGCGCTGGCGAGGTTGTAAGCTTTCGTACCTTCATGACGGGTGAGTTGTTCGACCTGCTGTGTGGTCAGTCCGTGCTGCGACACTCTGTAGGTCCGGGCTGGGACGAAAACGCCTTCGCCGAGGCGGTTGCGGATACGTTGTCAAAACCCGAACAATTGGCTGCCCGTCTTTTCAACCTCCGAGCGGCGGACTTGCTGCAAGGCCAGGCCAAAGCCACCGCACGCGCGCGCCTTTCCGGAATGTTGATCGGGGCCGAACTGGCCGCGACACGGCCCTATTGGCTGGGGCAGCAACTGGCCATTATCGGAGCAGAAGGCGTGTCGCAGACATATGCAACAGCCCTGCAACGGCAGGGTGCATTCGTAGAAACCGCGAATGCCACCGAGGCAACTCTGGCCGGGCTTGCGCTGGCCCGAAACATGACAAGGCAAACCGCATGAGCCGTCCCATCATCGCCATATTGCGGGGCTTGCAACCGCACGAAGCCAAAGCCGTTGGCCGCGCCATTATCGATGCCGGCATTGACCGGATCGAAGTACCGCTCAATTCTCCGGACCCGCTCGACAGTATCGGGATTTTGGTTGATGCGTTTGGAAACCAGGCCCTGATCGGCGCGGGTACTGTTTTGACAGTCGATCAGGTGGACGCTGTGTCGGCTGCCGGAGGCAAGTTGATCGTATCGCCCAACTATGACGCCGAGGTCATCAAGCGTTCAGTCGCGTTGGGCTTGCAAAGCTGGCCGGGGGTTTACACCCCGACCGAAGCTTTTGCGGCCCTCAAGGCCGGGGCCACCGGGTTGAAGCTGTTCCCGGGGGTGATGGCTGGTCCGGCGGGTTTGGCCGCGTTGCGCCCGGTTTTGCCCATAGGCTCGCTTGTTTTTGCCGTTGGAGGTGCCGGGCCCGACAATTTCGGGCAATGGATCAAAGCGGGCGCAGATGGCTTTGGGATAGGCTCTGCACTTTACAAACCCGGGATGGATGTCGCCGAAATCGCCGAGCGCACCCGACACATCGTAACGGCCTATGACGAGGTCGCCGGATGAGCACCCTCTTTGACGACCGCCCCTGCGAGTTGGGCGAAGGCCCGTTGTGGCATCCTGAAAGACGTCAGCTTTTCTGGTTCGATATCATCGGCAAACGTCTGATGACCCGCGAGCGGGGCACGCCAAAAAGCTGGAGCTTCGATGAACATGTCTCGGCCGCGGGCTGGGTGGACCGCGATACGCTTCTGATGGCTTCTGAAACCGGTCTTTGGCGTTTTGATTTGCAATCCGGAAAGCGGAACTTGATCACGCCTCTGGAAGCCGACAACCCCATCACCCGTTCAAACGATGGCCGCGCTGATCCTTGGGGTGGGTTTTGGATCGGAACAATGGGCAAGCAAGCGGAACCCGGGGCCGGATCAATCTATCGCTTCTGGAAAGGTGAGTTGAGACGGTTGGTTCCGGATGTAACAATCTCCAACGCGATCTGTTTTGCCCCCGATCGTTCGGTGGCCTATTTCTGCGACACCGCAACGAAACAGGTCAGACGCTGGCGTCTGAACGCCGAAACCGGTTGGCCGGAAGGCGACAGCGCAGTTTTTCTGGACTTGCGCAAAGAAGGTCTGAACCCGGATGGTGCGGTCATTGATGCCCAGGGGAATATCTGGATCGCACAATGGGGCGCCAGCCGGATCGCGGCGTACACGGCCGACGGCACATTTCTGAAGGCCGTTGCATTTGACGCATCCCATACGTCCTGCCCCGCTTTCGGGGGCGATGAACTGAATACGCTTTTCTGCACAACGGCCCGTCAGGGGTTGAGCGCAGAAGCAATAGACAGCCAACCGACCAACGGCATGACCTTTGCCGCGCGAAATGCAGGTCAGGGTCAGGCAGAACACAAGGTCATCTTATGAAGCCGGAACTGGGCGTTTGTTATTATCCTGAACATTGGCCAGAGGCGATGTGGGCCGACGATGCCGTGCAAATGGTCGAAACAGGCCTGACATGGGTGCGCATTGGCGAGTTCGCGTGGAGCCGCATCGAGCCGCAATCCGGCGTTTTACAATTCGAATGGCTCGATCGCGCGATCGAGACACTCGGTGCAGCCGGATTGAAGGTCGTACTGGGCACGCCAACCGCAACGCCGCCGCGCTGGATGTTGGACAAACACCCGGACATGCTGGCCACCGATGAAAATGGCAACCCGCGCAAGTTCGGATCCCGGCGGCATTACTGCTTTAGCCATCAAGGCTATATCGACGAATGTACCCGCCTCGCCCGGATATTGGGTGAACGGTACGGTAAGAACCCGCATGTGGTCGCGTGGCAGATTGACAATGAATACGGGTGTCATGACACCACTCTCAGTTACAGCGCAGCTGCCCAACAGGCGTTTCGCGATTGGTTGGCCGAACGGTATGGAACGATTGAAACGCTGAACCAGGCGTGGGGCAACGTATTCTGGTCGATGGAATATCGCGACTTCAACGAAATCGACCTGCCCAATCAAACCGTGACCGAGCCGAACCCGGCTCATGTACTGGCATTCCGGCGCTTCAGTTCGGATCAGGTCGCGGCATTCAACAAATCACAGGTGGATGTGCTGCGGCCGCTGACCGATGCGCCGCTTTTGCACAATTACATGGGCCGTATTCTGGACTTCGACCATTTCAAGGTTGGCGCGGACCTGGATATCGCCACCTGGGACAGTTATCCGATCGGTTTTCTGTCGGACCGGCTGGAAGGCGACGACGCGCACAAGACCGCCTTTTTGCAACAGGGCGACCCGGACATGCAGGCGTTTCATCATGATCTTTACCGGGCGGTCGGACGCGGCCGTTGGTGGGTGATGGAACAACAACCCGGACCGGTGAATTGGGCACCGTATAATCCGGCACCCCTGCCCGGAATGGTGCGGCTTTGGTCTGTGGAAGCCGTGGCTCATGGTGCCGAGGTGGTGAGTTATTTCCGATGGCGGCAAGCCCCGTTTGCGCAAGAGCAAATGCATGCCGGCTTGCTGACGTCGAACAATCACCCTGCTGCTGCACTGGCAGAGGCCCGCCAGACCGCAGATGACCTGAACAATTTGGGTGCGGTGCAACAGATACAGGCCAAAGTGGCCATTTTGTTCGATTATGCCTCGGACTGGGCGTGGGCAACAGAACCACAAGGCGCGGGATTTGACTATTTCCGATTGGTTTTTTCAGCTTATCGCGCACTGCGACGGGCCGGTCTGTCGGTAGACTTTGTTTCGGCGAAGGACATTCCCGCCGATTACACGGTGATCCTTGCACCTGGTTTGGCCACAATGGATCCTGAATTGGAACACCGCCTGGCAGAGAGATGCGATCTTGCCATTCTGGGGCCACGCAGTGGTGCGATCACCCGTGATTTTCAAATTCCTGAAAAGGGCAGACCCGGTCTGAGCAGGATCGATTGCGATGTTGATCTGGTCGAAACTCTGCCGCCCACGGTTGAACGCGCGGTCAAGGGTGGCGGCGCGGCGAGGCATTGGATCGACCGATTGTCAGGAACGGCCAAAGACCTGCTGAGTTTTGAAGACGGAACATCTGCCCTCAAGGCAGGGGCCGATATTTGGTACTTGGCAGGTTTCCCGGATGAGGACCTTTGGGACCGTGTGATAGCCATGGCCGCGGAAAAAGCCGATTTGACATTGCGCACGATGCCGCAAGGCCTGCGACTGCGCGAGACGGCCAATCATGACTTCCTGATCAACTACAACGCAGGACCGGTGGAATGGAACGGGCTCACCGTCGAAGGCTGTGACGTCAAAATCCTGAAACGCAAACCGCCCGAACAGACCTGAGGTCAGTCCGGGCGGGTGCCGAGGTTACGAACCTGCGCCGCTATTCGTCGCTTTGCAGGCTGTTGGGGTCAAACACCCCGCCGAAACCACTGTTGTTGGACGGAGCGCTTTCAGATTCAGACCCACCATCTGCGCCTTCGCTTTCCTCGCCCCCTAAAGAGTTCGGCGCGAATACATTGCCAAAGCCGCTGTTGTTCGTCGGTTTTGGAGTGGATTGCGCACCGCCCTGTTCCGCTTCTTCAGCTTCGCGTTGTTTGCGGCGTTCCTCACGCTGTTTGCGCAACTCCTGAATACGCTGTTCCGCTTCCAACTTCTTCTGCTCGCGGATATCGGCAATACACTGCGCCGGATTGTAGGTGGCCGCAGTGCCGACAACCGTGATCGTCGCGACGGCAAATACAACCAACAGAACCGCTGCCATGTTGCCGGAAAAGAAGCTGGGCAATTTGATCTTGCCGGCCAGTTCCTCAACCGTCGCGTTCTTGCGCGCCGCTGCCACCAGTTCCTGACGCTTCAGCTTGGCTTCGTTCAGCAGAGCGAAGAACACCGTCAGCGCCACGATGATGAAGGCCAGTGCCGAGATCGCGGGTGTGATGCCATAACGGACCTTTTGGGCCAGCTCGATCGTCAACGTCGGGTATTCACCGAAGGTAAAGGTTGTGGTGTTGTAATTCTCGAACGATGCGAGGAACGCCAAAACCGCTGCCGATGCAATCGCCGGGCGCATGAACGGCAACAGGATCTTGCGGAAGGCCTGTGCGTGGCTGGCCCCAAGGTCCAGCGCCGCTTCGGTCAGCGCCATGTCGTAGCGCTGCAAGCGTGCCACCAACACCAGCATGCAGTAGCTGGCGATAAAGGTGGATTGGCCGATCACCGTCAGGAAGATGCCATTCGACAGGAAGCTGTCCGCCCCCAGTCCCAACATCCGGTTGATCCGGTCCCAGAACACCAGCGTCGAGATACCCAGAACCACGCCGGGGATCAGGATCGGAGCGATGATGATCGTGTAGTAAGTCGCCCGCAGCTTTGGCCAGATCTGGGTCAGCATCAGTGCGCCCGCCAGACCCATGGCGACTGACAGGATGACCGTGCCGATCCCGATGATCAGTGAGTTCTTGATACCGTTCAGGATTCGCTGATCCTGAAACAACTCACCAAACCACTGGAAGGTCAGGCATTCCCACGGGCTCATCCGTGGGAAGCCGGACGAGTTGAACGCGGTGATCGACATGATCACAAGCGGACCCAGCAGATACAGGAAGAAGAGCGCCAGATAGACCCAGATGCTTATACGGAGGAAGGAATTGTTCATTTCCCGATATCCCCCATGTTCACTTTGAACAGGCGCATCATGGCCAGCACGAACAGGATACAGGTCACCAGCAGGACGATCGCGTAAGCAGCCCCTTGCGGCCAGTCGTTGTTATCGTTGAACTGCTGATAGATCAGCTGTGTGAACCACAGCGACGACGGCCCGCCCAGAATTTGCGGTGCAGCCAACGCACCGGCAGACAGCATGAACACCATGGTACAGCCCGAACTGATACCCGGCTTGGCATAGGGAATGACCACACGCCAATGTATCCGCCACCATGGCGCACCAAGGTCGCGCGCTGCTTCGATCTGATTTTTGTCCAAGCTTTCTATGACGTTGTACATCGGGAAGATCATCAGCAGGATATAGGCATAGCCCAAACCGGCATAGAGCGCGATATCGTTCCGGATGAAGTCGAACGGCACATCCCAGATCCCCAGTCCCACGAACAGCGTGTTCAAAACGCCGGTTTCACCAAAGATAATGCGCAACGCAAAGGCGCGCAGAATCTCGTTGATCCAGTAAGGAATGATCAGCATGATCGCGAAGATGCGGATATGGCTGCCTTCGGATTGCCCCAGATAGTAGGCGATCGGATAGCAGATGATCAGGTTGAAAATCGTGACGCAAACCGCCGCCACGAGGGTGCGGAAGAACACCCGCAGGTCAACCGTGTTGTAATCCTGGCTGCCACCTTCGGGGCCGTATATCAGATACTTGTAGTTCTCCAGCGTATAGACGTCCTTCGGCCCACCAATCTCTGGCGGCGGAAGGTTCGGACGGAACGAGAAATCCAGCATCGAAAGCTGCGGCAGGATGATCAGGCCGATGGTCCAGAACAGAACCAGGCCCAGGATCGCCAAACCCATACCGGTTCCGTTGCGGTTGAAGAATTCCTTCAGAAAATGGGGCATGAGTTCATCCCCTTATTCTGCGGCCAGTTCACCGGCAGGAACAACGACGGCATTGTGCGTTTCGTATTCCAGCGTGATGTTCTGCCCGGTGTGATCGTCGAAAGACTGCCCGTGGTTGGGGATCGAGACCTTGATTTCCTTGCCGCCTTCACCCTCGGTAAAGATATTGAATGCGTTTCCTTCGAACTCTTCATGATTGACCCGGGCAGTGACGAAGTGATCACCCGTTGCGCCATCGGGGGCAATTGCAAAGGCCTCGGGACGGATGAACATCATCGCGTCATCACCTTCTTTCATCTTGCCCTGATTGGCCGTCGAAATCCGTGCCACCAGATCACCCGAGCGGTTGGTCGAGATCAAAGCTTCGGTGCCCATCACCTGTTTGACTTTTCCTCGGAACACATTGTTTTCGCCGACAAAAGAGGCAGCAAAAGCCGTGTTGGGATCGTTGTAGATCGTTTTCCCGTCGGCAATCTGGTCAATCACACCGGCACGCATGACGGCGATATTGTCTGACATCGTCAGCGCTTCGCCTTGATCGTGCGTGATGTAGATAAAGGTAATACCGACCCGTTGCTGAATCTCACGGAGTTCGGTCCGCATGTGCTGGCGCAGCTTCAGGTCAAGTGCCGATAGGGGTTCGTCCAGCAACAGCACGTCGGGTTCGGCGCAGAGTGCGCGGGCGATCGCCACACGCTGACGCTGACCGCCCGACAATTCGCTTGGCAGTTTGTCCCCCTGCCCCGGCAACGCAATCATGTCCAGAAGCTCATCGGCACGCCTGCGGCGCTCGGCAGCACTGGCCCCTTTGATTTCCATGGAAAACGTAATGTTTTCCCAGACTTTCATCAGCGGGAACAAAGCGAGATTCTGAAAGATCAGCGCTGTCGGACGCTTGTTGGGCCCGATACCGCGCATATTGTTGCCACCAATCAGAACATTGCCTTCGCTTGGTTCAAGAAAGCCCGAAACAGCCCTTAGAATGGTTGTTTTACCGCAGCCGGAAGGCCCGAGGAACGAAAAGAAATCGCCCCCGTTGATGCTGACGTTTGCATCGCGCACGGCGACGAAGTCACCGAAACGGATCCACAGGTTTTCCAGATCGACTCCGACCCCTGCACTCATTTTTGGTTTCTCCCTGAAGTGCGTGTTTTCACCACACTGTATTTGTGTCCGTCACGCCGGGACGGCGCGCAGATGGGTGCCCCCCGCAAAAAGCAGGGGGCGAAGGTTCGGAACGCTTAAGCGCTCTTGAACTTGTTGACGAACTCGGTCCGGGTTTCGGCATACCAAGGTGCTTCGGCCGGCCACGGATTGAGGTTGGCCAGCGAGTCGCCCGGATAGGCTTCGGCAAAGTTCTTCTTGTAGGTGTCGCCGGAATACTGGTCGGCTCCCAGAACCGGCGAGTTGTAGCCGTGACTGTCAATGGCAACACCGGCCGGCTTGGCCTGATAGGCGAAGTCGATGAAAGCGTAAACCTGATCGATATTCGCGGCGCCAGTCGGCATGGACATACCGTCCACCCAAGCCATCGCACCTTCGACGGGCGCCTGATAGTGCACCGGCTCGCCTGCGGATTTCAGTGCAAGGGGTGGGCCGTCCCAGGTTTGGCCAACGACAACGCCTTCGTTCAGAAGACCGTTCTTCTGCGTATCGGCGTCGTTCCAGATCAGTTTGATGCGGTCCTTGCGTGCAATGCACCAGTCGGTGATCTGGCCCCAAACCTTGCGCATGGTGTCTTCATCACCGTACGCGGCCCAAACCGAACCCGGCTCCATCTCGCCAGCGCGCTCCATGTACAGACCCGCGCCCAGCATCATCGAATGCGCGCGACCCATGGTCTTGCCGGCGTTTTCTTCCGACCAGACGTCGCCATAGGATGGTGCGTCGCCTTCGGGCAGCCACAAGTCGGTGCGATAGGCAATGCCTTCGGTACCCCAGATATGCGGCAGCCAATGCGCACCGCTGTCACCAAAGTTCCAGGCATCGGTACCGATCTTGGCCATCGCCGGGTTGACCTTGTCGATCGGAACCTTGTTCATGTCGAAGGGCTGCAACAATTCCAGCGGTTCCCACTGCAACGAACGGTTGTTGGTCGGTGAAACGATATCAAAGCCCTGGCCCTTGGTGGCCTTCATCTTGTTGATGATTTCTTCGTTCGAGCCGATGCCGGTGTAATTCACCTTGATTCCCGTAAGGGTCTCAAACTCTTCAATGAAGCTGGGCGGCAGGTAATCCGACCACATCAGAATGTTGATTTCGCCCGACGAAGCCAGAGCGCTCTTGCTGTACAGGGGTGCCGCAAGTGCTGCGGCGCCCGCGCTTTTCAGCACAGAGCGTCTCGAAAGAGTCGAATGTTTAGTCATAAGTGTTCTCCCGTTGTTGGATTAGTTTGTTATTGTTTTTTATTCATAGGACTTTCTGTGCCCGTACGTCAGTCCAAAAGTGACAGTTTGCGGAATTCTTATGTCCAGTTTTGAGTCTTGACACGTTTTGGTTGAATTTCAAGGCGTTAGTTTTCCTCCCAGACAGTGAAATCGTATGCACAGACCGGATCGGAGCCAAGCAGCATGCGTCGTGATCCACCGCCAGGCAGGGGTTTGGACATGTCACCAAAATTGAAGGCAAAATGCAACGTACCGCGCCGGGTTACGCGTAAGTCTGGATCGCAGTCCAGAGGTTTCAGCCCTGCCCATTCCAGGACATCGCGCATAATCTCGTGCAAGAGCGCACCGCTGGGGACCATGGCCAGATATGTTGCACGATCCGACCGGACGACCGCTGGGCTGCCGTCGCAATAGGCACTATTGAAGCGCGCCAGGACATTTGCCTCGGTCTCGACGATTTCGCGCCACCCACCAAAGCCAAAAATCTGACCGTTTTGCAACTGCACAGAATCTCTCGCAATATCCGGGAGCGATTCGACACGGGCAACTCGGACGCCGGTCAGATCCGCCAACACACCCGGCGCCAGATTTGAAGGGGTGTGCATTTGAGCTGTCTTGCTGCCGGACCGGGCACCAATCAATAGCTTTGCCCCCGAAGCATCAAGTCTTGCGGCCAGATCCGGGGTCACGATCATGCTTTGCGGCAGCACGATCAGGGCGTAACCTTCCAAACCATCCTTGGGACCAACAAAATCAATGTCCACCCCCAGACTGCGCAAGGCGGTGTACCATTCGCGGAAGATTTGGGAATTGGGGAAGTCATCATCATGCGGCAGGATATCGGCCGCCCAGATCGAAGCGTAATCCAGCATCATCGCCACCGAGGCTTTTCCGCGCGTCGTCGGCGGGAGGTTTTCGCGTTCCTTCACGACCTGAACCAGCTCAAGCGCGGCTTGATCCACACTGTCATCCGAGCGCAGCAAGGCCGTATGGTATTGTTCCTGCGCGAACTTTGCCTGTCGCCATCGAAAGAACATCACAGCTTGCGCGCCGTGGGCATAAGCGGCCCAGGTCCAAAGCCGAACCATCCCTTCGGCCGGAGAAGGATTCTGAGCCGCCCAGTCCACCGGCCCCGGCTGCTGTTCCAACACCCATACCCGCCCCCGCCCCTGACTGCGATACAGGTCGCAATGAAACCCCTGATAGTCAGGCGCGCCGGTTCGCAGATAGCGGCGCTTTTCTGTCTCTGACAGGGTTGATCCCATCAGATTGCCCAGCGGGTAGCTGTCAAAGCCGACGATATCCAGATCGGCGGCCACTGCGTGGTGATCGAATTCGAAACTGCCGGCCATGAAGTTGTGCGTGATATCTCGACCCGGCGCATGTTTTCGCAGCACGTCCACCTGAGCCTTGTTGAACAACCGCACCCGATCCGAGGAATAGCGTCTGAAATCAAGGGCATGAGTGGGGTTGGGTGTGGCGACCAAACCGTTGGGCAGTTCAATCTGGTCAAAGCCGGAATAGCAGGTCCCCCAAAACACGGTCCCCCAGACCTCGTTCAGTGCGTCGATTGTGCCGTATCGTTGTGCCAGCCAGCGCCGAAAGCCAGACCGCGCAGCATCGGAATAGCTGAGAACGGTGTCGTGGTCGTTGTACTCATTGTCGATTTGCCAGGCATGGACATGCGGGTTCTGGCCATATCGGCTGGCATATTCCGTCGCGATCCTTTGCGCCTCGGCCAGGTATACGTCACTGGCAAAACAATAATGCCTGCGCGACCCATAGCCCCGGACCCGGCCGTCCGGGCCAACCGGCAGAATTTCGGGGTGCTCATCAATCAGCCATTTGGGTGGCGCAGCCGTTGGAGTCGACATCATGACCCGCAGGCCGGCCTGCCCCAGAATCTCGATGACGTCATCCAGCCAGTCCCAGCGAAACCGACCGCGTGCCGGTTCAATCAGACCCCAGGAGAACTCGGCGATCCGAACCCAATCCAAACCCATCTCGGCCATCCGCGCGGCGTCACTGCGCCACTGGGACGGGTCCCATTGTTCGGGGTAGTAACAAACCCCAAGCTCCAGCTTGCTCATCGGTTGTCCTTTGCCGTGCGCCGTTCGATCCACTTCAGGAAGCTTGCGCAACCGAGGGTGAGCACCACGTACAAAATTGCCGCCGTGTTGAACGGCGCAAAGGGCAGAAAGCTTGCTGCCTGAAACTCTCGCATCCTTTGGGTCATGTCGCGAACGGACAGGATGGACAGCAACGAGGTATCCTTGATCATCGCGATAAACTCATTTCCCAGAGGTGGAGTTACGATCCGCAAGGCCTGAGGCAGAACGATCAACCGCGCTGTCTGCCAGCGGGTCAAACCCAGGGAACTGCCGGCTTCCAGTTGCCCTTTAGGAATAGCCTCAATCCCCGATCGGAAGATTTCGGCCATATAGGCCGAGTACCCGACGGAAATCGCGATGATCCCGCGTGTCATGTTGGTCATATCAATGCCGCCCCCAGTGGCCTCTTTGACCGCGCCCGCCAAGGGCAGGCCGATGTAAAGGATGATCACCAGCATCGGAATACCGCGTATCGTGTCCACGAAGAATTCAGCCCCGACCGCCAAGGGATGCAGCTTGTGCTGTGCGCCGCCGATGGTCAGCGTCAGCAGCAAAAAGCCAAAAACGGCGAAGGCCAGCGCGGGATTCCGGTATTTGTCAGGCAAGAAACTGGTCTGCCACAGAACCGGATAGCCTTGTGAATGAGAATCCACGGGAACAAACGCTCCGGACACGCTTTCGACGGTTTCTATCTGCTCCAAAGCTGCGGCAGGATCAGTGGCGCTGCGTATGCGGTATTGCTGGTCGCCGGCACCGTCGAACTCGCCGAACCGGATGATGTCAGCCTGCGCCTGTGGCGTGCCGCGCACAATGGCGATGCGCCCTTCGGTGCTTCCGACCAGAACGTAACTGACCTGTGGCTGCATGAAGAAAAAGGCGGATATTGCAAGCAATGTCAGGCTGATGGAACCATACAGTATCGTGGTACGCGCTCGTGGTTTGAACGATTGCAGCCCCACCCAGATCAGACCCAGAATGGCCGAGAAGATATAAGCGAAGATGGCTGCGCGGAACGTAATGGCAACGCCGGTCGCGAACTGCCAGTGGGCCATGAACATCAGATAAAACAAAACCGCACCTGTAAGGCATTCCAGCCCCAGTAGAACGTGCCCGCGCCAAGGGGGTTGCAAACCCGCTGACATCAGGCTCAAGGCGACAACGGCTGTGTATGCGGCCAGAAGAACTTGCAGACCTGTTTGAACCTGGGTCACGACTTCGGGATACAACACCCAGGTCTGACTGGACCGGTCGATCAGGGTTGATGTGTTCTCGCTGAGTGCATGAAAGAAAACGGATTCCGCGAAGGGCATCAAAAGCTGTGGAGATACGAAGCTTGAGACCAAAAGCGCAATTGATGCAGGCAGCGCCGCAAGGGCCGAAACCCGCAACCAGCCGGGGGCATGATTGGTAAAACGTGCGTGCCGGGCGCAGAGATATCCAAGGATTGCAACCGAGACGATCAGCAGAAATCCGACGAAAACAGGCCCTGCATTGTTGCCGATCCCCAGAATTGCAATCAGAGATCGCAGGTATTTCGAGGACGTGGCGAACAGATAGATGATGAAAGGGGCGGCTGCGAGCAACACAAGGTTGCTCGGGCGGATCGTGCTGAGACGCGACATGGAACTTCTCCGCTGAAACATGGCCCGGCAACGTCAGCCGCCGGGCCCAGAAGGGCTTGAAGGATCAGTTTGTGCCCCAGTATTTGGCTTTCAGCGTGTCCAGCGTGCCGTCTTCCTGAATGGCGGCGAGACCGGCATTGATTGCATCCACCGTCGGGTCACCTTCCTGAAACACGATACCCAATGGATCCGATTGCAGGCCTGTGATGCCCACGGTCAGTTCTCCGGCAAACTCCTGCTCGTAGGCCGCGGCAGAGGTGCCATCGATGATCACCCCTTGCACGTCTGCGTTCTGAAGCGCCAGAATAGCCGCCGAGAAGTTGTCGTAGAGGCTGACATTCTCGCGCCCCACAAGCTCTTCCGCCAGTTGGGCGTTGGTCGTCGCGGTTTGTGCCGCCAGTTTCTGGCCACCCGCTTTGAAATCCTCAAGCGTCATATCCGCGTTGTCGACTTGCAGCAAAATGGCCTGACTGACAACGATGTAAGGTTCGGAGAAGTCCATAGTCTGTTCACGCTCGGGCGTGATCGATACGCCCGAGATGACCAGATCGAATTCACCCTGCTGAAGCGCCGCAAAGATGCCGTCCCAGGCGGTATTTACGAAATTCGGAACGCAATTGATCTTTTCACAGATTGCGTTCATCACGTCGACATCAAAGCCTACGATTTCACCGGTTGCTTCGTCGACGGTTTCCATCGGGGGATAGGTTGCATCCGTTCCGATCTTGAGCACGCGACCTTCCAGATCGGCGGCAAAAGCCGCAGGCGCTGTCAGCATTGCAAGCGTTGCAGCGGCAAATAGGTTTTTGAACATGTTCGGTTTCTCCTCTGTTGGCTCAGTTGGTCTGCGCCATACCCGGCGCCGGGGTGTCAGGTTGCCGCTCGATCAATCTGGCCCTGATCTTTTTTTGCGTTTCGGACGGATCAACGCCGTTCAATGCTTTTAGCATGAATTCCCCCAGCAGGCGGCTGGTCTCGCCTATCGGCAAATAATAGGTGCTGGGCGGGGGGACGAAATACTGGCTGAGTTTCAGATCGTCATTGGAAATGACGACGACATCCCTGCCGATTTTAACGCCCATGTCGGCGGCGGCGGACAAGGCGCCAAGGGTCATCGCCTCGTTCGCGCAAATAATGGCGCTTGGCCGGTTGTGCATTCGCATCAGCGCCGCAAACGCCCTTTGCCCGGTCTTCGCCGTGGTCGGGCCGGGAAAAACAAGGGCCGGATCAAACTCCATGCCACCTGCCGACAGAGCGTCTGAGTATCCCTGGAGACGTTGACGGGCGTAGATCAGGCCATCCGGCGGATTGATAAGCGCGATCCGCCTGTGCCCCAATGCCAGCAGTCGAGCGGTTGCATCAAAAGCAGCGGCCTGACTGTCGAGATCCACGTAAGGATGTGGTTGGGCACTGTCACTCATCCCGTACGTGACAAACGGAAAACCCTCATCTTGCAGATAGGCGATACGCGGGTCATTCACCCGTGTACCGGAAAAGACCACACCGTCTGCCAACCCTTCCTGCACAATGGAATGTAGGGTCTGCAATGCGGCTTCAACATCTCGTACGCTGAAGACACTCAACTCATAACGTGACCCTTGAACCGCGTCGGATATTCCGGCCAGAATCCGGGTAAACTCCACACCTTCCCACTCTTCAGCGGCACTGCCCGAAACACTGACCAATACAGCAATCCTGTAGGATTTATTGGTGCGCAGTTTCAGGCCGTCCAGATTGACCCGATACCCAAGCTCGGACGCCGCCTTTTGGATCTCTTCCCGCGTTTCCCGTTTAACCGACGAAGCGCCGCGCAGGGCGTTTGAAACCGTGCCTACTGAATAGCCTGTCATACGGGCGATCGATTTGATCGTTGCCCGCGCCATCAGCCGATACCCCCAAGCCGTTCAGTCAAAAACAACCGCCCCATTTGCAAGGTGCGCCTGTGATCGACGGTTTCATCATGCTCGACGAAAAGGTCGGTGCACTTGGTGCTTGAAAGGGCTCGTATCGTGGCGTCCCAATCGACAACACCCTCACCCGGATTGCGCCAGCGCCTGTCGCCTGATCCGCCCTGCGGATCCACGTCCTTTGCGTGAACCGACAGGATGCGATCCGCATGGCGCACCAGCAGGTCAGCCACGTCCTGACCGGCCGCGACAATCCAACCGATATCGGGCTGCCAATAGATGTTTTCTTGCGCCAGAATCAGTTCAAGAGGTGTTTTTCCCGGCGCGCCGAACAGATCAAAGTCGTGGTTGTGATAGGCCAAACTGACGCCGTGATCTCCAAGTTGATCTGCCCAATCGGACAACTGGCCCGACACTGCCTTCCATCCCTCGACAGTGCCGGGCCGCGCCTGTGGCGCCAGCCAAGGCATGACCGCCACCTGGCATTCCAAAAGGTGCAGTACTTCAACGATGTCGTCGAAACGCTCGTTGAACTCCTCCCAATCAAAATGTGCAGAACGAAGGTTAAGACCTGATTGATGGACGATGCGTGCCATCTCTTGTGGTGTCATGTCATGCAGACCGGTAGTTTCGATATCCGAAAACCCGCAAGCGGAAACCAACTTCAGTTGGTCCGAGAGGTCACCGTATTGCCGAACCGTGTAAAGCTGCGCCGATACCCGCATTTTTCACCATTGAAACGTTTCAATTATGGTGAAACACAAAACGCAATTCTGTCAAGAACTGCGTTTCGCTGCTATTTGCGCATGGACAATCCATTGTGGAACAGATGCACCTTGTCCGGTGAGGCCGTGACCGAGACCGTCTGGCCGCGCAGGTTCCGCTGAACCCCCGGCAGCTTTGCAATGACTGCATCCGCACCATCGGTTTTCTCAAAATACAGCAGCGTGACTTCGCCCAGGGCTTCGGTGAAATCCACCTTGCCGGACAGAATCGCGGAGTCTTCCGTCATCGCCAAATCTTCGGGGCGCACCCCGATATTGACCTTTTTCCCAAGGTCATTGTCTTCAGTTGGAACCGCGGATCTTGCAATCCCGCCTGATGACAGTTCAACGGTGGTCGTTTCGCCGGTTCCGGTGATTGTGCCGGACAACAGGTTCATGGACGGCGAACCGATGAACTGCGCAACAAACTCGTTGTCAGGCGCCTCATACAGTTCAAGCGGTGTCCCGACCTGCGCGATGCCCTTGTTGGCCAACACCACGATCCGACTGGCCAGGGTCATGGCCTCGACCTGATCGTGGGTCACGTAGATCATGGTGCTGTCAGGCATGGCCTCTTTCAGACGCGCGATCTCGATCCGCGTGGCCACCCGAAGTGCCGCGTCGAGGTTCGAGAGCGGTTCGTCGAACAGATACACCTTTGGGTCACGTACAATCGCGCGCCCGATGGCAACCCGTTGACGTTGCCCCCCGGAAAGAGCTTTTGGCAGGCGGTCCAGGAATGGTTCCAACTGAAGGATCTGAGCGGCACGATCTACGGCAGCATCAATCTCGGCCGCGGGCATTTTTGCAATTTTCAGGGCAAAGGCCATGTTCTCGCGTACGGTCATGTGGGGATACAAGGCGTAGCTTTGAAACACCATCGCGATGCCCCGCTGTGCAGGCGGAACATCGTTCATGACCTGCCCTTCTATTTCCAGCGTGCCGCCTGTAATCTTCTCCAATCCGGCGATCATCCGCAACAGGGTGGACTTGCCGCATCCGGAAGGACCGACAAAAACGATCAGTTCGCCTTGTTCGATGTCGAGGTTGATGTTCTTCAAAACATCGACAGGGCCATAGGATTTGGCGACATCCGTTAGGTTGAGTTCAGACATGCGTTATCCCTTTTTCCTATACATCAGGATGAACTGCGCCGCGTTCAGGACAACGTTGCCGCTTCCTTCGACACCGCCCAGGTCCTGACCCATGACCTGCCAACTGCCTTCGGGCAGCTTCAACGCGGCAGTATCCGCACCCAGATTGAACGCGCAGAAAATCTGCTCGTGCGAATCCTCACGTACAAAAGACAGAACCGAGCCCGTTTCTGCCATGCCGGTCTGCGCCCCCAATGCCAAAGCAGGATGCGCATGCCGCAAGGCAATGGCGCGACGGTAGTGGTTCAGCATCGAGTTTGGATCCACCTCCAATCGGTCTACCGCTTGCCCGGCCTGCTGTGCGCTTACCGGCAGCCAGGGTTCTGCGGTGCTGAAACCCGATTGTTCATCTTGTGCCGCCCAAACCATCGGTGTGCGGCAGCCGTCGCGGCCCTTGTACTCGGGCCAGAACTCGATGCCATAGGGGTCTTGCAGTTTCTCGCACGGCACATCCGCTTCGTGCAGGCCCAGCTCTTCGCCCTGATAGAGGCAGGCCGAGCCACGCAGGCACATCATCAGAACCGCGAGCTGTCGGGCTGCCGCGTCATCCAAATTCCAGCGCGAGACGTGACGCTGCACGTCGTGGTTGGAAAATGCCCAACATGGCCACGCGTCCCCTGCCTTCGCTTCCAGCTGGTCGAAAACGTGCTTGGTGTAAGTGGCAGTCAAAGCACGTTTTTCCAGGAACTCGAAGGCATAGCACATGTGCATCCGCTTATCCCCGGATGTGTATTCCCCCATAATCTCGAGCCCACGCTGCGCATCTCCGACCTCTCCCAGGCAAGCCCGGTCTTCATATTCATCCGTCAAAGCCCGCAATCTTTCGAGGAAGGCGATGTTCTCGGGCTGGCTTTTCGAAAACAGGTGGTCCTGATGGTTGTAGGGGTTCACGGCCGGCGCGATCGTGGCGTTGCGTTGATCCATCGGCAGCGCGGGATTGTCGCGCAGCGCCTTGTCGTGGAAATAGAAATTGATGGTATCCAGCCGAAAGCCATCCACCCCCAGATCAAGCCAGAACCGCGCCACGTCCAGCAACGCATCCTGAACAGCCGGACAGTGGAAATTCAGATCCGGCTGCGATGTAAGGAAATTGTGCAGATAATATTGCAGGCGTCGGGCATCCCATTGCCAGGCCGAGCCGCCGAAGATCGAAAGCCAGTTGTTCGGGGGCGTGCCATCCGGTTTGGGGTCCGCCCAAACATACCAGTCGGATTTCGGGTTCTCCCGACTGCTGCGGCTTTCGCTGAACCAAGGGTGCTGATCGGATGTATGCGACAGAACCAGATCAATCATGATCCTCAGACCCTTCGCATGGGCCTGATCCAGAAGCGCTTTGAAATCCGCCAACGACCCGAACATGGGATCGACATCGCGGTAATCACTGACATCGTAGCCAAAATCCTTCATCGGCGATTTGAAAAACGGCGAGATCCAGATCGCATCAACGCCCAGCGAGGTGATGTAATCCAGTCGCGCAGTGATGCCCCTCAGATCGCCGATCCCATCCCCGTTGCTGTCCTGAAAACTGCGTGGGTAGATCTGATAGATCACCCCCCCGCGCCACCAGTCCGAAGACAGTTTCGTTGCTTTGCATTGTTCAAGGTTGTTCTGCACGTTCATCAGACGCCTCTATTTGACAGATCCGGCCAACAGGCCGCGGACCAGGTATTTTTGCATTGCGAAGAAGACGACCAGCGGCACGAAGATCGAGACAAAGGCAGCGGTCGCAAGGATTTCCCAGTTGCCGCCACGCGTACCCAGCAGCTCGACGATGCGGTTCGTCATCACGGTTGTCTGGCCGGTCGCGTCGATCAGGAAAACCTTGGCGACAAGCAGGTCATTCCATGTCCACAGGAACTGGAAGATCGCGAAAGACGCCAGCGCCGGGAAGCTGAGTGGCAGGATCAGTTTGGTGAAGATCTGAAACTCGGTGGCACCGTCGACGCGGGCGTTTTCGATCAGATCTCGTGGCAATCCGGCCATGTAGTTGCGCAGCAGGTAAATCGCCAGGGGCATCCCAAACCCTGTATGCGCAAGCCAGACACCCAGATAGCCCTTGCCGATCCCGATATTGAGGTGAAATTTCAGCAACGGGATCAAGGCCAATTGAAGCGGCACGACCAAAAGGCCAACAACAGCCGCGATCAGCAAGGCGCGTCCGGGGAAATCCATCCACGCCAGTGCATAAGCTGCAAAGGCGGCAACCAAAATCGGAATTATGGTCGCCGGGATGGTTACGGTCAGCGTGTTGAAGAACGCCTTGGCCATGCTGTCCGTACTGCTTTGATCCAGAAGAACCTTTTGGTAGTTTTCCAAGGTGAACTCGGGCGGCAATTCGGCCGTAACAAAGATGCGCACGCCACGTTTTCCGGTGAACTCCTCGGTGTTTTCCATCCGGTAGTTGCCGGCCGCATCCACCGTGATCGTACCACCTCGGCGCAGTTCTGCTGTTTGGCCCGGTTCAAATGCATCTACCTCGCGCGAACTGATACCCCATCTGGAAATCGTTGCTTGCTCATCTTCGCCGAACAACGCCCCCTGAATGACATACACTCCGTTTTCCAGCACCTGCGTATCGGGCGCGGCACTGCGAAGGGTCAAATTTTGCTCGGAGGGAAACAGCGACCGCCACCAGCCGCTGGACGATATCTGATCTGCCGTCCGAAAAGACGAAATCAGCAAGCCAAGCGTGGGGATGACCCAAAGGGTCACAAGAAAGACGACTGACAGATGCACCACCCATCTGAGCGCGGGTTTGGTTCCGGCGATATCGCTCATGGCTTACTCCATCTCTTTGCGCGCGTTGCGCACGTTCCAGACGAGGATCGGTGCAACAAGCAGCATGATCACCATGGCCGAGGCCGATCCGACACCCCAGTCATTGGCGCGGAAAAGCTTGTCATACATGTAGTTTGCCAGCACCTGCGTCTCCCACTGGCCATTGGTCATTGCAAAGACGATGTCGAACACTTTGAGAACGGTGATCGTGATCGTCGTCCAAACAACAAGGATTGTGGTTTTGATCTGCGGCACCTTGATCTTGAAAAAGATCTGAAAGGGATTGGCCCCGTCCAAGATGGCCGCCTCGATGGTTTCTTCGGGAATACCGCGCAAGGCCGCCGACAGGATCACCATGGCGAAACCCGTCTGAATCCAGATCAGGACAACCATCAGAAAGAAACTGTTCCAGAATGGAATTGTTAACCACGTGTTGGGTTCACTGCCGCCGAAGAAGATGTACAGCGCGTTCAGGATTCCTATCTGGTCTTGTTCAGCTGGTCGCGCGTCATAAACCAGTTTCCAGATCACCGATGCACCAACAAATGAAATAGCCATCGGCATGAAAATCAAGGATTTCGCAAAGTTCCCCCAACGGATTCGGTCGGTCAGTTGCGCCACGAGAAGACCAAAAGCCGTTGACATGGCCGGCACGACGATCAGCCAGAACATGTTGTTGCGCATGGCTTCCCAAAACTTCGGCTCAGCCGCCATTTGGGTATAATTGTCCAGGCCAACCCATCGGTATCCGCCACCGGGCACGCGCTCCGTCAGTGAAAGGCGCAAGGTTTCGACCACCGGATACGCCAGATAAAGCCCCAGCGCGGCAAGCGCCGGGAACAGGAACAACCATGGACGGATCAAGTTCGCGCGGTTGATGTTTCGGCCCGCATTCGGACCGCGCGGCGGAAACAGGATTTTGTCCAGAAACTGGTTGGAAAGATAGAAGTAGCCCACGCAACCCGACACGCCGATGGCGATCGTCAGCAGGCCTTGAAGTGCGGGTGTCATGGTGCGCCCATCCGTTTGGCAAGTGGGGCGGCCCTGGGACCGCCCCATAAGTTGGTCACTTGGCTGCGTCCCAGGATGCCTGGATTTCACTGGCCACGGTGGCTGCATCTTTTGCACCCGAAGAGTAGTCGACCATCCCGGTCCAGAAAGTACCTGCCCCAACCGCACCCGGCATCAGGTCGGACCCGTCAAAGCGGAAGGTCGTAGCGTTGGTCAGAATTTCGCCCTGTCCGCGCTGTGAATCATTCGAGTAGTTATCCGGGTTTGCACCAAGGTGGGGCGTCAGGAAACCATCCTGCGACATCATGATCTCATGAGCGAAAGGTGTCTTGAGGAACTCAAGAAAGGCTTCGGCCGCGGGATTTGGGTTGGTGATCGTGAACAATGTCCCGGCCCCAAGCACCGGTGTACCCAGGTCTTTTTCGGCGTAAGCCGGGAAATAGAAGAAGTCAGCATCCACCCCCAATTCCGTGCCCTCCGGAAAATAGGCGGGAATAAACGAAGCCTGACGATGCATCATGCAGGCCGGCGGGCTATCGAAAAGACCTTTGGGGCTGTCACGGAAATCAATTGCCGCCGTGTCGTCTGCATCACCCACCACATAGTCGTCATTGCGGGTAAAGCTGCCATATTCCTCAATCGCGGCTATGACGCGGGGATCATCGAACTTGATCTCGTTGGAAACCCATTGGTCATAGACTTCTGGCGGTTGCGTGCGCAGCATAAGATCCTCGACCCAATCCGTTGCGGGCCAACCCGTTGCGCCACCCGAGGCCAGACCAACGCACAAGGGCGTCTCACCGTCTTCGACCATCTGATCCATCAGAGCTTTGAACTCTTCCATGGTTTCGGGCACTTCATACCCAAAGTCTTCGAAGTTTTCGGGCACGTACCAAACCAGAGATTTGACGTTCACATTGAAGAAGAACCCGTAAAAATCGTCAGCCCCTTCAGCGTTCTCAAACGTTCCCAGATCCACCCAGGACTGACCGGCAGCGAAGTTCTCCCTGATCCAGTCCGCAGTACCTTCGGCCAAAGGTGTCAGATACCCCTGCTTGGCGAGGTTTGCCGCCAGACCGGGCTGCGGGAAAACAGTCAGGTTCGGAGCGGAACCTGCGGCTGCATCAATAAGGATTTGCTGTTCCAGAGAGTCCGAGCCCACATAGCTGGAATTCGCACCTGTTGCTTCGTCGAAATAGGCCACGAGGTTCTCGAAAGACTTGCCCTCGCCAGCCAGCCAGGGGCCGAAAATGGTCAGGCTTTCGCCGGACAGATCATTTGCTTCGGCAAAGGCCTGAAACCCATCCCAGTCAAAACTGCCCTCGCCGACGGCATGGATCATCTCACCCTCTGCCTGAACTGATCCGGCCATCAGGGCGAGTGCCGCCGCACCTGCGTAAAGCCCGTGTTTCATCAAATCCTCCTCCCAAGCTTTCATGTATTCAAAGACTCGCTTTCAAAGCGCTTTGGATAGCCCGTGTTATCCGCTAACATTGGCACCCTGTCAATGTTTTGCTTTCCGGAGCCAGAATTATTTAGATTTTCTGCTTTCCACGCAAAACAAGTTGACGGATGCTGCATTTGCTCACAAAACAAGAAAGAGCCACTCAATTGAAGGCGCTTTGAATCGTAAAATGAACCTGAAGCAGCTCTCGGAAGTTCTGGGCCTTTCGCAAACTACGGTCAGCCGGGCGCTGAACGGGTACCCCGAAGTGAGCGAGGACACACGTGCGCGCGTTCAAGCCGCGGCGCACAAACACGGGTACCGGCCGAACAGTCGCGCCAAAGGGCTTGCGACCGGACGATCGATGGTGATCGGCCACGTCATTCCCAGCTCGTCCCAACATGAAATGGTCAACCCGATCTTCGGGGATTTCGTCGCCGGTGCCGCAAAAAAATATGCCGAACATGGCTATGACATGATGTTCACCAACGCCGACGACACCTCGATTGAGGAAGCGTATCGGAGTCTTTTTCAGCGCGGCGCGGTGGACGGAGTCGTGCTGCAAGGCCCCAAAGTGAACGAACCACGTATCGAAGTCCTGACCCGTATGAGCGTCCCATTCATCGTGCATGGACGGTCGACCGGCGTCGACGCTCAGTATGACTGGATCGACGTGAACAACAAAAGTTCGTTCCTGCGCGCCACGCGCTTTCTGATTGACCTTGGCCATCGCCGTATCGCTCTGATCAACGGTCTGGAAGATATGGACTTCGCCCAACGTCGTCGCGACGGATATCTTGAGGCGCTTGGGCAGGCCGGGCTGGCGCCCGATGCAAATCTGATGCGCAGCGCTGAAATGACAGAGGTTTACGGCCATCACGAAACGCAGAACATGTTGCGCCTGGACACCCCTCCGACTGCGATTCTGTGTTCGTCGATGATATCCGCCATCGGTGTGCGGCGCGCTCTGTCCGAAAACGGGCTTGAGATGGGTGCGGATGTATCAGTGATCGCCCATGACGACGACCTGTCCTATTTGAAGAACGGACAGGATGTTCCGATTTTCACCGCAACGCGCTCGTCCGTCCGGCAGGCAGGTGAAATGGCGGCTGACATGTTGATCCAGCGCATCAAATCTCCGAATGATCCCGTCAAAACGAGGCTGCTGGAGGCCGAGTTGGTCGTTGGCAGGTCAACCGGCCCTGCGCCCAACAGGTTGTAACCATGAAACAAGCACGCGCTGATTTCCCCAAAAATTTCCTCTTTGGTGTCGCCACCTCTGCGTACCAGATTGAAGGCCACGCACAGGGCGGTGCGGGGCAGACTCATTGGGATACCTTTGCGGCGTCACCGGGCAACGTGGTGCGCGGGGAAAACGGAGACGTGGCCTGTGATCACCTGAACCGGTTCGAGCAGGATTTCGATCTGGTACGCGAAGCCGGGTTCGACTGTTATCGCTTTTCGACCAGTTGGGCACGTGTATTGCCGGACGGGCGTGGTCAGGTCAATCAGGCAGGGCTGGATTATTATGATCGGCTGGCTGACGCCCTGCTGGAACGCGGTATCCGCCCCTGTGTGACGCTTTATCATTGGGAATTGCCGTCAGCGCTTGCGGATCAGGGGGGATGGTGCAATCGCGATATCGCGGATTGGTTCGCGGATTATACCCAGGTCATTATGGGTCGGATCGGCGACCGGATGTTCAGTGCGGCACCGATCAACGAACCCTGGTGTGTCAGCTGGCTGAGCCATTTTGAAGGCCACCATGCGCCCGGTCTGCGCGACATCCGCGCCGCGGCCCGGGCGATGCATCACGTTTTGTTGGCCCACGGGCGGGCCATTCAGGCCATGCGCGGTCTTGGCATGAGCAACCTAGGTGCCGTGTTCAACCTCGAATGGTCCGAGCCAGCAGATGGCAGCGCGGAAGCGCGGCTTGCGGCAGATCGCTACGATGCAATCTACAACCGGTTTTTCCTGGGCGGGGTTTTCAACAAAGAATATCCCCAGACAGCCTTGGAGGGGTTGGAGCCGCACCTGCCCAAAGGCTGGCAGAACGACTTTGAAACCATCGGTACACAGGTCGATTGGTGCGGGTTGAACTATTATACCCGAAAACTGATTGCCCCGGCGGACACCGCCTGGCCCAGCCTGCAAGAGGTTCCCGGACCGTTGCCCAAAACGCAGATGGGATGGGAAATCGAGCCCTCTGCCCTCACCCGCTTTCTTGTCCGAACAAGGAAAGACTATACGGGCGCGCTGCCAATCTATATCACCGAAAACGGAATGGCGAGTGAGGCGCGCGTGCAGGACGATGATCGCATCGATTATCTCGACAGGCACCTTGCGGCCGTGCTGGACGCTTTGGCACAAGGTGTTCCGGTGAATGGCTATTTTGTCTGGTCGCTGCTGGACAATTACGAATGGGCCTTCGGGTACGAGAAGAGGTTTGGACTGGTGGACGTGGATTTCGAAACACTTGCGAGAACGCCCAAAGCGTCTTTCATGGCGCTGAAATCCGCCCTGTCCGAGGGTCAGAGCGTCTCTCAGCCGTTAGCGCAACCATTTGGTGCCGTGCATGAGCATTGGAATCTGGTCGCGGATATCGGGGGCACGAACACACGTCTGGGCGTCGTCACGAATGGCGAATTGGCAGATCTTCGGAAACACCCGACAGGAACATTGGAAAACCTGCTGGAGGCGCTCCATGATCTCAGGGACGAGATCGGAACCAACCCACAGGCCGTCGTCGCTGCCGGAGCCGGGCCTGTCAGGGACGGAACGATTCAGCTGACCAACGCGAACCTGGATCTCTCGGAGACAGAGTTGGCAAATGCAACAGGAGCGCAGCGCACCTTTGTGATAAATGATTTTACCGCCGCGGCATGGTCTGTGGCCGAGGTGACCCGGTCGGATGTTGCCGTCTTGCAGGGTCAGGTAGCGCCGCCCGCAGGCACACGATTGGTTGTTGGCCCTGGAACCGGACTCGGCGTTGGCGCCTTGCTTTATTCCGAAGGCAGGTATCACACGGTTTCCGGCGAAGGCGGGCATGTGGGTCTGTACCCGCGCCATCGCGACGAAGTTGATATTTTTGAAGCGGCGCGTCGTATCGCACCGGGCTGTTTCTTTGGGGACAGCCTGGCACTGGAAGCAGAAATGTTCCTGAGCGGAACCGGCCTGCCGGTCCTGTATCAGGCGGTTGAATTGGCAGCCGGTCATGCGCGGACACAGGAGCGCTCTGCGAAAGAAATTCTGAACGATGCCCGCAGCGGCACCGATCTCATCGCCGAAAAAACGGCGCAGATTTTTACCACTCATCTGGGTGCTTTGATGGGTGATCTGGCAGTCACCTTGATGCCGGAGGGAGGCGTTTTCCTTGTGGGCGGCGTTGCCGAGAAAAACCGCTGGCTTTTCGGTGACACCTTCAAGGATGCGTTCAACGGCGGCGGCCGCTTCAGCGATTTGCGCCGTTCCCTGAACCTTTACGTGTCTGAACAGGCAGAGTTCGGGATCATCGGCGCAAACAACTTCTGCAAGAACGCGCTGCGACAGTAACCAGCCAAACCGAAATTTCTATTCCGAGAAGGACCAAAACATGATCCTGTGCTGTGGTGAAGCGCTGATAGATATGATTTCAGAACCGACCGTGTCGGGTGCACTGGGCTTTGTGCCACATACCGGTGGTGCAGTTCTGAACACAGCCGTCGCGATGGGACGTCTGGGTGTTCCGGTTGGGATGCTGACAGGTTTGTCATCGGACATGTTCGGCCAGCAATTGATCGATGCGCTGAAAGCCAGTCATGTGGACACGACACATGTGATCATCTCGGACCGTCCTACCACGCTTGCCTTTGTGCAACTTTCGGAAGGGCACGCGACTTACAGCTTTGTTGATGAAAACACCGCGGGCCGGATGTTGCTGCCCGAAGACATGCCCGATCAGCTTCCTGCTGTCTCTGCCCTGTATCTCGGCGGAATCAGCCTTGCGTGTGAACCTTGCGCAGATGCTTATGCCGCCCTCCTGGACCGCCACGGTTCCGACCGGGCGGTGATGCTGGATCCGAATATCCGCCCGGGTTTCATCAAGGATCAAACCCGGTTCAGAGCGCGTTTGAACCGCATGATCTCACAAGCGGATATCGTCAAGGTTTCAGACGAGGACCTGGACTGGATCATTCCGGGCGCTGAATCCGAAGCCGCGAAGGCGTCTGTGCTGTTGCAGGCGGGTCCTTCCGTTGTCATCTTCACGCGTGGCAGCGACGGGGCGCACGGCTATCTGGCGGATGGTTCCGAAGTCTCGGTTCCTGTGAAGCCCGTTGAAGTGGTCGACACGATCGGCGCAGGTGACACGTTCAACGCCGGCGTCCTGACCGGTCTCAGCCGTGCAGGGCATCTGACCAAATCAGGTCTGCGCGGATTGACGGCTGAAAGCCTGCAAGCAGCCATGGAGCTGGGCGCTGACGTGGCGGCCGTGACCGTTTCCCGAGCCGGGGCGGAACCCCCCTGGGCGCACGAGCTTTGACCTGCGGGATGGCATGATGAAACGATCCGAAATCAACCGTATCAAGACCCAGGCACAAGCATTCATTCAGTCCTTCGGTGCCGTGTTGCCACCCTTTGCGGATTGGTCGCCCGAGAAAATGCGCAGCCCTCTGGCGGAAACGATCCGCGGCCGCGGGCTGGGATGGGACATAACCGATTACGCACAAGGCCGTTTCGACGAACTTGGACTGTTTCTGTTCACTCTGCGCAATGGCGAGGCGAAGGATCTGAAATCCGGGCGCGGGATGCTCTATGCGGAAAAACTACTGATCTCGAAAGACAATCAGCTTTCTCCGATGCACCGGCATATCGTCAAGGCAGAAGACATCATAAACCGGGGCGGCGGCGACCTCGTTCTGGAAATTCATGCGTCGGATCCAAACGGTGGCGTCGACCGCGACAATCCGGTGACGGTCCCAAGCGATGCCTGCCCTGTAACCTTGCAACCCGGAGAACACTTGCGGCTGAAGCCGGGCCAAAGCGTAACTTTGATGCCCGGCATCTGGCACGCTTTCTGGGCCGAGCGCGGCGATTGCCTTATTGGCGAGGTATCGACCGTGAATGACGACCGTACGGACAATGTGTTCGAAGAGCCGATCCCACGGTTTTCGAAGGTCGAGGAAGATACCGATCCGGATTTTCTTCTTGTATCAGACTATTGACACCGTTCGGTCCGGGCTGGCGCAGCAGGATCGCTGGCTCAACTGTTGCAATTCCATCCACCACCCTTTCGCCTGCCGCTTGACAAGTCTGGCATAGCCGGACTAGCTGAGCGGGATGGTTCCGTAAGGGATGAAAATGGGAACACGGTGCGGCGCTGGAATGTGCCAAGTCCGTGACTGCCCCCGCAACTGTAAGCGGAGAGCGACGCCACTTCACCACTGACCCGTATGGGTTGGGAAGGTGGGCCGAGCCTTGACCCGCAAGTCAGGAGACCTGCCATCGCATGGTAACCAACCCGGGGCGGGGCGTCCCCGAAGGAGGCTTGATGGCGCGTTTGCGTAATATCTGGGTATGTGCCCTCTGTCTGCATCTGGCAAACGACGGAGACGGCAATGACCTGCTATTCTGATCACTACGTTCTGATCTGTTCAACATGTCAGGGGACGATGCCTGCCGAGGCTGCGCAAGACGCGCTGGATGCTCAGTTGCCTGACGGTTTTGAAACCCGAATGGTGGCCTGCATGGCAGGTTGTGAGCGGGCCATGACCGTCGGATTTCAGGCCGCAGGCAAAGCGCAGTACCTGTTCGGCGACATTAAGACATCACACGACCTGGATGCCCTGGTCGAATTCGCGACCCAGTTTGGCGACAGCGACGATGGCTGGACCAGCGCTTCGGACCGCCCCCCTGCCCTTTTCGCAAAGACCCTGTCGCGAATACCCGCTTTGCCAACCCGGGGGACATCATGAGCTTTCTGGTTGCCGAGGATCTGGAGTACTACGCGCTCAATGGTGATATCCTGTTGCAGGATGTATCCTTTCGTCTGGAAGAAGGATCAATTCTGGCAATTGCCGGGCCGAACGGCGCCGGTAAGACCACTCTGTTGAAACTGCTGTGCGGGATTGAACGGATTGCCTTGGGTGATGTTTGGATAGAAGGCCAAAGCCTTCGTACCCTGTCCGCCCGCCAACGCGCCCGCTCCATTGCTGTGGTCGGACAGCAGGAAATGCCCGACGGACGGATGCGCCTGCAAGACTACGTTGCGCTGGGACAAATCCCGATTCAGGGCGAACGTTCGGTGGCTCAGCACAAGGCTGATCTTGAACGGGTGCTGACGACGACCGAACTGTCGCATTTTGCCAACAAAACGATGGGTCAACTGTCGGGCGGAGAACGTCAGCGCGCACATATCGCGCGCGCGCTGGCCCAGAATCCGTCGTTGCTGTTTCTGGACGAGCCAACCAACCATCTGGACCCCGATGCCAAGGGGCACATGCTGTCTCTGGTCGCTGATCTGGGGGTAACGGTCGTCATGATCGTCCATGATCTGGTCATGATCCCGGAATTCGCCAGCCATGTGGCGTTGATGAAAGCCACGCGTCTGACAGGGTTCGGGCCTGTTGGCGAAGTTCTGACCCCAGACCGGGTACGTGAGACATTCGGCGTGGATTATCTGTGCTTTCAGCACGAAGGCCGCATGATCCCCGCACTGGATATCCGAAAACGGAAATTGTCATAATAACAGGAGCTTACATATGATGCAGAAACTCTGGCCGGTGGTCGTCTTCGCTGGCTTGGCAGGTGGCGCGGCAGCAGAGGGCGTCACCGTGGACAATTGCGGCGAACCGCTGGCTTTTGACTCGGCGCCGGAACGTCTGGTCGTGCATGACATGAACATGACGGATATGGCCTTTGCGCTCGGCCTTCAGGACAAGATCGTGGGGCTTACCGGAATTACCGGCTGGTACAAAACAAGCCCTGATTTTGATGCTCAGCGTGGCGATATCCCAGAGCTTGCCCCCAAATACCCGACCATTGAAAACCTTGTGGCCGTCGAACCCGATCTGTTTTTTGCCGGTTGGTACTATGGCATGAAACCCGGCGGTGACGTCACGCCCGACACGCTGGAACCCTTTGGTATCAAGACCATGATTCTGTCGGAAAGCTGCGTGCATCTGGACAAGGATCGCCCCGAGGCCAGCATGAACCTGTTGTTTGATGACGTTCTGCGTCTGGGCACGGTCATGCAGGTCGAGGACAAGGCCGAGGCGCTGGTTGCCCGCTGGAAGGACCAACTGTCCGCCATCGAAGCAAAAACAGCCGATCTGGCAAAGCCCCGCGTGTTCCTGCTGGACGGGCCGGCCGATGCTCCGTTTACCGCCGGCAAGTTCGCCATTCCCGATGCAATGATCGCAGCCGCGGGTGGCGAGAACGTGACGCATGATCTGGATACCAGCTGGGGTCGCACGTCGTGGGAGGCCGTCGCCGCGGCTAACCCGGAATTTCTGGTGCTGCTCGACTATCAGTCCGGCAACGGCGCAGAGGACACTTTCCAGTTCCTCAAGGATCACCCGGTAATGTCACAAACGGACGCGGTAAAGAACGAGCGCTGGATTGGCCTGCGTTACGAGGAACTGACGCCCGGTCCGGCAAATATCGAGGCGATCGAGAAGATGGCGAAGGCGATGCACCCGGAGATCAACTGATATGGTCCAATTGGGCCGTTTGATTTTGCTGGGGGCGGTTGTTCTGACCGCCCTTTTGCTGTTGTCCATCGTCTACGGGACCACCCCAATCCCCGTGCGCGAAGTTTTTTCAGCCATCGGCCTTGGAACCGGTCTGGTGGACGGAGACATGTCGCCTTTGCACCGGATCGTCTTCGACCTTCGCCTGCCCCGCGCCCTGTTTGCCGCCGTGATTGGTGCGGGACTGGGCGTCGTTGGTGTTGTTTTGCAAACAACGACGCGAAACGATCTGGCAGATCCGTTTCTGTTCGGTCTGTCCTCTGGTGCAGCTGCTGGCGCCGTTCTGGTGATCACCGTCACGGGTGATGTATTGGGAATCTGGACGTTGCCGTTGGCGGCGTTTTGCGGCGGTCTGATCGCATCCGGCATTGTTCTGGCGCTGGTTCAGGGCTTGCGTACGAGCGCACCCGAAAAACTGATCCTTGCTGGCCTGGCTGTGTCTTTTCTGTTTTCCGCGATCACCAATTACCTGATTTTCTCTGGCGACAATCGCGCTGCGCATTCGGTGATATTCTGGATGCTTGGCGGTCTGGGACTGGCAAGATGGGAAACCTTCCCGCTTGTCCTGATCGGATTGGGCCTGATCCTGAGCTATTCCCTTTACCGCAGCCGGTGGCTTGACGCGCTGCTGACCGGGGATTTCACAGCCTCGTCACTGGGAATTCCCGTTCAGGGCCTGCGGTTCAGCATGTTCTTCGTGGCCGCGTTGGCGACGGCCAGTTTCGTATCCGTTGCCGGTGTCATCGGCTTCGTCGGGCTGATGGTGCCTCATATTGCACGCGGCATCGCCGGAACTCTGCATCGAAACCTGCTGATCGTCTCGGCCATCGTGGGCGCCATTCTGCTGACACTCTCTGATATCTTGTCACGCCTTCTTCTGGCTCCGCAGGAGTTGCCCGTCGGAATCGTCACAACGTCAATAGGATCACTTTTTGTCTTTTTGTATTTATTCAAATCCGATCGCGGGAACTAGTTTCCAAAGGTCGCGCAACACTGTCATTTCTCGACATTGATGAGGTCAAGCAGTTCTGCGTGCAGTTCAGGGGTTGCGGCGGAAACGACCGCGCCATCTGAATCGAGGGTCAAAGCGTGCCCCTGCCAATCGGTCATCACGCCGCCAGCAGCCGTGATCAGAGGTGAGAGCGCCAGATAGTCATAAGGTTGCAGATCGTAATCCACCACAGCATCGACATGGCCCGAAGCAAGCAAGGCATGGGGGTAACAATCATAGGCAAATCGGCGCGTCTGCCCTGCATTTATCAGCCGGCTGAACAGATCAGGATGATCGCGATAAATCTTGTCCCCTTCGTTCACATACAAAACCGATTGATCCAGACGCGTGGTGTGCGACACCTTTATCGGTCGCCCGTTCAGGCTGGCGCCGTCACCAACCACACCCAAATAGGTCTCATGCAAGGCCGGCATTCCGACCAGCCCCAACCGAGGGTGCCCATCCACAAGGTGCGCCAAAAGAAACCCGAACAATGGATGACCGGACAGAAACGAACGGGTTCCGTCAATCGGGTCAATCACCCACATATGACGCCCGTCGCCTGCTTCTTGCCCGTGCTCTTCGCCAAAGATGCCGTGCGTGGGGAAATGCTGTTTCAAGTAGGTGCGTACTTCTGCCTCAACTGCCTTGTCGGCCTGCGTCACCGGGCTTTCATCCTGCTTGAATTCAATGCCCAAAGATCCCCGGAAAAACCGCATCGCGGACTCCGAGGCAATACCGGCAATCTTCATCGCGTGCTCAGTCAACGCATCTGGGGTTACCATTTCCGGTCCTTTCGGCTGAAGTCATCCAATTTCCGGCGGATGAAGGGTTGCTTGCCCTGGAGGCTGAATGAGGCGTCATGAGGTTCAGTCTTCAGATTGGCGTGAGGTGTGACAATACTGGAACTTTATCAAAGGCTTATAGGTCGCAAACAGCCAGATTCGACGAACTTCCGAACATTCGGGGCGGATTTGCCGTGTTTGTATGCTTTCCCCATGTGTTCCGATCGCTGTGCGTGTGTCGGTTGATCATCTCTTGCTCGCTCGCGTCAGATCTTCACCCGGCTCATCTGCGGGTCGTACAGCGGTTGCAGTGTTACTTCGCAAGGTACCCTCTGAGTGGCGACATCCAATTCATATGTCCCTGACGTGACGTATTCCGCGTCGACGCCCTTGGCGTTTCGGATGTAACCGTAGCCGATCGACTTTCCGACGGTGTAGCCATAGCCGCCCGAGGTCAGCCATCCGACCCTTTCGCCATTCCGATAGATCGTTTCACGCCCCAGAAGAACAACGTCGGGTTCGACCGTGAAACATGCCAGCATCTTCTTTACGCCGCCGGTTTTTTGCGCCTCAGCGGCGGCACGCCCTTTGAAATCAATATTCTTCCGAAGTTTCACGGCCCAGCCCAAGCCGCTTTCGAACGGCGTATGATCCGGCCCGATATCCGAGCCCCAGGCGCGATAGCCTTTTTCAAGGCGCAGCGATTCAATCGCCCTGTATCCCGCATTTTTCAATCCATGCGGGCGCCCTGCCTCTATCAAGGCGTCGTACACCGTTTGGGCATATTCCACCGGCAGGTGCAGTTCCCACCCCAATTCACCAACATAGGTCACACGCAGCGCCTTGACCGGGCACCCCGCAATCCCGATGGTACGGATCGTGCCAAACTTGAACCCGCTGTTCGAGACGTCATCGCGCGTCACCGCCGCAAGAACATCGCGCGCTTTTGGTCCCATCAATGACAGGACTGCATTCGATGAAGTGATATCGAAAAGCTGGCAATTCATACCCTCGGGAATGCTGCGGTTGATCCAGTCGAAGTCGTGGGTGGCATAGCCGGTGCCGGTGACGATGTAGAACTCGTCATGAGCCACACGCCCAACGGTCAGGTCACACTCGATCCCGCCCTTATCGTTCAACATTTGGGTATAGACCAGCGCGCCAACCGGCTTGTCCACATCATTGGCGCAGATCCAGTTCATCGCCGCCAAAGCATCGGGGCCCTTGAGGGCGAATTTGGCGAAGGATGTCTGATCGAACAACACCGCCGCTTCGCGTGCTGCTTTGTGTTCGCGCCCGACGGCATCGAACCAGTTCTGGCGGCCAAAGCTGTATTCATCCTTGGCCACCTCGCCCTTTGACACGTCCGCGTACCAGTTGGGACGTTCCCAGCCCAGTTTCTCACCAAAACACGCGCCCTGCTTTCTCAGCGTGTCATAAAGCGGCGACTTGCGACAGGGGCGGCCCGAGTCATGCTCCTCATGCGGCCAAGCCATCGTGTAGTGTTTACCGTATGCCTCGACAGTACGGGTGCGAACCCAGTCGGTGTCGAAATGCGGGCGGCCAAAGCGGCGGATATCGGCAGACCACAAATCGAAGGGCGGCTCACCCTTGTGCACCCATTCCGCCAGCGCCATGCCGGCACCACCGCCAGCCGCGATGCCAAAGGCGTTAAAGCCTGCACCGACGAAGAAATTTCTCAACTCGGGCGCTTCGCCGATGATGAAATTGCCGTCGGGCGTGAAGCTTTCCGGCCCGTTGGTCAACGTCTTGACGCCAGCGTTCTCCAGCGCGGGCACACGACCCAACGCAAGCTCCATAAGCTGTTCGAAATGATCGAAGTTGCTGTCGAGAAGGGTATAATGGAAACCTTGCGGAATACCCTTGGTGGCCCAAGGGATCGGGTTCGGCTCATAACCGCCCATAACCAGACCACCGACTTCTTCCTTGTAGTAGGTCAGCCGGTCGGGATCGCGCAGAGTGGGCAGATTGCCGGGCACGTCGAAAGGTTCTGTCACCATGTACTGGTGCTCCATCGGAACCAGAGGAACGTTGACGCCAAAGCGGCTGGCAAAGGTGCGGGACCATTGCCCGGCGCAGCAGATCACTTTTTCACACTCGATCCGACCATGTTCGGTGATTACCGCGCGAATTTTGCCATCTTCAATCTCGATATCGATGACTTTGGTATCTTCGAATATCTTCGCCCCGGCCATGCGGGCGCCCTTGGCCAATGCTTGCGTGATATCCGACGGGTTGGCCTGACCGTCTGTCGGCAGGTAGGCTGCGCCGATCACGTCCGAAACATCCATCAAGGGCCACAGCTCCTGCGCCTCGGATGGGGTCAGAAGCTGCATGTCCAGACCAAAGGAATGCGCTGTCGTGGCCTGCCGTTTGACTTCGGTCCAACGCTCTTCGTTGCAGGCAAGGCGCAAGCCGCCGTTCATCTTCCAGCCAGTACCAAGCCCTGTTTCCTCTTCGATCTTGTTGTACAGATCGACGGAATAGCCCAGCAATTGCGTGATATTGGCGTTCGAACGCAACTGTCCCACCAGACCCGCGGCGTGGAAGGTGGTGCCCGAGGTCAGCTTCTTGCGCTCCAGCAGCACCGTGTCGGTCCAGCCCAGCTTGGCCAAGTGATAGGCGGTCGAGCAGCCGATGATCCCGCCGCCGACAATGACGGCTTTGGCTGTTGTAGGAAGGTCGGTCATGTCTATCCTCAGGTATTTTTGAAATCGGTAAGGGCTGCGCGGAACCGCGCCAGGTTTTCAGCTGTGTAGGCTGCGTAATCAAAGTCGATATCCGAGGTGATCTCGGACACCATGCTCCACATGGTTTCCCGCAGCAGCGAAGCGCATTTCATCGCCGTATAGCGGTGGCGCAGGTTGTCGTTGACCGGGGTTTCGAAATAGCTCTCAAGCACCCAGTCTTCCTGTTCAGGCGACAGGCCATTGTTCGAAGCCAGCCCGCCCAGATCAAAAAGCGGCGAGTTGAATCCGGCATAGTCGAAATCGATCAGCCAAAGGCGGTTGCAGTCGTCCAGAAAATTGCCGCAGAGCAGGTCGTTATGGCCGAACACGATGTCATACGGCCCAGCCTCACGTTCCAGTAGCGAGCCTGCGTCGATCAGATCGGGGATCAGCTTTGCATGGGCGCTGTCATTCCCGGTCAGTGTTGCGGCATAGTCCCGGATGACGTGGAACACCCAGAATACCAGCAACGGCCCGCGCAGGTGTTTCGGCACTTCGACATGACAGGCTTTCACCAATTCCAGAACACGGGGCAGCATGTTCGGATGCCGGACGTCTTCTTCCGTCAAGGTGCGGCTTTCGATGAACTCCAGCACCGTCAGATCGCCCGAGGAATGCAGCACGGCAGGCGACAGACCCGCTGCATTGGCTGCCTTGCTGGCGGCCAGCTCGTTGAACCGCATCACCTGATGCAAGGGGATGTCGTCGCCCACACGCACCACATAAGACCCGCTGCCATCCGTAACCTTGTAGTTCACATTGGTGATGCCACCGGTCAGCGGAGTGGCCTCGATCTCTCCCTGCCAGATCGGCAGAGCGCGGATGCGGGTCATCAGGTCGGGATGGCTCATATCAACTCTCCAGTCCAAAGCGGATGCGGGCCTGACGGGCACTGGCATTGATCAACCGATCGGCGATGATGGCGATGAAGGCAATCGACAGACCGGCCACCAGACCGCGGCCGGTATCGGCCTTGGTCAGGGCGATATAGACCTCCTGCCCCAGATCGCGGGTGCCGACGAGGGCGGTGATGACCAGCATGGACAGCGCCAGCATGATGGTCTGGTTGATCCCCAGCAGGATCTCAGGCAACGCCATCGGCAGACGGATATGGCGCAGCAATTGCCTGCGGGTGCAGCCCGAAACCAGACCGGCCTCGATCAGCTCTTCGCTAACTGACCGTATGCCATGGGCAGCATAGCGGACCGCCGGGGCCAGCGCATAAAGAACGATGGCGATCAGCGCGGTGAAATCGCCGACCCTGAATAGCATGACGACAGGGATCAGATAAACAAAGCTGGGAAGGGTTTGCAGCGTGTCGATCAGCAGGTTGATGGCCGTTCCAGCACGTTTGTTCAGCGCCGCCAGAACACCCAGAGGCACCCCGATCAGCGTTGCCAGAATGACCGATGCACCGCACAGATACACTGTCACCATCGCCTTTGACCACAGGCCCGACACAAGTACCAGCGAGGCCATCCCACCACACAGCAACGCCAGCCGCCAACCGCCAGCGTGCCAGCCCAGCAGGGCCAGCATCGCGATGGCCCACGGCCACGGGATGCCCAGCAGAACCGTTTTGATCGGGATCATGAACCAGGTCAGGAAGAAAACCTTGATGGCTTCGAACGTGTCGAAATAGTTGACGTTCAGGTATTCGACCGTGTTGTCCCAGAACGCGCCAGTGGTGATGGTCTGGCTTTCAGGATATTCCAACAACAGAGGCGAGAACTGTCCCAATACCCATGTCAGCAGCATCAGAACCACAACCAGAACCGTCCGGCGATGACGCGCGATCCACGAGCCAGCGACCTCATGATGCACCTGGCCCATCCGTTCGGCAAAGGCCTGGCTCAGACGGTCGACGGCGATGGCCAGTACCACGATGGCGATGCCGGCTTCGAACCCTGCTCCAATGTCCAGACGGCGTAGTGCGGCGAGAACGTCAAAGCCCAGCCCCCCAGCCCCGATCATCGAGGCGATGATGACCATGTTCAGGGTCAGCATGATCACCTGATTGACACCCACCATCAGGCTGTGGCTGGCCGAGGGCACAAGCACGCGCCACATCAACTGCCGCCGGGTCGTGCCCGCCATGCGTCCGAAATCCAGGATTTCGGGATCCACACCTTTCAGTGCCAACGTGGTGACCCGCACCATCGGCGGCGTCGCATAGATAATCGTCGCGACCAAGGCAGAGATCGGGCCAAACCCAAACATGAACAGGATCGGCACCAGATAGGCAAAGATCGGGATCGTCTGCATCAGGTCCAGTATTGGTGAGATGATCTTTTCAAAAAGCGGATGGCGATAGGCGAGAATGCCCAACAGCAACCCTCCGCCCGCGCCAATCGGCACCGCGATCAGGACCGAGGCCAGCGTCACCATGGCGCTGTCCCATTGTCCGAAAACTGCAAGATAGACGAAGCAGGCCCCGACCAGAGCGGCCAATCCCCAGTCGCGGCAGTATTGGCCCAAGGCGACAACGGCGGTGATGACCACGATCCAGCTGATCGCAGGCAGGATGACCTGCGCGTCATTTCCCTGACCGCTGACAAAGCCGTCGGCCAGCAGGGCCAACACCAGATTGTAGGGCTGCTCGATCAACCACGCGATGGCGCGGGTGACATCGGTGAAGGACACCGGCCCGATGGCGGCATCCTCGATCAGCCATGTCATCGCCGAGGAAATGTAGGTTTTGAACGGGATCACCCAGGCCGAGGGGAACTTGGTCAACCAGCGCGCATCCAGCGCCTTGCTCAGATCACGCCCGAAATAGCCAAGCACGATGGTGATCAGAACAAGCACCAAAATGGCAATCTGGCTGCGGGTCAGGCGGATCATGCCGTGTCTCCGCCGCCGAACAGCACATGCGCAACGGCCTTGCGGTCAATCGCTCCGACGGACTGGCCATCAGCATCCACCACCGGGATCGGCGCATCTGCCGCGATAATCCGTTCCGCCACGTCCGAGATGCGCGTGGATTGAAAGATCGGATTGCCCTCGCCCACAGCGCCGGGGGTCATGACACCGCCGACGGTCAGGACCTTTGAGCGGGGGATATGTTTCGTGAATTCAGCCACATAACCGGTGGCCGGGTGCATCACCAGCTGTTCCGGCGTGGCGATCTGGATCACCTCTCCGTCCTTCATGATGGCGATGCGGTCGGCCAGGCGAACGGCCTCTTCGAAGTCATGGGTGATGAAAACGATGGTCTTGTGCAACCGCTCCTGCAACCGCAGGAATTCATCCTGCATCTCGCGCCGGATCAGCGGATCGAGGGCCGAGAACGGCTCGTCCAAGAACCAAAGGTCCGGCTCAGTCACCAAGGAACGGGCAATGCCGACGCGCTGCTGCTGGCCGCCGGACAGCTCACGCGGGTAATAATCCTCACGCCCCTTCAAACCGACCAGTTCCACGACCTCGCGGGCCTTGGCGTCAGCTTCGGGTTTGGGTGTGGCCTGAATCGTCAGCGGAAACATCACATTCTGCAAAACGGTCAGATGCGGCAGCAACGCGAAATGCTGGAACACCATGCCCATCTTGTGACGCCTGATTTCGATCAGCTCATTCTCGCTGGCGCGCAAGAGGTCAGCATCGTCGAACAGAACTTCACCGGCGGTTGGTTCGATCAACCTGGACAAGCATCGAACCAGAGTGGATTTGCCGGACCCCGACAGGCCCATGATGACGAAAATCTCACCTTCCGAGATCTCGATATTGGCGTTGCGGACTGCGCCGATCACACCTGCCTTGCGAATATCTTCTGCCGTAGGTTCGGGGGTTGTCCGCAGCAACCGATCTGCGTTGGGGCCGTAGAGTTTCCAGATATTTCGGCACGACAGTTTGGTCTTGGGGGGCATCAGGGTGGTCCGGTTCATTCGCGAAAAAGGCCAGAGCGGTCCGAGAGAGCGACAGGCCCGCTCTGGCCAGTGGATTACTTCGAGATCCAGCCAGACCAGCGGTCTTTGTTGGTCTCCATCCACTCTGCAACAACGCTGTCGATTTCCACGCCATCCAGATCGGCCTTGCCGACCATGGCGCTCATTTCATCATTGTTGATATTGTAGGCTTCGATGATGTCATAAGCGCCTGGCCATTTCTCTTGCAGGCCAGACCACGCGGCTTTCCAGATCGGGCCACGCGGCTTGCCGCAATCATAGGCCATATTCGGGTTCACACCAACCGATGGGTCACTGTAGCATTCCGGCGTAAATGGCGGGAATTCTACGAACTCGCCTTCATATTTCGCCGGCGCCCAATGTGGGACGTAGACCCACAAGACAATCGGATCCTGTCTTTGATACGCGGATTCCAACTCGGCAAACAGGGCCGCGTCGGTACCCGCATGGACGACTTCGAAATCCAGTTCAAGCGCTTCGACACGCTCGTCATCGAAGCCGCCCCAGGTCACCGGGCCGCCGACATAACGCCCGTTCGGAGCAGTTTCCGCCGTCGCGAATTCATCGGCGCAGTCTTTCAACGCTTCCCAGTTCGGCAATCCCGGGCACCGTTCCTTCATGTAACTGGGGTACCACCATTCTTCGATCGCCATCAGGCCGGTTTCGCCGACATTGACGACCTTGCCGGTTCCGGTTGCTTCGTCCAGCGCCTCGCGCCCGGTGGTTTCCCAGATTTCCATCGCCAGATGCAGGTCACCCGTTTTCAGACCGGCGAACTGAGCAATGTAATCCGCCTGAACATATTCAACGTTGTATCCGGCCTCTTCCAGGATCGAACCCATGATCTTGGTATTGATCAACTGCCCCGACCAGTCATGCAGCGTCAGTTTGATCGGGTCCGAGGACTCAACGGCCCAGGCAGTTGTTGCGGCTCCGGCGGCCATGAGGGCCAGCGCGGAAATTCCCATTTTACAATTCATAACACCTT
Organism: Ruegeria sp. BF10; assembly: GCF_056538725.1. Classification (NCBI taxonomy): domain Bacteria; kingdom Pseudomonadati; phylum Pseudomonadota; class Alphaproteobacteria; order Rhodobacterales; family Roseobacteraceae; genus Ruegeria; species Ruegeria sp. BF10. Next base: position 245,701 of record NZ_JBQFTR010000002.1, read on the forward strand.
CTCCCTGTCGTGATTTTTTTCGATGAATCGGTGGTATTGAGTACAGACGACCACATCGTGGGGTTTTGTGTCAATAAAAACCACGTAAAGCCACATTTTTTCCTGATCTAAGCAGGTTTCTACGGCCAACCTTTTGTCTTACGTTGCTTTATGTGGGTATTGTGGTATGGCTTAACGTCCCTTATGACGATGCCATCAGAGCGCGAAACATGAACCTGCCGACCACAAACCAACGAGAAGAAGAAATCCTGCGCGCCCTTTTTCGCGCGGGCGGGTCGTGCCGGGTAAGCATTCTGGCGAATGAACTTGGGGTCAGCCTTGAAACCATTCGGCGAAACGTCCGCAATCTGGAAGAACGCGGCATCGTGCGCAAGGTCCATGGCGGGGTTCATCTTCTCGAAGACATTCTGGAACCGTCGCTGCAAAGCCGTCTGGACAAGAAGGTTGACGCGAAAGAGAAGCTGGCGAAGGCGGTTGCCGAGGTCATCAGTGACGGGGACTCCGTTTTCCTCGATATCGGTTCAACTACCGCTTATGTGGCGCAGGCGCTTGGCAACCACAGGGATCTCTTTGTGGTGACGAACTCGGTTTTTGTGGCGCAGGCATTGGCTTCAAGAAACAACAACCGGGTCTTTATGGCAGGTGGCGAGCTGCGGTCGCACGATGGGGGCGCATTTGGCGTCGAAGCTCAGGACCTGATCAAACGTTTGAACGTCCGTTTCGCCGTACTTTCGGTCGGGGCGGTCAATGCGGACCCGGGCTTTATGCTGCACGACTTGCAAGAAGCAAACCTGGCCCGCGTCGCCATTCAAAACGCACAGGTTCGCATTGTCGTGGCCGATGGCGAAAAACTGGGAAAACGCGCGCCGGTCACATTGGAACCTGCCGACAAGATCAATCTGTTCTTTACCGATGTGAACCCGCCCGAGGATATCTGCCAGATGCTGTCGGCGAATGAAATCGACCTTGTCGTCGCCGAATAAGCGCCTAACGCTTTTCGGCGATGACCCACACCGGGTGGTAAGTCAGAGGAACCCTGCCGTCAGTTCCGAACTTCTGCACGTAGTCAGCTTCGAACCGGGCCAAGGTGGACCGGGTCCATGCACCCCGAGCCCGGCCATTAACCCCTGTACTGCGCAAATGTTTCAGCACTTCTCTGGGCGTGTCAAAGTAGGATGGCCGAACGCTTTGGCCAACCGTCAGAATCTTGAACGGCCCATCTATGGCGGTTGCAAGGGTGTCAGGCAGGCATAGGCCCGGTGCACGGGCTGTCGATCCGATGTGCGCAAGCTCTTGATATTGCAATGGGCCAAACCCGGAAATGGCCAGCCACCCTCCGGGCTCAAGCGCTTCGGCAACCTGTTGCAGCAAACCGGCCGGATTCTCCATCCACTGGATCATCGAGGCCGACGCGACCAAATCCAGCTTTGCGGGCCATTCGACCAGGCGGACGTCTCCGGCAATGAAAGCCGCGTTTTCCGCATCTGCCGTCGCCCGAGCCTGCGGCGCGATATCGTTCAGGTAAAGATCGGGAAGGTCAAAGTTCTGCCGCAGCAACCGGGTCAGATGGCCAGTGCCGCATCCCAGCTCGAACGCCACATCAAACCGGTTCGGCGCGCCAACCCGGCGCATCTCGGAAACCAGCTTGCGGGCAACCCACGCCTGCTGGCTGGCTGTGTCGTTGTAAGTCTGGAAGCTTCGGCTGAAGCTTCGCTGCACCTTGTCCGCCAATTGCGCCGTCATGACAGCCACTCCGCCCAGCTTTGGCCCGGTTGGAAAGGTACATGCGGAGCGGCGACGCCTTTGACCACATCCGGGGTTGCAGCCCAGGCCGTCTTTTGAGCATTGGTCGGAATAATCCGGTCCCGCTCTGATATCCAAACCCGATCAAAACCGGGATCAGGGGCCGAGCCGCGTTCGATGACCGCGTGAAGCTCCTTTCTTGCCCGCTCGATGTCCAGTTCAGGTATGTCAGCAGACAGTCCGGCGCGTCGGCAAAACTTGATGAAGCTTGCCGATGACAGCTGATCCGCCGTGGCCCGGACAATATCAGGCGCGATGCCCCGGTCCGCGCAGGCAGGATGCAACGTACCGCTGACGGCAACCAGCCGGTCAGGGCGAAAATGAGTGCTGGCCAGCCAATGGGCCGCGGACGCGACACCGAAGGAAAACGCAAGCATGTCGACGTGGTCAAACCCGGCCAGATCGGGCAGGGGATCATCGAGCCCGGTATAGTCATCCACCAGCAGAACAGATCCGCCTCCGGTCAGCCCGCGGAACGGAGCAGCACCCAGCGCCCAACCCCCGAAGACCAGTGTCAGCCTGCTGTCATCCGATTGCGCCAGCCACCGGTGTTTCATTGCTGCCCCCCGGCCAAAGCGACCATCGCGCTGGTGATCCGGCTGAGTTCATCAGGCGAAACAATGTAAGGCGGCATACAATAGATGTTGCGCGCAAAGGGGCGCAGCCACACTCCGGTTTCAGGGGCCAGCCGGTGAGCGACAGAAGGATCAACCGTTTCCTTCATCTCGATAACGCCAATGGCGCCGAGAACCCTGACGTCTGCTACGCCCGGCAAACCGCGTGCTGGTTCCAGCTCGGTCCGCATCTGGTCTTCGATATCTGCGACCTGGCGTTGCCAGCTCCCCCCGGCAAGAAGACCAAGGCTGGCCGATCCTGCGGCACAGGCCAGAGGGTTGGCCATATAGGTCGGGCCGTGCATGAACACTCCGGCCTCACTGTTGCCAATGCCATACGCCACCTGCTTGCTGGTTACGGTAGCAGCAAACGAGATATGCCCCCCGGTCAATGCCTTGCCCAGACACATTATATCCGGGGTGATGCCCGCATGATCGGTGGCAAACAGCTTGCCGGTTCGGCCAAACCCGGTTGCGATCTCATCGAAAATGATCAGCACGTCATGGGCATCGCACATGGCGCGCGCCGCGCGCAGCCATTGGGGATGATAGAAATACATGCCCCCGGCGCCTTGAACCACGGGTTCAAGGATCAGGGCCGCGAGGTGATCACCCTTGTCGGCCAACAGTCGTTCCAGCGCCCCCAACCCGTTCAGCGCCGGGTCTTCGGGCCAGTCATCCTCCAACCGAACCTGGGGACGCGGCAGGAAGTGCTGGATCGACAAAGCGCCTCGGAACAGCCCGTGCATACCCGTGACCGGGTCACAGACGCTCATCGCTTTCCACGTGTCACCGTGATAGCCGCCCCGAATTGTAGCAAACTCGAATTTACGGCTGCGACCATGGGCCATTTGGTACTGCACCGCCATCTTCATCGACACTTCGACCGAGACAGACCCACTGTCGCAATAGAAAATGCGGTCCAGCCCCTCGGGCAACATGTCGACCATCCTGCGCCCCAGGTCTATGGCCGGACGGTGTGTCAGCCCCCCGAACATCACATGAGGCATCTTTTCCAGCTGGGACTTCATGGCGGATGTGATTTCGGGATGCTTGTGGCCGTGGATGGCGCACCACCATGACGACATGGCGTCTATCATCTTTGCGCCGTCCTCCCGATAGAGATACACGCCCTCGGCCCGGTCGATGAGATGCATCGCACCGGGATCGGCCACGTTGGTATAGGGATGCCAAAGGTGGTGGGCGTCAAACTCCAGCGGGGTCACAGAAACCTCCGTATGGTCGCCACGTCTATGGATGAAAACGCATCTGACAAGCTTTGCTGCGTCAGGTCTCCAAGATATGGCAAGCGTCCGAGATGTCGAACCTTGCTCATTTCGACGATGGTTTGCTCCACGTCAGGCTCCGGATCTCCGACAAAGGCAACGCCGACCACCTCGCACCCAGCGCTTCGAAGCGCCATAAGGGACAACGTGGTGTGGTTGATCGTTCCCAGCGCCGTTCGTGCGACCAGAACGACCGGGGCCTGCCATTGGGCGATCAGATCCAGATAGTAGGATTTGCGGTTCAGAGGCACCATCAGCCCCCCTGCCCCTTCCACAACCAGCGGCCCGTCCACGTGCGGCAGCGCAAGCCGGGACAGATCGATCTCAATGTCCATATCTTCCGCAGAAAGATGGGGTGAGGCAGGCATGTTCAGGCGATACGCCTCGGGCAACACGTCCACGCCGGACAAGGTGCAGACGGTTTCCGTGTCCGTTGCATCCTCGAGGCCCGATTGAACCGGCTTCCAGTAACTTGCGTTCAGGGCCGCCGTCAGGCCAGCCGAAAAAACTGTTTTTCCGACGCCGGTGTCGGTTCCGACAATGACCAGAGCGCTCATGCGGCCTCCGACTGATGGCTGGAGATGGTTGCGAACAGGGCCGAAATGTCCTCTGGACTGACATTCCCGGTGATCGAGACACGCAGACGGGATGTGCCTTTTGGAACGGTAGGCGGGCGAATGCCGCGAATGTCGAACCCCTGATGTTGCAAAGCCTGTGCCATCGCCATCGTGCGGGCCTCATCCCCAAGAACGACGGGAATGATCTGGCTGTTCAAGGCCGTGTCAGGCAACCCTGTTTCACGGGCCGCATCATGTGCATGACGCAGACGTTTGCATGCAGCAGTGACCAAATCGTCAGTCCCGGCCAGTTCACGCAGGACAGCCCGTACCAGCGCAGCATTCAAAGGCGACGGCGCCGTTGCAAAGATAAAGGGTCGTGCGCGGTTGATCAGGGTATCGATCATCGCACGCGGGCCACAGATCAGCCCGCCGGAAACTCCAAGTCCCTTGCCGCAGGTATGCAGGGTCAAAAGGTCAACGTTCAGATCATGCGCCAGACCTTTGCCATTTGCCCCGAAAACGCCCGTGGCGTGCGCCTCATCCACGATCAGAACGGCTTCGGCTTCACGCGCCAGACATGACAGGTCCTTTAGCGGGGCAAGATCGCCTTCCATGGAATAGACGCTTTCAACAGCAATCCACACCTGACCCGGCCCACCAGCGGATCGCCATTCGGTCAAAACGTTGCGCGCATCCGCGGCGTCGTTGTGACGAAAGGCACGCAGATCCGCTCGGCTGGTACGCATCCCCTCGTGGGCGCTGGCGTGAACCAGTTCATCATACAAAACCAGATCCCCGGCCGCTGGCAGCGTGGAAAAGATTGCCTGATTTGCCTGAAACCCTCCACCCATGAACAATGCGGCCTCGGCCCCAAAGAACGCAGCTGCTTCATGTTCCAGCGCCTCATGCTCCGGGTGATTTCCCCGCAGCAGACGCGAGCCGCCCGAGCCTACGGGCACGCCGCGCGCCAGCGCTGCCTGTGCCGCCTCTTGCAACAGGCTTGACCCGGCCAACCCCAAATAGTCGTTGGACGCAAAATCCAGCCCCCGCGCCGGGATCAGAGCCCGACGGCGGTGCCGGGCTTCCAGTGCATCGAGCATGGATTCCAGTCGTTCGACTGCTTTCATTCGGCGGCTTCCGTGCGGTTGTGTTCTGCAGCCGTTTCGGCCTGAAGGCCAAGTTTCGCAAACAGGATCGAGTCGGTGTCTTCTTCGGGGTTTTCCGCCGTCAAAAGAGTTTCACCGACAAAGATGGAATTTGCCCCGGCGAAGAAGCACATCGCCTGCATCTCGTCGCTCATGTCACTGCGACCGGCGGACAACCGAACATAGGCTTTGGGCATCAGAATGCGAGCGGTCGCGATGATCCGCACAAAGTCGATCGGATCGACCGGTTCGGCATCAGCCAGCGGGGTATCCGCTTGTGGCATCAACATGTTGATCGGCACCGAATCCGGCGGCGGGGTCATGTTGGCCAAAGTCAGCAACATGTCGATACGGTCACCGGTATGTTCACCCATCCCCAGAATACCACCCGAGCAGACCTTGATTCCGGCTTCCTGCACCCGGTTCATCGTGTCGATCCGGTCCGAGAAAGTACGGGTGGTGATCACTTCGGAATAGTAGCGTTCGGACGTGTCGATATTGTGGTTGTAATAATCCAACCCGGCATCGCGCAGCTGAACCACCTGGGTGTCATCCAGCATTCCCAGCGTCATGCAGGTTTCCATGCCCATCGCCTTGACGCCTTCCACCATGGCGACCAGCGCAGGCATATCGCGCGGCTTTGGCTCGCGCCAGGCGGCCCCCATGCAGAACCGGGTCGCGCCACCGTCACGGGCCTTTTTGGCCTCGGCCAGGACACGCTGAACCTCGATCAGTTTCGATGCAGGCAGGGTGGATCCGTTGCGGGCCGATTGCGAGCAATAGGCGCAATCCTCGGCGCACCCGCCGGTTTTGATCGACAGCAGTTTAGAGGTCTGGATCTTGTTCGGATCAAAGTTCTCGCGGTGCACAGTCTGTGCCCGGAACAGAAGGTCCATCAACGGGAGGTCATGAACAGCTTGCGCAGACTTTCGGGTCCAGCCGGAATGAGGGATGATCATTTTATCTATAAAACTTCCTGCAGCTTGCGTTGCCGTGGATTTATTATCGATAAAATCTGAAGGCGCAACCGTGTTGGCGCAAACGATCCCAAATCAAGCGGAAATGCCGCGCTTTTCAGAAATCAAGGCCCAGATCAACGGTTCGGGCGGAATGCGTCAGCGCCCCGGACGAGATGTAGTCGACCCCGGTCGCCGCAATCGATGCGACGCGGTCCAACGTCACATTACCGCTGGCTTCGGTCTTCATCCGCCCGTCCACCATGGCAACCGCTTCGCGCAGCATCTCGTTGTCCATATTATCCAGCAATACGACGGACGCGCCGCCAATCCTGAGGACTTCGGCCAGCTGGTCCAGTCGATCGACTTCGATCTCGACGGCCATCATGTGGCTGGCTTGCGCTTTGGCGGCCTCAAGAACCTGACGCACACCCCCGGCGGCGGCAATGTGGTTGTCCTTGATCAGGATCGCGTCGGACAACGAATAGCGATGATTGAAACCGCCACCATGCAGCACGGCCTGTTTTTCCACGATGCGTAGTCCGGGCGTGGTTTTGCGGGTACAGGTCATGCGGGCATTCGTGCCCTTTGTCTGCTGGACAAAGGTGGCAGTTTTTGTGGCAATACCGGTCAGGCGACCGGCAAAATTCAGCGCGACCCGCTCACCCGACAGGATCGAGGCCGCGGACCCTTTGATGGTCATCAGCGTGTCGCCGCGCCGACAGGACTGGCCATCCTTGACAAGCACCTCAACTTCAAGCGTCGGGTCGACCAGCCGGAACGCTATCGTCGCCACCTGCATGCCCGAAACAACGGCGTCCTCGCGCGCATTCAGCCGGGCTGTATATATCGTGCTCGGCGCGATCACGGCGCGGGTGGTCACATCACCGTAAGCTCCCAGATCCTCCATCAGCGCCGCGCGGATGACGGGTTCGAGGATCAGATCGGGCAGGGTCGCAAAACTCATGGTATTTCCTTGCAGGCTTCGGCGCGAATGTGCAGCGCGTCGCTAAGATACATCCGGGATCGCTTGCCGGGGCCGTCGGCAGTTTCCGGAAAGTCGGATCGCTCATGCGCGCCGCGGCTTTCTTCGCGCTGCAATGCCGCCGCGGCGATCAGGGTTGCTGTGGCACACATGTTTCTGAAGGACGGGCATGTGCCATGCTGCTCTTCGAGCGTGGCAATCCTGTGCAATGCCCGGCATAACCCGGCGCGGTCCCGAACCACTCCAACATCGCGCGACATGGTCCTGCGCAATACACTGACTGCATCGGACGTATCAGGGATGTCAGCTTGGTCAAATCGAAGGACCACAGGTTCCAACGCGGATATGTCCGGCATCGAACGCGCAATGTCCTCGGCACAGATGCGTGCAAACACCAACGCTTCGAGCAAACCGTTCGAGGCCAGCCGGTTGGCGCCGTGAAGGCCGGTCGAGGACGCCTCGCCGCACACCCACAACCGATCCAGCGTCGCGCGGCCATCAGTGCCTGTGGCAATCCCGCCCATGTGGTAATGCGCTGCCGGAGCGACCGGGATCGCATCCCGGACCGGATCGATTCCGTTGCGCGCGCAATATGCGGCAACCGCCGGGAAAAGTTCGTTGATTTGCGCGCCCAAAGCCTTGCGGGTATCCAGCATCGGGCGGTTGCCGGCCTGCACCTCGGCAAATATCGCGCGGGCCACAACGTCGCGCGGGGCAAGCTCGGCATCAGGATGAACGGCCTGCATGAACCGCTCGCCACGCTTGTTTATCAGAATTGCCCCTTCTCCGCGCAGGGCCTCGGTCGCCAATGGGGCCGGGTCTTCACCTACGTCCATGGCGGTGGGGTGGAACTGCACAAATTCGGCGTCGGCGATCAGTGCCCCCGCCCGTGCGGCCATTCCGATGACCTGCCCGCGGATGCGGGCCGGATTGGTCGTCAGGGCATAAAGCCCGCCAGAACCGCCACCCGCCAACAATACGGCAGGTGCACGAAGCGTCACAGGCGCGGATCCGCTTTCCGTGGCGTCCTGCAAAACAACGCCCACCACGCGCCCTTCCGTCACTTCCAACGCAATGGCAAGAACCCCTTCCAACACCTGCACCGAAGGGGTTTCGCGCACTCGTTCGATCAGGGCGGCCATGATTTCACTGCCGGCCTGATCCCCCTTTACCCGCACCACGCGCGCAAAACTGTGCGCGGCTTCTCGGGACAGGACATATCCGCCACCCTCGGTGCGATCAAACGGTGTGCCCAAAGTGGTCAGGTCCAGAATATAGTCCCGTGCCTCTCGCGTCACCAAATCCGCAACGTCAGGCTCGACGGTTCCAGCCCCGGCATTGACGGTGTCAACGGCGTGGCTTTCCGGGCTGTCGGCCAGGTCCATCGCCGCCGCCACGCCCCCCTGCGCCCATGCCGAACTTGCGCCTTCGCCCAGCGGGTCAGGAGAGATGATCACCACCGGTCGCGGTGCCAGTTTCAGCGCAGCATAAAGCGCGCCAATCCCGGCCCCGACAATAATGACGCGATCCGTGGTGATGTCGGTCATTGCCGATCAGATGCCGAGCTTGCGGGACAGATCAATCATCGCCTGAACGGATTTGCGAGCCTTCTCTGCCACGTCTTCGGCGACCTCGACCTGGCCTTCCATCGTGTGCAGGGCATAGAGGATCTTCTCAAGCGTGATCTTTTTCATGTACGGGCACATGTTGCACGGCCCTACGAAATCGACCTCGGGCAGTTCATCGGCGATGTTCGACGCCATGGAACATTCGGTGATCAGCATCGCCTTTTCGGGTTTCTCATCATGCACATATTTGATGATACCGCTTGTTGAACCAGAATAATCCGCCTCGGCCACCACATCCGGCGGACATTCCGGGTGCGCAATCAGGCGCGTACCGGGGTTCCATTCGCGGAAGTCGCGCAGGTCCTGTGCGGTGTATTGTTCATGCACGATGCAGGAACCGGGCCAGAACACCACGTTCTTGTGGCTTTCATTGGCCACGTTTTGAGCCAGATACTGATCCGGCGTCATGATGACCGTGTCGCTCTCCATCGCATTCACGATCTGCAAGGCGTTCGACGAGGTGCAGCAGATGTCCGAGGCCGCTTTGACCTCGGCAGTGGTGTTCACGTAAGACACAACCGGCGCGCCGGGGTATTTGGCCCGCATTTCGTCGATTCCTTCAGCAGTAATCGATTCTGCCAAAGAACAACCCGCATCCATGTCGGGCATCAGAACCGTTTTTTCGGGGCTCAGAATTTTCGATGTCTCGGCCATGAAATGAACCCCGGCCTGAACGATCACATCCTCTTCCACTTCGCTGGCCTTGATCGCCAGTTGCAGGCTGTCACCCACGAAATCGGACACACCATGATAGATTTCGGGCGTCATGTAATTGTGCCCAAGGATCACGGCGTTACGCTCTTTCTTGAGCGCGTTGATCGCCCGCACATAAGGCGCATAGATCGCCCAATCCGGCGGGCTGATCACACGATCCATACGGGCAAACGTGTCTTTCATCTCATTGGCCAATGTGGCCGATGGGGCAAGGTCATAGACGTCCGAAAGAACAGTGCGGACTTGTGCAATATCGAGCAACGGGCGAGCCACCTTTGTCAGTTGTCGTTAGCCTGGCGGGCTGCTTAACGGCTTAGCCCTAGCGGAAACATCCCCGGTTCGAAACCGGAAAATGAGACGTTAGCGCTAAGCCATGCAGACAAATTCAAAGATGAATGGCAAATCAGCCCAGAATCCCCGGCAGACGCAGCCCGTGTTCACGTGCGCAGGCCTTGGCATCCTCGTAACCCGCATCTGCGTGACGCCAGACGCCCGAAGCCGGATCATTCCACAGAACCCGTTCGAGACGTCTGGCCGCTGCATCTGTTCCGTCGGCACAAATCACGACACCCGCATGTTGGCTGAAACCCATGCCAACGCCGCCTCCGTGGTGCAGCGAGACCCATGTCGCGCCCGAAGCGGTATTGACCAGCGCGTTCAGCAGCGGCCAATCCGACACGGCATCCGAGCCGTCCTTCATGGCTTCGGTTTCGCGGTTCGGCGACGCGACCGAACCGCTGTCGAGGTGGTCACGACCGATGACGACCGGTGCCTTCAATTCTCCATTCCTAACCATCTCGTTGAATGCCAGCCCGGCCTTGTGGCGGTCGCCCAGTCCGATCCAGCAGATCCGCGCGGGAAGGCCCTGAAACGCGATGCGCTCCTGTGCCATGTCGAGCCAGTTGTGCAGATGCGTGTTGTCGGGGAAAAGTTCCTTCATCTTGGCGTCGGTTTTGTAGATATCCTCGGGATCACCCGACAGCGCGCACCAGCGGAACGGGCCGATGCCACGGCAGAACAACGGGCGGATATAGGCGGGCACGAAACCGGGGAAGGCAAAGGCGTTTTCCAAGCCTTCGTCCTGCGCCACCTGCCGGATGTTGTTGCCATAGTCTAAGGTCGGCACACCCGCGTTCCAGAAATCGACCATGGCGGCCACGTGTTGTTTCATCGACGCTCGGGCTGCCTTTTCCACGGCCTTGGGGTCGCTTTCCCTCTTGTCTTTCCACTGCGCCATGCTCCAGCCCAGCGGCAGGTAGCCGTTGACCGGATCATGGGCGCTGGTCTGATCGGTCACGATATCGGGGCGCATGCCGCCCGCCTGCATCCGCCGGTAGATTTCGGGGAAAACCTCGGCGGCATTGCCCAGCAAACCGACCGATTTCGCCTCGCCCGCCCGGGTCCAGCGGTCGATCATTTCGAGCGCTTCGTCCAGCGTCTCGGCTTTTTCGTCGAGGTACTTGGTGCGCAGGCGGAAATCGATGCTGTCAGGATTACACTCGACAGCCAGGCAACACGCCCCTGCAAAGACCGCTGCCAGAGGTTGCGCGCCACCCATGCCGCCCAGACCGCCAGTCAGAATCCACTTGCCGGTCAGGTCCCCGTCATAGTGTTGGCGTCCCGCCTCGGCGAAGGTTTCGTAGGTGCCCTGAACGATGCCTTGCGTCCCGATATAGATCCACGAACCGGCCGTCATCTGGCCGTACATCATCAAGCCCTTCTTATCGAGCTCGTTGAAGTGATCCCAGTTGGCCCAATGCGGCACGAGGTTTGAGTTCGCGATCAGCACCCGAGGTGCATCGGCATGTGTCCGAACGATGGCGACCGGTTTGCCGGATTGCACCACCAGCGTTTCATCTTCCTCCAGATCCTTGAGGCTGGCAACGATGGTATCAAAATCTTTCCACGTCCGTGCGGCACGGCCGATGCCACCGTAGACAACCAGCTCATGCGGGTTCTCGGCCACATCAGGGTGCAGATTGTTCATCAGCATCCGCATCGGCGCTTCGGTCATCCAGCTTTTGGCGTTCAGTTCGGGCCCTGTCGGGGGATAGATGTCACGAGTGTTTTTACGAGGGTCGGTCATCGGGCAAGCTCCAATGCAGTGTCGTGGATAGCGTCAAGGATATCTTTGAGCCAACGGCGCAGGCGGTCGGCTTTGTCGGTATCAAAAGTCCAGGGCGGCGCTTCGGCGCTCAGGTAAGCCGACTGAGCCAGCTCCATCTGGATCGCGTGCACCCCTTCCGAGGGGCGCCCATAGTGGCGCGTTGTCCATCCGCCCTTGAACCGCCCATTCAGAACAGCCGTATAGGGCGAGGACGCCGCGAATTCATGTGTTATGGCTTCGATTTCCGGTGCACAGGTCGCCCCATTGTTCGTGCCGATGTTCAAATCGGGCAAAGTACCTTCGAACAGAAAAGGAATATGGCTGCGGATCGAGTGGCAATCATACAGCACCGCAAACCCATGGGCCGCCTTCACGCGTTCCAGCTCGGCCTTCAGGGCGGCATGATACGGCGCATGGAAAGCTTCCCGTCGTTCGAGGATATCCTTTCCGGAAGGCGGGATGTCCCAGATGCCCTGGCCGTCGAAATCCGTCAGCGGCACAAGGGTTGTCGTGTTCTGACCGGGATAAAGCGACACGCCCGACGGGTCCCGGTTGGCGTCAATCACATATCGGTGGAAGGTCGCCCGAACCGTGGTCGCACCGGGCAGAAGTCCTTCATACAAGGTGTGAATATGCCAATCCGTATCCGTCAATGCCCTGCCCCGCGCATTCAACTTGGCCTCGATCGTGGCGGGCACATAAGTGCCGGTATGCGGCAGACCCAGCACAATGGGGCTTTCACCACGTGTAATTTCGACCGGGCCGCTCATGCGCCAAGTTCCGGCATGGCGATGCCCGTGCCACGGGCAATCTCGCCACTGGCAATCAGGGCCGAGGCTGCTTCGATCTCGGTCGCCATATAGCGATCATCTCCCAAGGCTGGCACCTCGGCACGCAGCCGTGCCATCACGGCCTGCAACGTTTCGCTCGTGGGCAGCGGCGCACGGAATTCGACACCTTGTGTGGCACAGAGCAGCTCGACCCCCAGAATACGTTCCAGATTGGCAACCATCTGCCCCAACCGCCGCGCGCCATGAGCCGCCATCGAAACGTGATCTTCCTGATTGGCCGATGTGGGCGTCGAGTCCGTCACGCACGGATTGGCCAGATGCTTGTTTTCGCTCATCAGTGCGGCGGTCGTCACCTCAGCGATCATATAGCCCGAATTCAGGCCCGGATTGGGCGTCAGAAACGGCGGCAGATCAAAGCTGAGCGCAGGGTCGACGATCAACGCAATGCGGCGTTGCGCAATTGCCCCGATCTCGGCCACGGCAAGCGCAATCATGTCTGCAGCAAACCCAACCGGTTCGGCATGAAAATTCCCGCCCGAAACGATCAGGCCGGTTTCCGATAGAACCAGAGGATTGTCCGTCGCCGCGTTGGCCTCGATTTCCAGCGTTGTCGCGGCCTGCCTCAGCACATCCATCGCGGCGCCCACCACCTGAGGCTGACAGCGGATGCAATACGGATCCTGAACGCGGGTATCGCCATCCCGATGGCTTTCACGAATGACCGACCCGGCCAGTAGCGCTCGCATGGTCACGCCGGCCTCGATCTGCCCGCGATGCCCGCGCAGCGTGTGGATTTCCGGTTGCAACGGGGCGGTCGATCCCATGATCGCATCCGTCGTCAGCGCCGAGGTAACCAGCGCGCTTTGCGCCGCCTGCCATGCGCCAAACAGGCCGGCCAGTGCAAAGGCCGTCGAAAACTGGGTGCCATTGATCAACGCCAGCCCTTCTTTGGGGCCCAATTCGATGGGTTGCAGACCCGCTTTGGACAGCGCAACGGCACCGGGCATCACATCGCCACCGAATTCGGCCTCACCAGCGCCCATCATGACGGCAGCCATGTGGGACAAGGGCGCAAGATCGCCCGAAGCCCCGACCGAACCCTGCGCCGGGATCACCGGGGTCACACCCTTGGACAACATCCCTTCCAGCAGGGTGATCACCTCTGGCCGAACCCCCGAGGCCCCGCGACCAAGGCTCAGCAATTTCAGAACCATCATCAACCTTGCGTGGTTGCGCGGGATCGCAGGGCCCACACCGCAGCAATGGCTGAGGATCAGGTTGCGCTGCAAGGTTGCTGTGTCCTCGGCCGCGATTTTGACGCTGGCCAGTTTCCCGAACCCTGTGTTCACGCCATATACGGCGGCCTCTCCCGCCGCCGCATCGGCGATGCGCTTGTGCGCTTCTTCGACGGCCGGGCGGCAAGCGGGATCCAGTTGAACAGCGCGCTCTTCGCGAAAGACCTGTTCCAGCTGCGACAGGGTAACGGTGCCCGGGGTAAGGGTGAGCGTCGTCAAAATACACCTCCGAATATGCGAGTATGAAGAGGGTTGAAGCCGATGCGATAGGCCAGTTCCGCAGGGTGTTCGACATTCCAAACCGCCAGATCGGCGCGATGCCCGACTGAGATCTGACCGCGGTCAGCCAACCCGAGAGCGCGGGCTGCGTGGGTCGTTACGCCCTTAAGGGCCTCCTCTGGCGTCATGCGAAACAGGGTGCAGCCCATGTTCATCGCAAGCAGCAACGAGGTCATCGGCGCTGAACCGGGGTTGCAATCCGTGGCAAGCGCCATGGGCACACCGTGCTGGCGCAACAGGTCAATCGGTGGCGCCTGTGTTTCGCGCAGTGTGTAGAACGCACCCGGCAAAATGACGCCTACGGTTCCGGCCCGCGCCATGGCCTGAACACCTGCTTCGTCAAGATATTCTATATGATCTGCCGACAGCGCGCCGTATCCGGCAGCCAGTTTTGCACCGCCCAAATTCGACAATTGCTCGGCGTGGATCTTGATCGGCAGGCCAAGCTCTGTCGCGACATCAAAAAGCGGGATCAACTCTTCGGGTTGAAAGGCGATGCCTTCGCAGAAGGCATCGACCGCATCGACCAATCCCTCGGCATGAGCGGCGCGAAGCGTGGGAATGCAGACCTGATGAATGTAGTCCGACACCCTGCCCTCATAGTCCCGAGGCACCGCATGCGCCCCCAGAAAGCTGGTCAGAACGCGGACGGGACGATGATCCGGCAACGCCCGAGCCGCGCGCAACATGTTCAATTCAGTCTTGTCATCCAACCCGTAACCGGACTTCACTTCGATGACCGATACTCCTTGGGCCAGCATCGCATCAACTCGCGGCAATGCTTGTGCGACCAGTTCCTCCACGCCGGCCGCGCGCGTGGCCTTTACGGTCGAGATGATTCCACCCCCGGCGCGGGCAACCTCTTCATAGCTCGCGCCTTTCAGGCGCATTTCGAATTCTGCGGCGCGATGGCCACCGTGAACCACATGAGTGTGGCAATCGATCAACGCAGGCGTAACCAGGCGTCCACCGAGTCGAGTCCGTGGCTGGTCGGCGAATCTTGAAGGAAGGTCAGCGACAGCTCCGATCCATGCGATTTGTCCGTCCTGAAACGCGATCGCTGCATTCGGAACCAAACCGTATGGCGCGCCGCCTTCGGTCATCGTTGCAGCGTCAAGATCCGTCAAAACCCGCGTTTGCGTCTGCATGTGACTCGCAACCTCCGTGCATTTCCTTCTTTTCTAGTACATTTCTATCATTTATATGTCTATTCATAAAATGAGGTGAAAAATGGCTGTCTTTGCTAATCGCGCATTATTGAGCACCGGTTGGGCTTCGAACCTGCGGGTAGAAGTCAAGGAAGGTCTGATAGCGTCGCTGCAACAGGGCGCGACGGCGCAAGATGGCGATACATGCGTCGACACTTTGCTGCCTGCGCTGGCCAATCTGCACGGCCACGCGTTCCAGCGCGCGATGGCGGGGATGACCGAATACCGCATGGCAGGACGCGACAGTTTCTGGACATGGCGGGAACTGATGTATCGTTTCACCGCGCACCTGACGCCCGATCAGGTGCAGGCGATCGCCGCACTGGTCTATATGGAGATGCAGGAAGCAGGTTACGCCTCGGTTGGTGAATTCCATTATCTGCATCACCAGCCAGACGGCACACCCTATGCCAATCTTGCAGAGCTGTCTCAGCGGATCATGGCTGCTGCGGCCGAGACGGGAATAGGGCTGACGCATCTGCCCGTACTTTATTCCTATGCGGGGGTCGGCGAGCAGCCGTTGGAAGCGGGTCAACAACGATTTGGCAATGACGTGGACCGCTATCTGGCGTTGGTCGAGCAAGCACAAGCGGCACTGGGCGATCTGCCGGATGACTGTCAGATAGGCATTGCCCCGCATTCCTTGCGCGCGACGTCACCGCAAGATCTTGCCGGGGTTCTGGACGCAAAAAAGACGGGACCTGTCCACATTCACATAGCGGAACAACCGATGGAGGTTGCGCAGGTTCACGAGGGTCTGGGCGCCCGCCCGGTGGAATGGCTGCTGAACAATGCGCCGGTAAACCAACGCTGGTGCCTCATCCACGCCACACATATGACGGAAAAGGAAACCCGCGATATGGCGGCAACCGGCGCGGTCGCGGGGCTTTGCCCGATCACCGAGGCCAATTTGGGGGATGGCCCCTTCAATGGCGCCGTCTTTCTTGAAGCCGGTGGTCGTTTCGGAGTTGGGTCGGATTCAAACATTTTGATTTCGACGACAGAGGAACTGCGTACGCTGGAGTATTCCCAACGCCTGCGAGACCTGTCGCGGAATGTTCTGGTCGAAGGGGACGTTTCGGTTGGACAAACACTGTATTGCAATGCGGCTTTGGGTGGCGCGCAAGCCCTGGGGCGCGCGGCGGGTCAGATCGCAGAAGGGATGCTGGCGGATCTTGTTGCCATTGACAGTCAGGACCCTGCGCTTTGCGCCCTGCGTCCTGAACAGTTGCTCGACGGGTTGGTCTTTGCCGCGAAGGATCACGTAGTGACCGATCTGTGGTCGGCTGGCCGCCATCAGGTACGCCGGGGCCGTCATATTGCACGGGATCGGATCGTATCTGACTATCGGCGGGCCATGGCTGATCTCATGCCGAGGCTTTGAGCTTGCTGCCGCCTTTACGGGCTGACAAAAATGGCCTCATAATACCAATATGTTTGTACGTAATTGGATGAACACCACGTGACCGATCAAAAACATCTAGGTTTCCAGGACATTCGGGAC
Organism: Ruegeria sp. BF10; assembly: GCF_056538725.1. Lineage (NCBI taxonomy): Bacteria > Pseudomonadati > Pseudomonadota > Alphaproteobacteria > Rhodobacterales > Roseobacteraceae > Ruegeria > Ruegeria sp. BF10. Next base: position 262,576 of record NZ_JBQFTR010000002.1, read on the forward strand.
GAAGTCGTGAACCGCATTCAAACCCGAGTCTGGCCGCAGGGCAGTCTGTTGCCCACCGAGATGGAACTGGCAGCCGAATTCGGCGTTGCACGGGCGACGGTCAATCGGGCGCTGCGGGAACTTGCCGAACAAGGCATTGTCACCCGCAAACGCAAGGGTGGCACGCGTGTTGTGACCACGCCGGTAAAGCAGGCGAAGCTGCCAATCACTGTCGTTCGGCAGACCATCGAAGAAATGAATGCCGAATACCGCTATGCCTTGGTCAGCCGAACACTGATCGACTGCCCCGCGTGGTTGCAGGCAAAGCTGAGCATTCCCGAAGGTGCGCAGGTCATCCATCTGCAATGCATGCACCACGCCGACAACCGTCCGTTTCAGTTCGAGGAACGCTGGATCAACGTCAGCACCGTGCCTCAGGTTCTCGACGAAGATTTCCTGACCACCGGGCCGAATGAATGGCTGCTGTCCGAGGTGCCGTTTTCAAACGCTGAAATTGCCTTCTCGGCGGTCCCGGCAACAGGGCATTTGCAGGAGTTCCTAGCCGTACCGCCCGGCACTCCGTTGTTTCAGCTGGAACGCACGACCTGGTTTCGCAGCGATCCCGTTACATTCGTGCGCATGACTTTCCATCAGGGATACCAGATGCGCACCACGTATTGAGGCCAACGCGCTGAACAGGTTTTGATGGTGGTGAAAAACCTTACTGTTTCGAACACACCTTCCTTACTGCCGTCATAGCCCCTTTGACCCTTCCGAAAGATGATTTTTCGATCCTAAAGCCAGTCTATCCGGTCCTGTCCCGGGGTTTTGCGCGGAGGCAGTGCGGGTAAGGTTAACCAGCGGCCTGCCGCGAAAGCAGGTTGCAACAGATTTTGGTATTGGCTTCTCGACGCTGAGCCGTTTGATCCAGCAGGATCGGCGCAATCCTGAGAAGCCGTCCGCCCAGTCTGATCTCGAGCGCGAGGTCGCGGAACTGCGGAAAAAGAACCGCATGCTTAAGATGGAGAGGAGCTAAAAATTGCCACCAAGTTCTTTGCGGAGTAAAGCAAATGAGGTTTGCTTTCACCGCCAAGACCTCCGACATCCTCCCTGTCGAGCGGCTGTGCCAGATCATGGATGTCAGTCCAAGAAGGTATCGCGTTTACCGCAATCGTCCGCTCAGCCAGAACCAGCAACTGCTATGATAACGCCGCCCGGCTCTGGAAAGAATGCTATACATGAGCCTGCCGGGCAATGGTCGAAACCTTCTTCAAGACGATCAAAGCTGAGCTGTTGTGGCAGCAATCCTGGAAAACGTGTAGAGACACCGAGATCGCAATCTTCGAATGTTTCAACGGCTTCCACAATCGACGACGCAGGCACTCGGCCCTCGGCTGGAAAGCCCTTTGGCCTTCGATGCAAAGGCTGCGATAGCAAGCAATCGGAGCGGCACGAAAGCGTGACGGGTCCATCCCAATGATCCGGGCTTTCGTGAAACAGCTTTTTCGCATTCATTTGCGCCTTCCCAAGCCAAACAAGCTCTACGTCAGAACGAGGGACGTTTCCGGGGCGGGTCAGTTTGTCCCCTTTCGCGCAGGCCGATGTGCCCGAGGCCCCAGGTGTTATCTTTGATATCTCGGCTAACGCATTGGAAAGTGAACATACTTGCGGGATCTTTCAAAAGCCCGGGTCAAACTGAACGATCAGCAATCCGACGAAGCGGCGGATTTGAAGTTGGACCCCGGCAGGCCCGCAGACCTGTTCGTCAACACAGGCGAACGCGCGGTGATTGCTTATCCGGCACAGCCTGTCAGCGACAGTCTGACCGGAACTTTCATCGAGTAAACGGTTTTACAAGACTTACAGCTTTAAACTGTTGTGTATCGAGTGTTTTGGTGAGTGAGCGGTGGTCTGCGCCCCTGTTCCGGGCGCGGGCCATCACTTTTGTGGGTCAGACCCCGTAACGGGCAAGAAACATGTCGACAGCCTGAGCAGCAACCTGATCTATTTCTTCCTGGGTGAAGGTGTTCTGAATGCCAAAAGCCGCCCGGGTCCAGATCCGCACTTTGCACAGTTCGGAAAACTGCTCGGCAGCGATATGTACATCATCAATGGCCAATTCGCCCTTGGCCACGGCTTTTTCCAGATACTCGGCCATCTGTCGCTGGCCATTTTGTGGCCCCGCCTCATAGAACGCGCGACCCAGTTCGGGGAACCTGTCGCGTTCGGCAACGCAGATCCTGAAAACCTGTTGCGCGAAATCTGACACAAGAAATCTGGTCAGCTGTGTCGCCGTGATCTGAAGCACTTCGCGGGCCGGCTTGGTTTCGTCGATCATCGAGAGGACCCGCTCGGCCATCAGGCAGCATTCTGTTTGGGCGACTTCCATGAACAAAAGGCGCTTATCAGGGAAGTAACTGTAGAGCGTTGCTTTTGACACACCGGCTGCGCGAGCGATGTCATCCACACTTGCCCCTTCAAACCCATCCGCCATGAAAACCTCTCGAGCCCCGCGCAGAACCTGATCGAATTTCCGGCCGGTGCGCAGGATGGTGGCAGTCTGGGTCATGTCGTCTCCTCGATCGATAACTGCGCCAGTTTATAAACCGTTCGGTTTAGATACAACGATTCTCGAATATTTCAGCGAAGCTGACGATGCATTTGCTTTGATGTCGGGTACTTGCAGCGCGTTCAAACCGTGCTAGGACTTGGCCCATGGTCGAAATCTTTCTGCGCACCCTTCCGTTTTTCGCGATCATCGGCCTGGGCTTTTGGGCGGGGCGCACGCGGTTCTTCACGGCTGAAGCCACGGCCTATCTGACCAAGTTCGTCTTTTACTTTGCGCTTTCAGCGATGCTGTTTCGCTTTGCAGCCACCCTTCCCTTTGCCGAGATTTTCAATGCCCGGCTCATCCTTGGATATCTGCTGGGCACTGTGACCGTATACGTTCTGGCATCGGCCATCGCCTGGCTGCGCGGGCTCGACATCCCGACCGCCGCGGTCGAAGCTCAGTGCGCGGCCATCGGCAATGTCGGGTTCCTGGGGCTGCCCATGCTTGCTCTTTTGTTCTCTGAGGCTGCGATTGGGCCCGTGATGCTGGTCCTAACCGTCGATCTGGTGGTGTTTTCATCCCTGATCGTGATCCTGATCAATGGCGGCCGTGACGGTAAATTGACCCCGACCACCTTCAAGCTGATCGGAATGGGTTTGGTCCGGAATCCCATGATCGTATCCATCTCGGCCGGTCTCATCTGGTCCTCGCTGAAAATACCTGTTCCTGAACCTCTTGGCGATTTTCTGACCATTCTCGGCGGTGCCGCAACTCCCGGAGCATTGTTCGCCATTGGCGCATCATTGGCAGGCAAGTCGGCTGAACGTGTCCAGATCGCGGCTTGGTTGAGTTTCTGCAAATTGGTGATCCATCCGGCCTGCGTCGCGGTCGCACTGCTATGGCTGATACCGATTGAAACTTTTCCGGCAACTGTAGCCATCTCTGCCGCGGCTTTACCTGTTGCGGGCAATGTTTACATGCTGGCTGCGCATTACGGCATTGCCCCGCATCGCGCGTCGGCGGCAATCCTTCTATCCACGATCGTCAGTATTCTCACCGTGCCGATGGTGATCGCCTGGGCGGGCACTTTCTGACCTTCACCTTTTCGAAAAATACTCTCACCGAAGGCGCATGGACTTTACGCCGGGTCCGCGGATCGTTAGCCATGTTGCGACTCGAAAATAAGGACGGTGCCTGATGGAAACACTTTCGGAAAATGCCTGTTTCGGCGGTGTGCAGGGCGTGTACCGCCACGCCTCCTCGTCGTGCAAGTGTGACATGACTTTTGGCCTGTTTCTTCCAGCCGAGGCCAAAGACGGCCCGGTCCCGGTTCTTTGGTATTTGTCGGGATTGACCTGCACCCATGAAAACGCAATGACCAAAGCCGGGGCTCAGGCGTGGGCCGCGGAACAGGGAATTGCCGTGGTGTTTCCGGATACGTCACCGCGTGGCGAAGGTGTCGCGGATCATGAGGATTACGATCTGGGTCAGGGCGCGGGATTCTATGTGAACGCGACACAGAAACCTTGGGCGCCTCATTTCCGGATGTGGAACTATGTTGCCGAAGAGCTGCCCGCCCTGCTGTTCGAAAACTTCGCCATCGACAGCGAACGTCAGGCCATTACGGGCCATTCCATGGGGGGTCACGGTGCCCTGACACTTGCCATGAACCTGCCGAGACGCTTCCGTTCGGTGTCAGCCTTTGCGCCGATCTCGAACCCGACCGGAGCGGATTGGGGCCGCAAACAGCTGAGCGCCTATCTCGGTGACAACGAAGCGCTTTGGGCAAAACACGATGCATCTTTGTTGATGAAGAAAACCGGTTTCGACGGTCCGATCCTGATCGACACCGGTGCAAACGATCAGTTCATGGATCTTCTGCGCCCCGAAGCATTGGCGCAAGCCATCGCCGAACGCCGCCAGCAAGCGACGTATCGCTTCCAGCCGGGTTACGATCATTCGTACTTCTTTGTGTCCACGTTTATGGAAGATCACGTCATCTTCCATGCCGAGGCCCTGTACGGAGACTGAGGAATGAGCAATTACGATTATGACCTGATCATCATAGGCTCAGGGCCTTCTGGGCGTTCTGCGGCAATTCAGGCGGGCAAACTGAAACGGCGCGTGCTGGTCATCGACCGCAAAGACCGTTTTGGTGGCGTCTCTGTCCATACCGGTACAATTCCGTCCAAGACCCTGCGCGAAACGGTGCTGAACCTGTCGGGCTGGCGCGAACGCAGCTTTTACGGGCGTTCCTACCGGGTAAAGGATCAGATCCGGGCAGAGGATCTGAAAGCCCGACTGCATATGACCCTCGACCACGAGGTCGACGTGTTGGAGCATCAGTTCAACCGGAACCACGTCGAAACTCTGGACGGTCTGGCCAGGTTTGTCGGACCGCACGAAGTAGAAGTCGCAACCGATGCCGGAGAAACAACGCGCGTAACGGCCGCGAAGTTCCTGATTGCGACAGGCACGAAAACCTATCGCCCGGATTATGTTCCGTTCAACGGCAAGACGGTGGTGGATGGTGACGAATTTCTGGAAATGGCAGAGATTCCGCGCTCGCTGGTTGTCATCGGTGCCGGGGTCATTGGTGTGGAATATGCCACGATGTTTTCAGCCCTGGACGTGCGCGTCACGCTGATTGAACCCCGCGACACGTTTCTGGATTTCATCGACAGCCGGTTGATCCACGACTTTACGCATCAGATCCGGGAAAACGGTGTCGACCTGCGTTTGGGCTCGGCTGTCGAGAAGATTGAAGACGCCAGCGAGCATGTGGAAGTGACCCTCGACAACGGTCGCCACGTTCGTGCTGAAATGCTTCTGTTCGCGGCCGGACGCATGGGAGCGACGTCCAAACTCAATCTGGATGCCGTCGGGCTGGAGACGGACCATCGCAACCGGATCAAGGTCGACCGCAAGACCTATCAAACGGCTGTGCCACATATCTATGCCACGGGCGATGTGATCGGACATCCGTCGCTGGCATCGACCTCTTTGCAACAGGGGCGCGTGGCTGCCTGTCACGCGCTTGAAACGCCCACGCTGCCGGAAAGCCCGTGGTATCCGTACGGCATCTATTCAGTGCCTGAAATATCAACCTGCGGAATGTCGGAAGAAGAATTGCAGGAGCGCAACATCCCCTACGAGGTCGGTGTCGCGCGATTCCGCGAGACGTCACGCGGGCATATCATGGGGCTGGAACACGGCATGTTGAAAATGCTGTTCTCGCTCAAGACCCGCAGGGTGCTGGGTGTCCAGATCGTCGGTGAAGGCGCGACTGAACTGATTCACATCGCGCAGGCCGTGCTGAACCTGAAAGGTACGGTGGACTACTTCGTTCAGAACACGTTCAACTACCCGACACTTGCCGAAGCATATAAAATCGCGGGCCTGGATGCGTTCAACCGCATGCCCATACCCGAGGAATTCAAGGTCAAAAAGAAACCAGCGGAACCGGCAAAGAAAGAGGCGAAGAAGGCGTGACGACGCTTTATGTCGATGGCGATGCCTGCCCTGTAAAAGCCGAGGCCGAACGGGTCGCGACCCGGCACAAAGTGCCGATGGCGCTGGTGTCCAATGGCGGGCTTCGACCATCGGCCAACCCGCTGGTGCAGGTCATTGTCGTTTCCGAAGGCGCCGATGAGGCCGACAAATGGATTGCCGAACGTTGTGGAGCGGGGGATGTCGTCATTACGTCCGACATTCCTTTGGCTGCAAAATGCGTCGAAGCGGGCGCACGCGTGCTGCGCCCGAACGGTGAAACCTTCACGGCGGCGAATATTGGTCAGCAACTGGCCATGCGTGATTTGATGGCCGATCTGCGCGCAGCCAATCCGCTGGGAACCGGCGGCGGTGGGCGACCCTTCGGCAAGGCCGACCGCTCGCGGTTTCTGGACGCCCTGGAACGGGAAATACGTGCCGCCAGAAAGGGATGATCATTCCTTTCGCCAGATCAAATACTGACCCGAATTCCGAAACGCCCGTTTACAAGTACCTCATTAGAACGCACCCTGTGCTTGAATTCCGATCAGGCTTTTCGAATACGGAGACTGCGTTATGAAAGTACAAGGCACCCATTATCGGTCTATTTGGTGGGACAAACCGGCAGGCGAGGTCCGGATCATCGACCAAAGGTGGTTGCCGCATGATTTTCGGGTCGTAACCCTGAAAACGCTTGATGAATTTGCAGCTGCGATACGGGATATGTGGGTCAGGGGCGCACCTTTGATTGGCGCGACCGCTGCGTTTGGAATTGCCGAGCAGATGTCTCGGGACAGCTCCGAAGCCTCCTTTGACGCCGCGTATGACGTTTTGCATGCAACCCGACCCACGGCAATCAACCTGCGCTGGGCATTGGACAGATGCCGAGAAGCGCTGATGCCGCTTGCTCCGGGTGATCGTGCCGAGCGCGCCTGGTCGCTGGCGCAGGAGATTGCAGACGAAGATGTCGAGATCAACGCCGCAATCGGCCGCCACGGGTTGGAACTGATCAAGGATATCGCCGCCCGAAAACCCGCCGGTGAGCCGGTACGGTTGTTGACTCATTGCAACGCGGGATGGCTGGCGACTGTGGATTGGGGCACGGCCACAAGCCCGATGTATCACGCGCATGACGCGGGCATCCCCCTGCACGTCTGGGTGGATGAAACCAGACCGCGCAACCAGGGCGCGCTGACATCCTGGGAATTGGGCGAACATGGCATTCCCCACCGTTACATCGTGGACAATGCCGGCGGTCATTTGATGCAGCACGGCCTGGTTGATTTGGTGATTACGGGCACGGACCGAACCACGGCCCAAGGTGATGTTTGCAACAAGATCGGGACTTATCTGAAAGCTTTGGCTGCGCGGGACAACGGTGTGCCATTTTATGTCGCCCTGCCCTCACCCACGATTGACTGGACCGTTCGCGACGGTGTGGCTGAAATCCCGATCGAGGAACGTGATGCCAGGGAAGTCACTCATGTCATGGGGGTTGATGAGCAGGGGAGTATCTCGGATGTACGCGTGGCGCCGGATGGCACGGAAGGTGGCAATCCTGCCTTTGATGTCACCCCAAACCGGCTGGTGACGGGGCTTATCACCGAGCGCGGAGTCAGCGAGGCTTCTGCCGACGGGCTTGCCCGGTTGTTTCCCGAACGGGCTGGTTAACACTTTGTTTAGCACAGTCCTGAATTGTGCAATCGCCCACGCGGATCATGCACCCGCTTAACTTGCTGAGAATGAATGATGATTGAAAACTGGTACAGGGCCGACGAGGCACGGAAATGGCGGGATCGGGCCGGAACAGATCCCGCAGATCAGGAGCTGGGCGAACGTGTCTATACCTCGCGGCTGATCGGTCAGAACCCGGACCTCCTGATGCACGGAGGAGGCAACACGTCGGTCAAGCTGGAACGCCCTGATCTGTTCGGCGATCCGCAGCGCGTTCTGCATGTCAAGGGATCTGGGTGGGATCTGGACAGCATCGAGGCGCCGGGCCTGCCAGGTGTGTGGCTTGATCCTTTGATGAAACTGCGCGCATTGGACCATCTGTCAGACGCGCAGATGGTCAATGTTCAGCGCGCCAATCTGTTGGACTCGGGTTCACCGAACCCCTCTGTGGAAACACTGTTGCATGCATTTCTGCCGCATAAATATGTGGATCACACGCACGCGACACCCTTTCTGGTGCTCGCCAATCTGCCAAATGCCAAGGATGTCTGCCGCGAGATTTTTGGCGACCGATTGGGCATTGTGCCCTATATCATGCCTGGCTTCGGGCTGGCCAAAAAGGCGGCCGAGGTGTTTGACGAAAACCCGAATGTCGAAGGGCTTCTGCTGCTTCAGCATGGGCATTTTACGTTCGGCGCGACGGCGCAGGAAAGCTATGACCGGATCGTGGCGCATACCAACGAGGTTGCTGCCTATTTCGGAATGAAGGACCTGACGACAATTGGCCGTCGCGATCCGGCTGAGAATCTTGAGGTATTGCCGATCCTGCGCGGGGTCATCGCCGAAGTGGCGGCTCAACGGGATGACCCGATGCCGGTTTTTGACCTTCGCAACGGGCCGGAAGTGATGCGGTTTTTTGATCGTCCGGACATTGATACACTGGCCCAGCGGGGCATGGCGTCGCCGGATCACGTATTGCGAACGAAAGGATGCCCGCTTGTTTTGCGGGCGCCGGACCTATCCGGGGGACGGTCACGGATCAAGGCAAAGGTCGAAGAGTTTGCCAAAGACTATCGGGAATACTTTGAACGGCAGGCGCCGCAGGCCGACGAACCCAAGAAACTGTTGCCCCAAGACCCCAAGCATGCCTGGATCGAGGGTGTGGGGATCCTGGGAATGGGCCCGAACGCGAAGGCTGCCTCGGCAGCGGCGGATCTTGCGGAACAAAACCTGCGGGTGCGAACGGTGGGCGAAGACGCGGGCGGTTTTTTCCCCATCAATGAAAAAGATCGCTTTGATTGTGAATACTGGTCCTTGGAACAGGCGAAGCTGGGCAAAAGCTCAGCGCCTCCGCTTCAGGGTAAGATCGTGATGGTGACCGGCGGTGCTGGGGCGATAGGTCTGGCGACCGCCAAGGCCTTTGCTGAAGCCGGTGCAAATGTCGTTCTGGTGGATCGGGATGAACGGGCGTTGGCAGATGCCAAATCGACCCTTGGCACATGGCATTCGACATATGCCTGCGACGTCACCGAGAAAGGCGCCGCAGATGCCGCGATTGCGGCGACGATACACCGGTTTGGTGGGCTCGATGTAATGGTATCGAATGCCGGGGCCGCGACTTCGGGCGCGTTGCTGGATCTTGACGACGAGGAATTCCGAGCGGCTTTCGAGCTGAATTTCTTCGCGCACAAGGCGTTTGCGACACAGGCTGCCCGAGTGATGCAAGCTCAGGGCCGCGGCGGTCAGATCCTGTTCAATATCTCGAAACAGGCGATCAACCCGGGCCGGAACATGGGGGCCTATGGCACGCCAAAAGCCGCCACCCTGTTCCTGTTGCGCCAGTTGACACTTGAATTGGCCGAATACGGAATCCGTGTGAACGGGGTGAATGCAGATCGAATTCGGTCTGGCCTGCTGACGGATGGGTTCATTCAGGAACGCGCTGCCGCACGTGGCGTTTCCGAGGAGACCTATATGTCAGGCAACCTGCTGGGCCGCGAAGTCGAGGCAAAGCATGTCGCGCATGCCTTTGTTGCGCTGGCGCTGATGGAACGCACCACCGGTCATGTCGTGACGGTGGATGGCGGCAACACCGAAGCCGAACTTCGGTAACGCCTTTACCCGATTGGTTCCCGGCCTGTGGCGTATCGTTGTGCCTCAGGCAGGAACCGCTGTTCGGTTCTCGCGGATCGGCAGGTGTACTATCGCGCTGAAGGCACCGATCGCGACCCCGATCCACCAAACCATGTTGTAGTCGCCATACTGGTCATACATGCGCCCGCCAAGCCAGACACCCAGAAAGCTGCCGATCTGGTGGCTCAGGAAGATAAAACCATAGAGCGTTCCCATATAGCGCAAACCGTAAAGATGCGCGACGAGACCCGAAGTCAGCGGCACGGTGGCCAGCCAAAGCGATCCCATCACCAGCGAGAACACGATGACCGTAAGCGGTGTGATCGGAAACACGATGAACAAAGCCGCGGCAATCGTCCGGCCCGTATAGACTGCGGCCAGAAGGTATTTTTTCGGAAAGTGGTTGCCGGTCCAGCCCGCCAGTAGCGTACCGCCGATATTAGCCAAACCGATCAATGAAATCGACACGGCACCCAGGGCCGATGTGGAGGTGATCCCGATTGCATGCAGTACACCTCCGGGCTGGATTGGCCCGCACATCTCGGTCACGAATGCCGGGAAATGCGCGGTGATGAAGCCCAGTTGGTATCCGCAGCTGAAAAATCCCAGGAATATCAGCGCGTAGGAAGGGTCGCGGAACGCCTTGCCCAGTATCTCGCTCATGCTTTCTTCCAGCTCAAACTTCGAGGCGGGCTGTGGTGCGCGCATGAAGGGCAAGGTCAGCACAAGCGCGAGAATCGCCACGGCGAATACGACAAAGACGTGCTGCCATGGCAGGAATGACAGAAGCCATTCCGCGGTTGGCGCCCCCAGAACCTGCCCAAAGCTGCCCGCGGCGGTAACAATGGCCAGCGACATGGACCGGTTTTCGTCGGTGGACGCGCGACCGACAACCGCCAGAACCACACCAAACCCGGTTCCGGCGATGCCGAAACCCACCAGCCAAGCGTATATCTGATGCTCGAACGGCGTAACGGACCACGCCGTCAGCACCATGCCAGCCGCGTAGGTGAGAGCGCCAAGAATGATGGCTCGGCGATCGCCCACCTTTTCGGCAATCGCAGCAAAGATCGGCTGCCCGATGCCCCAGGCCAGGTTCTGAACTGCAATCGCCATCGAGAAATCGGTCCGCAGCCAGCCGAACTCATCCGCTATCGGAATCTGGAATACGCCGAACGAAGCGCGCACGGCGAAGCTGACCGTGATGATGATACATCCGACAATCAGAATCGGATTCAACAAGCGGACGGATTGGGACATGGGACCTCAGGCGTTACGTCCGGAGGACCGTATTACTTTTGGTGTCACCGTCAATTCAGCAGATTTGCGGACACGGATAAACAAAATTGATGTGTCGCCAAAAATGGCTTCTTTTCAACGGGCGAGGTGACGGGTAAGGCTCGGATTCATGACGGATCTTATTTCGCTTTACGAGGCCCGCATCGCGGACGGAACGCTGACACGCGACGACGCGCAAGAGGCCGTTCTGCCCCAATTCGAACGTATCCGGGCGGCACTGTCCAAGCCGGTCAAACGCGGGCTCTTCCGCAAGGCGCCTCCGCCCCCCAAAGGATTGTACCTATGGGGCGGTGTCGGGCGTGGAAAATCGATGCTGATGGACATGTTCGTCGATACGCTGGGCAATATCCCGGCACGGCGTGTGCATTTTCATGCCTTTATGCAGGAAATCCATGCTGGAATGCACAAGGCACGGCAACAGAATGTCGAGGATGCCCTGGCACCGGTGGCGAAGGAGGTGGTCAACTCAGTTCGCTTGCTCGCATTTGACGAAATGCAGATCACCGACATTACGGACGCGATGATCGTCGGGCGGCTGTTTGACTTGTTGCACGAGGGCGGCGTGGTCGTGGTTACCACGTCGAACAGGCATCCCGACGATCTGTACAAGGATGGGCTGAACCGGCAGCTGTTTCTGCCGTTCATCGCGCATATCAAAGAGCAGTTGCAGGTGTGGGAGTTGGTGTCGCCCACGGACTATCGGCAGAACCGGTTGGAGGGTGCCCCGGTCTATTTCACTCCGATTGGCCCAGAAGCCCGGCAAAAAATCCGGCAGGTCTGGACAGATCTTGCCGGTGGGCCCGCTGATCCGCTTGTGTTGCACGTCAAAGGTCGGGCCGTTGAATTGCCCGCCTTTCGCAACGGGGTGGCGCGGGCTTCCTTCTATGATCTGTGTGGCCGCATGTTGGGACCGGGGGATTATCTGGCGATTGCGGAAGAAGTGAAGGTGCTGGTGCTTGAGGACATCCCGCGCCTGTCTCGGAACAATTTCAACGAAGCCAAGCGTTTTGTCACCCTGATCGATGCGCTTTACGAAGCCAGGGTGCGTTTGATCTGTTCGGCTGCGGCCGAACCCGAGATGCTGTATGTCGAAGGCGAAGGAACCTTCGAATTTGAACGCACGGCATCGCGCCTGCGGGAAATGCAGGATCAGGATTGGGGGCGACAGGGGCGCTGATCCGCCCGTATCGCCCGCCCCATCCAAGACCGTGTCAGCAAGGGCAAGAGGCTGGAACGCGCCTACGCGTTTTCTTGCAGAATTTTTCCGGCCAGGTAGAGCGAGCCGCAGATCAGAACACGCGCCTGCGGGTCATTGTCCGTGATCACTTTCAATGCGTCCGCTACGCTGTCAGCGGTGGATGCGGGCAGGTTGACCTTGGCCGCAGCCGCAGCGGTTTCTTCCGCGCTGAGCGTTGCGGTCTCGCCCGGAATGGACACGGCTGTCAGACTTGTCGCCTTCTCTGCCAGAGGTGCGAGATACCCGGTCACATCCTTGGTGTTGAGCATGCCGCAGATCATGTGCGTCGGTTTTGGCGGCAGATTCGCCAACACATCCGCCAACGCGACACCTGCGGCGGCGTTGTGACCGCCATCCAGCCAAATCTCGGCCTGCGGCGCCTGATCGACGAGCGGGCCGGATTTCAGCCGCTGCATGCGTGCCGGCCATTCGGCCTTGGTGACAGCGGCATCGTATGCGTCATCGCCCATGTTCAGATGGCGCAGAACCGCCAACGCTGCGCCCGCATTCTGAACCTGATGTGCGCCCAGAAGGTTGGGCAGAGGCACATCTCGCAAACCGGTTTCGTCCTGATAGATCAGACGTCCGTTTTCTTCCTGCACGTGCCAGTGCTGACCATGAACCAACAAAGGCGCACCCAATCGGGCGGCCGTGTATTCGATGACCTCAAGCGCTTCGTCCTGTTGCGGGCCGACAATGCACGGAACGCCAGGCTTGATGATGCCCGCTTTTTCCGCCGCGATCTTGCCCAAAGTACCACCCAGGAACTGTTCATGATCGATGGATACGGGGGTAATAACCGTGACGGCCGGGTTTTCGATCACATTTGTGGCGTCCAGACGCCCGCCCAGCCCGACCTCGAGCAATGTGAAATCTGCCTTGGCGCGGGCAAAGGCCAACAGGGCGGCGCATGTGGTGATCTCGAAATAGGTGATGTTTTCGCCGCCATTGGCAGCGTAGCATTCATCCAGAATTGCCGTCAGTTCTGGCTCCGAGATCAGCTCTCCGGCCAATCGAATACGTTCATGAAAACGGGCCAGATGCGGCGAGGTATAGGCGTGTACCGAGCGCCCTGCCCCCTCAAGCCCCGCTCTGATCATCGCCTGAGTCGAGCCCTTGCCGTTGGTCCCGGCAATATGGATGACCGGCGGCAGTTTCAGCTGAGGATTGTCCAGTGCAGCCAGCAAACGCCAGACACGGTCCAAGGTCAGATCAATGATCTTGGGGTGCAGCGCCATCATCCGGTCGAGGATGGCGTCGGACGTCTTGGCCGTCATTTCTGATCTGTCTCTTCGGCGGGGGGGTCTGTTGCGTCGGTTGGCTCCGGTGCAGGCAGATCGCCCATGATCGCCGGCGGCAGATTCATCAGCATCCGCGTGATGGTGATTAACTCGTCGCGCATTTCGGTACGTTTAGTGACACGGTCCAGCATACCGTGATCCAGCAGGTATTCGGCACGCTGAAAGCCTTCGGGCAGTTTTTCGCGAATCGTCTGCTCGATCACGCGAGGTCCGGCAAAGCAGATCAGCGCATTGGGTTCCGAGATATGGACATCGCCCAGCATCGCATAAGATGCAGTGACCCCGCCAGTCGTCGGATGAGTCAGAACAACGATATATGGCAGGTTGGCTTCCTTCAGCATCTCGACTGCCACAGTGGTGCGCGGCATCTGCATCAGGCTGAGGATACCTTCCTGCATACGGGCGCCACCGGCAGCCGAGAAAAGGATCAGAGGACGCTTGAGTTTTACCGCTTCCTGCGCGGCAGCGATGATCGCGTTGCCGACATACATCCCCATCGATCCGCCCATGAACGAAAAGTCTTGCGCGGCGGCCACGATTGGGGTGCGGCCGATTTCACCCAAGGCGACCAGCATGGCTTCTTTTTCGCCGGTCTTCTTCTGCGCTGCTTTCATGCGATCGGGGTATTTCTTCTGATCGCGGAATTGCAACGGGTCGTCTTTTGGCGCAGGCACCTCGAGTTCCGTAAAGATCCCGCCGTCAAACAAGTGCTTGAACCGCTCACGCGGCGTGATCGCCATGTGGTGGTCGCACTGTGTGCAGACATTCTGGTTTTCCGCCAGCTCGCGATGGAACAGCATCGTTCCGCATTCGTCGCATTTGTGCCAGAGGTTTTCAGGCACTTCGCGGCGTGAGAAGATCGAGTTTATCCGGGGGCGGACGTAGTTTGTGATCCAGTTCATGTCGGAACCTTGGCTTGTGCGGTGTTGACGTCAAATAGGACGCCATGGAAGGAATTGCAATCAACGCCTGAGCGCAAGTCGCGCGGCCAGCCAGCAAACGAACATCACGGCAAGGTCCACCAGAAGCCAGGGACGAAGCTGTTTGGCATCAGATGCATCGAACGGAAGGGTGAACAGGGCCAGCCCGTTCAGGTTGTCAGGCAACGAGATGAACAGCAACGCAATGATGTTGTTGAAAAAATGCAAGGCTATAGCTGGCCCCAATGTTCCGGCCCGTGCCGTCAGGTCCGATGTCAGCACACCGAAAACGCAAGCCCATAGCGCAATCAGCAGCGCGTTGTCGCCAGCCATGTCGGGCGTGTAATGTCCGATTGCAAACAGGATGGAGGGGACCCCCATCCAGATGACAGGGGATTGGAATCTGGCTGCCAGGGTTTGCTGAATATATCCTCGGAACAACAGTTCTTCGGCGCTGGTCTGCACCAGAACAACCAAGGCCGAGACCGGCAACAGAAGAAGCCAGGTCGACAATGGCAGATTCTGCGACAGAGATCCGCCAAAGCCGTAAGGCGGCAGCAGGAACCCGACAACGCCCAAAATAAGCAATGCTTTCAACACTTTCAGGAATTGACCCGCGGCCAATCGGTACCCGCCGACAATGGACACCAATGACCTGTGCTGAACCTGCCGCGCGGCGACGGCCACGCCCAGAATGATGAAACCGAAGCTGGCCAACAGCAACAGCAGCGCGAGGGGTGAACCGCCCATCAGAAGCGTCTGCGCCCAGCTTTCCGGGCCCATCCCGGCAACCACGGTAAAAAACACCATGTTCAGAACGCTGACCAGCACGGCAACCAGCAAGAGCCCCAGCAACAGGCGCCAGATTTCCGGTTTGCCGCGTGCGGTTTCGACCAGATGGTCATGAGCGGAATATGCTTTAGGCATTTTCACCCGTGCTTTCCTGAATCGCCTGATCCGTAATGGTCGGGAGCAGTTCCTCGGGGTTCTGCGCCGCATTGATTCTTGTGGACAACGTAGTCAGATACCCCGCAACAGTCTGTAGCAATTGCGTCGCAACCGAAGCATCGCTTTCGACCACCGCACGCAGTTCCTCGGCACCGATACGCAGGAAACTGCTATCTTCGGTGGCGACCAGATCCAGTTGTCTGGGCTCTCCCGTGATGATCGAGAGATCACCGATCAGTCGCCCGGGCTCGATGATCGAGATCGGGCGTTTTTGTCCATCATCCGTGGGCCAGTCCAGCCTGGCCTGCCCCGAGACGCACAGATACGCCGCGTCGGGCGCCTGACCACGCGAGAAGATGACTTGCCCCGCTGCTGCTTCGTACCATTGCGCTGAGAAAGCAAGCAGCCGCTGGTTGCGGCCATCCACACCGGAAAACAACTCGGTCGCGGAAATGATCTCGAGCTTGCGGCTCAGATCGTCAGACGTGCTGTCTTCTGGCGTGGATTTGGATCGAGACACACCGTCGATACGACCATCCTTGATTTCCACAAACAGATCATACGCTTCGGGATGTGCAAAGTGATCTTCCATAAAGATCATGATGGATTCCGGCAACAATTCCCGCAGTTTCAGGCGGGTGCGCAACCGGCTTTCGGAATCATGACTTGCCAGGGCCCTGTCCAGAATCAGGACGTCAGGCCGTTTGATCCCCGCGCGTGAGAACGCGGCACGCTCCTGAAAGACGGTCGGCAAATTGTTCCCGCCCAGGCCTGTTGGCAGATCGTAGATGATGGCAGCTGCACGGCGTCGCAGGCCGGCTTCGTTCATGGCTTCGGCCACAACGTCTTCTATTTCGTCCGCGTGTGCACCGGCCATCAACGACACCCGGCCGTAGATCGCGTTTTCCATCACGGTCAGGCGCGGCACATAAATGTCCGGCGCAACTGACATGAACATGCCGCCCATCGCATCCCGCAGCCGCTTGGCCTGGCTTTTGCGGATGGCAAGAATCTTTTCCTTGTATTCTTCCGGGAAGTTTGGGCCGATCTGCTCGGCCGTCAACAGGAACGGTACCGTCAATAGCAAGGCACGCTCCTGGTCACTCACTGCCGTATCGCCTTTGGATTTGCGCCGTTCTTCGATATCCAGCAATTTGTGATACATGTCTTTGGACATGCCAAGCTTCAGGAAAAGCGGGTGATCCGCCCCGTCCCGCCCGAAGGTCTTGCTGAGCGTGTCCATGACAGCCTGAGAGATGCTGATCACGTCGTCCGCCAGATCATGGGCGCTGAGCATCTGAACGAACCGTTCGTCACCCGCCAGAATATCCGGAGAAATGTCCCTGGATGGTGCGGCGAACAACAGGTTGCCACCCAGCGGAACTGCCGGGTTGAACCGATCAGGGTCAAACCGGTACACATAGCGATCAAGCCCCTTTTCAGCCAGGCGCTTGGCGATGGTCCCTCGTAGATTGACAACTTCCTGTGCCAGAACCGGGTGAATCTCCGGGTCGAACTGCGTACGCAATGTACGGCGGAACATGAACTCGTCGATGCCCATCGCTTCCACCAGCTGGAACCACCAGTCACGTATGTCGTCGATATCGTCAAGACCGGCGAGGCCGGGATCAATCCATTCATCGTCCAGAGAATCCGGTGAATTGCCTGCGCGAACAGCTTCGATCTGCCACCGCGTCGGAGCCCTGAGCGTATCTGCTTGATGTCGCGGATGCGTGCGCAAAGGCATCAAGAGGTTGTCGCCCAACGTCCCGTCGAACAGGTAGGGGCGCGAATAGGCATAGCCGATCCGGGCCGCGATGACGGCCTGATGCAGACCCCGCAGATCATGCCCGGCTATGATCACCTCACCCTGAGCCGGCAATACCTCACGTGTCAGAAGCTGTCCCAACGCACTGCGTTCCGACGCCTGTCCAGACTGAATTGCGACGCGCGCGCCACGCGGAATGGTCAGATCAAGATCTTCGAGAACGGTTTTACCATCGCTGTCGCGAACCGTCACGTTTCGCAGCTCGATGTCGCCAGTCAGTCGCGGGATGGTTTCAGGCTCACCCAGGAACAGTTCTTCCGGTATCATGTTGTCCGGCGCAAACCTCTCGGTGACGATATCCCACCGCAAAGACATGTCCTGGACCTGGTTGTAATAGGTCAGCAATTCCTTCCACGGGCCGCTCAGATCCTTGTAGGCGCCCAACGCGGCAACCAGCGCACCGACGGTCACTTCACCGGTAATCGCCAGATATCCACCCACTGAATAAAACAGGAAAGGTGTCATCTGAGTTATCAGGTTGTTGAGGAACTTCATGAAGAATTTTTTGTTGTAGATCTTGAAACGGATCTCGAACAGTTTCCCCAGCCGATGGCTGAATTGCGCAAGGCGATAGCGCCATCCTCCGTTGGTACGCAGATCGCTGATACCCGCCGCAGTTTCGCCGATCTCCGAGCTCAGACGTCGAACTTCCTGAATGCGGTCCTTGTTCAGAAGGTTGATTTGCCGCTGAAGCTTGGGGATCAGCCAGGCCTGAAGCGGGATCAGCGCGATACTGGCAAGTCCGAACCAAACGCTTTGCATGAACAGGAAGGTGACGATCGTCATCATCTGGCCGAACTGGAAAACCGGCTGCGCGATGGCATCCCCCATCAGGCCACCCATCGGTTCGGCCTCGGACGTGATCATCGATACCAGCTCACCCTGGCTGGTTGTCGCAAAATAGGATTTCGGAAACCGCATCGACCGTTGAATCAACGTGTAGCGCAAGCGCCGCAGCATGCGCTCTGCAAGGACACCCTTCATCGTGTTGATGCGCATCTTCATGACACCGCTCACGATCACCGTCGCCAGGAATGCAACGCACAGTATCATCAGATACTGAACCTGCGTCACGGTGAAGTTCCAGATGGTTACCGTGTCACCCGGCGCGCCGATTGCGTCGTTGATGATTTGTTTGGGCAATTCCAGCGAAGCGTAAAGAAACGGGAACGACAGGACCGTGAGCAGTAGAAGAACAAGTTGCTGTTTCTTCGAATATTTCCAAATGAAGGCAAATAAAGTGGACTCCATAACCTGGCCTTGTCATGCGCTAAACTGTTGTGTGGCTGTTCTTGGGGTGACCCACTTTGCAGGAGCCAAACGGTAAGCACTGACCCGGTACATTGCAAGAATAGACCGGGTCAGTTTCAGCATGTTGCACCTAACCAGATTGCGGGCAGACCCCAACAGGAAAACACAAAGCTTCGACAGCAATTCAGTTATTGCGGTTTTGTTCATGCCGTTGTTCTTGACTAAGGCCGAACATTATCGGACGACGTGGCCATGGGCAGGATTCTGGATCGCTATTTTCATCGCAAGATTCTGAGGCGCTGGCGCCGGGCCGCGCATCAGGCGCCGTTTGCCAGCCAGGCGGATTTGCGTTTGCAACGGGATCAGGCCCGCGGTTTGCGCAGGCATCTTGATCATTTGATTCAGCAGGCAGACAGCCGCCTGATCCGGCCAACGATTGGGTCCACGCAATTTCCCAAACCCGTCGGAACAGACTGGAGCTGCCGACCCGACCTATGGCGCGGACCTCTGACGCAACCGGGTGTGGCTTCGGCGCCGCGAAAGACCGTTCTGGACCGTCAGGTCAGCCTGTTCCACGATTGCCCGCTTTCCGAAATTGCCGTGCGGCAAATCCGAAACAGAGGGGACAGAGATCTGGCTCCGTTCAGTCTCGTGGTCGAGGTTTTCAGCTTTGGGGGATCCTTTCTGTCCGTTTCGGTCGAATTGCTTGAGGACGCTGCAATTCACCTAACGCGCGAGCACCTTGTGAGGGTGGAAACCCTGATCGAGTGTGAAAAGCCATTGGGCGTGTTCGCGCGCCTCAACATTCAGCACGGGCCCAATATGGAACAGGTGTTGCGAAGCCTTGATCCCGGCGAGGTGTCAAAAGCCGTGGATTTTGATCTTGCGCACCTTCCCCTGAATGAGCGCAGGATCGAAAAAATGTGGCTGGATCTGATTTTTGAATCGCCCGAAATGAATCGCATGGTGGTCCGGGATCTTACGTTTTGCCGTTTTCATCGCGCCGATTTGTGAGAAGATCAGTCATGACGCAGACCAAGCTAACCTTCATCCGTTTCGAAAACGGAATCTGGCAAGGCCACATTCAAGCCAGCAATACGCCAAACCCCGAGGTAAGCTATCAGGGCGAAACCCTGAGCGATGTTGACCTGTCGCCCGCAGAAGACGGATGGGACTTGCGCATTCAGGTGCCTGTTGCCGCTCTATCCGAAGGCGTCCACACGTTCGTCGTTGCAGATGCAACCACGACCGAGAAACTGGGAAGCTTCACCGTGATTGCCGGTGAGCCCGCCGCAGATGATCTCAGGGCCGAAATTGATTTGCTGCGGGCTGAGCTGGATATGCTGAAACGCGCTTTCCGCCGGATCTGCCGAGACGACCCCTGATCCGTTCCGGCCGGTTTTCCTGTCAATCTTGCCAGATTCGTGCATCATCAGCGTTTTCAGAGCGGATCGCGCCTTGTCATGGATCGCAGCAGCATAGTCAAAGTCATCGCGTTGATGGTGACAGGGTTTGGCATCGGCATCGATTTTACCGGTGCCCTGATGCTGGTGCCTGCGATCGAAAACAGCTTTGACGCCGATATCACCAGCACCCAATGGGTTCTGAACATCTATGCCTTGTTTTTCGCCATGACCATGGTCGCAGGCGGGCGGCTTGGCGACATGTACGGCCACCGCAGGATGATGCTTTTTGGCTTGTCGATCTTTCTGTTTTCCTCGGTCATGTGCTTTGTTTCGCCCAGTCTTGACTTCCTGATCGTTGCACGCGCGTTGCAAGGTATTGGCGCAGGATGCGTCTGGCCTTGCACGCTGGCCTTCGGGGCAACCAAAGTATCAAAACCAGAACATCGAGCCTTGGTGATGGGGCTTATTCTGGCGGGTGTGACGACCGGCAACGTGTTTGGCCCGATGATCAGCGGCTTGGCTGTGAACCTGGGGGAGTGGCGGTATTTCTTCCTCGCCAATGTGGTCTTTTCCTGCATTTCGATGGCCACCGCGCTGATCCTGATGGAACGGGAAACCCACCACAAAAAGGGTGAGCCTCTCGACCTCGCCGGAATGGGTGTTTTGTCCTTTGCCGTATTAGCTCTGCTTTACGGTCTGGATGTGGGCGCAGATTGGGGATGGACGTCCGTTCCGTTGGTGATGCTGTTTTTCATCAGCGCTGCGCTTTTCATTCTGTTCCCCAAAGTCGAAAAACGCGTGACAGAGCCGCTGCTTTTGCCGCAGATGATGCAAAACCGCGAGTTTCGCATCACCCTTGGCCTGAACATGTTCAACGTGTCCGCGGCTTTTGTGGGGCTGCTGTATTTCCCGCAATACATGCAAAAGGTGCTGGGCTGGTCGACGTTTGAATCGGCACTGGGCCTGGCGCCGCTAACCGTGTTGCTTGCCGTGGGATCAATTGTTTCAGGCACGCTTTACAATGATTTCGGCCCCAAGCGGTTGCTGTTCTGGGGGTATCTGATTGCCACGATTGGGGCCGCGACGATTGTGGTGATGCCCAGCGATCTGGGGTACTATCGTATCCTGCCCGGCATGGCGATGATCGGACTGGGCGCAACTTTGACGGTTGGGCCGTCCGGCACGGCTGCAATGTGTGCCGTGAAGCCGGAACGGGCTGGGCTGGTTGGCGGCCTGAGCTTCATGACCCACCTGGTTTATGGCGCAATCTCTGTCGCCTGCGCCACGGCCATCATGTACGTCGTCAGCCTGTCTGAGCTTCGCCAGTATGTGGCCGCTTCCGGTATCAAGCTGACGGAAGCAGAGCTTCGGACGATCAACGGCGGAACACTTGATACGCCATCCGCCCACGCGGTTATCAGCCGGTTGTCACCCAGCGAGGCAGAGACGGTTCAACGGGCATTGTCGGCGGCGTTTGACAGCGGGATGAGTATGGCTTTCGTCTTTTCGGCCTTGTCCGTTTCGGTCGGTCTCGTTCTGGCGCTGCTTCTCGACGAAAAGAAACTGCACCGGATCGAAAGCTGAAACCGGTCCGAAAGGGCTGCGACATGCGCAGCCCTTTGCGTTTTACTGTGACGGCCCGTTGGGGTTGAAGGCCGACAACCCCTTCAGGATATCAATGGCATAGGCCAGCTGGTAATCCTCTTCCCTCAGCTCTGCCGTTGCCTGGGCCTTGGCGCGATCTTCTTCGATCTGGCGGATCTCGTCTTCGCTCAGGCTGTCATTGTTGAGGCTGCCGCGCAGGTCGGCCTCGGACCGTGAACGGGCATTGGTTTCTTCCTCTTCCGGTTCAGGCGCCGGGCGGGGTTGTTCCACGATGATATCAGGGCTGACGCCCAGAGCCTGAATCGACCGCCCTGACGGGGTATAATACCGGGACGTGGTCAGGCGCATCGCACCATCGCCCCGCAGCGGCATCACCGTCTGAACCGACCCCTTGCCGAAGCTTTTGGTGCCGACGACGATAGCGCGGCGATGATCCTGCAAGGCACCGGCAACGATTTCGGACGCAGAAGCCGAACCGCCATTGATCAGCACGACAATGGGTTTGCCTTCCGCCAGATCGCCGGGGGTGGCATTGAACCGCTCACCCTCTTCCGGGTCCCGTCCACGGGTCGATACGATTTCACCTTCGTTCAGGAACGCATCCGAAACTTTGATGGCCTGTGTCAACAGACCGCCCGGGTTGTTGCGCAGGTCCAGTACGACACCATTGACCTTGTCGATGCCACCGGCTTCTTCGATCTGTTCCCGTAACCCTTCCTGCAAGTTGGGGAAGGTCTGATCATTGAAGGTCGTTACGCGCAGGACGACGCTCGTGCCTTCGGTGCGCGCACGAACGGCGGTCAGCTTGATCGTGTCACGGATAATGGTGACGTCGAACGGATCAGGCTCACCTTCGCGCACGACGGTAATGACGATCTCGGAGCCGACCGGACCCCGCATCAGATCCACCGCCTTGTCCAGCGTCAGGCCCAGAATGCTTTCGCCATCCACATGTGTGATGAAATCGCCGGCTTCGATCCCGGCCTCGTCAGCGGGTGTGTCGTCGATGGGTGACACGACTTTGACAAAACCGTCTTCCTGCGTGACCTCAATGCCCAGCCCACCGAACTCGCCCCGGGTCTGCACGCGCATCTGTTCGGCATCATCGGGCGAGAGATAACTGGAATGCGGATCAAGAGAGGTCAGCATGCCATCGATTGCAGCCTCGATCAGTTCTTCGGGCTCGACCTCTTCGACATATTGTGCGCGGATGCGCTCGAAAATGTCACCGAACAGGTCAAGCTGTTCATAGACGCTGGCCTTGTTCACGGCCTCTTGCGCCAACAGGGGGCCTGCGATCTGCGTTGTTGCAAGAATGCCTGCCAACGTTCCGGCCAAACCGGCCATCACAAATTTCTTCATACTCGTTTATCCATCCTTGTCGGTCCGAAACCACGTTTCCGGGTCCACCGGGCTGTTATCTTCTCTTACCTCTATATAGAGCGTTTCTGGGCGATCAGTTCCAGTGCCATCACCGCTTGTTGACAATATTGCGCCGATTTCCGGCGTTTCACCCGGCATCAGGCCAACCGGAGTGCCTTTGGGGATCACCTGCCCGGGTTGACCATAGACCTCTTGCAAGCCCGAAAACACGAACAACAGGCCCGGTTGCGGCTCCAGAATGACCAGGTTTCCCAGATCCAGCAATGGCCCGCGATAGCGGATCGTGGCCGCGGTCGGGGATGTTACAAGCGCACGGGAACGGGTGCCGATGACCAGACCTGCGCGGGCGACGCCTGCGGCGTCCGGTTCACCGGCCTTGTGCAGCATGACGCCCTGCACCGGCAAGGGAATCTGTCCTTTCTGATCCAGGATGCTTGCGTCGGTTTCAATGATCTCACCTTCCGAGATTTCTGACAGACCGCTTGCAAAGCCATCCAGAGTCTCGGTCGAAGATATCAGAATGGCCGTGCGCACCGGGTCTTCGACAAACCGACGCGGCAAATCGGTGCGGTCGGCAATCGCTTCGCTCAACTTTGTGCGGGCATCCTGCACACCGCGCAGCCCTTCGGTCAAAGTTTCCGAGGCGCTTTGTTGCAGCAGACGCAAGGTCTGAACTTCTTGCAGGTCCTGCGCCAGCGCTTGCGCTTTTGCATTGAGCCCAGGCGTGACCTCAGACAGCATCATTCCGGCCCGCGCCGCGCCCAATGGGCCTGAAGGGTGTAGCATCAGCACTGGCGGTGCGGTCGTTTCGATGGTCTGCAATACGCCAAGCAACTGCCTGACGTCCTTCTCACGCGCGCTCAGTTGCGCGCTCAGTTGCGCTTCGCGTGTTGCAGCCTTGCGCAGACCGGTCCGCATCGCGCTCAGCCCGGCCTCATAGGCTTGTATCGTTTTGGTCAGCGCCCGCACCCGATCCCTTGCGCCTTCTGCTTCGCTCAGAGAGATCGACGCCTGTTCCAGCATCCTTGCCGCATCCAGTGCTGCCCGAGAAGAGTCGGTCTGGGCACAGGCCTGACAAGCTGAAAGCAGCACAATCGCTAGGGCGGTCAGCCTCATGACAGCAGGCTTTCTCCGGTCATTTCCGCCGGTTTGGGCAGGTTCATCAAGTCAAGCAGTGTCGGCGCCAAATCAGATAACCGCCCCTGACTCACCTGCGCGCCCTCTGGCCCTCCGACCAAAGCTATGGGCACCGGGTTCAGCGTGTGCGCCGTATGCGGGCCGCCGGTCTCCGGATCAACCATCACTTCGCAGTTACCGTGATCGGCGGTGAGGATCATTGCACCACCTGCTTTTTCCAAGGCGGCAACGACCTGAGCCAACCCTGCATCAACGGCCTCGCATGCCTTGATCGCAGCTTGAAGATCGCCGGTATGCCCGACCATATCAGGGTTGGCGTAATTGGTTACGATCAGGTCGTAGCCTTGTTCAATCGCCTCGACAAATTTGGCTGTGACCTCGGCCGAGGACATCTCGGGTTGCAAGTCATAGGTCGCAACCTTGGGTGACTTGGGCATAAAGCGATCTTCACCCTGTTCAGGGGTTTCCTTGCCCCCATTCAGGAAAAAAGTGACATGGGGGTATTTTTCGGTTTCAGCCAGCCGGAACTGACGCAACCCCTGCTTGGCGACCCATTCCCCGAGCGTGTTCACAATCGCCCGTTTCGGAAAAACCGTGGTCATATATGCGTTATGACCGTCCGAATACTCTACCATACCCAGCAGCGCCGACAGTTTCGGCCGCGGCCCGGTTTCGAACTCGGCAAAGCCCGGTTCACCAATCGCGCGCAGGATTTCGCGAGCACGATCTGCACGGAAGTTAAGGCAGAAAAAGCCATCGCCGTCGGTGACGCCCTTGTAACCCTGCAACACGGTTGGCGTAATGAATTCGTCAGACTCAGATTGGTTGTAGGCATGGTCCACGGCGCCATGTGCGGTGCTGGCGACCCTGCCCTTGCCGTTGATCATCGCGTCATAGGCTTCTGCGATCCGTTCCCAGCGATTGTCGCGATCCATGGCGAAATAGCGACCGCTTACCGTGACAACACGAGCCCCCTCGGGCAGCCGTTCTTCCAACTGGGAAAGATAGGTCAGCGCAGATTTGGGGGCCACGTCGCGCCCGTCCGTGACGGCATGAAGGGCGACCGGAACACCGGCATCCGAAATGGCCTTGGTTGCCGCGATGATGTGGTTCAGGTGCCCGTGGACACCACCGTCCGAGACCAACCCCATGAGGTGAGCCGTCCCCCCTGAGGATTTGACCTTGGAAATGAAAGCCTGCAACGCCTCATTGCCAAAGAATGAACCGTTTTCGATAGCCAGGTCGATCTGACCCAGATCCATGGCCACAACACGGCCCGCGCCTATGTTTGTATGACCGACTTCGGAGTTACCCATCTGCCCGCTGGGCAGACCTACGTCCGGGCCATGCGTTGTCAGTGTGGCATGCGGGCATTTGGCCATGATCGCGTCAAAGGTCGGCGTATTCGCCAGATGGGGCGCATTCGCCTGTGTGTCGTCTGACACGCCCCACCCATCAAGAATGCACAGAACAACGGGTTTGGGGGTTGGCATTGAAATTCTCCGATTACTGCTCTTGGGTCTTCTTCTAGCGTCTGGCCGGCAAGGGGTGAACCATCTTTGCGGCAAATTACGCAGAATTAATCAAACGACCTGCCAGCTTCGGGCCATCGCTGGAAAACAACGGTCCCCTGAATTTTTCGACGCAGAGCCATCATGGTATGATCGGTGGAAACCCGGACGAGACTAGCCTTTGAGGTAACGCGTGTATGGCTTTGCCTTGCGGTTGCGATACTTGACCGTCAGTTCCAGCGGCGTGTCGTTTTCATCATAGATACCGATCATGATGCCCGTACCCCCGCTTCGGGTCCGCATATCGATCAATTGCTGTTCGGACCGGGTGGTGCGCTGTGACGGGCGCCGCGCCCAGGCAAACAGGTGGTCGTACATTTGCGCGATGACATCCGAATGATCCGCGCTGTCACCCAGATCCACCAGTTCGTCGGGGTCGTTTTCCAGATCGAACAGGATCGGCCTGTACCCGCCCTCGCAATGGATGAGCTTCCACTTTTCATTCGCGACCATGAACATCACCGCGTCGCGAACGGATACGTTCAACCGCTGCGCAATGGGTGAGGCGGAATAGTCATACTCGCAGATCGCGACCTGTCGGGGCGTTTTGTCGGACTGACCATGCAGGATCGGCAGCAGGGAATGCCCCTCGAGAATATGTCCGGCATTTTCACCACCTGCCAGTTCCAGAAACGTCGGCGCCAGATCGATCGACTCGACCAGCGCGCCGCAGGTGGTGCCGCGCGTGAGGTCCGCTTCGGGTGACGGGTCATAAATGATCAGCGGCACTTTGGTAGAGGCATCGTGGAAGAAAGTCTTCTCACCCATCCAGTGGTCGCCCAGAAAATCACCGTGATCCGAGGTCAGCACGATCATCGTGTCGTCCATCCTCCCGGTTTTCTCCATCCAGTCGAACAGGCGGCCCATCTGGTCATCAGCTTGCTTGATCAGCCCCATGTAAGCCGGGATCACCGCCTCGCGGACATCCTTTCGTGAAAATGCCTGCCCGACCTTGGTATCCATGAAGGCCTTCAGGACGGGGTGGGCATTCTTTCGCTCAGCTTCCGAGCGGACCACGGGCACGACATGTTCGGGCCCGTACATCGAAGCGTAAGGTTCCGGCACGATGTAAGGCCAGTGAGGCTTGATGTAGCTGAGGTGACAGCACCAAGGTCCGTCATGGCTGTCCATGAACTCGATTCCACGGGTGGTCAGGTATGGTGTTTCACTGTCCTCTTCCGCAATGTTTGCAGGCTCGGATGAATTCTTCAGGAACCAGCCCGACAGCACGTTGCCATCCGCATCCAGACCGGAATTGGCAAAGTCATGCCACGGATTGTCGCTCTCGTATCCCTTGTCTGCAAGGTAATGGTTGTATTTCTTTGCCCCGTCCGGGTCATAGAACCCGTCCGGACCCTCGGCACGCAACCCGTCATCGCGTTCGAACACGTCAAACCCGCATTCCGCGACGCGGGCGCCGATGACGCTGTCGGGCTCCAGCCCAAGACGGGCCATCCCCTCGGCATCCGCGGCCATATGGGTCTTGCCGACCAGCCAGCAATCCATTCCCGCCTTGCGCAGGTGGTCGCCCAACGTGATCTCACCCACTTTCAGAGGGATGTTGTTCCATGAGGCCCCATGGGAATGCACATATCGTCCGGTATAGGTCGACATGCGTGAACTGCCGCAAATCGGCGACTGGATGTAGGCACGGTCAAAGCGGACACCGCGCGCGGCCAGACGATCGATATTCGGAGTATGCAGATGTGGGTGCCCGTAACAGCTCAGATAATCCCAGCGCAGCTGGTCGAACATGATGAACAGGATATTCTTTGCCTTGGCCAACGCGGTGCCTCCCCGAAAGTCATGGGGACCTAGTTAGCCACTTCCATCCGCAGAGCGAAGCAAAACTTGCTTCAGGTCTGCTGTTCCATCTGTTCCAGCATCTTCCTGGCACGTTTGCATTGCAATTGGTCGCGCAGCGGGCTGTCCGGGTCGACATCCTTTTGGCACACAACGCATTTATCGGCGCCCGAGATCGCATTCAGGCCACCGCAGCTGCCTTTGATGGTCTTGCCCATCAGCATGACACCCAATGACATACCGACCATGACAAGCGCCAAAAGAATAAAGGCCAGAATAAAAGTGCTCATCTCGGTTCCTGCCTGTCAGTTGGTTCCCAAAGCGTCTTTGAACGCGGTGCTGTGCGAGGTAATATAGGCATCTTCGCCGCCTGTCACATCCCGCGAAATGAAGTACACGGCAAGTTTGTGCTTTTCCGCAATGTCCATTCCCTTCTCGTGACCCAACGCCAGCATGGCCGTTGCCCAGGCATCCGCCAACATTGCGTTTTCCGCCAGAACCGTGACAGAGGTCGTGCGATGAGTGATCGGGCGTCCCGTTGTCGGATCGATGATATGCGAATAACGCACACCATCCTGTTCGAAGAAATTCTTGTAGTCACCCGAACTGGCCATGCCGCGATCATCCAGGGAAACGATCAATTGAATGCTCTGAGCACCCGTTTCAGGCTTTTCGATGCCAATGCGCCAGGCTTCGCCCTGCTCATTCTTGCCTTTGGCAACAAGATCACCACCGATCTCGACAAGGTAATCGTCGATACCGGCATCCTGCAAAGCGCCGGCAACCGCATCGATGCCATAGCCCTTCGCAATCGCCGACAGGTTGATGCCCACCTGCGGATCAGCCTTCGACAGCGTGCCGGCTTCGGTGTCGAGCGTCAGCAGACGGGCTTGCCCGACGCCGCTTAACGCCGCCTCGATTTCGGCATCCGATGGCACGGGATCCTCGGGCTTGCGTGGGCCAAAGCCCCAAAGTTCGATCAGCGGGCCCAGAGTTACGTCAAAGGTCCCGCCGGTTTTTTCGTGCACGTCATTGGCTGCCGAAAGGACCAGCGCGAGTTCGTCCGAGACCGGAACGGGGGCTGTGCTGGTTGCAGCGGAAAAGACGGAAACCTCGGATTTTGGATCCCAGTTGGACATCTTGGCGTTCACCTCGGCCAGCGTCTCTTCGACAGCCGCGGCCAATCCGGCCTCATCAAGATCTTCGCCGATCGCGGTTATGTTGAAGGTCGTGCCCATCGTTTCGCCCGACAGACGAACCACCTCGGGTTCTTTGTCGAACAAACAGCCGGAAAGAAGGGTGGCAACGGCCAGTAAAGGCATAAGACGCATCGGGCGATCTCCGGGAAATTCTGTGCCCGGCATATGCCAGTGGCCCCTGCCAGAGTCAAACTGCGATCACATCTTCAGCGGCAGGAATCCCAGCACCAACAGGCCGACCCCCGCCGGCACGCCAAACAACCACGCACGCTTTTGCCAACCCGGCGGCTGTTGCTTCCACGCCATGCGAAAATTATGACCGCATACAACAACGGCAAAGAAGATCAATGCCGCTATGGGTGGCGTAAGATAGAGTTCACTCAATGGCTTGAACGTCCTTTCCGGGCCCGCGTTTTTGCCGATCGGCGCAATTGCACCCTATACAGGTCGTTTAGCTGCGCTAAGGTGAAAGGGAAAGACTTTGCAAGAACCACAAGGAGATTGCCCATGGCTCCAACCTCTTACCAGTCGCCCTCGCGTGGCGACAAGGCTGACAAGACGACGTACAGCCAGTCAGCGGAATCGAACCTGTCGCATTCGCAGACAACCGTGGCCAAGCTGCTTGAAGGTAAAGGGGACGCGGTTTTTTCGGTGCGACCAAATGACACCATCCATTCTGTGGTCAACACGCTGAAGGAAAAGCGGATCGGTGCTGTTCTCGTGACGGATCAGAACGGGGCGTTGCAGGGGATTTTGTCAGAGCGCGACATCGTTCGGCGCATGGCAGACACACCCGGCCAGACCCTTCCGCAATCGGTCGAAGATCTCATGACCAGGGATGTTAAGACCTGCACACCGGACGATCTGCTGAATGAAGTTCTGAAAACGATGACCGAGGGCCGTTTTCGCCATATGCCGGTGCTGCGCGACGGTCACTTGTGCGGCGTCATCACGATCGGAGACGTTGTCCACTTCCGTCTCAAAGAGCTGGAATATGAAGCGCTTCGCATGAAGCAAATGATCGTCGGTTAACGGCCCACTGTTCACACGGTCGAGGTGAACCGAACACTTCCGGCGCTGATCTCGGCGGCTGTCAACCGACCCGAAGCGAAAGCGCCCGTGTCAATCGATACCACCCGGCTCCTGATCCGGGGCAGGTCCACGATGGTGTGGCCATGCACCACCCATTGACCATCGCTGCGGGCCAGCCTGGGAAACATGGGATGTCCCCAGAGGCAAATCTGGCGATCCTGGGCCTCAGTCGGAAGTCGGGGGTCCAGGGCCGCATGAACGAAAGTGACGTTGCCAGTGGTCCAGGTCAAAGGCCGGTCGGCAAGCCAGTTGATCAGGCTTTCCCCCATCTTCAGGCGTAGATCATCCGCCAGTTTTCGAATCTGCTGGCTATTGTCGATTTCCCCGGGCGGTTTCAGCCCGAACGACGCCAGCGTATGCACACCCCCATTTTGAAACCAGAGCCGGGCGTTGCGTTCCGGCGCATCCAGGAATTGCAACAGAAACTCTTCGTGGTTTCCAAGAAGACATTGAACGCGTCCTTCTGACGTCTCGCTCAGGTGAAACAGATGGTGCAGCACCTGCGCGCTGTATGGCCCCCGATCAATGTAATCTCCGACAAAGACCAGCAAGCTCTGATCGTCCAGTCTGGGCAACAACGCCTGCAACAAGTCCAGACGACCGTGAATATCGCCCACGGCCGTCACTTTCTCGGCCGGAGCGATGTCGCAAGACACTGCATTCATAGT
Source organism: Ruegeria sp. BF10 (assembly GCF_056538725.1). Classification (NCBI taxonomy): domain Bacteria; kingdom Pseudomonadati; phylum Pseudomonadota; class Alphaproteobacteria; order Rhodobacterales; family Roseobacteraceae; genus Ruegeria; species Ruegeria sp. BF10. The sequence continues at coordinate 293,050 of NZ_JBQFTR010000002.1, forward strand.
CCGCCCCGCCCTGCGGTCGAACCACCGTCTGATCCAGTTCGTAATCATACATGTTGATCCCTATCCTTCTCGCCCATTGGCGGCAATGAGCATCTGATTGATTCAGCAAAGAGTTGACCAATGACGTCTGGATGTTCGATATGACCTTCGGCGCAGTTCAAAATGTTTGACCCGGCATCAGGGGCAGTACCTTTTGTTCGGCGATGATCGTGCAGGGCGTTTTGAGGGTTCTATGAAACGGGTTTTGATTACGGGCTCTGCGGGGTTCATCGGGTTCCATTTGGCGAAGCTGCTGTTAGAGGAAGGGTTCCGCGTGCATGGATACGACGGGATGACGGATTACTATGATGTGGTCCTGAAACAGCGTCGCCATCAAATTCTGCTTCAGACACCCGGATTCACGGCAACCGAGGATCGGTTGGAAAACTATGATCGGCTGTTGCAGGTCGCCGAAGAATTTCAGCCGGAAGTCATCGTTCATCTGGCGGCTCAGGCCGGTGTGAGACACAGTTTGGAACACCCTCGCAGCTATGTTGAATCGAATGTCGTCGGAACATTCAACGTGATGGAAATTGCACGGCAACATAAGGTGGATCACCTTTTGATGGCATCGACCTCTTCGATTTACGGTGCCAACGAAGAGATGCCGTTCACCGAGACGGAAAAAGCCGACACCCAACTGACCATCTATTCCGCGACAAAGAAGGCGAATGAGGCGATGGGGCATTCCTATGCGCATCTGTGGGATTTGCCGACGACCATGTTCCGCTTCTTTACCGTCTACGGCACCTGGGGACGGCCGGACCTGGCGTATTTCAAATTTGTCGCTGCCATCCTGGATGGCCGCCCGATCGACATTTACAATCACGGCGACATGTACCGGGATTTCACCCATGTCCAAGACCTTGTACGCGGCATCAGATTGTTGATCGACGTGCCTCCGGTGCGGCCAGCCCGTCGTGAGGATATCGAGGACGGAGACAGCCTGTCGCCCGTCGCGCCCTACCGCATCGTGAATATCGGCAACGGAGAAAAAGTGCGCTTGATGGATTTCATTGAAGCCATCGAACAGGCCGTGGGGCAGAAGGCGATCAAGAACTTCATGCCGATGCAGTTGGGTGATGTTCATGCCACCTGGGCGGACAATCGGCTGCTGCAAAAACTGACGAATTATCGTCCTCAGACAGACCTGAAAGACGGCATCACCCAATTCGTCGCGTGGTATCGGGACTATTACGGAAAATAACGCGGGCCGACCGCCAAATGAAAGAACCGGCGCCTTCCACGCCGGTTCTTTTTTGTTCCCTACCCGCCGAAATCGTCGAGCATGATGTCTTCGCGGTCCACGCCCAGATCCAGCAGCATGTTGATGACCGACTGGTTCATGATTGGCGGACCACACATATAGTATTCGCAATCCTCAGGCGCGGGATGGTTCTTGAGGTACTCTTCGTACAGAACGTTGTGGATGAAGCCGGTATAGCCTTTCCAATTGTCCTCGGGTTGCGCGTCCGACAAGGCCACGTGCCATTCGAAATTGTCGAATTCTTCAGCCAGACTGTCGAAGTCTTCGACAAAGAACATCTCTTTCTTCGACCGCGCACCGTACCAGAAGCTGATCTTGCGGTTGCGGTTCTGAAGGCGCTTGAGCTGATCGAAGATATGGCTGCGCATTGGTGCCATACCGGCGCCGCCACCAATGAAGACCATCTCTTTGTCCGTATCACGGGCAAAGAATTCGCCGAATGGGCCTGAAATGGTGACCTTGTCACCCGGCTTCAGGTTGAAGATGTATGACGACATCTGGCCCGGCGGAATGCCTTCGGACCCCGGCGGCGGCGAGGCCACGCGGACGTTCAGCATGATCATGCCCTTTTCGTCCGGGTAGTTGGCCATCGAATAGGCGCGTTCGATGGGTTCGGTCACGACCGATTCATATTGCCACAGATTGAAGCGATCCCAATCCTCGCGATATTCCTCTTCAATGTCGAAATCCGTGTATTTCAACTTGTGTGCAGGGGCTTCGATCTGGATGTAGCCACCGGCGCGGAAGTTCACGTCCTCGCCCTCGGGCAGGTCCAGAATCAACGCCTTGATGAAGGTCGCTACGTTCTCGTTCGACCGAACGGTACATTCCCATTTCTTGACGCCGAAGACTTCTTCCGGAACTTCAATTTCCATGTCCTGCTTGACGGCCACCTGGCAAGACAGGCGATCACCACACGACGCTTCGCGTTTCGTGATATGGCTTTCTTCGGTTGGCAGGATCGACCCGCCCCCCGAATGCACCCGCACCCGACATTGCGCACAGGTGCCGCCGCCACCGCAGGCCGAAGGAACAAACAGCTTCTCGGCAGCCAGTGTCTGAAGCAGCTTGCCACCTGCCGGAACGGAAATGGTCTTTTCGCCGTTGATCGTGATGTTGACGTTGCCAGTCGATACCAGCTTGGATCGGGCGGCCATGATAATGGCCACCAATGCCAGAACGATTAAGGTGAAAAGAGCTACGCCTAAGGTAAAGGTTTCCATCAACGCCCCCTTACAGTTTCACGCCCGAGAAGGACATGAAGGCCATAGCCATCAGACCTGCGGTAATGAAAGTAATGCCCAGACCTTGCAGACCATCGGGGATGTCCGAATATTTCAGCTTTTCCCGCACTCCGGCCATTGCCGTGATTGCCAGCGCCCAGCCAAAACCGGAAGACAAGCCATAAGTCGCCGCCTCGGCAAAGTTATAGTCACGCTCCACCATGAACAGCGACCCGCCAAGGATGGCGCAGTTCACCGTGATCAGTGGCAGAAAGATCCCCAGCGCGTTGTAAAGCGGTGGGAAATACTTGTCCAAAACCATCTCGAGGATCTGCACCATTGCCGCGATCACGCCGATGTATGAGATCAGGCCAAGGAAGGTCAGGTCAACATCCGGGAACCCGGCCCAGGCCAGCGCACCCGGTTTCAGCAGATAGTTCAGCAGCAGGTTGTTGGCAGGTACGGTGATGGCCTGCACGACCATGACCGAAATCCCCAGACCCAGCGCGGTTGAAATCTTCTTGGATACGGCGATGAAAGTGCACATGCCAAGAAAAAAGCTGAGCGCAAGGTTTTCGACAAAGATGGCCTTTACGGCCAGTGAGATCAGACCTTCCATCAGTGGGCCTCTACCTGCTGAATTTTGTATTCACGCTCTTCCACCTGGTTCGGCTTCCAGGTGCGGAAGGCCCAGATGATCAGACCGATGATGAAGAACGCCGAAGGCGGCAACAGCAGCATGCCGTTGGGCACGTACCAGCCGCCGTTGTTGACGGTTTCCAGAATCGTGATGCCGAACAGCGACCCTGCCCCGAACAGCTCGCGAATGAAGCCGACCAGCAGCAGGATCAGGCCATAGCCCATGCCGTTGCCCATGCCGTCGATGAAGGACGCAACCGGAGGGTTCTTCATCGCAAATGCCTCGGCGCGGCCCATCACGATACAGTTGGTGATGATCAGGCCGACGAAAACCGAAAGGGTTTTCGATATCTCAAAGGCATAGGCTTTCAGGATCTGGTCCACCAGGATCACCAACGACGCGATGATCACCATCTGCACGATGATCCGGATCGAGCCCGGGATCTGGTTGCGCAGGCACGAAATGAAGAAGGACGAAAACGAGGTCACGAAGATCACCGCCAGCGCCATCACCATCGACACTTGCAACGATGATGTCACCGCAAGTGCTGAACAGATGCCCAGCACCTGCAATGTGATCGGATTGTTGTCGACAAGCGGGTCGACCAGCATCTCTTTTTTGGTCTGCGACATCAAATCTCTCCTGCTTGCAGTTTGGCCAGGAAGGGACCATAGCCCGCATCGCCCATCCAGAATTTCACAAGGTTATCGACGCCGACCGACGTCAGCGTGGCCCCAGCCAGCGCATCGACATAGAAATCTGGCCCGGCTGCGGGCTGCGATTTGGCAACGGTGATTTGCAGTTCACCTGCTTCGTCGCGCAGCTTTTTCCCGTTCCACAAGGCTTTCCAACGTGGGTTGTCCACTTCGGCCCCAAGACCCGGAGTTTCACCATGCTGATAGAATTGCAGGCCGTAGATATCGTTGCCGTTATTCTCAAGCGCGATAAAGCCATAGAGCGTCGACCACAGACCGTATCCGTGCAGAGGCAGGATCACCTTGTCCAGATCACCCGCATCATCGCGCAGCAGATAGATAACGCGGTACTTGGATTTGCGTCCGATACCGGCGGGGTCGTTGTCCAGCGCGACGCTCAGCTCGGGATCGCTGGCGGCGGCGATGTCGTCAAACGTGGTCGGATCAAACTGATCATCGACGAAGGTGCCTGTGGACAGCTCCAGCACATGTGGTTCGAAGGCGGCAAAAGCCTCTGTTACGTCGATGCCCGGCTCGAACACGCCCGCAACTTGCAGAACGTTTACCTGTTTGTCCTTCAGGCGGTTGGCCTCTTGCACCGGGCGCAGGCTGACTGCGGCCGCGGACACAACCATCGAGGCGACCAGACAGACGGCAACGGCGATGAAGATCGTCTTGCCAACAGAATCCGGCGAGGCCGCCAGGAATTTGGCCAGTACGCCCTTGGGTGCCTCGTTTTGATCTGGGGATTGCGTATCAGACATGGCGACGCGCCCTCCGTTTGATGTTGGCTTGCACGACGAAATAGTCGATCAGCGGTGCAAAGACGTTGCCGAACAGGATTGCCAGCATCATGCCTTCGGGGAAAGCCGGGTTGATCACGCGGATCATCACGACCATGACACCGATCAGCGCGCCGTAGATATAGCGACCCACATTGGTGTGGCTGGCCGAAACCGGTTCCGTCACCATAAAGGCCAGGCCGAAAGCATAGCCACCCAACACGATATGCCAGTACCATGGCATCGCGAACATCGGGTTGGTGTCCGATCCGATCAGGTTCAGCAACAAAGTAAAGCCGATGGTACCGGCCAGACAGCCCACAATCAGGCGGTAGTTGGCGATCCTGGTCATCAGAAGGAAGGCCAGACCGATCATGCAGGCCAGTGTCGATGTCTCGCCAAAGCTGCCTTGAATGGTGCCGAAAAACGCGCTCGACCAGGTTATGCCTTCGGCGGCCAGCGCCTGCACGCCTTCGGCCGCAGACACGCCCAATGCAGTCGCGCCCGAGAACCCGTCAACGGGTGTCCAGACTGCATCACCCGACATCTGCGCCGGATAGGCGAAATACAAAAACGCCCGCCCCACAAGCGCGGGGTTGAGAAAGTTCTTGCCGGTGCCCCCGAACACTTCCTTACCGATCACAACACCGAAGATGATGCCCAAAGCCACCTGCCACAGGGGAGTGGTTGCAGGCATGATCAGCGTGTACAGCATTGATGTCACAAGGAAGCCTTCGTTCACCTCGTGGCCGCGCACGGTGGCAAAGATGACCTCGAAGATACCGCCCGCGACCAGCGTGACGATGTAGATCGGAAGGAAATACATCAGACCATGCATGACGTTGGCAAAGATGCTGGACGGGTCCAGCGAAATTCCGAACATCTGCAACAAGGCAATCCGCCAGCCGGTGGCCGATTCCGGACCCAGCAAAGCAATCGCCGAGTTTGCCTGATAACCAGTGTTCCACATCCCCCATAAGATACAGGGGATCGTCGCGATCACGACATAGGTCATGATCCGTTTCATATCCACGTAAGACCGCGCGTGCGGCGCCACCGTGGTCACGGTTTTCGGAGTGTAGATGAAGCTTTCCACCATCTCGTAGACGGGAAAGAACTTCTCGTACTTGCCGCCCTTGGTAAAGTTCGGCTCGATCCTGTCAAAGAAGCTGCGCAAACCCATTCGGCTCAGCCCTCCTTTTCAATTTTGGTCAGGCAGTCGCGCAGCGCCAGCCCGTATTCATATTTCGCCGGACAGGCAAAGCCCACAAGGCCCAGATCCTCTTCGTCCAGCTCCAGCGCACCCAGGGCCTGGGCAGTGTCCGTATCCATTACCAGCAGCGCCCGCAGCAACTGAGTGGGCAGATAGTCCTGCGGCATCAGCTCTTCGAAAACACCTGTGGGCACCATGGCACGACGACCGCCGTTCAGGTTGGATGTGAACGCATACAGCTTCTTGGCGAATGCCGAACCCAATACAGGCTGCACCGCGTATTTCGACGGCATCGGACGAATCCAGCCCAAGGGGATTTGATCGGGATCTTCACGGATGATGCTGATCTGGCGCGCGAACCGGCCCAGATAGGCGGTCGGGCCCTCAGCGTGCCGGCCCGACAGGATCGAACCCGAAATGATGCGGGGCGTGCCGTCCACATTCACTTCGTCGCGGGTCAGATCGTCAGTTGATGCGCCCATCACGGTACGGATCAAACGCGGTTGACGCGCACCCGGCCCCGTCAGGGCAATCACGACATTCGGATCTAGATGACCGGTCTGCATCAGGCGGCCAATGGCGATGACATCCTGATACCCGATGGTCCAGACCTGCTTGTCGCCTGCAAGGGGTTCGAGGAAGTGAATATGCGTTCCGGCCAGGCCCGATGGGTGTGGACCTGCGAAAGATGCGGTTTCGACACCGGCGACATCTGCGCCGGGTATCGTGTCACCCTCTTTTTGGCAAAGATAGGTTTTGCCCTCGGTCAGTGTGCTGACTGCCGCCAAACCGGCGGTAAACTCTTCGGGCGCCTCGGCAATGATCGTGGCAGCGTCAGCGGCCAGCGGGTCACTGTCCATGGCGGTGACAAAGATCGCATCCGGTTTGATGCCGGGCTCCGGCATTTTCGAATAGGGACGCGTGCGGAACGACGTCCAAAGGCCGGCGGCGCACAGCTTGGCTGTCACGCCTTCAGCGCTGTCAGCATCCCCTATGCCCGAGAAATCCACCCCGGCGTCATTGGCGTCGGTCACGTCGATCACGACGCTTTGCAGCACCCGACGGGCACCACGGTTGATCGCGACGACTCTGCCACTGACCGGGGCGACCATCATCGCGTCAGGCGCGTCCTTGTGGCAGAACAGCGGCGTGCCGCGCACAACACTGTCGCCTTCCTGCACCAGCATCTTGGGTTTCAGGCCGATGTAGTCACCGCCCAGGACGCCTACGGTCGAGTATTCCGGGCCCGGGTGAATGGTCTGGTCAGGAGCGCCTTCCACTGGCAGATCCAGCCCTTTTTTCAGTTTGAAAGTTTGCATGTTGCTACGTTCTTCCAAGCCTCTTTTCTGCGCCAGCTCTGCCAACGCCCTTTCGGGGTCATGCAATAGCGCGGTTTTTTCGAACCTCCGTCGCAAAAGCGTCGAAAACGGTCCAAATTCCGCAGGCGTATTTCCGATCAAGGACCCTTTACGCGGGGAAGGTCACAAACGCAAACCTGTTACCGCCAAAACTTGAGGGCGAACCACACAATCCTGCGATTGATCGGTCATTTCTTCTGAATCCATGGCGCATAATTGCATATCGCGCCCACCAAGGTTCCAGTGTAAGCAACCGGAATGGAAAAAGACACAGATTTGGAAATCTTTCTGGTTGCCACGCCGGGCCTCGAAGCGCCTCTCGGTGACGAGGCGGAACTCAACGGATTCGCGCAGGTCAGAACTGTACCGGGCGGCGTGACATGCCGGGGTTCATGGCCCGAGGTCTGGCGCGCCAATCTGACGCTGCGCGGCGCCAACAAGGTTCTGGTGCGACTGGGCAGTTTCCCCGCCGTACACCTTGCCCAATTGGACAAACGTGCTCGGAAATTCCCTTGGGGCACCGTTTTGCGTCCTGACGTGCCGGTCAAGGTGGAAGCCATCAGCCGCAAATCCAGAATTTATCACGCCGGGGCAGCGCGTCAGAGGATCGAGCGGGCAATATCCGAGACATTGGGCGCCTCGATTTCATCCGACGCGAACCTTCGGGTCTTGCTTCGAATCGAGAAAGACATCTGCACGATCTCGGTCGACAGTTCTGGCGAGCTGTTGCACAAGCGCGGCCACAAGGAAGCCATTGCCAAGGCTCCAATGCGCGAAACAATGGCCGCCATGTTTCTGAGAGAGTGTGGCTACTCGGGCGATGAACCCGTACTGGACCCGATGTGCGGATCGGGTACCTTCGTGATCGAGGCCGCCGAGATCGCTCTGGGCCTGCGCCCTGGCCGCTCCCGCAGTTTTGCATTCGAAGACCTGGTGGGCTTTGACCCTGATCAGTGGCAGGAAATGCGGCAGGAAACAAAGACGGCGGAATGCGCGCTTACCTTCTACGGCTCGGATCGCAACTCCGGCGCGGTTGACGCGGCGACTGCCAATGCCGAAAGAGCCCAGGTCAGTGATGTGACACGGTTTCAACAGCGTTCCGTCAGTGACATGAGACCCCCCGAAGGTCCTGCGGGGCTGGTCATTGTGAACCCGCCCTACGGGGCGCGAATTGGTGACGAAAGACGCTTGCGGTCGGTCTATGGTGCCATGGGCAAAACCCTGATGAACCGGTTCCGGGGATGGCGGGTCGGCATGATCACCAGCGCTCCGGGGCTTGCCCGGGCCACACGTCTGCCTTTGCTGGCGCCGGGGCCGGTCGTCGACCATGGTGGAACCAAAATTCGTCTGTACAAAACGGATGCCTTGCCGTGATTGCCTGGAAGGCTTCGCAGCCAATTCATGACGATGGCTGCGCGGGCGAGAGCGGACAAGACAACCACTGGGTTTCCGCCGCAACGGCTTGCGATTCCCTTGTCTTTCAACGTGCCTGTGAACCAGTCGACGTCTTGGACCGGTGCAATCACGACCTGCCCGGCAGGGGCGAACAGGTTGGCGGAACACTTGCGCGCCGGTCAACCAGAAGAACGCAATCTTGAAAACGTGCGTTTTTCGAACCGTGAACACGGCGACCCGCTCAGATCACCGGGTTCCGAGCCCATTGCTCCGCTGCCATGTTTTTTCGGTTGTTGAGATCGAAAGATTCGGGTGATCGCAATACAGAATCCTCTTGCGCATCAGACGCGCCGCGTATAGATCACCCGCCACGGTCGGAGTGTAGCTCAGCCTGGTAGAGCACTGTCTTCGGGAGGCAGGGGTCGGAGGTTCGAATCCTCTCACTCCGACCAATAAATCAAGGCGCCCATGGGCGCCTTTGTTGTTTTCAAGACAGTGATCCGAGGTTCGTTGAACCTGAGCATTAGTCGAACACCAATGCACTGGCAGCTTTATGCAGGTGCTCGGGACTAAGCGTGCTCAAACGGACCTGGACCCGTCACGGAATTGTTCCGCTCCTTTAACTTGGTATTTTGCCACAAAGGAGAAACATCATGGCACGAAAACAACCTCGGAATTCCGCGCAGCTCATTGGGCTATCGTCCGCCTGCTCCGGAAAGCATCGTTCCGATAGACCAGATGCCCATGGTCTTGCCCCCTGAAACTGGTCCGAATTGAGTGCGAAGTTTTGGGTACATTTCCGGCAACAGAGGAGTGTACCGATGCCGAAGAAACGATATAGCGACGAACAGATTGCCTTTGCATCGAGGCAGGCTGCGCCACGGTGCGCAGCAATTCCTCGTGCCGGATCATGCCCGGCGATATTCGAAACCCGGCGGGCGCGTATTGCGGCCTTGCTGGTGGATTCATCCAATCCGGGGGTGGCGATAACGGTGCCGGTCGATATCGAACTCATCTGATACCGGGAACATTCCACTATCTAGAACAGTACCCCGGTTACCGATGTCGGTCTCGTGAGATTGAACTGGTTTGATACCGTATCATATGCCCGTATTTGTGTTTTGCGCCGCTCTGCGGAGGTTTTTTCTCTTCTGATCAACTCACTCCACGCTCTCGCCATAATGAAGCGCCAAGAAAGACGGCAGGATGCGATTTCTCTGGCTTTACCTTGATGATGTGAGAGATGGCTAAGGGGTAAACCCTTTCGGCACACCGAATATCGGAGAGTCTACGCTGCGACCTGTCAACGAATGCAGAAACGCAATCAGGTTTTCTATTTCCAGTTCCTCAAGCTGGATCGGATCAATGTCAATTCTTTTGCGTTGACGCTCCATTTCATAGTGGTCCTGCCAAACCAGGAAATCCGTTTTTTGCAACCATGGTACCTCGGGCAAGGCAGCCATGTGAGGAGTCCATTTGTCCAGGCTTGCCTGCGGGTCCAAATGATGGCGAATAACGCTTTCAAGATCGGGGAACGCGCCATTGTGACCGTAAGGCGCGGTCAGGGCAACGTTGCGCAGCATCGGGGTGCGGAATCTGTAAGCATCCTCAAGGCGGTTGCTTTCACCCATGCGGCCCACATCCCGGACGAAGGGGTCCCATTGTCGTGTGCGACCCGGCCCAAAGGGCGGCAAACCCAACGCATGGAACTTCTGATCTGACATGAGCGGCCCAGTGTGGCAGGTCGAGCAGCGAGCTTTGCCGTAGAAAAGCTTCATCCCCTCGATTTGTACCGTTGAAAGGGCATTCGAGTCGCCCGCAAGATAGTGGTCAAACGGGCTGTCGGTGCTACGCCACTCGATCGCCATGAAAGCGGCCAGAGCGTTGACGACTTGCGTGATCGTGATGTCCTCGGTCGTCTCGACCTCATCAAAGGCGGCGACGATGGCCGGACCATAGCGCGGATCGGTGCGGACGCGTTTCGCCAGAATGGGCCAGCCCTTGTCGATACGATCATGCACCGCGCCCGTGACCTCATTTTCGGCCACATTGCCCGCCATCTCGAATTGGGAGGTCAGGGGAAACAGAGCCTGTGCCGCCAGCAGGGAGTTCAGGCCCTCGGGCAGCCACTCCTGCGCCGGGGAATTGAAGCCGTTGCCGTAGACGTCGGAAATGCTCAGCCTGCCGTCGTGAAAGACGGTGTGTATGTCCTTGGCCCCAAGATTCCATAGGCCCGGAGAGTTGCGAGGGATGCGTTTGCGTATTCTGTCGGCCCCGGTGCCGGGTGTGCGGTCCGGCCCCAACCCCTTCCCCCCTTCTCCTATGCCCAGAGACAACCCGTCCGAAGTGCCGAAATCCGGGTGGTGACAATGGGCGCAGGCGATGTTGCGGTTGCCTGACAGGATCGGGTCGTAAAACAGTTGATGACCGATGGCGGCCTGTTCCATATCAAAGGGGATAAAGTCATCATCGGTCAGCGGGCGCGGCAAATCCTGTGCCACAGCGGCCCCGACCCAGAAGAAGGCAACCATCCCATGCGCCAGCTTGTTCTTGCCCTTTGCGTATTTGCGTCTCCGGCTCTGGCTGAACTGGAACAAGCCCGCGATATGATGGAAGCCGGACAGTTTGCAGCCGCGCGCGAGGAACTTCTTCCAGCCGCGCGCTCGGGCAACGCCGAGGCCGAGGAGTTGATCGGCGTGATGTACGGGCTGGGTCTCGGGGTCGAGCAGGATTACGAACGGGCCTTTGAATGGTATCTGCGCGCCTCGATGAAGGGGCATCCGGGGGCGCAGTCGGGTGTTGGCTGGTATTATGAATTGGGTCTGGGCATGCCCGCGCCCGATCTGGTGCGTGCGTATATGTGGTACACGCTCAGCGCCATTGGCGGCGACCCCGACGCGGCGATCAGCCTTGAGGAAGTGGTCAAGAAAATGTCGCCGGAGCAAATCGAAAAGGCGCATGTTCTGGTCAACGACTACAAAGGGTGGATGTACCCGTTTCGGTGAGGGCCAGGCCGCAAAGCCCGGCCCAACCGTTCACTTCAGATCTGCATCGCGAGCGGCGTTGACGTCCGCTTCAGCCGCCGCGACCGCTTCGGTCAGTGCAGCAAAGATTTCATCGCCACGCGCAACGTTGGACTGGAACCAATCATACACTGGCGTTGCGGCCTCTTTGAACGCAGCCTTCTGGTCGGGTGTCAGCACATAGAGGTCTCCGCCGCCGGCGACGAAATCCTCATAGGCTTGGATCGACTTGCGCTTGGGGGATGCAAAAGTGGCCTGTTGCAACGCATAGAACCCGTCGACCACGACGCGGCGCATATCCTCAGGCATCTCTTGGAACTTGGCGTTGTTCATCCACCACAGTGCGCCCATATAGGCATGGCCGTCCAGCGTTACATATTGCAAGCCCGCATCCGGGAATTTCATGCCCATGATGTCGGTGATGCCGTTCTTGGATCCTTCAACGACACCGGTCTGGAAGCTGGTGAACAGTTCCGGCCACGGGATCGGGGTAGGCGAAGCGCCCAACGCCTTGACCAGTTCCTGCGGCAGATCGGCGACCACGGTACGGATTTTCAAACCTTCCATATCCGCAGGCTCGGCAATGCGGCGCTGGGTGTTGGCAAAGTTGCGCCAGCCGCCGGTGTTGCCGATGGTCATCAGACGGATCGCGCCGCCCGAGTCCTCAAGCGCCATGTCACGCATGGTACGGGTGAAGTCGCCCGACAGGACATGCTCGGCAATGCGGTCATCGGCCATCAGATAGGGCAGGTCCAGAACCTGCACGTAGGGAAAGATGCCTGAGGCACCGCCCGAGGTCGAGATGTAGATGTCGATGGTGCCGTCTGCCACGCCCTGCAAACATTCGGCCCCGTTCGAGCAGAGCTGTGTGCCGATGAAAAGCTCGACCTCGATCGCGCCGTTCGAGGCAGATTCGACATAGTTCTTGAAGACGATCAGCCCGTCATAATCCTCATCGTTTTCGTTCGAATTTGCGGTTGCGCGCAGCGTATAATCGGCGGCTGTCGCAGCCATAGCGGACGCCGCCACCAGCGATGTGGCCACCGCTGCGGTTTTGATGAATTCTCTGAGCATGCGTTTCCTCCCTGTGAAACTCAGTTAGTTGGCAAATCCCGTTATCCTCGGGATCGTCATGGATAGTGCGGGGATGTATGTGATCAGGAAGATCACGATGATTTCGACCGCCAGGAACGGCAGGATCGCCTTGGCGATGGTTTCAACCCGTTCGCGCGATACGGCGGCAGCCACGAATAGCACCAAACCCATCGGTGGCGTGGCGAGGCCGACCGTCAGGTTGACGCTCATGATGATGGCGAAATGGATCGGGTCGACACCGAGGCTGGTGAAGATCGGGCCAAGGATTGGTCCAAGGATGATGATCGCGGGGCCTGCGTCCAGGAACATGCCGACGATGAACAGCAGCAGGTTAATCAAGAACAGAAGGATCAGCGGGTTTTCTGACAGGCTGAGGATCAGCGAGGCCAGTTGTTCCGGCGCATGGCTGAGGCTGACAACCGTCTTGAACGCCATTGCCGCGCCGACCAGCAGAAGAACAACGGCTGAGGTCATGCCTGCGTTGCTGAGCACCTCGGGAACTTCTTTCCATGTCAGTGTGCGCAGGACGAAGAAACCGATGATGAAGGCATAGCCCACAGCGACTGCCGCAGCCTCGGTCGGTGTAAAGATACCACCCAGAATACCGCCCAGAATGATGACCGGTGTCAAAAGTGGGAAGAAGGCCTTCAAACTGGCCTGACGCCTCTCGGACCATGTGTATTTGCGGCTGGCGACGGGGAAGTCGTAGCGGTCGGCCATCAGTTTGATCATCAGCATCAGACCGACACCGACCATCACGCCCGGAACGATCCCCGCAAGGAACAACGCGGCCACGCTTTCGCCCATCACATAGGCATAGATGATCATGATGCCCGAGGGCGGAATGATCGGCCCGATCACCGAACTCGCCGCCGTGATCGCGGCGGCGAATTTGCGGGTATAGCCCTGTTTCTCCATCGCCGGGATCAGCATCGACCCCAGCGCCGAGGTGTCCGCCACGGCGGACCCGGACAGGCCCGCAAACAGAATCGAACTCAGCACGTTCACATGCGCCAGACCACCGCGCAGATGGCCCATCAGGGCTTGGGAAAACTCGACAAGGCGGATGGTGATGCCGCCTCGGTTCATGAGCTCTCCGGCCAGCATGAAGAAGGGGATCGCCATCAGAGGGAAGCTGTCCATGCCGTTATAGACATTGCGATAGAGCAGCGTGATGTCGTTTGTCTGGCCGTTCAGCCACAGCAGGATTCCGGGCGCCGCGAGCAAAGCGAAAAAGACCGGCAGGCCGATCAGCAGGAAAATCAGGAAGGTGGGCAGGAACCAGATCAGCATTTATTCGGCCCCCACTGCCGCATCGGGAATTTCGGGCAACAGGTGGCCGCCGCCCAGCAGAATAATGAAGGATCTCAGGATCAGCTCGATATTCACCGAGATCAGCAGGATGATCCCCACCAGCAGCGATGCCATCATCCAACTGCGCGGAATGCGATACCATTCGTCGAACCCGAAAGTGGTGGGCAGATACAGCGCGGCGGTGGCGAATTTGCCGCCAAAGCCGGTAACCTCGGACCAGCCGATGTTGACCGCGACCAGCAGGACGACGAGCGCGATCAAAAGCAGGAACAGATTCAGCGTTTGACCGATGATACGGGGAAGGAAGCGTTCCAGCATGTCTATGGCCACAAAGCCGCCGCGCCGAAAGGCGGTGGGCGCCATAAGACCGGTCATCCACAACATGCAGAACCGCGCGGCCTCATCCGGCCACGGCAGCGCATTGCCCAGAACGTATCGGAAAAACACCTGGATCAGGATTGCGATCACCATGAGCGCAATCGCAACAACACCAACCGCGCGGCCCAGACGCAGCACGGTTTCGTTCACGAATGCAATCGGCGCAAGCACCGATGCCAGTCCGCCCATGCGGATCCTCCCTTGTTCAGCCGCGGGTGTCCCCCACGGTCATCAAATCGCGCTTAGGTTTTCGCGAATTGGCCGAGTTTCCCGGCATAAAAGGTCAGCGCGTCTCCATCCGACATGCTGGCCCTGAGAACCTTTCCAACTACAATAACGTGATCGCCTGCATCGTGATACGCGTGCTGTTCGCATTCGAATCGCGCCAGGCAGTCCGCCAACACCGGTGTCCCGTTCTCACAGCGCTCGTGGCGGATGTCCCGCAGTGCAAAGGCGTCTTTCGAGCAGCCGAAACACAGCTCGGCCTGTTCCGCGGACAGCACGTGGACGCTGAAATGGCGCGCCTTGTGGAAATAGGGGAAGCGGCGCGAGTTTCGGTCTCCGGCCCACATGATCAGCGGTGGGTCGAGCGATAGGGACGAAAAGCTATTCGCGGTGATGCAGACCGGCCCGTCCGCGCTGTCGCAAGTCACGATCGTGACGCCGGTTGCAAAGCGGCCGAAGGCGTCGCGCAGGGTGCGTGTGTCGTCCTTATGCGGAATGAAGGTGCGGGTCATGTCCTTTGAGATTGCGTTCATCATGGTACCTCATGCCCCAATGCCGCCTCGTACAGGCGGAACCAGCTTTCGCGATCCAGTTTGACTTTCAATGCGTCCGAGGCGCGTTTGATCCGGTCCAGATTGTTGGTGCCCAGAACCGGCAGGATGTTGGCCGGATGGGCCAGCAGGAACGCCACTGCGACGGCCGCACGATCCACGCCGAACCCGGCTGCGATTTCGTCGGCGACGACCCCAACCGGTGGGTTTCCGGCCATCAACAGGCCTCCACCCAGCGGCGACCACGCCATCACCGGATGGCCATGCTGTTGGTGAAACGCCAGGTCCCCGTTGGTGAAGGGGCTGATCTCACCCAGAGAAATTTCGATCTGGTTGGTGACCAACTGCGTTTTCATCGCCGATTGCAGCAACGACCAATCCCACGGGCGGAAGTTGGATACGCCCACCGCGCCGACCTTGCCGCTGGCGACAACCTCATCCAGGGCGGCTCCGGTTTCATGGTGGTCCATCATCGGATCTGGACGGTGGATCAACAGCAGATCGATGTGGTCAATCGCCATTTCCGACAGCGACGTTTCGACCGATTTCAGTATGTGGGCGCGCGAGGTGTCGTAGTATTTTACCTTCGCATCCGCGTAACGGCCAACCGGCGCGACGATGTCGCACTTGGTGACGATCTCCATCTTCTGACGCAGGCTTGGATTGGCGCGCAGGGCCGCGCCCAGCACGGCCTCGGCCTGATAGCCGCCATAGATGTCGGCCTGATCGAAGGTGGTGATACCCTGATCCAGACAGGCCTGAATCTTGGCCTCGACATGGCCCGCGGACGTGTCACTGTCATCGCCCAACCGCCACATGCCATAGACAAGGCGGCTCATTTCCAGCGAGTCAGATAGTTTCACACGTTGCATCAGCGGCGTTCTCCTTTGCCCAGCGGTGTGGCCGGGGTCGTATCTGGAACCCTTCCGTAAGCTTCGGGAAGGGAGCAGGTTTTCAGATTCGGCAACACGCGGGCGCCGAAATGGCGGGCTTCGTCCAGATGCGGGTAGCCCGAGAAGATGAAAGCGCGGATGCCCATCTTCTGGTATTCCTCGATCTTCGACATAACCTGATCGGTTGATCCGACCAGAGCGGCACCGCAGCCAGACCGCGCCCGGCCAACACCGGTCCAGAGACCGGGTTCGACATAGCCGTACTCATCCGCCAGATCGCGGTTCCTGGCCTGGTGCGCCACACCCAGCGAGGTCGAATCCAGCGCCCGTTCGCGGATGGCACGACCGTATTCGTCGTCCAGCTTCGAGACGATGTAATCCGCGTATTCCTGTGCCTCAGCCTCGGTATCGCGAACGATCATATGGACACGCAACCCGTAATCCAGCGTGCGGTCGTAGTTTTCAGCGACGGCGTGAACAGCCTTCATCCGCTCGGCCAGTTGGTCCTTGGTTTCAGGCCACATCAGGTAGACGTCACAATGCTCGCCGCACAGATCCAAGGCAGAGGGAGAATAGCCGCCGAAATAAAGCAGCGGCCCGCCGGTCTGATATGGCTTGGCCGGGTCGGTGGTCAGGCCCGAGAAGTTATAGACCTCGCCTGCATGATTGATCTCATCCTGCGTCCAGGCCTGTTTCAGAATCTCCACCACTTCGCGCGAGCGCTGATAGCGGAACGCGCTGTCGGCTTTCTCACCGGGAAAGTCGGATGAGATGATGTTGACCGTCAACCGCCCCTTCAGCATGTGATCCAGCGTTGCGATGGTGCGGGCCAGCATGATCGGTTGCATCTCACCACAGCGCACGGCGGCCAGCAGGTTGATCCGGTCGGTGATCGGGGCGCAGCCGGCGACAAAGCTCAGCGTGTCTTGACCGACCTGATAGGAGGACGGGCAGAGGATGTTGCGGAATCCCTGCGCTTCGGCCTCTTTCACAATGCTCGAGCAATGCTCCCAACTCGACCGCAGGTCGCCATCAGGGACACCAAGGAACTGGTAATCATCTGAACACAGCGCGGCAAACCACGAAACTTCGGCCGCATCCAGATCGGGGGATGTGATGGGGACGATGCTCATTTGATTCACGCTCCGTACATCTTTGACTTTCCTCTTGCGTAGCAATCGCTTTGATGTAGATCAATAGTGTATCAATTTTTCCTGCGACCGAGTGAAGCGTCTGCCGTGCCTGCATCCAACCGAAACCCTAATGCCCTGCCGGTATTTATTCAGATCGCGGAACTTCTGATCCGTGACATCGCGGCTGGTCGCCTTATTGAAGGTGAGCGCTTGCCACCCGAGCGCGAGATGGCCGCAGAGCTGAATGTCTCGGTTGGAACTCTGCGAAAATCGCTCTCTGAGCTAGAAAAAAAGGGCATGTTGGAGCGTATCCAAGGCTCGGGCAACTACATCCGCGAGACCGGCACACAAAACAGCGTCTATGCAATGTTCAGGCTGGAACTGCCTGAAGGGGGTGGCCTGCCACGTGCTGATATCCTGTCGGTTGACCATCTGAATAAGCCGGTCGACCTGCCGAAATTCGGTGCTTCTGACGCCGGTTCGCGTGTCCGGCGGATGCGCTACCTGAATGATACAATCATCGCTGTCGAAGAAATCTGGCTGGACGAATCAGCGGGCCTGATCGACCAGAGCCTGCTGTCCGACTCGCTCTATCGCTATTATCAGCGCCAGTTGGGCTTTTGGATCGCAAGAGCCGAAGACAGGGTTTCGGTCCGGCCCCTACCGGACTGGACGCCTTCTGACTTCACCAAGCCAGCAGGCCAAGCAGTCGGTTATATCGAGCGGTTCAGCTGGTCGGAAAACGCCGAACCCGTTGAATTCTCAAAAACATGGTTCGACCCGGATCGGGCCAACTACGTCCAACGTCTGAAGTAAAAGGAATCGCACATGACCCGGACCATCAATTACGGGCTGATTGGATGCGGAATGATGGGGCAAGAGCACCTGCACAACATCGGGTTGCTGGAAGGTACCAGTGTGGCTGCGATCTATGAACCCGATCTGGAAATGGCAAAAGCCGCCAAGGCAATTGCGCCAACTGCAACCATGGTAGGTTCCGTCCAAGATCTTCTGGCGGTAGAGGAACTGGACTGCGTCGTCATTGTCAGCCCGAACCATCTTCATGTGGACCAGATCTGCGAGATCGCTGAAACACGTCCTCTGCCGCTTCTGGTAGAAAAACCATTGTTCACCGACCCGCAGGACGCGCCCCGACTCGAGCAGTTGCAGCGCGACTACCCCTGCCCGATTTGGGTTGCGATGGAATACCGGTACATGCCCCCTATTGCTGCTTTGATCGACAAAGCCGAGGCGACGGGTGGGGTAAAAATGCTGTCGATCCGTGAGCATCGTTTTCCATTCCTGGACAAGGTCGGCAACTGGAACCGGTTCAACCGAAATACTGGTGGCACTTTTGTCGAGAAATGCTGCCACTTCTTCGACCTGATGCGTCTGATATTGCAATCCGATCCGGTGCGTATCACGGCAAGCGGTGGGCAGGCGGTGAACCATCTGGACGAGCGTTACGACGGTCAAACCCCGGATATTCTGGATCACGGCTATGTTCTGGTCGACTTTGCTTCGGGAGCGCGCGCGATGTTGGAGCTTTGCATGTTTGCCGAAGGCTCACGCTATCAGGAAGAAATATCGGCCGTCGGACCGGACGCCAAGATTGAGGCGTTTGTTCCCGGGCCCGGACGATTCTGGCCCGATCATTTGGGAACTCCGCCACTGCCGCAGGTGATCCTGAGCCCGCGCAGTCCCAAAGGTCCGGTATCAATGGACGTTCCGGTGGACCCCACCCTTTTGGCGGCAGGGGATCACAATGGGTCAACCTACTATCAGCACAAAGGATTCCTGGCCGTTCTTCGTGGCGAAAAGGCAAAACCGGATGTGAGTTTGAAGGACGGCCTCTGGGCTGTCAGGATGGGGCAAGCGGCGCAACAGGCAACAGAAACCGGTGAAACGGTTTACTTGGTCTGACATACACCCGCTGGTTCCTGCCCGGCCTGCTGGTCGGCTGGCCGGTCTGCCTTTCCCCTGCGCTCATGAACGAGTGCTGGTAACCGACCGTGAACGCAGCCCGCCGAAAATTGGCTGATTGTGCCTCGTGACCCAGCGCAACGGCAAAGTCTTCCATCGATAACTGCGATTTGCCCAGTTCATCGTCCAGCAGGGTGTCGGTACCGGTTCTGTACGTGCCCAGGCGTGGACCGGGCTGCAAGAGGGCTGGCGGGTTGGCGTAAGTCCAGTTTGCCGATGTTTCAGAGGCGCAGAGTCCCCATTGCGCCATCGATGCGCGGGCTGTTGGAACGATGTTGTCAGGCGAGAAGTCCGGATCTGACATAACCGTATGTGGACCGCCGTTTGGCAGATGCAGACGCGCGGCGCCGCCAACGACGATCAGAGCCGTACCCACGCCATTTGTCGTGGAAGCGGTTGATCGAAAACACTTCGGACGCTGTGTCTTACCTTGGCACGCGTCCGTTCGTAGATGAAATCTACGGTCTGGGCGTTTGTCAGGGCGGTTCGATCATCGCGTCGGCTGCCGTGACCGATCACCGGATCAAGAAGATTGCCATGGTGTCCGGCATGATGGCAGCGGACGTGACCTGCCCCCGAAACTTCCCTCGATCTGATGTAGAGTTTGCTCAACCTCTTAAAGGAGCAAACGAACTCTTGAAGAAGCAAACGAATGCGAAAGAGCCGTTTCGCGGAAGCCCAGATTTTTGGGATGACCAAAGAACAGGAAGCCGGGATGCCGTCACCCCAATATGCGTGTTGAAGAACTCGACCATCGTTTCGGGGTGCTCGCCAAGAGAGTTAAAGCCGATGAAGCGACGCGTATCGCTGTCCTTGATCCAGTGCAGTTTCTTGTCATCACCCGGGTTCAGATCGTAGGTTGTCTGAACGTCTTTCCCAACGTTTTTGGCGTGGAACGCGACAAGAAACGAAGGCGGCAAGGTTGCGCCTTGCAGGGTCTTCGCAACAGCCAGGCCGATATCATCACCTCCAGTGTTTGAAGCCCATCCCACAATGCAAATAGTTGTCTTGTGCTCATGCGCGGCTGGCGAAATCACGCTTTGGGGCGGCTTGGCCTCGCGCAACACAGCCGCTGGACCAAACAACAAGCTTCCAAGTGCGTTTCACAAAGTGTCTGACGTCCTTATCTGTAAAACACACGACTTGATCTGACATTTCTGCTCTTTTGGAGCGCAAGTAAGGAGTGTCGATCAATGACAAGCATTCAGGAAAACATCATCAAACCGAAGCTGGGGCTGCTGGAACTGGCCAAACAGCTCGGCAGCGTTTCGCAAGCCTGCAAGGTAATGGGATACAGCCGGGACAGCTTCTACCGGTTCAAGGAATTGTATGAGCAGGGAGGCGAGCAGGCGCTGGTGGGGGCTGCGTTGGAAATCACTGACTGCATCGAGCACTTGTTGAGCCTTCGCCAAAACCGCAGTGTCGTCATGAGTGATCTGCAACCCGGTTGCTGTTTCGGTTGAACAAGGTAAGCCCCTTTTCTTCGGCAAGACGCTTGAATTGATGGCTGATGGCCGGCTGTGTCAGGTTCAACACCTCGGCTGCGCGTGAAACACTGCCTTCACGGGCCACCGTCACGAAGATCAGGATGGTGATAAGGATCGAAAACCGGTCTATGTAGGACTTACTCATATGGCATTATGCAAATTGTCATTAGCTTTTTGCCTGCCGCTCCCGCAGAGATCGGTAGAACCAGCGTTGTGTGGTGGTGGGTGAACCGCCCCCACCCTCGGAGGTGAATCAAAAGGGCCTCGTACCAGTAAACAGGAATCCGTTTCCTTTCCGGTGCGCAAATGGCGAAGCAACGACAGAACAGGTGGAAGACAAAGATGTCTGACGGCGCAAACAGGTTCGACTATATCGTGATTGGCGGCGGATCGGCCGGGTGCCTGCTGGCCAACAGGCTGAGCGCCGATCCCGGGAACCGGGTTTTGCTGCTTGAGGCAGGCAAGCCCGACACCTATCCTTGGATACACATTCCGGTTGGCTATCTCTATTGCATCGGCAACCCGCGCGCAGACTGGATGTACACAACCGAACCCGCCAAGGGGCTGAACGGGCGCAGCCTGCTTTACCCGCGCGGGAAGGCGCTCGGCGGGTGCTCCTCGATCAACGGGATGATCTATATGCGGGGCCAAGCCCGCGACTATGACAACTGGGCCAAGCTCACCGGTGAAGAGGCATGGAACTGGGAAAACGCGCTGGCCGACTTCAAGGCTCATGAGAACCACTACCGGTTGGATGACGGTGCCGACCCACGCACCGGCGACAACAGCCGGTTTTCCGATCTGCACGGGCATGGCGGCGAATGGCGGGTGGAAAAACAGCGACTGCGCTGGGATGTTCTGGACAGTTTTGCCGAAGCCGCTGTCGAAAACGGCATCCCCAAGACCGATGATTTCAACACCGGCGACAATGCCGGGGTTGGCTACTTCGACGTCAACCAGCGTTCTGGCTGGCGTTGGAATACCTCCAAGGCGTTTCTGCGCCCCGCCAAGTCGCGCCCGAACCTGTCGATCTGGACACAGGCGCAGGTCGAGAAGTTGACCTTCGAAACAGGCGAGACTGGTCGGTTGCATTGTACCGGCGCAGTTGTCCATCACAAAGGACAGCCCATTGCGGTCGAGGCCACAAAGGAGGTGGTTTTGTCTGCTGGCGCCGTGAACTCGCCGCAAATCCTGCAACTGTCGGGGATCGGCCCGGCGGCGCTTCTGAAAAAGCACGGAATTGATGTCGTCATGGATGCGCCCTATGTGGGTGAAAACCTACAGGATCACCTGCAAATTCGTGCGGTCTACAAGGTCAAGGGCACCAAGACGCTGAACACCTTGGCCAATTCGTTGATAGGCAAGGCCAAGATCGGACTGGAATATGTGCTGAAGCGCTCTGGCCCGATGAGCATGTCGCCCAGCCAATTGGGGGCTTTCACCCGGTCTGATCCGGCAAGACCGCACGCCAACCTCGAATACCACGTTCAGCCGTTGAGCCTTGAGGCGTTTGGCGAAGACCTGCATGATTTCCCCGCCATCACCGTCAGTGTTTGCAACCTGAATCCGACCAGCCGCGGGCATGTCCGCATCGCGTCTTCGGATTTCCGTCACCCGCCTCGGATTAAGCCCAATTATCTCGATACAGACGAAGATCGCAGGGTTGCCGCTCTAAGCTTGCGGCAGGTGCGCGAAATCATGGCTCAGCCGGCGATGGAAGCCTATGAGCCGGAAGAATTCAAGCCGGGCATTCAGTATCAATCCGACGAGGAACTGGCCCGTTTGGCAGGCGATATCGCCAGCACGATCTTTCACCCAGTTGGTACGATCAAAATGGGCCGAGAGGATGATGAAACCGCCGTTCTCGATCCGCATTTGCGCATGAAGGGAGTGATTGGGCTGCGCGTGGTCGATGCTTCGATCATGCCAGAGATCACCAGTGGCAACACCAATTCACCCACGATCATGATCGCGGAAAAGGCCGCGGGCTGGATGCTGGCGGGTCAATAAGTCCCGTAGGCATCCGGGTGAAAGAACTTCCCAGAGGATCCATGCGCAAGCCATTCTCCGATCTTCCGGTGACCGGCGTGAAAGTCGCCGGCCTTGCCAGGTGTATCGCCGGTCCTGCTGCCGCAATGTTGCTTGGCGATCCGGGCGCGGCATCAACGGCGTTCCAATCGCGTCGCAGACCTTCTCTCCGGCGCCCGGGCAGCGGACGATCTCCGTTGCCGAGTTTACACACGTTGCCCGCAAGGTCGCGGTTCAGCTGCCCCGGACCGAGGGCGTCAGCCTGACCCACCTGGTGGGCGCCGCGTACGAGGTCCTGCGCGATACGCCCGTCTCGGAACATCCGACACCGTGCGGCATCAGGCATCAGCAGCTTGCGGCCAGGGCAGCGCGCCTATTCGACCGCACCAGCCGGTCTTCTGTGCCACGGCGGTGCGCAGATCCCACTGACGAACGGTGGCTCCTTGTCGACTCCCGCCGAAATCGCCAATCTCAAGCTGACCGCTCGCGACGGTCGCGCGATCTACGCGATCTATATGCGCGATGTGGCCTTTGTATCGGATCTGGACAAACGGCATGTCGCTACGCTGCGGCGCGACATCCACATCCCGCTGTCTTTGTCCGATCAACCGGCATTTGGTGCGGCACGCATGACCTTGCTGTGCGCAAAAAAATTCAGGCCCGGGGGAATAAACCCGATCGCCTGCGTGTAAGTGTCATGTCTGCGATGGTGCAGACGCCCGACACGGAGGAACACCCGAATGACCCGCACTTCTTTTGCGCTGACCACATCCACCCTGATGGCATGCGCCCTTGCAACCGTCGCCGCCGCTGGCAATGCCCCGGTCCTGACCGGGAAACTGGGTGATCAGACCATTTTGATGGATGCCAACAAGATGACCCTTTACACGTTCGACAAGGACGAAACGGGCAAATCCAACTGCTATGATCAATGCGCAGTGAACTGGCCGCCCCTGACCGCAGCCGCAGGAACCGACCTGCCCAAGAATTATTCGTTGATCCAGCGCGACGATGGCACGATGCAGATCGCCTACAAGGGACAACCGCTGTACCTGTGGATCAAGGACAAACAACCCGGAGACATGACCGGCGACGGCGTCAAGGGCGTGTGGCATACCGCGCGGCCCTGATTGCGGCGCAAGGGGGCGGTCCGACCGGGCCGCCTTTGACTTAGACGATGACACGGACATTCGACCAGCAACTCGAAGACGCCCTGCCCGATCTGTGGCGATTTGCGTTTTCACTGACCCGGAATCGCGACCAGGCCGACGATCTGGTGCAGGATGCGGTTTTGCGCGCGATCCGGAAAAAGGGGCTCAGATGGCCGGGCCACCCGGTCAAGCCCTGGGCGATGAAAATCCTGCTCAATTGCCATCGCAATGACCGGAGGCGCGCCGCGACCCGTCCCGAAACCGATCCTCGGGCGTTGGATCAACTGGTCTCGCCCGAGGCCACCTCCGAAGAGCGGTTGGAACTGCGCTGGCTTTGGCGCCGGATCGACGCCTTGCCGGAGGATCAGAAACTTGTTCTGCTGGCTGTCACCATCGCGGGGCTGACCTATGCCGAGACCGCCCGATTGCTGGGTGTCCCGCAGGGCACCGTCATGTCTCGGTTGTCCCGGGCCAGGACAAGGCTGCAAGCCCCGGAAGAACAGGCGGGCAAATCACGATTGCGGAGCGTGAAATGACGACCGAACCGACCATTGAAACCCTGATGCAGGCCGCTGTCGACGGCCAGTTGACGCCATCTCAGCAGGACCGCCTGGACCGGCACCTGGTCGCGCATCCCGCCGACCGCGCGCGGCTGGCGGAGATGATCCGGCAGGCGGAGATGGTGCGCGCCTCGGTGCCGCAGCCCGATCCCGCGCAACTGGACCGGCTGATGCGCGGGGCGCGCGGGGGCACCAGTCACGCGGGGTTCGGACGGCTGGCCGCAGCGGTGGCGATCTTTGCCTTGGGTCTGGGCAGTGGCCTGTTCCTGTCGCAGGATTCTGCCACGCCCGTGACATTGATGGCGCAAGCACCGGTTCAGGCGGCGGCGGCACACGCCCTGTATTCACCCGAGGTTCTGCACCCGGTCGAGGTGTTCGCCGATCAGCGCGATCATCTGCAAACCTGGCTCAGCAACCGGCTGGGCGCGCCGGTGATCGCACCGGAGTTGGGGGACACCGGTTACCGACTGATCGGCGGGCGGCTGCTGCCGCTGGGCCACGGCCCGGCGGCGTTCTTCCTGTATGAAAACGAATCCGGCGACCGCCTCAGCCTGTTTGCCAATTTGACCACGGACCCGGCTCAAACCTCGTTTCAATACCGGCGCGACGGGGATTTGGGCATCGTGTTCTGGCAGGACGGGCGATGGGAATACTCCATGGTGGGCCGCTCCGGTCGCCAGGTCATCGAAACCATCGCACGGAAGGCCCATGAAGAACTGATCTGACAGGACTATTCCGCCACGCACACCCGTTCGTGTTCGGTCAGTGTTTTCCACGCGTCATATTGTGACAGGAAGACCTGTCCGTTCAGGTCGTCGAGGAAATGGGACTGTTTCAGCCGGTCCATGACCGGGCCTTTGACCTCGCTCAGATGCAGGCCGACGCCCATGTCGCGCAGGCGGTGATTGATCGCCTCGAGGCTTTCGAGCGCCGAGAAGTCGACCTCGTTCACCGCCGAGAACATCAGCACCACGTTGCGGATCTCGCAGCCCTCGGTCACGCGCGACTGGATCAGGTCTTCGAGGAAGCGGGCATTCACGAAGTACAGGCTTTCATCCACCCGCAGCGTCACCAGCGTGGGGTCGGTCTCGACCTTGTGGCGCTTGATGTTGCGGAAGTGCTGGGTGCCCGGCACCAGCCCCACCTCGGCCACATGCGGGCGCGAGGTCTTGTACAGGTGCAGCAGGATCGAGATCGCCACGCCGCTGGCCACGCCGGTCTCGACCCCGGCCAGCAGGGTCAGGGCGATGGTGGCGGCGACGGCGGTGAAATCCGCGCGCGAATAGCCCCAGGTCTTTTTCAGGATCGAGAAATCCACCAGGCTGAGCACCGCCACGATGATCGTCGCGGCCAGCGTCGCCTTGGGCAGGAAGTAAACCAGCGGCGTCAGGAACAGCGCCGCAATCGCCAGCCCGATGGCGGTGAAGGCGCCCGCCGCGGGGGTTTCGGCGCCTGCATCGAAATTGACTACCGATCGTGCGAAACCCCCCGTGACGGGGTATCCCCCGGTGAATGCGGCGCCCAGATTGGCCGCGCCCAGGCCAATCAGTTCCTGATCGGGGTCGATACGCTGGCGTTTCTTGGCGGCCAGCGTCTGCGCCACCGAGATGCTTTCGACGAAGCCGATGATCGAGATCAGTATGGCGGGAACCAACAGCGCGCCGATCAGGTCCAAGGACAGCCCCGGCAGGGTCAGCGGCGGCAGGCTCTGGGGCACCTCGCCCACGATCTTGACGCCGCGCGCGTCCAGCCCGAAGGCCCAGACGGACAAGGTGGTCGCCACCACCGCCGCCACCGGCCCGGCCTTCGTCAGCACATCCGCCAGCAGCGGCGGCACCCCCATGCGCCGCAGCGCCGGCTTGAGGTTCTTGCGCACCCAGAACAGGAACGCCGTAGCCAGCACGCCGATCACCACCGTGATCGGGTTGGTCTGATCCAGATGCGCCAGGATCGAACCCAGCATTTCCGGCAGGGTGTGCCCATGCGCTCTGACCCCCAGGATGTGTTTCAGCTGGCTGGTCGCGATCAGGATGCCCGAGGCGGTGATGAAGCCCGCGATCACCGGATGGCTGAGAAAGTTGGCCAGAAAGCCCAGCCGGAACACGCCCAGCAGAACAAGAAAGCCGCCCGACAGGAAGGCCAGCGTCAGCGCCGCAACCGCATAGCCGGCGGTGCCCTGCTCGGCCACCTGCCCCACGGCCGATGCGGTCAGCAGCGACACCACCGCCACCGGACCCACCGCCAGCACCCGGCTGGTGCCGAAGATCGCATAGAGGATGATCGGCACGATCGAGGCATAGATCCCCGCCTCGGGCGGCAGCCCCGCCAGCAGCGCATAGGCCAGCGATTGCGGGATCAGCATGATCGTCACGATCACCGCCGCGACCAGGTCATTCGACAGCGCATTGCGGTCGTATCGGCGACCCCAATCAAGAATCGGGAAGTAATTCAGTAGGCTCTGCATGGGTCCATGTCCTGAAAAGGCGGCGGTCAGAGCGAGGAGGCTCTGACCGCCAGATCATGGCCTGACATCCGGGAGAGACAGGCCAGAACTTGCGCCGGTGTCACCGGCGTCGGTTTCGAGGAGGTCAGGTTTCTTATTCGGCTGCCACCTTCAGTGCCTCGGGCTTGGCCATCCATTCCTTGCCCTTCAGCATCGCCGACCAATAGACCGGCGGCAGCAGCTTTTCTTTCAGGAACCAGGCCGCGCGGCTGGGTCTGGTGCCGTCGATCAGGAATTTCGGAAAACTGGGCTTCAGGACACCGCCATACCCGAATTCGGCCAGCACGATCTTGCCGCGTTCCACCGTCAAAGGGCACGAGCCATAGCCGTCATAAGCAGCGACCGGCGAGCGCCCTTCGATATCCGCCACGATGTTGTCGGCCACGGTCGGCGCCTGCTTGCGCGCGGCGGCCGCGGTTTTCGCGTTCGGGGCGTTCATCACATCGCCCAGCGACCAGATGTTGTCATAGCTCTTGTGCCGCAGCGTCGTCTGATCGACATCGACCCACCCCGCCGCATCCGCCAGCGGCGAGACCCGGACGAAGTCCGGCGCCACCTGCGGCGGGCAGACATGCATCATGTCGAACTCGACCGTCACCTGCTCGGGCTCGGCGTCGGGCTTGGTCACCCGGAACGTGGCAGTTTTCGCGGGCCCGTCCACCGAAACCAGATTGTGGAAGAAGTTCAGCGTGGCGTCGTACTTCTTGACGTAGTCCATCAGCGCCGGGACATAGTCCTTTACCCCGAACAGCACGCCACCCGCGTTCATGAACTGGATGTCGACATCCTTCAGAACGCCCCGCCGAACCCACGCATCGCCCGACAGATACATCGCCTTCTGCGGCGCGCCGGCGCATTTGATCGGCATCGGCGGCTGGGTGAACAGCGCCCGGCCTTCCTTCAGGTCCTGGACAAGCTGCCAGGTATAAGGTGCCAGGTCATAGCGATAATTCGAGGTCACGCCGTTGCGGCCCAGCGTTTCCTCCAGCCCCTCGACCGCGCCCCAGTCCAGCTTGAGCCCCGGAGACACCACCAGACGGTCGTATTTGACCACCCGGCAGCCATCCAGGATCACCGCGTTGTTCTGCGGCTCGAACGCGGCCACGGCGGCCTTGATCCACTTGACCCCGCGCGGGATCAGCGAGCCCATCGTCTTGGCCGTCTGCTCGGGCGTGAACACGCCGCCGCCCACAAGGGTCCAGCCGGGCTGATAATAATGCACGTCGGACGGGTCGATGATGGCGATCGACAAGTCGGATTTGCGCGCATGGAGGCTGGCCGCAGTGGCGATGCCGCCGGCCCCGCCGCCCACGATCACCACGTCAAAGGACGCGTCCCCAGTGTCGGTCGGGGTCTTGCCGCCATTGGCGATACGGCGGGCCACGCCGCTCATGTCATATCCGGCGGACTTGGTCGCGGCCAGGATCTCGGGCAGAGGGCGGCCCTGCGCCGCCTCGTGCAGCGACCACAACGTGGCCGACCGCGTCCCAGTACGGCAATAGGCCAAAACCGGGCCCGGCAACTCGGTCAGGGCACCGCCAAAGGCCTGCGCGTCATCATCCTTGACCATCCCGCTCTGCACCGGGACATAGCGTGCCTCAAGGCCATGTTTTCGGGCCGCTGCTTCGATCTCGTCAAAGCTGGGCTGGTCGGCCCCTTCGCCATCGGGCCGGTTGCAGATGATGGCCCGGAACCCCGCCGCCTTGATGGCGGCAAGGTCGTCCGGCGTGATCTGCGGCGAGACCGACAACTGGTCGGAGATTTTCCTGTTTTCCATCGTCGCCTCCCGCGATCAGAGCTTGTTGACCGGAACCTTCAGCATCTGGTTGCCGTCCTGATCCGTCGGGATGTCTCCGGCGCGGATGTTGACCTGGATCGACGGGATGATCAGCGTCGGCATCGCCAGCGTCGCATCACGCTCCGTGCGCATCTTGATGAACTCTTCTCGCGACTTGCCGCCGCCCACGTGGATGTTGTGTGCCTTCTCCTCGGCCACGGTGGTTTCCCAACGGATGTCGCGACCGTTGGGGCCATAGTCGTGGCACATGAACAGGCGGGTTTCGTCCGGCAGGCTCAGCACCTTCTGGATCGAGTCATAAAGTGTCCCCGCATCCCCGCCCGGAAAGTCGGCCCGGGCCGAACCGCCATCGGGCATGAACAGCGTGTCACCCACGAAAGCCGCATCGCCCATCACATGCACCATGCAGGCCGGCGTATGGCCCGGCGTGTGCATGGCAAAGGCGGTCATGTTGCCGATCTTGTAGGTCATGCCGTCGGTGAACAGCGCATCGAACTGGCTGCCGTCGCGCTGGAACTCGGTGCCTTCGTTGAAGATCTTGCCGAACACCTCCTGCACGATCTTGATGTTCTCGCCGATGCCGATCTTGCCACCCAGCTTTTGCTGGATGTAGGGCGCCGCCGACAAATGATCCGCATGCGCATGGGTTTCGATGATCCATTCCAGCTTCAGTCCCTGCTTTTCGATCTCGGCGATCAGCAGGTCGGCATGGTCGAACGTGATCCGGCCGGCCGCATAGTCGATGTCCATCACGCTGTCGATGATCGCGCAGGCGTTCGACGTCGGGTCCTTGACGATATAGCTGATCGTCGCCGTCGCCTCGTCATAGAACCCCTGAACCTCGGGCTTGACGCTCTGGTCAACAGGATAGTTCGCTATGGGCGTCGCAATCGCGTCCGCCATCTTCTGGTTGTGCGTGTCAATGGTCTTCTGATCGTTCATATTCGTGCCTCCTCTTGGGCGCGGGTCCAGCCTCTGTTAACCGCGCGTC
Source organism: Ruegeria sp. BF10 (assembly GCF_056538725.1). Lineage (NCBI taxonomy): Bacteria > Pseudomonadati > Pseudomonadota > Alphaproteobacteria > Rhodobacterales > Roseobacteraceae > Ruegeria > Ruegeria sp. BF10. The sequence continues at coordinate 322,775 of NZ_JBQFTR010000002.1, forward strand.
ATCATCATTTCGTGAACGGCCTCCATGACCCGGGGATCCGATGACCGGGTGACGGTACGGATGCCGTCCGGCAGGTTTTCGACATTTCGCGTGATGGTATCGAAGTTGCGGACCCTCGCCGCCGGTTCGGCGTTTTCCTCGGGCGTCGCATACCGGCCGCGCAATCCCGGCTTGTTCACGTCGTCATGGCCTTTCTCATCCGCTCCGTGGCGACGCTGCGTCGACGCGCCGGCCTTTCCAGGCTTGTGGCCGTATGCATGGGGCCACAGGAAACAGGCGCCGAGCGTACCGACCGCCGCAACGGCAACACCGCCGAGCTTCGGGACGTTTTTGCGGTCATCCATTTCACTCTCCTGGGTTTTGGTCCGTCCGCAACCGAGCTTCTGTTCAGGGCTTCGGCGCCTCGGGCGCGAATCTAAAGTTGAAGAGCAGATATAACTTTCATGACAACAGTTCAGTGACAAAGTCACGAAACCCGCAACCCTTTGGAAATTTTCAGGCGCTCTGCGCCTGTTTTTCCAATGCAGACTTGTCGGTCAAAGTGATCCGTCCGCGCGATTGGGTGATCATCTCGCGCTTCTGGAAATCCTGCAAAACCCGCGTGATGACTTCGCGCGCGGTACCCAGTTCGCTGGCAAGCTGTTGGTGGGTGGCCTGGATTTCATCGCCCCCCTCGGCCAAATCAAGAAGACGCTCGGCCAGGCGCACGTCCAGATGCCCGAAGGCCACATCATCCACCACCCGCAACAGATCGATCAATCGGCGCGAATAGGCCTCGAAGACAAACTGGCGAAAGGCATCCTCTTCCGAGGCCAGACGATCAAACGAGAGCTTCGGCAGAACCACGGCAACGACATCGGTCTCGGCGATACCTTCTGCATTGTAAGCTTCTTCGGCCAACATGCAGGCCGTGGTCAGCACACAGCTTTCACCGGCCTCGACCCGATACAGCACAATCTCGCGCCCGGAATCCGACCTTTGAGAAACCCGGACCCGGCCGTCATACAGAAAGAGAAGGCTGTCGGGCACATTGTCGGGCCCGAATACCTGGGTGCCCTTGGGGAAACGCAGGATTCGGGCGGCTGCCCGCAACCTTTCCCGTACCGGTTTGGGAAGACGGCTGGTGCCGTGGAAACGCTCGGTCCAGTCGGTGATCGTCATCTTGCCTTGCGCATGGGTGCCACGATGCCCTCCTCGATCGGCGCGATGCGGTTCAGCAACTCAGCCCGGTTTGCGGCGATGTCAGCCAACGTCAGATCATCGAGCACCGCCATGAACGCCCGGGTCGCTTTTTGAATCGCTTGGGACAGCTTGCATATTCCGATCAGCGGGCACGTGTTTTTTTCTGGATTGAAACACTCGACCACGTCCAGTGGCCCTTCGGTCAGGCGAATGACATCGCCGATGACGATGTCCTCGGCCGGTTTGGCCAGCCGGAACCCACCACCCCGACCCCGCGTGGTTTCCAGATAACCGGCACGGCCCAGTTCGTGCACGATCTTCACGATATGCGGCCGGGCCAGCCCGTGCACGCGCACGACATCGTCTACGCGGATGCGATTCGGCGCCTTGAGCGCCGCCAACTGCAACGAACGCAGGGCAAAATTGGAATAGGATGTGAGTTTCATGCACGTCTCTTTCGAAAAACTCTATTCAAGATGTAAGTTTTTTGCAAGTTCGGTGGTTTTATCACTGACCGGGATGCGGCACGGAACAACCTGAGCCGATGAAACAGAACCCGAAAGACCGAAAGGAAGACCAATGACCTTGCTTCTTGGAGACGTTGTTCCCGATTTCCAAGCCGACACCACGACCGGCCCAATTTCCTTCCATCACTGGATCGGCGAGGACTGGGCGTTCTTTTTCAGCCTTCCTGCCGACTTTACCCCGGTCTGCACCACCGAAATGGGCCGCACTGCGCAGCTGGCCGACGAGTTTGCCGAACGTGGCGTGAAACCCATCGGTCTGAGCACCGACACCGTCACCGAACACCTGCGCTGGATCGAAGACGTCAACGACACGCAACACACGACCCTGACCTTTCCCATCGTGGCCGACCCTGATCTGAAGATCGCCAAACTGTCCGAGATGATCCACCCAGCGGAATCCGAAACCGCCGCGGTACGGTCGGCGTTCATCATCGACCCCGACAAGAAGCTGCGCCTGACCATAACCTATCCCATGAGCGTCGGCCGCAGCACAGCCTGCACGGTGATGTATTGGCCCGGCTCGGTGATATCTTCCATGAACCCGGCATGGCGCCATGTATAGGAAAAGATGTCCCGCTGATCACGATCAAACCAGTCCTGACGGGTGTAAGCTTCGGCCGGCAACAGATGGAGCATGTTTGCCATTGGGTGCATTCCTCCTCAGGGAAGTTAGGCCAACGATGGAAAGAAGTCGCCCAGCAGCAGGAAAAAACCCAACACAATCCAGGTGACCTGGATACACCAGAACAGGACCGGCTCAGTCGCCCGGTAGACATCGGTCAACAAGAAAGCTTGTCCAGACGAAATGCCAATGACGGTCCAGTACAGAAACAACAGACCCCAGAGAAATTGATAGCCCAGCAGAATTGAAATCATCAGCAAGGCGAACATGGTGTAGTTTGCGATTTGGATGCGTTTCATGCTGGGTCTGCCAGATTTTCACATAGTGAAACTGCCATCGCCTTCGACCGGTTCACCCACTCTGTCGGCATTTCCAAAGCAGCAAGCGATGCCTTGTTGAAGTAAAGCGCCACTATGCCATGCGCTGCCTGTTGGGTGTCCATCTGTGGGGCCTTGGGATAGTTCCGCTGCAAAACCTCAGCAACCTGCGCTTCAAATCCAAGGATCGAAGCCCGGCAGTTTGCCCTGAGCTCGCCATCCTCACTGGCTCGAGCCGTGAGGGCCGCAAACGCCAGGACCAGATCAGGTGACGAGTCTGACTGATCGGAGAATAGGTGGTTCACCAAGACATGCGCGGGATCTGAGTCCGGCAAAGCGGCAACCAATTCGTTCGCGGCACTGTTGAACTGGTCCAACACGTAATCCTGCAAGGCCACGATCATCTCATCCCGGTTGCCAAGATGGTGACGGATCAGTGGGCGGGTCAGCCCCGCCTCTTTTGCAATCACACTCAAGGTGGCACCATCCAGGCCCATCCGTGCAACACAGCGCACAAACGCCTCCATGACCTGACCATAGCGCTCATCGCGGTTTGAAGGGCGTCCCATTGTCCTAGTCCCAATACTTCAGCCGCAATGACGACTGAGCGGTGCCACCGGCTGAGACAGCAGCATCCTTGAATTCCGGAGGTCGGCCGTCGCGGCCCATGGCCGCAAAGGCATAGCCCTCGGTCGGGACCTGGCCTTTCATGTCCAGGTCACCATCCATGTCCTTATCGTAAACAGCGGCAAAAGCGTCGTCTCCCGGTGGCAAATCATGAAACGTGACGGCGGCCTGTGAGCTGGATGCCGGTATCTGAGCCATCGCTGCCGCATTGGTTGCGCCCATTGCCTCAAATGCGTCAGCTTTACTGAAGCCGGCCACAATGACCGCTCCGTATTCGTTTCGCAGGCCTTCAACGGCAACCTGAAATGGAGCGTTATCCGAGGATTGGGCAAAAGAGCTGTTTGCAATAGCAAAACAAGCTGTCATCGACGTGTACTTCAACAACCGCATCCGATCACCATGAGCTGTGATGTTTATGGAGATGTAAGCGGACGGAGTTTTATTGTCAATAATGACAATAATAAGTTGATCTCTGCCAAACCAAATGCGAAGCCCGCGGAATGACACTTTGAGCGCTTCTCGCCTGTGCCGCCATACAAAGAGCGTCATCCAGTGTTCAACTTGCGCTCTCAGCTACCTCATTGAAGTTTCTGTTCCATCCGGTCTTCGTTGACCCTCAATTCAGACAACATCCGCTTTGCCCATGACAAAGCGCCGGACGACAACAAAAACACCTCCGGGACGACAAGCCATTCGCCAACCCAGACACCGCCAGAGCGCTCATGTTGATGCAAGGTCAGTTCTCCGATCTGCTCCGATCTTTGGCGCCCAAGCCTAGCGACGGCTTCGGCAAATTCACTGGCCCGCTGGTTACGCTTGTGATGCATTGAAGATGACGCACCCTTGCCGTTTTCATGGCATTCGCACACCTCACCGATGTCGCTGGACGAAAGCAGATTGATGTTGTGGGCTGTTTTGCAGATCGTCGCACACAGCGCGCCAAGTGCGGCAACGATATCGGCCATGCCGTCACGCGCGTTTTGCCAATGTGGTTCTGCAATACCCAGATCAAGCGCCTCTGCCATACGCATCTTGACCTCTGCTTCCGTTCCAACATCGTAGTTGGACAGATCGCCCAGAGGTCCTCCTACCTGTACCAAAAGTCCACGCCGTCCTGCTTCGCTTATCAGATCGTGGCTCTGCTTGGTTCCGGTCATGCGCCGCGTTTGACCCTCTGGATCAAACGCTTAACGCTTTGACCTATCTCATCTTATGGAATCGACGCCCCTTGCACCCAAGCCGATGGTCTTCGGCGGATGTAGCAAGCAGAAGGAGTTCACAGATTGCAGTTACTTGCGATTGATTTAGGCAAACATCTGATCTTTTTTGGTTAAGTGACGCCCAGATGCCGCGTCATCTGTGCATCGGTCAGCCAAAACAAATCACTCATGTCACCGCTCCCTTTGGTCGGCAGTGATTCAGAACTTCAATCCTAAATCAATGGGTCCTGACCCTAGAGCTTATCTTTTGGCCAATGATCTTGCAGCAGTTTTATAGCAGTGCGTCCTGCCTCCAGCGCTCGGTCCGCCTCCTTTTCGTTTTCCGTCAAACGGGCCAGGATAATCGTACCCATCAAGAGCGCCATTGCGGCTATGCCTTGATCCGAGCCGGTTTCCGGCGTGTCCTGCAAAAGGGCTGCCATGCGATCAGACGCCTGCGCGCCCGCGTGCCGGGCAGCACCCTTGGTCCGGGCAAGCTCGGTTCCCATTGCCGCAAGCGGGCATCCATGTCGACTGTCCTGCACATGAGATTGGGATAGGTACTTGGCTATGTAGTCCTGACGTTCCTTCCCTCGCCCTTCACTGGATTCCTCGCGTTCCATTCCTGAAACGACATCATCGACTGCGTGCCGAAAGGATGCCGCGATCAAATCCTCTTTCGACTCGAAGTGCCGGTAGAAACCGCCATGTGTCATTCCGGCTGCCTTCATGACGTCAACGACGCTTGTCGCTTCGACCCCGCGTTCGCGGAACAACTGTGCAGCAGCATCCAGTATCCTGTTGTGACTGCGCCTTTTTTCCGCTTCCGACATTCTCGGCATTTTCGCGCTCCCAGACAGGGTTGACATTTAAGATTATATGTATCATCTAATTTATAGATTGCAATCATCATCTAAAGGAGTATGCCCGTGCCTGCCAAGCCCAAGATCCTCGTCACCAGCGCAAGCGGCAAGACCGGGCTGCAAGTCGCGCTTCAGCTCAGAGCCAAAGCCTATCCTGTCCGTGCGTTCATACGGCAAAGGGATCATCGCTCTGAGATTCTCGAACGCGCGGGCGCTGAACTATTCGTGGGCGACCAGTATTCCCTGAGCGACATGCGCTCGGCGATGAAAGGCGTGCAGCGGGCCTATCAATGCGCTCCGACGGCACCCAATGGGCTCCACTTCAACGCGGTCTTCACAGCTGCAGCTTACGAAGCAAAGGTCGAGCACGTCGTTACGCTAAGCCAATGGCTTTCGAGTGCAGATCACCCATCACTGTTTACACGCGAAGTCTACCTGGGCGACATCCTGATCGGCATGCGCCCGGAGATGTCGGTGACAACGGTCAATGTCGGCTGGTTTGCTGAAAACTACCTGATGATGCTGGGCATGGCGGCCCATCTTGGGCAGTTCTCAATGCCGCTTGGCGACGGCGGCCTGAAGAAGAATGCTGCCCCCTCGAACGAAGACATTGCCCGTGTGGCGGTCGGTGCCTTGACGGACCCGGCACACCATGCAGGCAAAACCTACCGCCCCACGGGTCCAACGCTGCTGTCGCCCAACGAAATCGCCGAAGCAATGGGCCGCGCGCTGGGGCGGCGGGTACGCTATGTCGATATTTCCGAACGAATGATGGTCAAAGCCCTGAAGGCCCTGCGCCCAGCAAACTATTCGGAAGCGGCAGTCACCCAACTTGCAATCTATTCAGAGGAGTACAGGCGAGGCGCCTTCGCGGTAAACGCCCCGACCGAGGACGTGTTTCAAGTCTGCGGGCACGAGCCTGAAGCTTTTGAAAGCATCGTACGGCGCAAGATAGCAGATCAACCGGGCCTGGCACGCAGCCTGTCCGGCAGCATTGGTGCGATCGGCAGCTTTCTAAAGATCCTCACGACACGCGCCTTCGATCTTGATCACGCTCAGAAGCAGCGAGACTACGTGCAGCTCTCATCCGCTTCGTACTGCCAGGACGATGCGGACTGGACGGAAAAACACCAACCCAAGGACGTACAAGCCGCACCGATGCGCGTTGCCTAACGCAGCATACGACGAAGGTTTACCCTCCAAGACGAAAGGACCTTTTTATGATCGTTCAAGACGAACTCATCACTCGAAACAAAGAATTCTCTGCGGGCTTTGACAGTGCCGGCCTGCCGATCCTGCCAAAACTGCGAACAGTTGTTCTAACCTGCGGCGATGCCCGGGTCGATCCCGCGCACATCCTCGGACTGGAGCTTGGCGACGCGGTTGTGATCCGAAACAATGGCGGACGGGTTACACGCGCCGCAATCGAAGAAATCGCCACTCTCGCCTTTCTGGTGAGCGCTATGACGGAGGGCCGCGAACAGGGGTTCAACGTCATCCTGATGCAGCACACACAATGTGGAGCCGAGCGGCTGTCCTATCCGGACCTTCAGGACGCGCTGCAAAAAAAGCTTGGGATCGACTTATCCGAAAACGCAATCACGAACCACGAAAGCGACCTTTCGGCAGACATCAAGCGCCTGGCGGCAGCACCGGAGGTGCCTGACGCGATCACAGTCTCGGCCTTGCTTTATGATGTCGCCACTGGAACAGCCCACGAGATTGCTCCGGCCGTTTCGCTAGGGGCAATGCGGGCTGAGGCGAGCGTAAAACGAATTGCTGGTCGAGGGTGAACGTCTGCCCCCGAATTCACGTCAACAGAAACATGTCGAAAGGACCGATCAGATGACCCCCACAGTGATATTCCTTCTTCAGTTCGCGATGAGTCTCTTTGTCGTTGCCCTCATTGCGGCGTGGTACGTTGCACCCTGGCTTGCACGGCTGTCGGCGGCGGCGGCGCTCTCAATCCTGCTGCTGCCGCATGCTTTCCGACACATCGGAATGAGCTTCATGGTACCAAATCTCAACAACGGAGGGTTGCCCGAGGCGTTTGCAACCAGCGCCAGCTACGGCGATTTGCTCTCGGCGTTTCTGGCAATCGCGGCGCTTATCGCTTTGCGATGGAGATCAATGGCCACCCTTCCGTTGGTGTGGGGTTTCAACATCCTTGGAACTGTCGATCTGGTGAACGCCTTGCGCCAAGCCGAGGCAATTGACCACTTTGGCCCCACTTGGTTCATTCCCACATTCTTTGTGCCCGTACTTTTGGTCACGCATGTGATGATCTTTGCACGGCTGTTGAAGGCCGAATGGCCCAATACGGCGTCGGCATGACAGAACAAATGTGCTTCTCACAAACGGCCCAAAGGCTTATTACACAAGGCTCCGCCTTAACAGAGTTCGCAGCCTGCTTGCAGAGCAAGGTAATGAAATGTCAATTTCTGACGCTGAAAACCGATATGGCTTTTGGCGTATCGGGCAGTTCTCACAAGATTACAGAAAGTGTTTCGGCGAATTGCCATCGGCCACTGTCGATTGAAAACCATAGGCTTTGTGCTGTTTGTAACCTTGGTCTTTCATGGAAGAAAATCCGAAACGGCGCAAAAGCTCAGCTGGCCAGGTTCGGGCCGTATGCCTTTTCAGGCACATGCGCCGTCATGATCCACAATGTCTTGCTCAACTCTCGCGACTTTGCCGCGGTTCAAAACCCGCTGACGCGTTCAATCAGCCAGTACATTGACACTGACCCGATCCCATACGCGGTCAAGACCGTGGCATTTCTACCTGCTGGAAGTGCAACCAGCCGCCAGGTCGCCAGAAGCAAAGTCAAAGCAGCAATAAAGCTCAACTGCCCGGCTTCGACACCGAGGTTGAAGGCCAGCAATGCCGCGGGAATGTCGTCAGATGGCAATCCAATGTCAGCCAAAGCCCCAGCAAATCCAAGGCCATGCAAAAGCCCGAACCCGAAACAGACGATCCAGGGTTTCTGCCTTGAAAGCCGGAACCGTCCTTCACCGCCTTTGACAATCTCCATCGCCAGAAACACGATGGACAGTGCGATAACGGCCTCGACCGGTGGTCCGGGAACATTCAAAACGCCAATCGTTGCCAGCGCCAGTGTTATTGAATGCGCAAGTGTAAACGCTGTTACTGCCCCCACAAGTTTCCACGGATCACGGACCAGAACAAACAGCGCAAAGACAAACAGAAGGTGATCCCAGCCTTCCAGTATGTGCTCGAAACCCAACTGGGAATACGCGGCAAACACTGACCATGTCGACTGTTCAGAAGGTAAGATTTGGACACTGGCGTCCGGGGTAAAACGAAGCGTTGCAGGTTGGGCATCGAGGGGATGCACACGCGCCAGCACGTCATTTCTCTGAGTCTCAAGGCCTTCAATGGCAATGGGTTGACCTGCGACATCCACCTGGCACTCGACGACCCAGGACGAAACCCACCCTCGACCGTCGGAAACGGGATCAGGGCCACGCGCAGGTGTGCAGCCATCTGGCAATATGGCGTCAATCGCCATCGGTTGGCCATTCACATCAGGCTTTCGCCAATGAACGCTCCAGGTGTCAGAGGCAATTTGACGAATTTCCAGATATCCCGGATCAAGCGCGTGCGCAGTGGCGAAATTTGCAGGCCACAGGAACAGCAGCGCAAACAGGAAGCAGACCAAAACTCTCATTTGGCAGGGCCTGAAAGATCGGGGGCCACAATCTCGTAGTTTTCGGCAAGCGTGTCGTATTGCGCTTGCGCCAGAGCTTCACTCATTTCCCGACGCCAATCCCGCAGCACCGCGTCGTGGATTTCAGCCAAAGGAGGTGTTCGACTGGGCTCGATAGCGACGACCTGAACAAGGTGGATACCGTAACCCGACCGGATCGGCCCCGTCCACCGACCTGTTTCGACCTCTGTGATGCCTTTCGAAAACCCTCCTCCGAAGACCGACTCGATAACCCGCGTCGCGGACAAGGGCATTGACGCCGGCAGCAAGGTTGAACCGCCCAGATCGGAAACGTCTTGCTTGGCGCGCAGGGTGGCCAGCGCATTCTCGATTTCGGCCTCTCCGGGCTTTTCTCCAAGAAAGACCTGATGGAAGGCCACCATGACAGGCGTTGCATAGCGTTCCGCGTTTTCCTGAAGAAAGGCCTCCAGGTCTTCGTCCTCCGGAACGATGGAAGTGGCAATGGCTTCGGTCAGATAATCCATTTTTTGGCTCAGCCGGGTCCTTATCAAGGGATCTCCGCGATCCAGACCAAGCTTTCTTGCCTCCCTGACCAGAACCTCTTCACGAATGGATGCATCGACCAACGCCTTCAGTTCCGCATCGCTTGGCGGGCGTTTCCACTGTGTTTCGAACCGAGAAGACAATAATGCGACGTCATTTTCGTCGATTGTTATCACCTCAAGATCTTCGACGGTCTCGTTGTCCGGCGCAACAATATGGAACCAAATAAAAATAGCCGCTCCAATCAAGAAAAAATGGAACAGAGGTTCTTTCAGTATTCGCATGGAGTCTCCTGCGTAAAACGTGCTCAGGTTCTACATACAGATGCTGTCATCAACCGGTTGGGTTTTGCAAGAAAACGAGCAGTCCGGGTGTTCCGGAAACGTGGTGAATTCGCCGAGGTGGAAATCACCGCCCCGGCGCTCAATTCGTGGGTCGAGCGGATCACTCTGCCGGGGTGTACCAGATCGGGGACGAATAGGCGCGTTCCTGATGCGTAAGCACTGCATCCTCGGGCAATTCGATACCATACCTCAGCTTGTCGTACAGGATCCAACGCGGCGTTGGGATCTCGATGGCGCGGACGTAGTAAAACGCGCGTGCATTCGGATCGAAATCCGGGTCTGACCATACGGTGACAAGTTCGGCCGTTCCGATTGTGTTGGTCCAGCTGGCGGTGTCCACGTCCACAGTGTTCCCGACCGCAGGGACCTTGCCGTTTTGATCGACCTCACGGTTATCCGACCATGCCACGTCGTAGACCTTTTCCTGCAATTCACCTTCTGGGTCGAGCCATCCCTTTATCACTTGAACGCGGTCCAGATTGGCACCAACCGGGTCGCGCAGAGCGGCGATCAGGAAACTTGGCGCAGCCTCACCCTCGCGCGGGCGCAGGTCCGAACCCATTGGCACGCCTTTGGTATAACCAACATTGGCAAGGAAACGGGTTTCAACATCGGCGTCACTGAAATCCCATCCGCCAAAGAACCGCAGACCAATCCTTGGCCCGGTCGTTGCATAGGTTTCGCGGCGCTTGAAGGCATCAAAGATCGCCGCGCGCGTATTCTCGGTGGCCCAGACCGCCGTGTATCCGGAGGCGACAAGCAAATCGCCGGGAATTTCACCAAGGTCATTTGCGATGAACGGATGCTTGATACGCGAGGCAGAGGGTTCGACGCTGACGGATTTTCCAAAGAAGTTGTCTTCCTCGGCCGTAGCCAGAGAGGTATGGCTGTCCGTCGCGCCACCCATGCCGAACTTGTATGGGTTCACGCCAAACTTTTCTTCCAGCATCAAACCGCGCTTCAGCGCCTCGCGAGCGTATTCACCAGCCAGCATGTCATCGGTCTTCAACTCGGTAATATCCAGATTGCCGACGTCCCAGTTCTCATAGTCCGCAAATTCGTCATCCGGGCTCAGGAAAGGGTGCGCTTCGCCGTCACCCTTGATCTGCGTGACCTCATAGTGGGGCTCCCATTTCGCGCGGGCAGCGACATATTCCTCGTCAACCTTGCCGCCGTGATACGTGTCTTCGGTTGGGAACATCCACCCATTTGACAGGTTTCCGTTATGGGCAAAGGCAACTGCTCGCCCCCCCGTTTTTTCCTGATATTCTTCAAGCCAGGCGTATAGCGCCTTTGGATCCGTATCACCGTAGGGCGGCTGCGTGACCGGCGGCACCATCTGAAGCGCCCTGATTGGCCCATCGCGCAGCATGACATTGCGGTGCAAGTTGAACCCTTTCGGCACCGAGGTCCATTCAAAGCCGATGAAAGCGGTAAAGGTGCCGGGATCATTGTGCCGCTCGGCCGCCAGAACAATGCTTTCCCAGGTGAAGGCAAAAGCATCGGCACCGGGGCTGTACGACTCCAACAGGACTTCTGGCAGAGTCATTTGCGAAAAATTGGTAATGATGTCGAAAGCCGCTTTACCGGCTTCTTCCCCGCCGGCTTTGTACCCCTCGTACCACTCCAGCCCTTTCGGATCGGAAAGAACGCCCGGCTTGCCGGCCTGCAAATCCGGAGCAAACCCCATCAGGTCCGTGTGATCCGTGAGAACCATCCAATCCAACGGTCGTGACAGTCTTACTGGTTGACCCGTCGAAGAAATGACCTGCTCACCCTTTGCGAAACGCCACGCTTCGTCCGGTAGCAAGGTGTTGCCAAAAGCGCCCGCGTCCAACGAAAGTCCAGTGTGGAGGTGAGTGTCACCCCAAAGCGGACGCTCAGGAAATGTGCGTTGAGCATAAGGGGAATACGGTTGATCAGAAAACAATCCCTCGGCAGCTTCTTCGCTGGGTACGGCGTCGGCGACAGCAGCAGCAGGGACCAATACGAGTGAAATCAAACAAGAAGATATCCGAAACAAAGTGACCTCCCAAATCAGGTATACTCAGAGGTGTCGGCGGTTTCATCGCGCCAACATAATATTCACTTTTTCTTATATCACATTCTTTCGACCAAAGAGTTTTTTTTATGAAAGCTGCAAACCCGCGCAATCCGGAAACTCGGCGAAAGCCTCTGGGGCGATCGCAAATCGTGTCCTACAGGCAAGACCCGTCGGGTCATCTTATCTGATAGTAGAAGGAAAGCTTCCGGCTGACGCCCCCCGGCGGGCGCGGGAAAGGTGCGGCGGTTCGAACCTGTTCCTTGGCTGCGCGTTCTATTTCCGGCGAGCCGGAGCTTTCGACGACATCAACCCAGGCCAACGAACCATCCGGGTCAATCTGAAAAAACACACGCGCATAGCCACGACCGGCAACGTAAACGACCGGCGCCCGGTTCAGATGAACAAGAACCTGACCTGCATAGTTCGTGGTGTCCGAATTTCCCGGCCCCCGCCCGCCTGAACGGGTGCCGCCCCGGTTTTGCCGGAAGGCGTCGACACCCTCTCTTTGATACGTCGTCAGAGGTGATTCAATCGTCTGTTCCGGAAATCGCAGAGCGTCAAAGTTGCTTGACGGATCCAACGCACCCCGCAGGGTGGGTTGTGGACGTCGGTCTGGAAGGCGAGGCCGCAATGACGTGGCTACGGCCTGTTCGGATCCGTCCACGTTTGCATCGGGTACGGTCAGTTCGGTTTCTTCATCCAGGGGTTCCGACGCTTCTTCCGGTATCACAGGTTCAAGTGGCGGCGTGACTTCCGGAACAACCGGAGCCACCTCGACTGGTAACGCCGCAACCTGTTGCTGTTCCTCGGACGCCGGTTCCGCGGCAGAAGAAGGCTCAACCGGAGCAACCGGCTCTTGCTTCGGCAACTCAGGTGTTTCGGCCAACGCTTCGGGCCTTGCAGACGCAGCGCCTTCAGCTTCGGCGGCTTCGCCTTCGTCCTCCAGGTTCCGGTCGACAGGGTCCACGACAACCTCCTCCGGCGCCCTCGGTTGGATAATCGTTGAATCCCCGGTGTCGGGCGTGAACGTCTCTTGCGGGTTCGGCGAGGCAACGCGGGCATCACTTGTCGGAACCTCTGCCTCCTGCGGCTGGGTTGGCGGCTCCACCGGAGGGGTTGGCGGTTCATCCGGCGTGGGCGGTACGGGTTCAATCCTGGCATCGGCCAACTCTTCAAACGCGTTGCTGAGTTCGATTGTGTCGGTACCGGTTTCCCCGGAAGCCGGATCCGACAACTCTGGCACCGTGACAATCAGGCCGATCAGATGCACCAGTACGGAAATCGAAATTGCAATGATTGCAACAAAAACGGACCGCCTGATCATTCGAGGGCCTGTTCGGTCACCAGAAAAACGGTTGGCGCACCCAACCGGCGCAGACTGCTGGTGACTTCCATCAATCGAGAGGCCGACGCATCCCTGTCAGGTACGATCCGCACGGGTCCCGAGTCATGCGCGGCCATGAAAGCTTCGGCCTCGATCGGATTGCCCCGAAAACTCAGCGTTCCGTCACGATGAAGAACAAGCGCATCCGGCGGCTCGCGGCCTTCAAGATCCGCAGTATTCACCAAATCCAGATCGGGATCCAACCGCGGTGCAATCGTACCCGCAATCAGAAAAAAGATCAGGATCAGAAAGACGACGTTGATCAGCGGAATGGTGGAATCACGATTTCGACCGGGCCGGATATAGCGGATCATTGCCTCACTCCAACACCCTGACCGTCAAACCTTCGCGCCCGCGCAACGGGACAAGCAGGTCCACAAGACGTTGCGCAGTTGTCCCGGGATCAAGGCTTACCAGCACCTGACCGGCTTTGACCTGATTGAACAATTCCTCAAGCGACAGGGGTTGGCCATTCAGGGCAACACGTGAGGGGCCAAGTTGCACGAAAAGGCGCTCGGGCGGCGTAGCATCAGCATTCCCGCCTGTGGCGGCGCTGCTCAACTCGATCTCGCTGAATCGAGAAAACGTTGAGGACAGCATGAAAAACAGTAAAAGCAGAAAGATCACGTCGATCAGGGGCGTCATCGACATGCGCCGCCGCACAAAAGGCGCAGTGTTACGCATGTTCTGGGGCGACCGGGACCTGTGCGGCCGCCTCTGTGCTTTGGATGGAATGACCGGGAACCAGAACCGTACGCAAAGCCTTGTCTGCAAAAACACGCTCGCGCGCGGTTCGACTTTCAAGCCAGGACAAAACCATCGATGTTGGCATTGCAACAGCCAGACCCACAGCGGTGGTGATCAGGGCCACCCAGATACCGCCGGCCAAAAGTGACGGATCAACCGATGATCCAGCGGTTTGCAAGCTTTGGAAAGCGCTGATCATTCCCAGAACCGTACCGAAAAGACCCAGCAACGGCGCCAGCTGCGCCACGGTGTCCAGCAAGCGAAAACCGCGTTCCAGCCCGGCGAGCGCCAGACCCGCTTCGGCATCCAGCCGGTCATCGGCCCCGGGAACACCAGATGCGTTCATCGCCGCGCCCACAATAGGGGCAAGATAGCTGCTGCTGTCCGCCAGCCTGGCGCGTGCCGTACTGTGATCTCCTGCGTCCCAGGCTGCCAGAGCTTCAGACAGCACCCTGTGCCGCCCGACGCCGCAGGCGGCAAATTGCCAGAGCTTGTAGAGAGTGACAGCCAGCGTCAAAACCGACATGGCGATCAATATCGCCACCACCGGCCCGCCGAGTTCAAATATCTCACGAAGTGCGGCTAGAGGATTCATCCCAACAACCCCATTTCCACCCTGCTGCTCAGCGTCAGGGTGCTGTCGCATATGTCACTTTCGGAACCATCCACGACGCAGGAGTTCGCGCCGTTGATCAAGGCTTGCCCAACTGTGTCACATGTTCTGTTGGGAAGATCGAACTGGCGCACCCGGGGCCGGTCGGCGGGCAAATCGCGAAAATCGAACAGAGAAAGGTTCAACACACCACCTTCGGTGTCGAAAATGACGGTTTCGAACACGGCGCCGTCGATCGGCTGCCCGGTTTCATTCTTGACCAGAAACGTCAACCTGCACGCGCTAGCAACATCCTCGGCCGAGTTCAGTTCCACGAAGAGCCGGGCAGAGGATTCGGCCTGGGATTGTGCAGACGCTGTGGACAGCAAACAGCCAGAAAACATGGCCGCGACCATAATGCGACGAAACAGCATGAACAGACTCCGTGTTGCAGCGCTGGAACAATCGGGCAGCGACCGTCAGCTTGCCCAACTGCGTTTCTACCCGAGGGACATGTCACATTAAAGAGCCGCGTAGGGTGGCAAAGCAAAACGGCCTTCAGCGCGGATTGATATACGTACGTTCATGGCAAGACATACGTTGCGCAATTGGAATTTCAACTGCGCCCAAGGTTGCACTGCGCATCAGGACAACCAGCAAGTTGATGTCGGTTCAGTTTTGAAAAGTCGCTCTTTTTCCAAACAGATGCTTAACCCGCAGTAAACGTGCGAAACTGCGCCCGATCAAGCCTTCACAGAAGCGCGCCCAAAGCGACTTTTGAACGTCGTTTTCACATAATTCTTGCTAAGAGCGCGAAAAATAAGCATATTTGTCTACGTTTTTAATGCATATAAAAGATAATAATACGTTTTTTGAGAGGCAAGCGTCGAGCACAGCGCGGTTTCCGCGCGTCAAAACCCATTGGGGGAAGGGGTTCGAGTTTGTCGTTGTTAAAGATTGTAATGGTTCTTTGCGTTGCCGTGGCCATACCGTCGCAGACCATCGCCGAAATTGGAAAAATCATCAGCGTCCAACAAGGCGCCCAAGTCGTTCGCGCGGGAAAAGCACAACCTGTTTATTCAGGAATGGAGGTTGCGTCCGGCGACGCGCTCAGCACGGATCGGACCGGCGTAATTCAAATCGTTTTTGTGGATGACACCAAGATTGCCATCGGCCCCAACGCACGCATGGTGCTGGATGTGTCCATGCTGCGAAACAACCGCAAAGCCAAGAGCTTTGCCGTTCAGGCCTTGGGTGGCAGTTTTCGGTTTATTTCCGGGAAAAGCCGAAAGAGAGCTTACTCGATCAGGACTCCGTCGGCGACAATGGCCGTGCGCGGCACCACCTTCGATATGTGGATCGTGTCGGAGAAACAAAGCGCGATGCTTGTCCTGCAAGGTACGGTCCGCATGTGTGGCAGTCAGGGCGCGTGCAGATCCTCGGGACGTCAATGCAGCATGTTCGCAACAAGCGGAGACGGAGGTGTCGGACGGCCTGCCGATCAGGCCCAATACGATCAAGCGCTGAAAGGCGGGTTTCCATTCGTTCAGTCCCAGGACGGGCTGCTGCCCCCTTTGCAGGTACGGGTTGAAGGGTGTTCAGGTGATGGAGCACCCATACGGCGTGTCGAGGCGGACCGGTCGGAAGCCGGTAGAGCGCCTCCTCAGCAACGCGAAGCGCAGAATACGGTCACTGAACCTTCGCCTTCGGCGAACAATGACCCGGAAAGAGAAGAGCCGGACCATGCAGAACCCGAACGGGAAGAACCAGAGCAGGAGGAGCCCGACAGAGAAGAACCAGAGCAGGAAGAACCTGAACGGGAAGAACCCGAACAAGAGGAACCCGAACGGGAAGAACCGGAACCTGAGGAACCCGAACGGGACGAACCAGAGCGGGAAGAAACTGATCCGTAATTGCTCGGGAATTGCTGCTGAACACGCAGTTCCAGTTCCATTTGTCTGGAGGATGGTGTGAGCGACAAGCTGCGGAAATCCAGGAACGGGCGATGGGCCTTCCGCCTCGTGGGGCTGGGTCTGATCCTTTTGGGTTGCTTCATTCGGGCATGGGATCCGTACCCCGTTCGAATGACGCGTCTGATCTATTTCGACGTCTTGCAAAGACTGTCTCCGCGGGAGTTCAATCCCGAACTCCCCGTGCGCGTCGTGGATATCGATGAGGCTTCGCTTGCCAGCTTTGGACAATGGCCATGGCCCCGCACTTTGGTTGCGCAGTTGGTGCAAAATCTGGGTGACTACGGCGCCGCGACGATTGCCTTCGACATGCTGTTTGCCGAACCCGACCGGTATTCGCCATCTCGCCTTCTGAACGATCCATCGCTGGCGGGCGTACTGACTGTGGAACGCCACGCCGAAAAGCTGGACAACGATGTCGTGCTGGGGATGGAAATGGCCAACTGGCCCGTGGTTCTGGGCGTGGCCGCGCGATTGTCAGCTGAAGGGGAACCCGTTACGGCCAAGGCCGGGCTCATTGAATTCGGGGAAAGCCCCGCCGAGGGGCTGATCTCGGTCCCGCATTGGACGCCAATCGCGCCACCGTTGGATCGGGTGGCGGCAGGTGTCGGCGGGGTCAATGTCTCGCCCATCGGTGGGACCGGCATCGTAAGACGTGCGCCGGTTCTATGGAACGGTCCGGACGGTCCGCTGCCAAGCCTTGCAGTTGAAGCCCTCAGAGTCGCCCTGGGTGAGACCAGCATCTTCGTGGAAGGCGCGCCTGACGAGGCTGGCATCATGCTGGCGGTCGAAATCGCCGGATACCGTTTGCCGACAACCGAGAATGGCGAGCTTTGGCTGAAATACCGGCGGGACACTCCCGACCTTTACATTTCAGCCAGGGATGTTCTGGAAGGTTCCGAAAACCCCGGGCTGCGATCCGAAATCGAAGGCAGAATAATCCTGATCGGAACCTCCGCTGCCGGTTTGTTCGATATTCATCAGACGGCACTGGGCGAAAGCGTCCCCGGTGTTTCAATTCATGCTCAGATGATCGAACAGATTCTGACCGGTGATATGCTCAGCCGGTCTGACGTGACTGCGGCGCAGGAACTGCTTGCCTTTGCGTTTCTGGGGCTTGTGGTGATTGCCGTCATGTCCAGCTTTGGTGCCATCGCATCCTTCATCGCCGGCGGCATTGCCGCCGCAGCCGTTCTTGCCATCAGCTGGCTGGTATTTCAGAACCAATCCATCCTGTTCGACGCCACCTTTCCCCTGATTGGAGGCATCGCAAATTTCGGTCTGCTAGCGGGGTATCTTTTCGTATCGACCGAGCGCGAAAAGCGCCAAATTCGAAAAGTCTTTTCGCATTACGTGGCCCCGGAAATCCTTGATGAAATGGAGAATTCGGGCCACCAGCTGCAATTGGGCGGTGAAAGCCAGGAAATCACCGTGATGTTTTCGGATATCCGGGGATTTACCGCCCTGTCCGAGTCCGCAACGGCCACAGAACTTGTTTCATTGTTGAACGCGCTGTTTTCCAAGCTTGGGGATCAGATCCTGCATGAGCGTGGTACGATCGACAAGTTCATAGGTGACGCCATCATGGCCTTCTGGAACGCACCTTTGCCCGTTGCCGACCATCCATGCCGCGCAGCGCTTGCCGCGCTCAGGATGCGAGGTGCTTTGGCACAATTCAACGCATCCGACATCATCCGGAACCGAAAGCCGATAGCGCTGGCAACCGGAATCGCCACGGGGCAGGCCTGCGTCGGCAACATAGGATCGCAAAAACGGTTCAACTATACGGTTATCGGAGATGTCGTGAATGTTTCGGCTCGGATCGAACAATGCTGTCGAACGGTCGAGTATGACATTGTCGTCTCAGACGGGGTGTATCAAGCCGGTCGAGATGACCTGGCATTTTTGCAGGCCGGCCATGTTGACCTGAAAGGCAAAACCAACCCAGAGCCCGTTTTTGTTCTGGTGGGAGATTCCACTTTGCGGAAGACCGACGCGTTCCAGGAGCTCGTTGCACGGCATGGTGAGTTGATCGCAGCGTTGAGAACCCGAAAACCTCAGGGCGACATCGTGCGCATGTGTCAGCATTGCGAAAAACTTGCCGCAGATATCGAACCCGGATTGCGCCAGTTCTATCGCGCTTTGGCGGGTCGCGCGGCCGATTTCCGCGCGGTCTCATCATCCGGGACGGTCATGTTCACCCGAAACACCAGAATAGCCGGTGGTGTTTAGGCGGCACTGCATGGAAAAGCCGGCTGACTTAGGCCCCCAAAGCCCTGCGTCAGTGAGTGTCACGCGAGACGCGCACCCTGGGCGTCGAAGCGATAGACCCTGCCTGGAGAATATCCAAATCGGATGCTCTGACCGGCTTCAACCTGATGCTGCCCGAACAGGCGCGCGGTGATCTGGTGATCCTGCATCATGGCAATCACGTTGGTGTCACCGCCCAAATGTTCGACATGGGTGACGTTTGCAACAACCGGGCCATCATCAGACAAAAACAGGTCTTCCGGCCGGATTCCCGTTGTAATGTCTGCGCTTTCGCCGATCATGCTGGCGGGAAAGAAATTCATCGACGGCGCCCCAAGGAAACCGGCCACGAACTGGTTGGCGGGGTTGTTGTAAAGCTCCATCGGGCTGCCGACCTGTTCCACACGCCCGTCGCGCAGGACGACGATCTTGTCGGCAAGAGTCATTGCCTCGGTCTGGTCGTGGGTCACGTAGATCATCGAAGCGTCAAGCTGCCGGTGCAGGTTCGCGATTTCCAACCGTGTATTCATACGCAGGGCCGCATCGAGATTGGACAGAGGCTCGTCGAACAGGAACAGCTTCGGTTCCCGCACGATGGCACGACCGATGGCGACGCGCTGGCGCTGACCACCGGACAGTTCGGAAGGATACCGGTCAAGGTAAGGTTCGAGGTTCAGCATCTTGCTGGCCCTGGCAACACGCTCTTCGATGACCTGCCTGCTCTGGCCTTCCTGTTTCAGCGCCAATGACATGTTCTTGCGCACGTTCAGGTGGGGGTAGAGAGCATAGCTCTGGAACACCATTGCGATACCGCGTTTTGAGGGCGGTGTGAGGTTCATGAGCTCACCGCCGATGCGTACCTCGCCTGACGTCACATCCTCGAGCCCCGCGATGACACGCAGAAGGGTGGATTTACCGCACCCCGAAGGGCCGACGAAGACGACGAATTCGCCCTCGTCAACGTCGATGTTGATATCCCTGAGGACCTCGACGGTGCCGAAGGACTTGTTCACGTTTTGCAGCGTCAGGGCGGTCATTTGCGTGCCTCTTTCAGCGAAATGGGTTGGCCGGTACGAATGCTTTCATCAGCGGCCAGGCAGATGGCCAGCGATTGCACCGCGTCGTTCATGTGGCGGGACAGATCGATATCTTCGGCGATGGCGCGCAGCATATAGGCTTGCTCGGCGTCGCAGAGTTGCTGATGGCCGGGTTCATCGGGCAGGTCGATCGTCTGATCAGCTTCGGGGCGGTGAACCAGAAGACCGCCGACCTTTGTGTGACCGTCGATATCGGCCGATGCGCCCTTGTTCCCATCAGTGATCGAGACCGAGCCGTTGGGTGAGATGATATCTTTCACGAAGAACGCGGTTTCGGACATCATCGGGCCCCAGCCGGCCTCGTACCAACCGATCGAGCCGTCTTCGAAGATCACCTGGAACTGGCCGTAGTTATACATGTCTTCGGCAATCTCATCACTCAGGCGCAGGCCCATGCCATGCACGCGGACGGGATCGGAATCGGTGATCTGGCACATCACATCGACGTAATGCACACCGCAATCGACGATAGGGGACGTCGTCTGCATCAAGGCCTTGTGCGTTTCCCATTCGGCCCCGCTGCTTTGCTGGTTCAGGTTCAGACGGAAGACATACGGCCCGCCGAGTTCGCGCGCCTCCGCGATCAGGCGCATCCATGACGGGTGGTGCCGCAGAATATATCCGATCACCAGTTTCCGGCCGGTTTCCACTGCTTTTGCGACCACGCGTCTGGCGTCCGCAACCGTCGTGGCCAGTGGTTTTTCAACAAAGACATGCGCACCTGCTTCCATTGCGGCGCAGGCGAAGTCTGCGTGGCTGTCGGAATAGGTTGCGACGACGACCAGATCGGGGTTTGTCTCGGCCAGTGCCGCCTGAAAATCCGTATAGGCCGGATAGCCTGACAGATCGGGATGGTCCACTCGACCAGATCGGTTGACCAGTCCCACGATCCGTGCGTCGGGGTGGCGATGATGGGCCAAGGCATGGCTCAGACCCATGTTGCCAAGACCAGCGATCAGAACCCGGGTCATTTGACAGCTCCTGAGGTGATACCGCGGATCAGCTGGCGCGAGAAGATCACGTAGAGCACCAGAACCGGCAGGATCGCCATGCTGAGCGCGGACAGAACCGCGTTCCAATCGGTCACAAACTGGCCGATGAAGACCTGACTGCCCAGCGTCAGGGTTTTGGTCTCTTCCGCGGGCGCCAAGATCAGCGGGAACCAGAGATCGTTCCAGATCGGGATCATGTTGAACACGGCGACGGTCGCCATGGCGGGCCGGACCAGAGGCAGCACCAACCGAAAAAAGATCGTGTATTCCGAAAGCCCATCGATGCGCCCCGCATTCTTCAGGTCATCACTGACCTGGCGCATGAACTCGGACAGGATGAACACGGCCAACGGCAAGCCCTGAGCCGTGTAGACGAAGATCAGGGCCCAAAGCGTGTTCACAAGTCCCGTGGCGACCATCATCTCCAGGATCGCCACTGTGCCGATGCGGATCGGGATCATGATCCCAAGTGCCAGATAGAGCCCCATCAACATGTTGCCCTTGAACCGGTATTCGCTGAGGGCAAAAGCCGCCATGGCACCGAACAGCAGGATAAAGGTCAGTGAAACCACGGTGACGATCAGCGAGTTCTGAAAGTAGAGAAAGAAATCCCCCTGCTTCATCACCGTCTGGTAGCCGATCAGGGAAAAGCTTTCGGCATCAGGCAAGGCAAGCGGTTCGCGAAAGATGGCACGGCGCGTTTTGAAGCTGTTGATGATGATCACGAAAACCGGGAACAGGGCGATCAGAGTGTAAAGGATCAACGCTCCATGCATTGCGGCGGTATTCAGCGGATTCGTGCGCGCTTTGTTCATTGCAGAGCCCTCACAGCTGATACCGGCGCATCCGAGTCTGGATGCCGAAAAGGTAAATGCAAACACCTACAAGGATGATGGCGAACATCGCACCGGCAATGGCGGACCCCATGTACGGATCACCCAATTGCAGTTGGAAGCCGAAGAATGTGCGGTACATGAAAGTGCCCAGGATGTCGGTCGAAAAATCCGGTCCCGCCAGCGCGCCCTGAGAGACATAGATCAGATCGAATGCGTTGAAATTGCCCACGAATGTGAGGATCGAGATGATCCCGATCGAGGGCAGGATCAGCGGCAGTTTTATTTTCCAGAAAGCCGAAGCTCCTGTGATCCCGTCAATCTCGCCTGCTTCAAGAATTTCTTCAGGGATCGACAGCAGGGCCGCATAGATCAGCATCATCGGGATGCCGACGAATTGCCAGACCGAGACAAGCGCCAGAGTCGTCAGCGCGTATTCTTCCTTGCCCAGCCACGGAGCAAACAGGGATTTCAGGCCAACAGCGTCCAGCATCGAGGGCGCAATCCCCCAAAGCGGAGACAGGATCAGTTTCCAGGCAAAACCCACAATCACGAAGCTCAGGATCGTCGGAATGAAAATGGCCGACCGGTACAGTGCGGCAAAGCGCAGCCTCGGGTGTGACAGGATCGCGGCCAGGGCGATTCCGATGGGGTTCTGCACCAGCATGTGGATCAGGAAGAACCAGAAGTTGTTGCCCAGCGCATTCCAGAATTGCTCGGACCACAGCGGATCAAAGAACAAGGTTCGGAAATTCTCCAACCCCACATACACACGCGCCTGATCGACTTCGGTGAACAGCGCAAGGCGGAGCGTGTTGAACAAGGGCAGGATCATCACCGCCGTGTAGACCAGCACCGCAGGTGCAAGGAAAACAGCGATGTGCCAGCGTATGCGGCGCGTCTGCATGGGATTCTCCGGGGAAAAGTGCCGGGCGCGGCGCGATGGGCCGCACCCGGAGTGAGTGGTTCAGGTGTTACTGATGCGGTGCGTACCAGCTGGCCAAACCATCTTGCAGTTTCTTGCCCAAAGCCTCGGGGCTTTCGGTGCCCTTGATGGCTGCAACGGATGCACCCCAGGTCTCGTTTTCAAGATTGGGTGTGCCGCGTGACAGGATCTGATAGGTCGAACGGATGGTGCTCTCGCACTCATCCCGCCACCCGACGATTTCCTTGGCAAGGGGATCTTCCAATTCAACCGGAGTGTTGGAAAGAGGGAAGAAACCGGGAACCGCATTGCCGAAGATGCTGGCGAATTCCGGGCTTGCAACCCAGGCCAGGAACGTACGGGCAGCCTCCTGGTTTTCGCTGGCGGCGTTCAAGCCGATGCCGATATCGGTATGGTCCGAGATATAGCAGGTGTCACCGGCATTCTGGACCGGCGGCTTGAAGGCGCCCATCTCAAAATCAGCCTGCGTGTTGAAACCTGCAATCTCCCAGCTGCCCGCCGGGTAAATTGCAGCGCGGCCCAATGTGAACAGGTTCTGGCTGTCGGGATAGGTCTGCGCCTCGTATCCGTCACCCAGATAATCGGCCCATTTCGCCAAAGTGGCAAAGGGCGCGACCCACTGAGGGTCGGTCAGTTTCTGTTCGCCTTTGATCAGAGCCAGGCGGCCTTCTTCACCTTTCCAGTAGTTCGGGCCGATGTTGTTGTAACCCATCGTTGCGGCTTCCCACTGGTCATTGGTGCCCATCGCCATCGGTATATAGGTGCCGTCTTCCTTGATCTTGTCCAACACTTCAAAGAATTCCGCCTCGGTGGTCGGAACCTCCAGACCCAATTCGTTGAACGCATCCTTGTTGTAGATGAAACCGTGGATCACCGATGCCATCGGAACACAAAAGCTGGCCGACCCGTCGTCTGTCTGCCACGCGGATTTGGCAACGTCCGAGAAGTTGTTCATCGCATCCAGATCGGACAGGTCGGTCAGATGGCCCGCTTCGTAAAGCGCCAGAGAAGCATCAAACGGGCGGCAGGTGATCAGATCACCGGCGGATCCGGCTTCCAGCTTCGAGTTCAGAACCGCATTGTACTCCGCCGGGGCTGAAGGCGAGAAAACAACTTTGATACCTGGATTGGCCGCCTCGAATGCAGGGATGATCTTTTCCTGCCAGAGAGCGAGGTCATCGTTGCGCCAGCTTTCGATTGTCAGCGTAGCATCTTGCGCATAGGCACTTGTGACCAGCGCCGTGCTCATCAGAGCCAGGCTCAGAACTTTGCGTTTCATTTGGTTTCTCCCAGGTTGCTATGTTCGTTTTCTTCATTCAGCCGGTTCATCGCATGACGCAGACGGCCATTCGTTTCAGCCAGTCGCTTTTGTGCATCCTCTGCCGATACGGCACCTGCGGCGACAAGTGCCGCGCATTTCAGGTTCCCATCCGCGGCCCTCAGGGCATCATCGGCACGTTCAGGTGATACGCCGGTCAGCTGGCAAACGATTCCGTTGGCGCGCGCGCGCAATTTGTCATTGTCCGCCCGCAGATTGATCATCATGCCGTCCTGAATATGCCCAAGCTCGATGGCCATCAGCGTCGACAACGTATTGAGGGCTATTTTCTGCGCAGTGCCGGCCCCCATCCGGGTGGAGCCCGAGATCAACTCCGGAGGCGTCGCAAGCAGAACGGCATGGTCCGCCAGTTGCAACAATTGCGAGCCCGCGTTGTTTGCAATCCCGATCACGGGCGTCCCTCTGTCGCGCGCCAGTTTTGCGGCGGCAACGGTATATGGCGTGGTGCCGCTGGCCGAGACCGCAATGAGCGTATCATTGGCAACCATATCCGACACCTCTTGCGCCAGCCCATCAACAGCGTCTTCTACATCCCCTGGCATGTCTGCTTTGGTCGGCATTCCACCCGCCATATGAATGCGGATCTGCTGCGCCGGAATTGAGAACGTTCCGCCAAGCTCCAGCGCGTCCGAGGCCGCCATGAGGCCGGAAGACCCCGCCGCAAGATACCGAAGTGTGCCGCCCGACCGGATCGTTTGGGCCATGGCCGTCGCCCCGCTGCAAATCGGGCCAAGCGCATCAAGCACTGCCGTCGCCGCTGATACCTGCGACCGCGCCAGCAGGCCGGCCACCTCTGCCAGCGGACGGGTATCAAGCCCATGCGCATCCTGATGCAATTGTTCTGTCGCCGGCGTAATCAAGTGATTCTCCCCCAAGAACTTTCGATATCATACCTTTTAAATACCATTAGTCTACCATTTATTTTTTCTCATAATTTTGGCCATTATAGCATAATATTCGCCACTTTGGTCACAATTAGGACTTCAAAACGCATAAAAGGTATTATAAAGGTATTTATATGGTAAAGTCATCAAAACCCATGTTCCTGGCCGCCGACGGGGGTGGAACGCGCTGCCGCGTCGCCGCTTTTGTTGATGGCGAAACACACCGGGTCGAAGTCGGCGCGGCAAACGTGTCCACGGATTTCGAGGCCGCCTGCATCGAACTGCGGCACGGCCTGGAAGCTCTGGCCGTTCAGACGGGCCGTTCGCCCGAGGAGCTTGCGCAAGCGCCGACCTATCTGGGCCTGGCCGGGATAACAGGTGATGCGATTGCCCGGAAGCTTGCGGCGGCATTGCCATTTCGGCACGTCCGGATCGAAGATGATCGCGCAGCAGCTTTGCGCGGCGCATTGGGGGGCAATGACGGGTTTGTCGCACATTGCGGCACCGGTTCCTTTGTTGCAATGCAAAGGGGTGGCACGATGAAGTTTGCCGGCGGATGGGGCCCTGTTCTGGGCGATCAGGCTTCCGCGCAATGGGTTGGCAAACGGGCGCTGGCCAAGACGCTGGAACACACGGATGGTATGACCGGCCCTTCAGCATTGGCGCAGGATCTGCTGTCTCGATTCGACGATGCCGCAGGAATTGTACGGGCCGCCGCTGACATGACGCCATCTGACTTTGGCGCCCTCGCCCCGCTTGTGACCGAGCTTTCCAATCGCGGGGACGACTTGGCCAGAACCATCCTTCGGGACGGTGCGGACTATCTGATCGACGTGATGAAGAAAATGGGCTGGAACGTTGACCTGCCCGTTTGTCTGACCGGGGGCATCGGCCCTCTTTATGCGCCATACCTGCCTGCGGACATGCAATCCGCTCTGGTCCAGCCTGCGGGCGATCCACTGTCCGGCGCACTTGCATTGGCACAGGCCTATCTGGAGGAAATCGAACATGAACATAGCTGATTTCCTGCGGCCCGAAGGATGGTTGGGGCAAAGCTCGGGCCCGCGCTATGTACAGCTCCGTCAGCGCCTCGAACAAGGGATCAAGGACGGTATCCTGCCCCCCAACAGTTCGCTGCCCCCCGAAAGAGAAATCGCCGAGATCACCGACCTGTCGCGTGTGACTGTGCGCAAGGCCATTCATGAATTGGTGCGCAAAGGTGCAATCGAACAACGGCAGGGGTCTGGGTCTTTTGTTCGCGAACCCGTGGCGAAAGTTGAACAGTCGCTGTCCCATCTGACGTCTTTCACCGAAGACATGGAGCG
This sequence comes from Ruegeria sp. BF10, assembly GCF_056538725.1. Lineage (NCBI taxonomy): Bacteria > Pseudomonadati > Pseudomonadota > Alphaproteobacteria > Rhodobacterales > Roseobacteraceae > Ruegeria > Ruegeria sp. BF10. Next base: position 349,093 of record NZ_JBQFTR010000002.1, read on the forward strand.
GCGCGGGCTCAAGACGACCTCGACTTGGCTGGAACGTGGGGTGTTCCTGCCATCTCCGGAAGAAATGATGGCATTGGGCTTGTCGGCAAATGAACAGGTCGCACGTATCTACCGCCTGCGAGAGGCAGGAGGACGCCCGATGGCGTTGGAAAAAGCGGCCCTTCCGCTGGATATCCTGCCGAACCCCACCGAAGTGACGGGGTCGCTTTACTCTGTTCTTGAACAATCTGGCCTGCGACCAGTGCGCGCGATCCAGAAAATCTCGGCCATCAACCTCGAACCGCCCGAGGCAGAGCTTCTGGATGTTGCGGAAGGTACGGCCGGGCTTCGGATTCAACGCACCTCGTATCTGCAAAGCGGGCGGGTCGCTGAATTGACCCGCTCGATCTACCGCGGTGATGCCTATGACTTCGTGGCTGAGCTGCGCCTGTCAAATTGAAAGCCTGGGAAAATGTCTGACACAACCACTCAAATGCGGCGCGAGATCGACGAGATTCCCGACGCCGTCGACCGCCTTCTGACCGAGGGCGCGGAATTGATCGCGCAAACCGCCACCGAGATCCGGGCCCGTGACCCGCGGTTCCTGATTTCGGTTGCGCGCGGATCCTCGGATCATGCATGCAGCTTCTTGAAATACGCCTCGGAACTTCTGCTTGGTTTGCCGATGGCTTCGGTCGGACCGTCGGTAAAATCCATCTACGGTGTCGACATGCGCTGCGAGGATGCCATCTGCATCTCTGTCTCACAATCCGGTCAGAGCCCCGATATCGTGCAACTCACGCAGTCGCTCACATCCGGCGGAGCTTACTCGGTTGCGATCACGAACAACCCTGCCTCTGCCCTGGCCGAGGCGGCTGCCGCAACACTGCCCATTCACGCGGGCCCCGAACTGAGCGTGGCGGCGACAAAGACATTCGTGACGTCTCTGGTCGCCGGGTTGTGGCTGATTGCGCAGGTGAAGCGCGATGATCACCTGCTACGCGCAATCCATGGTCTGCCCGAAAGCTTGTCGACCGCAATCGCCTGCGACTGGAGCGCCGTGGCGGACGCGGTTGATGGTCGCTCTTTGTTTACTTTGGGGCGCGGCCTGTCTTTGGCCATTTCCAACGAGGCCGCGTTGAAATTCAAGGAAACCTGCCAGATCCACGCGGAAAGCTATTCGGCGGCCGAGGTTCTGCACGGCCCGGTTTCCATCGTGGATCAGGGCTTTCCCGTGCTTGCCCTGTCGTCCGGGGATGCAGCAGAGGACAATCTGGCCGAAGTTGCAGACGCACTTGCGTCCAAAGGCGCTGTGGTTTTCGCCACAACTGGCCGTGTGAAACACGCCACAGAACTGCCGCATGTCCGGACGTCCCATTGGATGACGGACCCGATACCGACAATCGCCGCGTTTTACGGAATGGTGGAGAAGGTGGCCACACAACGCGGGATCGACCCGGACACACCACGCCATCTGAAAAAAGTGACGGAAACGGTATGACCAGTTCCACCATCACCTTTGCCGGCGGCCCGATCTTCGATGGCACTGAATTGCGTGACGGATATGCCGCACGGTTCAGAAACGGTGTGCTGGATGCGTTGGTCCCCTTGGATCAGATCGCGCAGGACGACCAGATCGAGGACCTGCATGGCGACATCCTCAGCCCCGGCTATGCTGATTTGCAGGTGAACGGCGGCGGGGGCGTGATGTTCAACGATGATCCATCGGTTCACACGCTGACCCAAATCGCCCGTGCTCATCGCGCGCTGGGTGCCACTCGCATCCTGCCAACCCTGATCACGGACACGGCCGAGAAAACCCGGGCCGCGATTGATGCCGCCATCAAGGCCGTTCAGACGGGTGTTTCCGGTATTGCGGGCCTGCATCTGGAAGGTCCGCACCTGTCTGAGCGGCGCAAGGGCGCACATGATGCTGCGTTGATCCGCCCGATGCAGCAAACCGATCTGGAAATTCTGATCGACGCTGCAAAACACCTACCTGCTTTGATGGTCACGCTGGCCCCCGAAAGCACAACCCTGCAACAGGTTGAAGCACTGAAGCGCGCGGGGGTGATTGTTTCTCTGGGGCATACGGACGCGCCTTTTGAGACCTGCCTGGCGTTCTCAAAGGCCGGGGCGCAGTGCGCAACGCATTTGTTCAATGCGATGAGCCAGCTTGGCAGCCGTGAACCGGGACTGGTCGGCGCGGCGCTATCCTGCGGATCGCTATCGGCGGGTTTGATCGCGGATGGTATCCACGTTCATCCCGATACGATGCGGATTGCCTGGGCTGCCAAGCGCGGACCAGGGCGGATTTTCCTTGTCAGCGATGCGATGGCGGTCGCCGGCACGTCACTGACGGAATTTCAGTTGGAAGGACGTCGCATCCGGCGGGAAAACGGCAGGCTGACGTTAGAGGATGGCACTCTGGCCGGGGCCGACTTGTGCCTGACAAACGCGGTGCGGGTTCTGACGGAACAAGCGGAAATCCCCTTTCAGGATGCACTCGCCGCAGCAACAAGCGTTCCGCTCGGGATGATTTCCGGGAAAAGCAAAGGACTGAAACCAGACCTGTCGCAGATGATACGGATTGCCCCGGATCTGTCCCGGGTCAGACCGGTGCAACCCTGACCCAAACCTCGTTGATCCGACTGGCTGCGCAGCGCGAGCGATGACAACGCTGCGTGCGTTTTCTGGCGGCCAAATTCTGATTTTTCAAATCTTCGCGAATAGAGCTGTCACCTTTTTGCGGGTGGTCCGCACCGATCCTTCGGCGCATATTTCAGGCATATGACATTTTTCAGGAGCATGCATGACCGCCAAGTATTATTCGCCACACGGTGGGCATCCTGGTCAGGAGCAATTGCTGACTGACCGCGCCGTTTTTACTGACGCGTATGCAGTGATCCCAAAGGGAACGATGCGGGATATCGTGACCAGTTTTCTGCCGTTTTGGGACGACACCCGCTTATGGGTGATATCACGCCCTCTAAGCGGCTTTGCCGAAACCTTTTCGCAATACATCATGGAAGTTCAGCCCGGCGGTGGCTCTGACCGGCCCGAGACCGATCCCGAAGCCGAAGGCGTTTTGTTCGTGGTCGAAGGTACAGCGACCTTGACGGCCGACGGCACGACCTATGAGCTGACGCCCGGCGGCTATGCCTACCTGCCCGCTGAATGCAACTGGACCTTACGAAACCGAGGCGGTGAGACCCTGCGCTTCCATTGGATTCGAAAGGCTTATGAAGCGGTGGAAGGGCTTGACCGCCCGGACGTTCTGGTTCTCAACGAAAATGAGATCACGCCGACGCCGATGCCCGGAACCGACGGAAAATGGGCCACGACGCGCTTTGTCGATCCAAGTGACTTGCGGCACGATATGCACGTGACCGTGGTGACTTTCGAGCCCGGCGCCGTCATTCCTTTCCTTGAAACACATGTGATGGAACATGGTCTGTATGTTCTTGAGGGAAAGGCCGTCTACAGGCTGAACAATGATTGGGTAGAGGTCGAGGCCGGCGATTACATGTGGTTGCGCGCATTCTGCCCGCAGGCCTGCTATGCAGGCGGGCCGGGTAAGTTCCGTTACCTGCTGTACAAAGACGTGAACCGACATATGGCATTGCGGCCGGGGCCAGCGGCTTATCCGCAACACCGGCGCCTCAGGACAGCGGCGCAGAAATAGTCCCGCCGATGGCCAGTGTCAACTGATGTGCCGCCTCGATGACGGGGCGGCTTAGGCGCACGATTTCGGCTTCGCTGACGCGGCTTGTCGGTCCGGATACCGAAATCCCGGCAACCGCCTCTCGGTTGGTATCGAAAACCGGCGCAGCGATACAGCGCATTCCCGCATTCTTTTCTTCATTGTCTATCGAGAAGCCTTGTGCCCTGACCATGGCAAGATCTTCTTTCAGCGCGGTCGGGCTTGTAATCGACCGGTCCGTGAAGGCCCGCAGTTCCGTCTTGGCCAACAGCCGGTCCAGCCGATCTTCATCCATATATGCCAGCAGAGCTTTCCCGATGCCCGATGCGTGCATCGGAGACAGCGTGCCCGGAGGGAAAAACGCCCGGATGCTAGCATGGGTTTCGACCTGGCTCAGGAACAACACCATTCCTTCTTTCTCGACCCCAAGGTTTGCGGTCTCGCCGGTGGCCTCCATCAGCTTTCGCATTACGGGTCGGGCCCGGTCCACAAGGCTGGTGCGACGCAGGAAGCGCGAGCCGATCACAAACGCACGAGGACCGATGTGCCAGACCTGCTCGTCATGATCGAACTCGACAAGGCCCCTGCCCTCTAGTGTAACGAGAATTCGGTAAACTGTGGCGGGCGATTGGCCCATTTCGTCGGACAGCGCGGTCAACGCCTTGCCCTGCGCTTCACTCAGATACTCAAAAACTTCCATCGCACGGTCGAGAGATTTGATCGTGTTTTGCGCTGTCTTGTCGTCCCATCCCCGTGGTCTTCCACGGGCTCTTCTGCGGACTTTGCGAGTATTGTCTTGAGAATCCATAAAAACCCTTTGATCATTCGTGAAAGCCTAATTCATCATATGAAAAATATAAGGCACTGACAATTATATATTAAATCTAAATAACCGAATTTTGAAAAGCATTTTCAAAAATATATCGGGCTGAGCGAGGGACGCTTATTGTGTGGTCAACGACGGAAGGAGACCATCCATGAGCTTTCAAAACCCCGTTTTCATCCCGGGCCCGACCAACATCCCGGAAAGCCTGCGCAAGGCTTGCGACATGCCCACCATCGACCATCGCTCGCCGCTGTTCGGGCAAATCCTGCACCCCGCGCGCGCGGGTGTTCAGAAAGTCCTGAAAAGCAACAGCGCCGAAGTCTTCATCTTTCCGTCGACCGGAACAGGAGGCTGGGAGACCGCGCTGACCAACACCCTGTCGGCTGGTGACAAGGTTCTGGCGGCGCGCAACGGCATGTTCAGCCATCGCTGGATCGATATGTGCCAGCGTCACGGTCTGAATGTCGAGATCGTCGAAACCCCTTGGGGCGACGGGCTGCCAGCCGATCGTTTCGAAGAGATTCTGACCGCCGACACAAGCCACGAAATCAAGGCTGTTCTTGCCACGCACAACGAAACGGCAACCGGTGTGAAATCGGACATTGCCGCTATACGCAAGGCGCTGAATGCCGCCCGTCACCCTGCCATGCTGTTCGTCGATGGTGTTTCATCGATCGGGTCCATGGATTTCCGTTTTGACGAATGGGGTGTTGATGTGGCCGTCACGGGCTCGCAGAAAGGGTTCATGTTGCCTGCGGGCCTTGCCATCGTCGGGTTCAGCCAGCGGGCAATGGGCGCGACCAGCACAGGCACCCTGCCCCGCACCTTCTTTGACGTGCACGACATGGCGAAGGGTTATGCCAACAACGCCTATCCTTATACCCCTGCTGTTGGCTTGATGAATGGCCTCAACCAGGCCTGTGATATGTTGCTGAGTGAAGGTTTGGAAAACGTCTTTGCCCGGCATCACCGTATTGCCGAAGGAGTACGTGCCGCGGTGGGCGCGTGGGGTCTGGAGCTTTGCGCAGCGAACCCGTCGGTATATTCTGACACCGTCAGCGCGATCCGCACGCCAAACGATTTCAACGCCACCGACATTGTAACACACGCGGCCGAAAAATACGGCGTTGCCTTCGGTGTCGGCCTTGGCGAAGTCGCGGGCAAGGTATTCCGCATCGGACATCTGGGAAGCCTGACGGATGTCATGGCCCTGTCCGGGATTGCCACCGCTGAAATGTGCATGGTCGACCTGGGCCTGAACATCCGTCTGGGCTCGGGCGTGGCGGCAGCGCAGGAATATTATCGCGGTCATTCGGGCGCCGTTCAGAAGGACGCCGCATGATGAAGGACTGCAACATGTACATCCCGACCTACGAGGACATGCTGGCGGCACATGATCGGATCGAGCCCTTTATCCGCCGCACCCCGGTCCGCACATCAGACTATCTGAACGAGCTGAGCGGTGCACAGCTGTTCTTCAAATGTGAGAACTTTCAGGAACCGGGTGCCTTCAAGGTGCGCGGGGCAGCAAACGCCGTGTTTGGCCTTGACGACGAACAGGCCAGGAAAGGCGTTGCAACCCATTCTTCGGGCAACCACGCCTCGTGCCTGTCCTATGCGGCGATGAAGCGGGGCATACCGTGCAACGTCGTCATGCCGCGCACAGCGCCGCAGGCCAAGAAAGACACGGTGCGTCGCTATGGTGGGAAGATCACGGAATGTGAGCCCTCCACCTCGTCGCGCGAAGCGACCTTTGCCGAGGTTCAGGCCTCCACGGGCGGGGATTTCGTCCACCCCTACAACGATCCGCGGGTGATTGCCGGGCAAGGCACCTGTTCGCGCGAGTTCATCGAGCAGACCGACGGTCTGGATGCGGTTGTCGCACCCATCGGTGGCGGTGGAATGGTGTCAGGCACCTGTCTGACCCTGTCGACGCTCGCCCCGGAAACCGCGATCATCGCGGCGGAACCGGAACAGGCCGACGATGCCTATCGCAGCTTCAAGGCCGGCCACATCATCGCGGATGACGCACCCAAGACGATTGCCGACGGGCTGCTGGTTCCGCTGAAGGAGCTGACCTGGCATTTCGTGTCGAACCATGTCTCCGCGATCTACACGGCTTCCGAGCAAGAGATCATCGACGCGATGAAACTGACGTGGAAACACCTTCGGATCGTGATGGAACCATCTTCGGCCGTTCCGCTGGCCACGATCCTGAAGAACCCGGACGCATTCAAAGGCAAGCGTGTCGGCCTGATCATAACCGGGGGCAATGTCGATCTGGACAGGCTGCCCTGGCTGAACGCGTGACATCAATCCCGACATAGGAATACGTAAATGAAAGATATGACCAATCTCGACGAATTCGAAGTAGGCTTTGACATTCCGGCCAAGCCCGGAATGGATGAAGCAGATATCCAGACCCCCTGCCTTGTGCTGGATCTCGACGCGCTTGAACGCAACATCAAGAAGATGGGCGACTATGCCAAGGCGCACGGCATGCGCCACCGCGTGCATGGAAAAATGCACAAATCTGTAGACGTGGCCAAGTTGCAGGAGAAAATCGGAGGCGCCGTTGGCGTCTGCTGCCAGAAAGTTTCTGAGGCCGAAGTGTTCGTGCGCGGCGGCATCAAGGACGTTCTGGTGTCGAACCAGGTGCGTGACCCCGCCAAGATCGACCGTCTTGCCAGCCTGCCAAAGCTGGGCAGCCGCATCATCGTTTGTGTCGATGATCTGGACAATGTCGCGGATCTTTCTGGCGCGGCGGTGGATCACGGAACACAGTTGGAGGTCTTCGTCGAAATCGACTGCGGCGCTGGCCGGTGCGGTGTGACGACAACACCCGACGTGATCGAAATCGCCAAAGCGGTCGAAGCAGCCGAGAACCTGAAATTCACCGGCATACAGGCCTATCAGGGCGCAATGCAGCACCTCGACAGCTATGAGGCGCGCAAGGAAAAGCTCGACACCGCAATTGCGATGGTAAGGGACGCGGTTGAAGGCCTCAAAGCCGAAGGCATCGAATGCGAATTGGTTTCGGGCGGCGGCACCGGCTCATATTACTTCGAATCCAACTCGGGCGTGTACAACGAACTGCAATGCGGGTCCTACGCCTTCATGGATGCCGATTACGGCCGGATTCTGGACAAGGACGGCAACCGGATCGATCAGGGCGAGTGGGAAAACGCCTTCTTCATCCTGACCAGCGTCATGAGCCACGCCAAGGCGGACAAGGCGATCGTCGATGCGGGCCTCAAGGCGCAATCGGTCGACAGCGGCCTGCCCGTTATCTTCGGTCGAGATGATGTCGAGTACATCAAATGTTCGGACGAACACGGCATCGTCATGGACCCGAACGGCGTGCTGAAGGTCAACGACAAGCTCAGGCTGGTTCCGGGGCACTGCGACCCAACCGCAAATGTACACGATTGGTATGTCGGTGTTCGCAACGGCAAGGTCGAGACCGTCTGGCCCGTATCCGCCCGCGGACGCGCTTATTGATCTGAACTTGCTCTGTTTGGGAGGGCTGGCTCGGAAGCAGCCAGACAGCCGCCCGCGTGTATGCTCTCCTTCCGGCAGTGGCACGCGGGCGCACGAATGTTTGATTGGAGAATGAAATGCTGATCGTACCCGAGCGTGAGATCGCTGACCTTATGACCCGACAAGCGGCTTTTGACGCGGTCGAACAGGTCTTTGCTGCAATGGCGTCCGGTGACGCCTACAACTTCCCTGTCGTGCGTGAAGCCATCGGGCATGAAGATGCACTTTATGGGTTCAAGGGCGGATTTGACCGCGCCGGCCTGACGCTTGGACTGAAGGCGGGCGGCTATTGGCCAAACAATCTGGAAAAACGCGGGCTGATCAACCACCAGTCCACCGTTTTTCTTTTTGACCCCGACACTGGCAAGCCATCTGCGATGGTCGGTGGCAACCTTCTGACGGCCCTTCGAACGGCGGCAGCATCTTCGGTATCGATCAAGCATCTCGCACGTAGCGACGCCAGGGTCATAGGCATGATAGGCGCTGGCCACCAGGCAGCCTTTCAGCTTCGCGCGGCATTGGAGCAACGCGATTTTGAAAAGGTCATAGGCTGGAACTATCACCCGGAAATGCTGCCGAATATCGAAAAAGTCGCCAATGAAGCCGGCGTTCCGTTCCAGGCGGTCGAGCTTGACGAAATGACTGACGCGGATGTGATTATTTCGATCACGTCGGCCTTTGCGCCCTCGCTGATGGCGAACCATGTCAGCCCCGGAACTCATATCGCCTGCATGGGCACGGACACAAAAGGTAAACAGGAAGTTGAAGCGTCCCTTCTGGCCAAGGCGAGCGTGTTCACGGACGAAGTCGCGCAATCCGTCAGCATCGGCGAAGCGCAGCACGCGGTGGCCGAAGGCCTGATCCAAGAAGGCGATGTGGCGCAGCTTGGCGCGGTCATCAACGGCACCGATCCGGGCCGGATATCGGACAACCAGATCACGCTGTTCGATGGCACGGGGGTGGGCCTGCAAGATCTTGCGGTCGCCGCGTCCGTGGTTGACCTCGCCGTTCGGAACGGGGTCGCGATCGAGGTCGATTTCTGAAAACAGACGGCAATACCCCTGGGCGTTGTCGTCGGTGGTTCTTTTGGGCGGAGAGCTTTTGACAGCAGATCTCCATTTGAATAGTGAGAAAACAATGAAAAGCGGCGCGCCAAGGCACGCCGCTTTCGTTTTTCCCAGGACGATCAGTCTATCTGGTCAAACGCATCAGACGTGGTCGTCTTGCTCGATGGAGCCAAGGCCATGACCGGCCATGCCGCCCGAGACCTCTTCCGTCGCTTCGTCCGAAAGCTCTTCGGGAAGCAACAGATTCAATAAGATGGCGATGACGGCGGCAGGCAGGATTCCTGATGTCGCCAGAACCTTCAACGTGCCGGGTAAGTATTGCAACGCGTTGGGTTCCAGTTGCAAACCCAGCCCAAGACTCAGGGCGATTGCAAAGATCACCATGTTGCGCCGGTTCCAGTTCACGTCCGACAGCATCGAGACCCCTGCCGCAACAACCATGCCGAACATCACGATCACGCCGCCGCCAAGAACCTCAATCGGAATGGACGAGATTATCGCCCCGATCTTGGGAATAAGCCCGCAAACGATCAGGAAAACCGCGCCGATGGTCACGACCATGCGGCTCATGACTCCGGTCATGGCAATCAACCCGACATTCTGGCTGAATGACGTGTTCGGCAAGGCTCCAAACAGGCCAGAGATCGCAGTACCAAGACCATCGGCAAATGTCGCGCCCTGTATTTCCCTGTCGGTGGCTTCGCGGCCAGCGCCGCCTTTGGTGATACCGGATACGTCCCCAACGGTTTCAACAGCGGAAACAAAGGACATTGCACAGAAACCGATGATGGCCGCGACCGAGAATTCAAGGCCAAAATGCAGGGGGTTCGGCAGCGCGAAGGATGTCGCGTTGCCGACATTGCTTAAGTTCACCTGGCCAAGCAGAAAGGCCACGGCGTATCCGACCAGCAGACCGATCAGAACAGCCGACACGGACAGCATGCCCCGTGCAAAGAATTTCAGGCCAAGCGTGACCACGATAACGGTTCCCGCCATGAACCAGTTCAGACCTGAGCCATATTCCTCGGTACCTATGGCAGGCACACCGCCGGCGGCATATTGAATGCCGACTTTTACTAGTGCCAGGCCGATCATGGTTACCACAAGGCCCGTAACCAGCGGCGGAAGAGCAAAGCGAATGCGCCCTATGAACAACCCGAGGAATGCGTGGAACAAGCCACCGACAACAACACCGCCCATCAGGACGGCAATGGCGTCAACGCCCTTTCCAACCACCAGCGGAATCATGATCGGGATGAAGGCAAACGATGTTCCCTGCACGATGGGCAACCGGGCACCAACAGGCCCCACACCAATAGACTGAAACAACGTGGCGACGCCCGCAAAGAACATCGACATCTGGATCATATAGATCATCTGCGGGAAATCGGGGCTGTTCGAGCCAAAGCCGAAACCAGCCGCGCCGCAAACGATAATGGCTGGCGTGACGTTGGACACGAACATCGCCAGCACATGCTGAATTCCCAGCGGCACCGCCTTCAGCAGCGGCGGAGTGTAATTCGGATCGCGGAGTTGCTCCGGCGTTCCGATGGATGCATCTGACATTTTGTTTTTCCTCCCTTGAGGTTCGCAGCCGGCTCCTCTTCCGGCAACGCGCCTCATTCTGTGATTTCAAAAGCCTCCTCGAACCAATGCTCTTCGAGGTTGGGCCCGGCTCCAATTCGGTCGACCACCGCAAAAAGCCCGGGCGCATGAAGCGGGGTCAGAACGCCATGCCAGGTGTTGCGATGGTAATTCACACCCTGTCCGGGCGCTGTTTTGAAGGCGATGGGCTGTCCCGGCGTGCCGTTCTCATCCGGGGCCACAACCACGACAAATGGTTTGTCCGACAAAGGCAAAAAGGCCTGGCTGCCATCAGGATGGCGTTCAACCATTTCCAATTTGATCGGCAGACTGAAGGCTTCGGACTGAAACACGCTGATACCCGCGCGCCCATCGTGGAAATCCAACACGGCCCGGTCGTGATAGCGCGCGCATTTACCCTGATTGATAAGCTTGTCCACCTGGCCCGTCGCCTCGATGACATCGCCGAAAGGTGCAAATGCCTCTGACGTCAAGGGGCGGAGCTTCAAGGCAGCCGTCATTGTGCGAACTTCTCGATCAGGCGCAATTCGGCAATACGCTCAACCTGACGGCAGGCTTCGGCGAATTCGCTGTCGCGGTCATTGTCGATGCGACGGCGAAAGGCTTCCAGAATGCTGGCCTTGGTGTTGTCTTTGACGGCAATGATGAAAGGAAAGCCGAACTTGGTCGTGTAGGCTTCGTTCAACGCCGTGAACGTTGCGCGTTCTTCATCGGTCAGCATGTCCAGACCCGCACCGGCCTGTTCCGCAGTGCTTTCCTTGGTCAGGCGGCCGGCGGCGGCCAGCTTGCCCGCCAGGTCCGGGTGGGCTGTCAGAACGCCGAGGCGCTGCTCGGGCGAGGCGGAACGGAATACACGCGCCAGCGCGTTGTGGACGCCAGCGGCATTGTCATGCGTCGGGCCCAGTTCCAGTTCATACGCACCTTCTGCAATCCACGGGCTGTGCTCGAACACGCCGCCGAATTCCGACACAAAGGTTGGTCGATCCATTTCGGACGGGGTCAGACCTTGCACCGGCGGGTGTTCCCTGGCCCAGTGATCTGCAATCTGCTCGCGCGTTGCGAACCAGACACCATCGTGTTTCCTAAAGTAATCAAGGGCGCGTTTCAGCGCCATGGCACGACCCGGGCGACCGATCAGACGGCAGTGCAGCCCGATCGAGAGCATCTTGGGCGCGCCCGCCTCACCCTCGGCATAGAGCATGTCAAAGCTGTCTTTCAGATAGCTTTCGAATTGTTCCCCATTGGTGAACCCAGCCTGGATTGCAAAGCGCATATCGTTGCAATCTAGTGTATAGGGCATGATCAGCTGATCCTTGCCTCCTGCCTTGGTCCAGTATGGCAGATCGTCGGCATAACTGTCGGCGATATAGGCAAAGTCGCCTTCCTTGGCGGCCAGTTCGACCGTATTCATCGAACAGCGGCCCGTATACCAACCCCGTGGTGGCTGACCCGTAACCTCTGTGTGCAGGCGGATTGCTTCGCGGATCTGGGCGCGCTCTTCTTCTGCGCCCATGTCCTTGTGTTCAATCCACTTCAAACCGTGGCTGGCGATCTCCCATCCGGCATGCTTCATCGCCGCGACCTGTGCAGGTGCACGGGCCAAGGCGGTTGCAACGCCATAGACTGTAACAGGCAGATCTTGCAGAAGATGATGCACGCGCCAGAACCCCGCGCGGCTGCCGTATTCATAGATCGATTCCATGTTCCAGTGCCGTTGCCCCGGCCAAGGGGCGGCTCCGGTGATCTCGGACAGAAACGCTTCGGATGCGGCATCGCCGTGCAGAACATTGTTTTCACCGCCCTCTTCGTAATTCAGCACGATCTGAATTGCGATTTTGGCGTCGTTCGGCCAGTTTGCTTTGGGAACTTGCCCACCGTAACCGGTCATGTCTCGTGGATAAGGCTTCACATCGATTTCCTTCTTCTTGAATTGATCAATACCCCAGATAATCAAAGATGTTTTTCAAAAAATGCAGAAAGCAGCTTCCCACAGACTGCCTTTGCCCCTGGATGCGAAAACAGACTAGTAACTGTATAACTTGAGGAGTAGCGCAAATGACCGGTTACCTTACAACACATGTTCTGGATACGGCGCGGGGGTGTCCCGCCGAAGGATTGAAGATCGAACTGTTCCGCATTGAAGGTGCAAACCGCCAGTTGCTGAAAACTCTGGTCACCAATGACGACGGCCGGACCAACGAACAAATTCTGCCCGAAGCAGAGTTTTCAACAGGGGAATACGAACTGATCTTCCACGCCGGAGATTACCTTGATGCCTCCGGCACACCACCTGAAAACCCACGCTTTCTGAACGTCATCCCGATCCGCTTTGGAATGTCCGAGCATTCGCATTACCACGTGCCTCTGCTGCTTTCGCCCTTCGGGTACTCGACCTATCGCGGCAGCTGAGCGACCTATCGGGCCGTATTCGCCGCCGCAATCGACGACCCGATGCGTTCGATTATGAATTCCATGAAAAGCCGCGTTTTGGGGTCCTGCATGCGGCGGTGCGTAAACAGACATGCCATCTGAATCGGTTCTGGCGGCGTCTTTTCTGCCACCGGAACCAGAGTTCCGGCCTTGAGATGCTGAGCGATCTCAAAAATAGGTTTCAACGCGATGCCATGTCCGCCAAGGGCCCAGTCTGTCAGCACGTCGCCATCGTCTGACTCGTAGCGCCCGGAAACCCGGAACCGTTTGGGCCCCGTATCGGTTCTCAAAAGCCATTGAAACTCGGTCGCGCCCGGGAACCGCAAATTGAGACACTCGTGCTCATCAGCGATCAACGCGTCCCCGCTTTCGGGCATCCCACGTTTTTTGATGTATGTCGGAGACGCACAAAGGACTCTTTCGACATCCGCGATCTTGCGTATACGCAGGTTGCTGTCTTCTGGCTGACCAAGAAAAAAGGCCAGGTCCAGACCTTCGGTTGTCAGATCAACCTTTCGGTCCGTCAGCCTCAGCCTGACGTTCACCTCGGGGTACTCGGCAAGAAACTTCGGGACCTGCGGCGCTATCAACCGACGCCCAACCCCCAAGGGTGCAGCGACATAGAGTGACCCTTTCAGGTTCTCGGTAAGATTGACGATCTGAGCTTCGGCACTTTCGACTGCTTCAAGGATCTCTGCCGCACCACGATAGAAAGACTTTCCCTGCTCGGTGGGCGTCAGGCTGCGTGTCGTGCGTTGGAACAAGCGCACGCCAAGATGCTCTTCCAATTGCGATATACGCGCCGACGTAACAGCTGGCGAAACCCTCAGATCACGGCCCGCAGCAGACATGCTGCCCAGTTCGTAGACCCGGACAAAGGTTCTGATGTTATCAAGGTAGGACATTTTTTTGCATTTTTTGATACTGCTTGGTCTTTACCAGCAATACCAGAACAAAACACACTCGCATAGAGTAACCGGAAGCAAAGAATCTTAGGAGCAAAGCCATGTATGACTTGGCCGTAATGTGGGAGTGGATCGCCTTTTCCGTCCGCTGGCTGCATGTGATCACCGCGATGGCGTGGATTGGGGCGTCATTCTACTTTATCGCGCTGGATCTCATGTTAAAGCCAAACCCTGCCTTGCCGGACGGGGCCTACGGCGAAGAATGGGAAGTACACGGAGGCGGTTTCTACCACACCGTCAAGTATCTGGTTGCGCCCTCGCGCATGCCCGAGCACCTGACCTGGCACAAATGGCAGAGTTATACGACCTGGCTGTCGGGCGCGGCGTTGCTCATGATCATATACTGGGTCGGGGGCGAATTGTTCCTGCTTGATCCGACCAAAGTGGACCTGGCGCTGTGGCAGGGGATTCTGATTTCCGGCGGATCGCTGACCATTGGTTGGTTGCTCTACGACCAGATGTGCAAATCGAAGCTGAGCGATCACCCGACCGTTCTGATGCTGCTGTTGTTCGTGATCCTCGTGATCATGTCCTGGGGTTACAACCAGATCTTCACCGGTCGTGCCGCGCTTTTGCATCTTGGCGCCTTCACTGCGACGATCATGACGGCCAACGTGTTCTTCCAGATCATGCCGAACCAACGGATCGTGGTAGAAGACCTCAAGGCCGGTCGGACGCCCGATGCCAAATACGGCAAGATCGCCAAGGTACGATCCACGCATAACAACTATCTGACTTTGCCGGTCGTGTTCCTGATGTTGTCGAACCATTATCCGCTTGCTTTCGGCACCCAGTATTCCTGGATCATCGCCAGCCTGATCTTTCTGACCGGTGTCACCATCCGCCACTACTTCAACACGATGCATGCAACTGGGAAAGGCCCGCACTGGACATGGGGCGTGACGGTTCTGCTAATGGTCGTGATCGCCTGGTTGTCTTCGGTGAGAAACACCGAGACATGGGAGGACGCCGAAGCGCGCGACCTGACGCCATACGAGCAGAAATATGCCTCAGCCGCGGGCTTCGAAGACGCCTATGACACGGTCCTGGGCAATTGCTCGATGTGCCACGCCCGCGAGCCGGTGTACGGCACCATGAAATGGGCCCCGAAAAAGGTTTATCTTGAGACACCCGGCGATGTCGCCCGCAACGTCGACCAGATCTATCTGCAAGCCGGCATCAGCCACGCTATGCCACCACCATCAGCAGTGCAAATGGATGAAGAAGCACGCCAAACCATCATCGCGTGGGTGCGTGAAGTCAGAGACCAATAGACGCCTGCGCGCAAAACGAAGATAGTTAACCGGGTCGTGATGCCCGGTTTTTCTTTATGCGAAAAAGCGTTTGCTGTGCTGCGCGACGTGTTCGACAAACAGGCGCACCTTGGGGTCTTGCAGCTTTTTGTGCGGATAAAGACACCCGAAAATCGTTGGCAACGGGGGCGTCTCGGGCAGGACCTCGACCAGTCGTCCATCCTCGAGAAACTCCCGCACGTCAAAGCGCGGCTTGTTGACGATCCCACGACCGGCCAAGGCCCAGTCGGTCAGTACATCTCCATCATCCGCGTCGTATTTGCCGCGAACTTCAAGCTTTCGCGGACCCATGTCAGTGCGAAGAGTCCAATAGTATTCCGGAGACCTTGGATAGCGCAGCAACAGGCAGTTATGGGGCATGTGCAACAAATCATCCGGTGTTTTGGGCGTCCCAAACTGCGACAGGTAATCAGGTGAGGCGCACAGAACACGATCACAATCCGCGAACTTCCGCAGTTTCATTGTTGAATCGCCGGGTTCACCAATGAAAAAGGCGATATCCAGACCGTCGGCCAGAATGTCCACCTTGCGATCGGACAGACGCATGCGAATCTCTGTTTCCGGGTAGCGATCAGAAAACTCCGGCACCAGCGGCGCAACGATTCTGCGCCCGACACCCAAAGGCGCGGTGATGCGGATCGCCCCCCGAGGCGCGTCGGAAAAGCTGGCGACACGCGCTTCGGCGTGATCAAGCGCCAGCAGGACCGCCTTGGCTTCATCATAGAAGACCGTCCCCACTTCGGTTGGCGTCATCGACCGGGTCGTCCTGTTGAACAGCCGTACACCCAGATGGTTTTCAAGCTCTTTCAACCGTTTGCTGGCCACCGCCGGGGTCAGCCGAAGATCACGCCCGCCAGAGGTGATGCTGCCCAGCTCCATCACTCGGACAAAAACACGCAGACTTTCGATGTAAGACATGGATCCTCCCGGTAGCGAAAGAATGCGGTATGGCCTCAACTTTTTCAACGATCTGTTGAAAGTATTTGCCGTTTGCGGCGATTTTCTGACTCAATCTTTACACCTATGGTTCCACTGACCACCCTCCGGAAGGCAGGGCAGAGGGAGAATTCCATGACGCATCGCACCCACATCCAATTTGTCCTCAATGGCAAGGATGTCTCCGTCCCAGACGTGTCGGCAAGCCAGACACTTCTTGATTTCCTGCGCCTGGAACGTCGACTGACAGGAACGAAGGAAGGCTGCGCCGAAGGCGACTGCGGCGCGTGCACCGTGCTTGTCGGACGGCTTGGGCGCACGGGCCTGCGCTATGCTCCGGTCAATGCCTGCATCCGGTTTCTTGCCTCTGTTGACGGCTGTCATGTCGTGACGGTTGAACATTTGTCCGGGCCTCAAGGCCGGCTGCACCCGGTTCAGCAAGCCATGGTCGATCACCATGGCAGCCAGTGCGGGTTCTGCACACCCGGCTTCGTCATGGCCCTCTATGCGCTTTGGATGCAAACTCCGGAACCGACCGAGGTTCAGGTTGAAACCGCATTGCAGGGGAATCTGTGCCGCTGCACAGGGTATGAGCCGATCATCCGAGCGGCCATTGCCGTCAGCCGCTACTGCACCCCGGCATCTGATCATCTGAACATCGAACGCGAAACCATGACCGCGCGCCTGGCGGCCCTGAAGGACGGGCGGCGCGTGGTGTCCGGACCCAACAACAACCTGAGCATTCTCCCGTCCAGCGTCGATGATCTTGCCGAATGCCTGCAAGCTTATCCAAACGCAACGATCGTGGCGGGGGCCACCGATGTTGGCCTTTGGGTCACCAAGTTCCTGCGCGACATTGGCCCCGCCATCTTCACCGGTCATCTCGAAGACCTGAAAACAGTCGAAAGACAGGGGTCTCTCCTCCTGATCGGTGCCGGCGCCAGCTACACCGATTGCCAGGACCTCCTGTCTGAACACCTGCCACACCTGTCCTCCTACTGGGATCGCATCGCAGGGTGGCAGGTGCGGAATATGGGAACCGTCGGTGGGAATATCGCCAATGGCTCTCCCATCGGGGACACGCCACCGGTTCTTATTGCGCTTGGCGCGGAAATCACTCTGCGGCGCGGTTCCGAAAGCCGAACGCTGCCTCTGGCTGACTTCTTCATCGATTATGGCAAGCAGGACCGCCGGCCAGACGAATTCGTCGAAAGCATCCGCGTGCCCCTGCCCGGACCCAATGATCTGGACGCGGCCTACAAGATTTCCAAGCGCCGTGACGAGGATATCTCTTCCGTGGCCGCCGGGCTGCACATGAGCGTCACAGACGGGATCATCAGCAATGTGCGCATCGCGTTCGGCGGCATGGCCGCCACGCCAAAGCGCGCATCGACGGCCGAGGCGGCACTTAACGGTCAGCCATGGGCACGCGAAAGTTTCGAAGCCGCCGCTGAAGCGCTGGCCGAAGACTTCTCGCCTCTCACAGATTGGCGCGCATCGTCGGACTATCGGATGCTGACCGCCCAAAACCTGCTGCGCCGGTTCTTTCTTGAAAACGACCGCGAAACCGACACCCCCGTTCAACTGGCTTGTGCCTGATCAGGAGACGACAACATGAAAGACAACGTTTCCATCATTGGATCGGCCCATACCAACGTAAACCACGACAGCGCGGTCAAGCACGTCACCGGGCAGGCCGACTACACCGACGACATTGCGTTACCGGAAGGCGCGCTGCACGCGTATCTCGGCGTGTCAGACGTCGCACACGCCAAGCTTCTGGGTATCGATTTCAGCGACGTTCTGGCAATGCCCGGCGTGGTCGGCGTGCTGACCGCTGATGACGTGCCGGGCGCCAATGATATCAGCCCGACCCACCTGAACGATGAACCTGTTTTCCCGACCGACGCCATTCAATTCCACGGCCAGCCGTTGTTTGCCGTGATCGCCGAAACCCGCGACATCGCGCGCCGCGCTGCGGAACGGGCAAAGATCGACTACGAAACCCTGCCCCATGCGCTGGATCCGATTGCCGCGCAGAAAGCAGGATACCCGCATGTCACAGCGCCCCTCAAGCTGGAGCGCGGAGATGTCGCCCCAGCGCAGGCGGCCGCGCCCAACCGGATCAAAGGCCGCATGAGCGTTGGCGGTCAGGATCACATGTACCTTGAAGGTCACATCGCCTTTGCGATTCCGGGCGAAGACGACGATGTGGTGGTGCATTGCTCGACCCAGCACCCGTCCGAGGCGCAGCACATGGTGGCGCATGTCCTTGGGGTGCCGTCCAATGCCGTCGTGGTCAACGTCCGTCGCATGGGTGGGGGGTTTGGCGGCAAGGAAAGCCAGATGAACCTGTTCTGCGCAGTCGCGGCCATGGCTGCCAAAAAGTGGAACCGCGCCGTCAAAATCCGCCCCGACCGGGATCAGGACATGACGGCAACCGGCAAACGCCATGACTTCGTGATCGACTATGATGTCGCATTTGACGACGAGGGCCGCATTCAGGCGGTGGAAGGCAGCTTTGCCGCGCGCTGTGGCTTTTCGGCAGACCTGTCGGGCCCAGTCACCGACCGGGCGCTATTTCACGCCGACAACGCCTATTTCTATCCGAATGTGCGCCTGAACAGCCACCCGATGAAAACCAACACCGTGTCGAATACCGCGTTTCGCGGGTTCGGCGGCCCGCAGGGCGTGATCGCGGCGGAACGGATGATCGAAGAGATCGCCTATGCCACGAGGCAGGACCCGTTGGATGTGCGCAAGGCGAATTTCTACGGCACCACGGACCGCAACGTGACCCCGTACCACCAGGAAGTCGAAGACAGCATTCTCGACCGGCTGGTCGGAGAGCTGGAAGAGACCTCGGAATACCGCCAGCGCCGACAGGACATCATCGCGTTCAACAAGACATCACCGATCCTGAAAAAAGGCATTGCGCTGACGCCGGTCAAGTTCGGCATTTCCTTCACCGCGACCTGGTACAATCAGGCCGGCGCGCTGGTGCATGTCTACAATGACGGGTCGATCCACCTGAACCACGGTGGCACTGAAATGGGCCAGGGCCTGAATACCAAGGTTGCTCAGGTCGTGGCCGAGGCCTTCCAGGTCGATTTCAACCGGATCAAGATCACCAAGACGACGACTGAAAAAGTTCCCAACACCTCGGCCACTGCTGCGTCCAGCGGGACCGACCTGAATGGCATGGCGGCCTTGAACGCGGTCGATCAGATCAAGGAACGTCTGGTGAAGTTCGCAGCCGAGACCTGGAGCGTCTCGCCAGAGGAAGTGACCTTCCACGCCAATCAGGTTCATATCGGCCAAGACGTTCTGGCCTTCGATGCATTCATCAAACAGGCCTATCTGGCGCGCGTACAGCTGTCGGCGGCAGGGTTCTACAAGACACCAAAAATCCACTGGGACCGGGCCAAGGGGCAAGGCCGCCCGTTCTATTACTTCGCCTATGGCGCGTCCTGTTCAGAAGTCACGATTGACACACTGACCGGTGAATACCGCGTGGATCGCACGGATGTTCTGCATGACGTCGGGCGTTCGTTGAACCCAATGTTGGACAAAGGTCAGGTCGAAGGCGCCTTTATTCAGGGCATGGGATGGCTGACCACTGAAGAGCTTTGGTGGGACGATACCGGCCGCCTGCGTACCCATGCCCCATCAACATACAAAATCCCACTCGCGTCAGACCGCCCGCGCATCTTCAATGTGAACCTAGCCGATTGGTCGGAAAACCGGGAACTGACCATCAAACGCTCCAAGGCTGTTGGCGAGCCGCCGTTCATGCTGGGAATTTCGGTGTTCGAGGCCCTGTCGATGGCCGTGGCCTCGGTCGCGGATTACCGGGAATGCCCGCGCCTCGACGCCCCGGCCACGCCCGAACGTGTCCTGATGGCGGTCGCGCGGCTGCAAGCCGGGCCCTGAGCCATGGTTGCCCCGGGTTCCCTGAACGAATTTCTGTCCGCGCAGCATTGCGTGATCCGCGTTGCGTTGACGCGTGTCCGCGGGTCTTCGCCGCGCAATGAGGGAACAGAGATGTTCGTGGCACCCGGATCGTTGTGGGGAACCATTGGCGGTGGACAGTTGGAATTCCTCGCCATCAACGCCGCGCGGGACATGCTGCGTGATGGAGCGTTGCATCAGGACATGGATGTGCCTCTGGGCCCGGAAATCGGGCAATGCTGCGGCGGCAGGGTCGAACTGAACCTGACCCGCATGCGTGCGTCAGACAAATGGGCAGCAAAAGAGCGCGCCGCCCAGCGCGAAGACGTTTTGCCTCATGTCTATGTCATGGGCGCGGGACACGTGGGGCGTGCCTTGGCCAATCTGTTTCAGCATCTGCCGGTGCGCTGCATCCTCGTCGACACCCGGCCGGAAGAGATCGCGCTTTGCGCCGCAAATGTCGAAACAAGGGTCAGCGCGATTCCCGAAGCCGAAATCTGGAGCGCACCCGAAGGCAGCGCCTTTATCGTTCTGACCCATGATCACGGGCTGGACTTCCTGCTGACATCCGCAGCGCTGGAACGTCAGGACGCGGCTTACGTAGGGATGATCGGATCCGCTACCAAGCGGGTTAAACTCAGAAACTGGGCGCACAAATACTGTGACGGACAGTCTATCGAACACTTGAAATGCCCCATTGGGGCCAGCGGTAGCCGCGACAAGCGGCCCAGCGTCATCGCCGCCTTCGTGGCGGCCGAAGTGATGGCTGAATTGACCTCTGAAACTGCCGCGACCGCCTTGACCGGGGCAAACCAGGCGCCCCTGCGGGGGGGCCACCATCACGACCGGAAAGGGAGATCGGCCTGACACCCGTCGGGCCAGCCCGGTCACATCAGAGGAGGAGACCGTCATGGACGGGAGGACCTATGAATACAAGCTGTTTACCCGCAGCGACTTCAGCGCTTTCTGGGCGCTGTTCACGGACAACCTTGTAAACCTGCTGATCCTGTCCGGGGTCTGCCAGTTCGTGTTCCAAATGCCAGCGGAAATCGTCTTTGGCCGCATCGTACCCGGTGCCGCCATTGCGATTTTGGCCGGTGTCGCTGTCTACACATACCTCGCCAAATGGGCGGCGAACGCTCAGGGCAAAGACGTTACAGCGTTGCCCTACGGCATCTCGACCCCGGTTATGTTCGTCTACCTGTTCGGTGTGATCGGTCCCATCTATTGGGCGACCAACGACCCGATGCTGGCTTGGCAAGTCGGAATCGGAGCCGGATTCATGGGCGGCATTGTTGCGGCGTTGGGCGCAATCGTGGGGCCATACCTCAAGAAGATCACGCCCCGCGCAGGAATGCTGGGCACGCTTTGCGGGATCGCTCTGGTTTTCATCGGCTCCGTCCCTCTGGCCGAAGTGTTCGAGAACCCCGTCATCGGCTTTACGTCGCTGCTGTTTATCCTTTGGGGCCTGATCGGGCGCTTCCGTCTTCCCGGCAACGTTCCGGCCGGTCTGGTTGCAATTGCCGCTGGTACGGTGATTGCCATCATCCTTGGTGAGTCAAGGATTGATGTCAGCGGCATCGGGTTCTATCCGCCAATCCCTTACATCGGGGACCTTATTGCCGGCGTGCAGTACCTTTTTGCCAACCCCGAGCTGTTCCTGGTGCTGATCCCCGTGCAGATCTACAACTTCATCGAAACCATGAACAACGTGGAATCGGCCGAGGCCGCGGGGGATCACTACCCGGTTGGGCTGTGCCAGGTCACGGACGGCGCGGGCACGATGCTGGGCGCACTTTTTGGTTCGCCATTCCCGACAACCGTGTACATCGGCCATCCGGCCTATAAACGGCTTGATGCGCATGCGGGGTATATTGTCGGTGTGGCCGTTGTAATTGCTGCCGCCGCCTTCCTTGGGTTCCTGTCATTCCTTGCTGGCCTGATCCCGATCGCCGCAGCCGCACCGGTACTGGTCTTTGTCTCGGTCAGCCTGATCACCAACACGGCATGGGCTGTGAAGCCGATGCACATGGCTGCGGTATCCTTCGCGATCCTGCCCCATATCTCGGCCTTCCTGATGGTCAAATGGGGATCTTTGATGAACGCGCTGCGCAGCAGCGGTGTCGAAGGGCTGCCATCCTTGGGAGATCCCAATCTGACCTCGGCCCTTCTCATGGAGGGGGCCCATTACGAGGGGCACCTTGCCCTGAGCCAGGGGGCGATCATCACCGGACTGGTCTGGGGCGCCATCGTGGCCGATGTTATTGACGGACGTTTCCGGATGGCCGGCGCGTTTGCTGTCGCAGGTGGGCTGATGTCTTCGATCGGCATCATCCATTCCTACACGCTACAGATGCCTCAGTTCGACGGGATAACCATCGGCTATCTGATCATCGGCGCGTTCCTCTATGTCTACCCGATGTTCGCCCCGAAAGAGGATCTCGAACATCGTATCATCGTACCGGACGAACCCGATCTCATCGATGACGATTCACCCGCCCAACAGGCCTGATCGACAGCGGGGCAGTCGCATGGCTGCCCCGAAAACCTTCCCTTCCCGTTCAGTCGTGGTCGTTCAAGAGGCAAAGTTTGCTCTGCGACCGCTTGCTGATCTTTCTCTCGCCTATCTCCCGGTGACGGCATGTGGTTCGCAAGGGTCTTGCAGCGGATCACCCTTGCGAACCCCGCGGCTGCGCCGCCTGGGCATCCTCCATCACGAATACGGTCGCAGCATCGGCTGGGGTTACACTAAATAGACGACCACAGGTGATGTGCGAGCGGTCAAGACCCTCACCCGCAAGCCCCGCAATCGGCCGTCAACCAATCAGGCGTTACGTATTTTGTCGTTTGCAGGCATTTTTGTCGCTTTCTGGCTTGTTGCGGCATGCTGGTGTGAACAAGAATACCTGCTTATGAAGAGTTGTTTTCCAAATCCTATGGACCGCCGTGCCACCGGCTGTGACCTTGTGATCCCAGCCTGATCTCAGGGCCCCTGGCCCATGTGCTTTACGCTGTGACTACGGATATTCGGATAACCTCATGACAACTCAAGCGCTGCGCCTGGCCATCGATATTGGCGGCACGTTCACGGATACGGTTCTTGTCTCTGGGGAAGAGACGATTCTTGCCTCGACCAAAACCCTGACCACGCATCACAACCCCGCCGACGGCGCCATGCAGGGCGCAGCGCGCGTAATGCAGCAGACAGGTCACCATCTGAGCGAAGTCACCGGTTTCATTCACGGCACCACGCTGGCCACCAACGCGCTGATCGAAAAACGCGGTGCGGTCGTGGCAACCGTGACCACCGAAGGGTTCAGGGACATTCTGGAAATCGCCTACGAGCGGCGCTACTCGCAATACGACATCAATCTGGAAAAACCTGATCTGCTGGTGCCGCGTGAGCGCGCGCTGACGGTCCGTGAACGCGTTTCGGTTGATGGCAAGGTATTGATTCCGCTGGAAGACACAGCCATCGACGCGTTGTTGAAGGACATCGAAGCCAGCGGAGCGGAAGCCATCGCCATCTGCCTGATGCATGCTTATGCAAACCCCGCGCACGAACGCAGGCTGCGCGATAGACTGGCGGACAGGCGCCCCGATCTGGCCGTCTCGATTTCGTCGGACGTCAGCCCCGAGGCGCGCGAATTCGACCGGCTCTGCACGACAGTCGCCAACGCCTATATCCAGCCTCTGATGGAGACGTATCTGGCCCGGTTTGTCGAACAATTCGAGGCCCGGGGCGTCACCTGTCCGATCCTGATGATGACGGCAGGTGGCGGAATGTGCACCCTGCACACCGCCGCGCGGTTTCCGATCCGGCTGGTGGAATCCGGCCCTGCCGGCGGTGCCATTCTGGCCGCCCGCGTCGCCGCCCGCGCCGGTCTGGATCAGGTACTGTCCTTTGACGTCGGCGGCACCACCGCCAAGCTGTGCCTGATCGACAACGCCCATCCGCAGACCTCACGCCAGTTCGAGATTGCCCGCGCCGCCCGGTTCATCAAAGGGTCCGGAATGCCGGTACGTATACCGGTCATCGAAATGATCGAGATCGGCGCCGGAGGCGGTTCGATTGCCGGGGTTGATCGGTTGGGACGGCTGACCGTAGGGCCACAATCAGCGGGATCCGAGCCCGGCCCCGTCGCCTTCATGCGCGGTGGAACCGGACCCACGGTGACAGACAGTGATATTACACTGGGCTATATCGTACCGGACACGTTTGCCGAGGGGCATATTCAGCTTGATCCCGAAGCTTCGAAACGGGCGCTGAGCCGGTTGATCGGGTCGAAGCTGGAGCTTGATGCCGTAGGCGCCGCCGATGGCGTCAGCCGTATCGTCGGCGAAAGCATGGCCAGCGCGGGTCGGATGCACGCGGTGGAATCCGGCAAGGACCTTGGCCCACGAACAATGATTGCGTTTGGGGGCAACGGGCCATTGCACGCCAGCCGGGTGGCGCGATCCTCTGGGGTCAGCCGCATCGTGATCCCACCCGATCCCGGCGTCGGCTCGGCTGTCGGTTTCCTGTTCGCTCCGGTGTCTTTCGAGATCGTCCGCTCGCGCTATTCGTTGCTGGGCAGCATGGAGCTGAACGGGATCAACACGCTGTTCGAAGCCATGATTTCCGAGGCAAGAGAGGTCGTCTTGCAAGGGGCCGGCGATGTCCCGACCCAGACGCTGCGCACTGCCTTCATGCGCTACCTCGGACAGGGACACGAGATCGAGATCTCCCTTCCTGACCGCCCCCTGACCGCCGAAGATATCGTGCCGCTGACCGCTGCATTCGAACAGGAATACCGCAAGCAATTCTCGCGCCCGGTGCCGGGAATGCAGATCGAGATTCTCAACTGGGCGGTGCGTGTCGCGACCTGTGACAGCTTCGTGCCGGCGGTTCCTGAAACGCCCCGGTTGAAGACAATCTCGGTGCCGGAAACCCGTCCGATCACGTGTGACGTGGACGGAGTATCAAAGCAAGCGGCCTTCGTTGCCCGGTCGGATCTGAAGCCCGGCGACCACCTTCACGGCCCCGCATTGATCACCGAGCCGCAGACAACCACACTCGTGTCCGCCGACTTCTCGGCGCATGTGGATGCCCTTGGAAACCTCGTCCTCGTTCAGGATCAGAAAGGAGGCGCATGATGTCGTCCGATCTTTCGCCCGCCCGAATGCAAGTGATGTGGAATCGTCTGCTGGCCGTGGTCGAAGAACAGGGCCAAACCCTGATCCGCGCCGCCTTCAGTCCGATTGTCCGCGAATGTGGTGACATCTCTGCCGGGATTTTTGATGCCGATGGCCGGATGCTGGCGCAGGCCGTGACCGGCACGCCGGGGCACATCAACACCATGGCCGAGGCGGTGCAGCACCTGCGCCGGGCTTTCCCGGTTCAGACCATGAAGCCGGGCGACATCTACATGACGAACGACCCATGGCTTGCCTCGGGGCACCTGAACGATTTTCTGCTGATGATGCCCGCGTTCAAGGATGGCAAGGTGGTGGGCTTCACCTCCTGCACCTCGCATCTCGTTGATCTGGGTGGGTTGGGCATGGGTCCCGAAGGATCCGACATTTATGACGAGGGCCTGCTGATCCCGCCCTGCAAGCTGGTTGAAGAGGGCACTCCCAACGCTTTGCTGCTGGACATCATCCGCGCCAACAGCCGCGAACCCATCGCCAATGATGGCGACATCTATGCGCTGATCGCCTGCTGCGAAGCCGGGGTTGCAAGACTGCTGTCGATGATGGAGGAATTTGGCCTCGACGATCTGGACACGCTCGGCGCCTACATCATCGACACGTCGCGCCGCGGTACACTGGAGGCCATCGCCGACGTGCCCGAAGGTGTCTACAAGAATGTTCTGAAGATGGACGGCTATGAGAATGAGCTGGAATTGCACTCCACCCTGACCGTCAGGAAGGATGGCATGCATGTGGATTTCTCGGGCACCTCGGGCTGTTCACGCAAGGGCATCAACGTGCCGCTGAACTATGCCACCGCCTACACGGTGTTTGCTTTGCGCTGCATTGTCGGCGCGGACATTCCCAACAATGCCGGATCACTGGAGCCATTTACCGTTGACGGGCCCAAAGGCTGCATCCTGAATGCGCAGCGCCCGGTGCCAGTTGCGATGCGGCACACGCTGGGTCAGGTCACGCCCGATCTGGTTCTGGGCTGTCTGCATCAGGCCCTGCCGGATGCGGTCCCGGCCGAAGGCGCAAGCTGCATGTTCGACCTGCCCATGCGCCATGCTCCCGAAGTGGCTCGTGATGGCGGTCGCGAATTCGCTGTGGAACCCGTGCACAATGGCGGAACCGGCGCGCGACCTCATGCCGACGGCCTGTCGGCCACGGCCTACCCGTCCGGCGTGTTCGGCAGTCAGGTCGAAATCACCGAAAGCGTCGCACCTGTGACGATCTGGCGGCGCGAACTGCGCCCCGATTCCGGCGGCGCGGGCAAGTATCGCGGCGGTCTGGGGCAAAGGATCGAGATGACCTCGTCCAACGGTGCACCCTTTATCGTTTTCCTGTCGGTCGAACGGCTGAAATACCCGGCGCTTGGCCGTATGGGCGGCAAACCCGGCGCGCCCGGTCGCATCCGGTTCAGGGACGGTGCAAGCGATATTCCGGGCAAGGGCGAATTGCGGGTTGAACCAGGTGATTACCTGATCGTCGATACGCCGGGTGGTGGCGGCTTTGGCGACCCCACCGAACGCGACCCGGATGCGCTGGCGCTGGACATCAAACGCGAGTTGGTAAGTGCGCAAGGCGCCAGGATTTACAGAGGTGACGCATGATCCGACCGGTTCCTTACGTTCACGCCATGGGCGCTTATGCGCTGGCTGATCCGAGCGGCGCAGGCACGATTTCACTGGCGCAGAACGAAAGCGCCTTTCCCGCAAGCCCCGCCGCCGTTGCGGTTGGGCAGGCGGCACTGGCGGATCTGGCCCTTTATCCCGATCCGGAATGGTCCGAAATGCGCTCGGCCATTGCCGAGGTGCACAAGCTTGACCCGGCGCGCATATTATGTGGCGCAGGCTCTATGGAACTGATTGGCTGTTTGATCCGCGCCTTTGCCGGGCCGGGCGATCAGGTGCTGGGCACACAATATGGCTATGCCTTTGTTGCCTCGGCTACAGCACAGGCGCAGGCCGAATATGTGATGGCGCCCGAGGTCGATTTGACCGTATCGGTCGACGCGCTTCTGGCCGCTGTCACACCTGCCACCCGCATCGTGTTCGTCTGCAATCCGGGCAACCCCACCGGCACGCTGATCCCGAACGACGAAATTGTCCGCTTCCGATCAGATCTGCCCGGCGAGACACTGCTGGTAGTGGACCAGGCCTATGCGGAATTTGCCGATGCCACGAACGATCCCGCGCAAATCTTTGCGCTGGTGGATCGGGGCGACACGGTGATCACGCGTACATTTTCCAAAGCCTACGGGCTGGCTGGGGCGCGGGCCGGCTGGGGCTGTTTCCCAAGCGAAATCTCGGGCGAGGTCCGCAAGCTTTTGAATCCCAACAATATCTCGATTGCCTCGCAGGCAGCGGCGGCGGCGGCGATGCGCGATCAGGCCCATATGTGCAACGTGGTCGCACAGACAGCCGAAATTCGGGACCGGTTTGCGCAGGAATGCCGCGAACTGGGCCTGAGCGTGCCGGAAAGCCACACCAATTTCGTGCTGATCCGCTTTGCTTCGACCGCGCAGGCACAGCGCGCCGACACGGCCCTGCGGGCGGAGGGCCTGATGATGCGCGGCATGGGCGGCTATGGTTTGTCGGACTGTTTGCGCGCCACGATCTGTGCGCCCGAGGTGATGGACAAGGCCCGCGACGTCTTGAAAGGAACGCTGACATGACCGAGACCCGCACAGCCGCAAAGATCGGTGTTCTGGTGCCCTTCACCAACACCAATCTGGAACCGGATATGGAGATGCTGCGACCGCCAAACACCACCATCCATTTCCAGCGCATCGGCGGTTATGACGTGGATGAAATTCCCGGCTCGGATCAAATGGCAGGTTTGGGCGCTTCGGATATCTCCCACGATCTGCGGATGATCTCGGGGGTGCGGCCCGATGTGGTACTGTACGGCTGCACCTCGGCCACCCTGACCCATGGGCCGTCTTTCGACGCTGAGCTGGCGCAACAGATCAAATCGGAATCCGGTGCGCTGTCGCTGACCGCGGCCGGATCATTGATCGCCGCAATCAAAACGCTGGAGGCCACAAAGGTCGGCTTTTCCTCGCCCTATCTGGGCGAAATAAACGTACAGGCGATGGATTTCATGGCCCAGAACGGAATCGAGACCGTTCGATGCGCCGATGTGGGCCGCAAACTGGGCAATTACGGTCAGGGCGAGCTGACCCCGGATGAAGTCTATGATCTGGCCTGTCAGGCCGATCACCCGCAGGCGCAGGCCATAGTTCTCAGCTGTACCGACATGCGCGCGGTCGAGGCGATCGACCGGATAGAAGCAACGTTGGGCAAGCCGGTGGTCACCTCGAATCAAGCGATGATGTTCTGCCTTATGCGGGCGCTGAACCTGCCGCGTCATGACGCGCTGCCGGGGCGATTGTTCGACCTGCTCTGACCGGATCAGGGCGCAAGGCGACAATGTAAAAAAGAAAGGTCACCTCGAACGGGTCTTGGATCACCCAGACTTGTTCGCAGCTCCAATTCAACCTGTGCAGCGGGCAGCAAGACCGGCGTCATCGCCGCCAACAGGATCAAGGGTGTCGACGCGCTGGTCGGAATGCGTTTCAACGGCATCTTCAGCAGGTTTTACGGCTGGTCGGCGGGGGCGTAGATCAACGCGCCAAGGTCTGAGAATTTCGAGCCTGGCGCGCCCAGCCCCAGAACCGCATCACGAATGGCGCCAGCACGGGATGCACCCAGTGATGGCGTCGCAAATTCCATGAATTTGTCGATCACTTCTGACTCATCCATTGGTGCCTCGGGTCCGCCGCGTGCGTGTACGTCGCCCGACTCAAGTATCCGCCCATCGGTCAGGGTGATGCTGACATCGGCAAACCGGCTTTTGGGGAACCGGTCGGAATGGCGTGCGGCCTCTGCAACCGAGATACGCTCGACGATCGAGGCGACCAGCGGGTCGGCCAGGCCCGCACCGGTGATGTTCTCGACCCCGATCCGGCCATGCGCAACCATTGTTGCGACGGCAAATGGCAGCGAATACTGCGCCTTGGACGTATCGTCCGGCATGGCTTGAAAGAGGCAGGCGCTTTCCCGAAACGTGTTTATCTGGATCGCCGCAATTTCCTGGTGCGTCAGGTCGTTTTCACGCATCAGCGCCCGGGTGGCGTCAATCGCCGCATGAGCCCAGCGGCAAATCGGGTAGGGTTTCACATATTGATGTTCCATCTGCCAGAAATGGCCCAGATCTTGCCAATGCGGGGCCACGTCTGCCGCTTCGATGGTGATGGCCGGCGCCCCGGTAAAGCCTTTCTCGGCCAAAACCGCTGAAGAAATGCCAACCAACGCGCCCCAGCCCGAACCATCATGCAGCATGGTGGGATTGGCGATCTCGCGCATCATCTGGCTGCGTGGACCGTGATATTCGGCGATCCCCATGGCCTGCCGCATCTGTTCGGCCGTCAAACCGCGCAAGCGCGCCGCCACGGCCACCACGCCAAGCGCGTTCCAAGCTCCGGATGTGTGATAATCGCTGACAGTGTCATGCAAAGAAATTCCCGCGCGTCCCGCGACCTCGTATCCGATGATCACCGCCGCCAGCGCTTCGGGGCCCGAGAAGTCTTGAACGGTTTCAGCCAGTGCCGCCAGTGCGGGAACGACAACAACCCCGATGTGGCCTTTGGTTGGATTGTATCCATCATGGCCGTCCAGATTGTCGGTCTGTGTGGCTGCTGCATAGGCCGCGCCCGCGACGCTGACGCGACGGCCGTCGAAAAGCATGCGCGCGCTCAGCCCCGGGTCACCCGCGCCAAACAGCGCTGCCGCACTCTCGCGCGCAATCCGCCCGGCCTGCATCGGCCCCGATCCTATGGTGATCCCCAGCGTATCCAGCAGCATCAACGCCGCTGCCTTGCGCGCGGTGTCGGGAAAATCCTGCGCGGCACGCTTCAACGCAAAATCTGCAACGGTCTGAAAGGTATCTGTCACGGTGTCCAGTCGAGGTTTTTCTTTCGGGTTCCGGTTACAGGAAAAAGCCTATGTGAGTTTGCGCAAAGCGGCACGAAAACAATCATGGGGCATTGGCCCCGGATTATTTGTGACTATGACCAGATCACATTTCGAGTCAGAACCATTCTTGTGAGTCGCTCATGGGCAAGACAGCAAGCCCTGGGCTTTTTAGTTCTTTACGATGTGCCCTGCCTGAGAAACCTCCGTCATGATGAATCTTCCACACCTGACCTTTCTGCGTTCGTTCGAAGCGGCGGCTCGGCACCTGAGCTTCACCGCTGCGGCCGAAGAGTTGAACTGCACCCAATCTGCCGTCAGCAACCATGTCCGCTCGTTGGAAGAGTTTTTGCAGCGCCCCCTGTTCGTGCGCCATCCCCGGTCCCTGTCGCTGACAGATGTAGGAGAAGCCTATCTGCCGTCAGTGCGCCATGCCCTACAGGAAATCAACGCCGCCACCCAATCGGTCATCGTGCGGTCGCATACCCGCAAGGTGGTGGTATCCTGCCCGGTCAGTCTGGCCGAGAACTGGTTGCCGGATGTGATCCGTGGTTTCAACGCGGTGCATCCCGACATAGATCTGACGGTTCATGGCACTGTCTGGGCTGATGTCGAACCAAATGTTTCGGATATCTCGCTGACGATCAACCATGTCGACGATGTTTCGCCAGACGCCCAACGTTTGTGGGTCGAAAAGCTGGCCTTGGTCTGTGCGCCCGGTTTTCTGGTCGAAGGCGCGCCGCTGACCGACCCCAAGCAATTGCAGAATGCACCGCTGATCCATATCCTGGGCCGCCCCTCCTATTGGGAGCACGCGGCGCGGCATTTCGGGTTGTCCGACCTGAGCCAGAAGGGCGGGTTGCGGACGAATGCCTCGAATCTGGCGATGGAAATGGCAGCCAAGTCACTGGGATGCGTCGCCCTACCCCGGTCGCTGGCCCGGTCCTATGTCGAGCGGGGGCTGCTGATCGAGCCGTTCCGGTTTGATCTAAACTGCCCCTGGACCTATTTCATGCGCCTCAAGGAAAAACCCGTTTCGCCACCGGTCCGGCTGTTTCAGAACTGGCTGTTGCAAGCCGCCGCTGAAATGGACGGCTGATCGACCGGTGATTTGCCGGGCCATGTCACGCAGCCCCTTTTATCCCTTACGCCAGCATGTCGGTGGCGAGAACACGCGATCATCCCGCGCCTCCTCAGTACTAAAAAACGAAAGCAGCGGCAGGGGCTGTTCCAGCCATCAACGGCACCCTCTGTTCAATCGAATTTCGACACCAACCGGTTCTTCGTGGTCCTCGGTTCTACTGAACAAAGCGGACATGATCACGATTTCGAAGGGCTTAACACCGTCTGCGTTCTTATTGCCTCAAAATCCGCAAGAATCTATGGGATGCATCACGCAAATGCTGGCAGCCATTGAAACCGGCGTCAGTTTCTTTGATTGTGCCCACGCCGTCCGTGGTAATTGGTAAGAAGGATTTTTGGATGCGTATTGCAATGATCGGCACCGGTTATGTCGGCTTGGTGTCCGGTGTGTGCTTTTCGGACTTCGGTCATGACGTGATTTGCGTCGACAAGGCTGAGCAAAAGATCGACATGCTCAAGGCCGGGGACGTGCCGATCTATGAACCGGGCCTGGATGTGCTGATGGCAAAAAACGTTGCTGCCGGTCGTCTGAGTTTTTCAACCGATCTGAAGACGGCAGTTGATGGTGCCGATGCGGTTTTCATCGCGGTCGGAACCCCGACCCGGCGAGGGGACGGCCACGCGGATTTGACCTATGTGATGGCGGCGGCAGAGGAAATCGCCCAGGCCATAACCGGATACACGGTCATCGTCACCAAATCGACCGTGCCGGTGGGAACAAACAGAAAAGTTCAGGAGGTCGTTGCGGCAGCCAACCCCACAGCCGAATTCGACGTCGCCTCGAACCCTGAATTTCTGCGCGAAGGCGCTGCGATCGATGACTTCATGCGCCCCGATCGCGTCGTGGTGGGTGTGGAAAACGATCGCGCCGCCGAAGTGATGGCCGAGATTTACCGACCGCTTTATCTGCGTGACTTCCCGATCCTGACCACCGATCTGGAAAGCGCCGAGATGATCAAATACGCCGCCAACGCGTTTCTGGCGACCAAGATCACCTTCATCAATGAAATCGCAGGCCTGTGTGAAAAGGTCGGCGCGGATGTCAAGGAAGTTTCACGCGGCATCGGTCTGGACGGGCGAATTGGCAACAAATTCCTGCACGCGGGGCCGGGCTATGGTGGCTCTTGTTTTCCCAAGGATACCGCCGCGCTGGCGCGGATCGGGCAGGATCATGCCTATCCGATGCAGATCACGGAAACCGTCATTCGGGTGAATGACGAGGTCAAGAAGCGGATGATCGAGAAAATCCGCGACGCCTGCGACGACCGCCTCAATGGCAAGACGGTGGCGGTTCTGGGTGTCACCTTCAAACCCAACACCGACGACATGCGCGACGCGCCATCACTGTCCATCATTCCCGCCTTGATCGGCGGAGGAGCCAAAGTGCGCGTCGTCGATCCGCAGGGCAAAGCGGAAGGCGATGCACTGTTGCCCGGAGTCGAATGGTGCGACGACCCCTATGCAGCGGTTCAAGGGGCTGACGTTGTGGTGTTGCTGACAGAGTGGAACGAGTTCCGCGCATTGAACCTGACCGAGCTGGCCGGTTCCATGAACTCTGCCCGAATGGTGGATCTGCGCAATATCTATTCAAAGTCACAGGCGCTGAAATCCGGCTTTGAAACCTATGTCGGTGTTGGACGCTGAACGCACACCACCTGTTGGATCAGACGCGCCCACCGGACCCGCTTGGGTCCGGCAGTGATCTGCCTTCACGGGCTATTCGGTGGCCCAGATCTTGCGGCGGCGTTCCTTGACCATGTCATTGCCTTCATCGGTGCCGTCGTGGAACGTGTTGAACCATTCATCCCAAGGGGTTTCCCAAGTGCCGTAGTTGCAGTCGAAAAACCGATGATGCAGCTGATGAAAGAAATCCCCGACCTGAAACTTGGCCTTGTTGCCGACCTTCACGTGCTCGAACCCGGCATGAGAGGTCGGAGCGCCGATGCCGTGATGGAACAGCAGGAAAACGGCGTGGATCGGATGCGACGGCAGCAGAAAAAAGATCATCGTATCGAACATCAGGAAAAAGCTCTCGACCGGATGCATCGCAAGCCCCGACCAAGGGCCAGTGTTGATGTTGCGGTGATGCCAAGCGTGGACTTTTGTATAAAGCACACCCACATGCAGCAGCCTGTGCAGCCAGTAGAAATGGAACCCGGCCCAGATCGGCACAAAGACGGTCATGGCGATGAACCAGATCGGGTTGCCGTCAAATGTGATCATCGTGATCCAGCCATTGGCATAGGAATACAAGATCAGACATTCCCAGAACGTCCAAAACGTCAACGCCGGGCCCAAGGTCCAGAACATGTTGTCCCAGACCTGATTTTTGAAAGTGAACACCTTGGCGCCCTTCATCATCGGGCGCATGTCATACCGGTATTCGTCCTGCTGCGTACGGAACCTCCAAAGGGCCAGGTGCAAGCCGCCTGCAACCACCATCAGGATACAGAAATTGCGGAACCAGATTTCCGCGACCCAATCCCAGCCGAAGGTCTCGATCCTGCTCAATGAAGGCGTCAGACAGGTCCAGGTGATGACCGCAAAGACCAGCAGCAGCGCCCGCAATGCAAGTGGGTTCCAGCTTTGCAACAGGTATTTCAACGCGGCCAGAGGTTTCATCGGCCAATCCCAGTAGGGCGCGGTCTGAATCGGCAGCTGGGGCGTGTAGTTCCAGATCTTGCGCTTGGTTCGTGGCGGCAGGGCGGGGTCTGACATAGTGGTCTCATTTCATCTGTTCACTGACCACAAGCCTAAGGCCGGGGATCAAAAGCTCAGACCCAATTGTCTTGCCGGTGAGGCTAAGTTCTGCTTAGCCTGCTGGAATGAACACCCGTGTTCCTTCCCTCAACTGGCTGCGCGTATTCGAGGCTGCGGCCCGAACCGAAAGCTTTGCCCGTGCCGCGACCCAGTTGAACATGACGCCTGCCGCCGTCAGCCAGCAGGTCAAAGCGTTGGAAACACGGCTGGGCACACCCTTGTTCCACCGCCACGCGCATGCGGTCACTTTGACCGAGACCGGGCGCGCCTATCTGCCGTCGGTACAGCAATCCTTGCTCATGCTGGAAACGGCAACCGCGGGTCTGTTTGGTGAAACCCGCGAGCAAAGGCTTTACGTGCAGTCGGTGCTGCTGTTTGCACATGGCATTCTGGCCGGGGGTGTTCCCGGATTTCAGGAAGCGCATCCTCAGATCAACCTTTCGCTTGCGACCGGCAATGTCGTGTCGGATTTTGCCAATCGGTTCACTGACCTTCAGATCGTTTTCGGAAACCCCGCGCTGTTTGGCTCGGAAAGTGACGAGTTGATGCGCGAACATCTCTATCCCATCGCCCCACCCGCGATTGCTGCACGGGTCGAGACGGCAAAAGACTTGTTCGACTTCACCTTGATCGAAGTTTCGACCCATCGGGCAAGCTGGCCGCATTGGTTCGAACACCAGCGGCTGCCAGCGGGCCGGGCACGGTACTTTTTTGCCGACAATTCGGTGATGGCGGCCGAGCTCTGCGCCAGCGGATGCGGCATTGCCTTGGCGCGCGCGCCCGCGTCAGATCGGATTATGAAGCTGTCGGGTTTGGTTCCCTGCCTGCCAGACATCTCATGTCCGGGGCAGGAAGCCTATCATCTGGTCTACCCTTCCCGAACGGCGCTGCGCCCGGCCGCGCGTACGTTTCGCGATTGGCTGATGGATTACAGCGCCGCCGTCCAGACGCGGTAACGCCCCTGCCCGGTGACCTCGCGAACCAGGCCCCGCTGCGCGAACAGGTCGAAATTGCGCTGTACCGCCGCGCGGGAAGCCTTGGTCAGGTCTTCGGCCAAAGGCGCGGATACCATGGGCCAGGCCGTCAATGCATTGATCAGCCGCGGCGGGGTGCGGCCGCTCAGATCCTGCGTGACGTCTTTGGCTTTCGCCTCCCACGCGCTGATCCGATCCAGATGCAGCAACGCCGCAAGGGCAGCCTGCCCTGCGCCGCCGATCCATGCGCTCAGTTTCTCCGAAGGATCTCCCGAGCCGCGCAGCGCGCGCGGCCCGGACAAGGCCAAGGGCATGAACAGCGCACCGCCACGCCCCATGGAGGCCGCATGACGCGCGGCGATGACGGCGGCTTCCGTGTCCTGCCCGATGCCTTGTGACACCGCCCGCCACGCATGAAACGCAATTGCCGACTGCGTGACAGGATGCAACCCTTCGGCATTTTGCATGACCTCGGCCAGATCAATGATGGATTCCGGGGTCGCGTCGGCCCCCTGAGCCAACCGGTCAAGAAACGCGGTCAGACCCCGTTCCCAACCGCCGGCGGCAGGCGGCGCGCCCGAACTCAGGCGTCGCACGGCCCATCCGGCCCGAAACAGGGCCTGCACGTCATCATGAGTCGCGCCGATGCGCAAGCCGGTCCACAAAGCCAATCGATCCACGCTGATCCGGTCTCCGGTCCACCACCCCAGATCGGACGTCTCCATCAATGCCAAGCGGTGCGTCCAGCCCTCGGGGCCCGCTCGCAACCGTTCGTCCAGCGCACCAAAAGTCAGGGCCAGATCCGCAAGTTCCGCAGAAAGGTCGGATTGCGCAGCCCGCCAATCGCGCGGATCGAACAGCAGGCGCTGCTCGCGTCGCGGCCCGGGCATGAAAAAACCCTCGTCTTCCTCGACTTCATCCGGCGGCAAGAACCACAGGTCGTCCTCTTCGGACGGATCGCCGTCATAGATGCTGGCGGGGCCAAGATCTTCGGCCTCGTCTTCAGGAAGGGGCAAGGGTTTCTTCGACGTCATACCCCGCATTCTTCGGACATTCCCGTTGGTTCACAAGGGGTATTCCGTCAGCCCGCAAAGGTTCGGGTCAGAACATCCAGTTTGCTGCTCAAATCGGTCTGCGGAGAGCTGCCCAGCAGCATGTAACCGTAACCATCCTGCGCCCAGGTCGCTGTTGCCAAACCACTCAGAACGGCCCGCTTGACCTCTGCCTTCGGGGCGTTCGGCCCCTGGCGGATAACACAGAAGGCAAAGGGTTGACCCTGCTCATCGGCGAAAACGACCTGAACCAAGGGCTTTCCTTTGAACGACAGAACCTGTGCTCGCTTCAACTCCAGCCCTGGCAAGGAGTCCAGCGTTTCACGGTTCAGAGACCTGCCAAGTGCTGCCTCGGCCATCGCGAATTGTTTGTCCAGCGATGCCTCGGAACTGTCCAGCGAGACTATCGTCTCGGGCACATAAAGCGACTGATAGATCGCTGCTTGCTGCGCCCAGCCCAGTTCTGCCGGGCGCGTTGCCCAGAACGTCAGCGCGACGGCTGCGACCCCAACGCCCGCGGCCACGGCCAGAAGGCGCAGAAATCCGCCATTGGCGTGATGCGCCACGGGTTCCGGCAAATCGACCTTCGGCGCCTCGGTGGGCAGTTTCTCAAAAACGTCCTGAACGACAGGCGCGAACGGATCCAGCGCCATCAGGCGGCTTTCAAGCTCGGCATCATCCTCAACCGCGGCCTCGATGGCGCGGCTCTGAACCTCATCCAGCGTGCCTTCCAGATACGCCAACAGCGTCTCGTCGGAAAACGTCATTTGCCACTCCGTCGCGCGGCGTCCGCCGCATCAAACTGCATCACGGTTTTCAGTTTCTGCCGGGCATTCGATAGCCGGCTCATGATTGTGCCGATGGGAACGTCCAGCAATGCAGCGGCTTCGCGGTAGCTGTACCCTTCGACGAACACAAGCAAGACCGTTTCCCGCTGCGCTTCTGGCAGCCGCATCACTTGAGTAAACACTTCAGCCGCAAAAATATTCGTTTCTGAATCCGGCCCGATTGCGACCAGTTCCGCTTCCGGGGTCACCGACAGCGCCTGTGCCCGCCGGACGGAACGAGACCGCACCTCGTTCAACCAGATTGACCGGCAGATCGTCATCAGCCAACTGTCCAGACGATCATGCGACGTCACTTGATGATGCCGCTCGAGCGCACGCAGGCATGTGGCCTGCACCAGATCGTCCGCCACATCCGATGCCCCCGACAACGCCAGAGCAAACCGCCAGACGCGTCTTGAGTGCATCTGTACGGCGTCACGAACGGCCTGTTCGGAAGTCATCTCGGCACTCATCGAATAAAACGCGACCTGTGTGTGTTTGTCAGTAACGGACCCGGCCCGCAGGGCCAAAACTGACATACACCGCGGAGGAAAGAAATGAAACTTCTGTTGAAGGCAGTCACGTTTGCGTCGGCAATTGTTGCAACACCCATTTGGGCCGCAGGGTGGACACTGGATTCCGATCGCTCGCATCTGGCCTATGGAACGATCAAGAAAAACGCGGTGGGCGAGGTCAACAGTTTCACCAATCTGAGCGGACACGTGACCCAGGAGGGCATGGCCGAAATCGAAATCGATCTGTCCTCGGTCGAGACCAACATAGATATTCGCAACGAAAGGATGATCGAGTTTGTTTTCCGCCAAGCACCCACTGCGCGCCTGACGGCCAAATTCGACATGGCAAAGGTTTCAGGGCTGGCCGTTGGTGAAACCACCACTCTGGATGCTGCATCCGTGCTTTCGCTGGCCGGCGCGGACGTTGAGTTTGACGCGGAAATGTTCGTTGCGCGCTTGTCCGAGACGTCAGTGCTTGTTTCAACAAACGACATGGTTTTTCTCAGCACGGAAGACGCCGGTGTCGACGCCGGCGTGGACAAGCTTATGGAATTGGCAAGCCTGCCCGGCATCACCCGAACGGTACCGATTACGGCCCGGCTGATCTTTCACACGGATGAAGAGCAGGCATCGGCGGCATCGGAAGCCACAGAGGTTGTTGCTGCCGCACCTGTTCAGGGTGACGCGACGGCCGGTAAAAAGGTGTTTCGCAAATGCAGCGCCTGCCACAAATTGAAAGAAGGCAGCCATGGTGTTGGCCCGTCCCTGCACGGCATTCTCGGCACAAGGGCCGGTCAGGCAGAGGGATTCAATTACTCGACGGCGCTGAAAGGTTCCGGCATCGTCTGGACGCATGAGACCCTGAGCGCGTTCCTGACGAATCCCAAAGGGTTTCTTCAGGGCAATCGAATGCAGTTTCGCGGCCTGAAAAAGAACGAGGATATTGTTAACCTTCTCGCGTATTTGCAGGAAGAGGGGTAACGGCACCACCCAAGAGACTTGGCCGCTGCGCTGAATTTCGATTTCACGCAAACGGGCCGCCGGACAGGATCGGATACGACGCTTGTGCCCGTCCCCTGTCTGGTTTCGGATCAACACCTGTTCACAGTCAGGAAATACTGCCCTCTGTCGGCGGGTTCATGCCGGACATACGACTCGTCTGTGGCCAGGCAGCCCGAATTTTGCGGCGTTTTTTTATTGATCCTGCCACGCCACCAACCCTGCCTGCACCTGTACAAAGGGGCAGATCGCGGTTGTCCGCGCGCTTTCCAACTCTTGTCCGATCGTAAACGAGCCATTATTTAGCGGGCGTACAGCTCAGACGGTCGGGATGGGCCGCTCTGCCGCAGCTTGGCATCTGTCCTTTAGGCCCGACAAAATATAGGTTAACTGAGCGTGCGCACAGTTTCACGATTTGGAGAACGCAATGATAAAGCGCGCCTGGAACAAGTGGCGATCAGGCTATATGGGCCGCCTTGTAGGTGAAAGCTTTTACGCGCAAGGCAAGCTGTATGGTATTGCGGTTCTGGCAATGATTGCCGTGGCGGTCACTACGGCCGGCTCCGCATATATGATGGAATACATCGTCGATGCCATGACCAGCCCCGAGTTGCAGGGTTGGGCACATGTCATTGCGCTGGGGGTTGTCCTTCTGTTTCTGGTCAAGGCGGTCGCATCCTATATTCAGGCAATCTACCTTGCCCGCGCAGGCAATCGGATCGTGGCGGAACAGCAGGACAAGGTTTACCGAAAACTGCTCAGACATGGGGTCGCGTTCTTTTCGAACAATGAATCATCGGACCTTCTGATGCGCACCACCCATGGCGCGCAGGCGGCCAGAACCCTGATCGATGTGCTGGTCACCGGGTTTGTGCGCGACTCCCTGACTCTGGTCGGGCTGGTTGCGGTCATGGTGTATCAACAACCCGTTTTGTCCGTCTTGTTCTTTGTCGTAGGTCCGATTGCCCTGTTGGGTGTTCGCTATCTATTGAAGAGCGTGCGCACGATCATGCAGGCCGAGTTCAAGTCGCTGGCGGAAATCATTCGGGTGCTGCAAGAGACCTCGGCAGGGATCAAGGTCATCAAGGTGTTCTCGCTCGAAGACCGGATGATCAACCGTATGGACACGGCCATCCGAAAAGTTGAACAGCGGTCGAATGACATCGCCAAGTTGCAGTCCATTGCCAGCCCTCTCATGGAGTTTCTGGCCGGGCTCGCCGTGGCAGGTGTGCTTGTGGTCAGCACGATGGGCATCGCAGGCACCGAACAACCCAGCGCAGGCCAATTGATGTCCTTTATCACGGCGTTGCTGATGGCCTATGAACCGGCCAAGCGGCTGTCGAAAATGCGTGTTCAGATCGAAACCTGCATGGTTGGTGTCGGCATGTTGTTTGGCCTGCTGGATCAGGACGACACGATGGTGGAAAGCCCCGAAGCCCATGACCTGATCGAAGGCCCCGGCCAGATCACGCTGCGCGATTTGACTTTCGGCTATCAGGGTGCCGTACCTGTGATCGAAAACATGAATGTCACGTTCGAGGCCGGCAAGACCACGGCGCTCGTCGGTCAGTCCGGCGGTGGCAAGTCTACGTTGTTCGGGCTGATCATGCGGTTCTACGATCCAGATGGGGGCAGCGTCGAGATCGATGGCCAGGATCTGCGCGAGGTCAGCTTTGCGTCCCTGCGAAAAAAAATCTCTTATGTCGGTCAGGATACGTTCCTGTTTTCGACGTCGATCATGGACAACCTGCGCTGCTCGGCCCCTGACGCAACCGAGGAAGAGGTCATTGCTGCCGCCAAAGCCGCACATGCGCACGAGTTCATCATGGAACTGCCGGAAGGGTACGAAACGCAAGTCGGTGAAAACGGAACCTTCCTGTCAGGTGGTCAGAAACAGCGAATTGCGATTGCGCGCGCTATTCTGAGAAAGTCCGAGATCCTGCTTTTGGATGAGGCCACAAGCGCGCTGGACGCTGAATCGGAATCGCTGGTCAAAAAGGCGCTGGACACCCTGACGAAGGATGTGACCGTCGTTGTCATTGCGCACCGGCTGTCAACTGTTCTGGAAGCGGACAAGATTATCGTGGTTCAGGATGGCTCGATCGTGGAACAGGGAAATCTGGACGAGTTGATGAAAAAGAACGGAAGCTTCCGCAACCTGTTCGATCAGCAATTCAAAAAACACGAACCCTCGGCGGAAGTGGCCGAGTAACCCCTGCATTCGGTCTGGCACGCACCTCCCTTCCATGGGGGGAAACCTGATCGAAAGAGGGGTGGTTTGTCTTGGTTTCGCGCGCCCGCGCAACGAAACCGTCAGGCCCAAGCCGCCCAAGGGATACGGGCCGCTTGGGCCGCATCTGGGGAAATGAACGGTCCTGTCTTGCGCGCGGCTTCGCAGATGGCGATCTTGGTCGGTAGCCACTCAAACATGTGGCTTGGTCGCCCACAAGAAGTTACCGTCGCTTTTGTCGAGACCGCCCTGCTTGCCACCGCCTCATACCAACACGGAATCCCCCTGCTTTACAAAGGGTACAGACACGCGACCTGATGCGTTTCTCCGGCCAGTTCAGGCATTGTTGCCCTGCACTTTTCGGTTGCCAGCCAGCATCGTTGCGCAAAGGCGCAACCTTTTGGAATATTCATTGGCGACGGCAGTTCGCCCTCAAGCTTGATCCGTTCTTTTCGGGCCGTGGGGTCGGCCCGGGGCGTCGTGGACAGCAACGCCTTGGAATAGGGGTGACGCGGCGCGGCGAACAGCTGTTCTTTGGGCGCCTTTTCAACAGCGCGCCCCAGATACATGACGATCACGTCGTCGGCAAAATGCCGAACCACCGAAAGATCGTGCGAAATGAACAGATAGGCGAGGTCAAGCCGTTCCTGCAAATCCACAAGCAGGTTCAGGATCTGCGACTGGATCGAGACGTCCAGTGCCGAAACCGGCTCATCCAGAACAAGGACCCTAGGATTCAACATAAGCGCGCGTGCAATGGCGATCCGCTGACGCTGCCCGCCAGAGAACATATGTGGATAGCGGTCAAAATGCTCGGGGCGCAAGCCGACCATCTCGATCATGTCGCGCGCTTGTGTTTCGCGGTCTGCGGCGGACATGTCCGGACGATTGATGATCAGCGGCTCCTGCAAGATCTGGCCGATGCGCTGACGTGGATTCAGCGATCCATACGGATCCTGGAACACGATTTGCACCGTTTCCCGCATCTTGCTCCATTGCGACGGGGTAATGTCGACACCGTCAATCGTCAGCCTTCCCGACGTCGGCTCTTCAATCATCGTGACCAATCGCGCCAGTGTTGACTTGCCACAGCCGGACTCTCCGACGATGGCCAGAGTCTTTCCCGGTTTCAGCTCGAAATCCACCCCCGAAAGGGCTTTTACCGTCGCTGACTTGGACAGCAACCCGCCCTTCACCGTGTAAAACCTGGTCAGATCTTTCGCCTGAACGATGGGGTCGGTCATGCCAATTCTCCGGCCGCGATTTTTTCTACGTGGTGGCAACGTGCCTTGCCGAAGGCTTCGGCATGGGGGGTCGGTGGTATTTCAGCGCAAGTTGCATCAGCAAACCGGCATCGCGGGCTGAACAGGCACCCTGCGGGGCGATCGAATTGGCCCGGCACAACGCCGGGAATCGTCGGCAGGATCTTGGAGGTCGCGCGCTCGGGCAAGGCGCTCAGCAGGGCCGATGTATAGGGATGACGCGGCGTGCGGAACAAATCACGCACGGGCTGCTCTTCGACTTTTTGTCCGGCGTATTGCACCTGAACCCGTTCGGCGGTTTCGGCCACCACCCCCATGTCATGGGTGATCAGCACGAGGCCCATATCGTGTTCGTCCCGCAATCGAACCAGCAGGTCGAGTATCTGCGCCTGAATGGTGACGTCCAGCGCAGTGGTAGGTTCGTCTGCAATCAGCAGCTTGGGCTTGCAGGCGATGGCCATCGCGAT
This sequence comes from Ruegeria sp. BF10, assembly GCF_056538725.1. Taxonomy (NCBI): domain Bacteria; kingdom Pseudomonadati; phylum Pseudomonadota; class Alphaproteobacteria; order Rhodobacterales; family Roseobacteraceae; genus Ruegeria; species Ruegeria sp. BF10. Next base: position 391,788 of record NZ_JBQFTR010000002.1, read on the forward strand.
CATGACGCGCTGGTTCATGCCCCCTGACATCTGGTGTGGAAAGGTGCTCAGGCGGCTTTCCGGGGCCGGGATGCCAACCTGGTCGAACAGCTCAATCGCGCGCTGGTGGCGGTCCTTGCGGTTCAATCCCAGATGGATGCGCAGGGCCTCTTTGATCTGGAATCCCACCGTGAAACAGGGGTTCAGCGACGACATCGGCTCCTGAAAGATCATCGCCATGTCCTTGCCGATGATCCTGCGGCGTTCACGGGCCGAAAGGCCGGCAAGATCGAGCCCCTCAAAGCGCATCTCGTCAGCGGTGATCGTCGCGGTCCAGGGCAACAACCCCATCAGCGCCAACATCGACACCGATTTGCCCGAGCCGCTTTCACCCACGATGGCCAGCAACTCCCCCTTGTCCACCGACAGATCTACGCCATCCACGGCGCGGAACCTGCCCGAGGCTGTGGCGAATTCAACAGTCAGGTTGCGGATCTGCAAAAGGCTCATGCGATCAGCTCCGTTTCAGTTTCGGGTCCAGCGCATCGCGCAGGCCGTCGCCCATCAGGTTGATGGCAAGTACGGTGACAAGGATTGCCAGACCGGGGAAGGTAACCACCCACCAGGCGCGCAGTATGAATTCGCGCGCTTCGGCCAGCATGGTGCCCCATTCCGGCGTGGGCGGCTGCGCGCCCATGCCCAGAAAGCCCAAGGCGGCTGCGTCCAGAATCGCTGTCGAGAAGGACAGCGCCGCTTGTACGATGATGGGTGCCAGGCAATTGGGCAGCACGGTGATGAACATCAGGCGTGACCGGCCAGCACCGGCCACGCGCGCCGAAGTGACATAGTCTTTCTGGCGTTCCGCCAGAACCGACGCGCGGGTCAGGCGCACGTAGTGGGGCTGGAAAACGATGGCGATGGCAATCATCGCGTTGGTCAGCGACGGGCCAAGGATGGCCACCAGCACCAGTGCCAACAGCAGCGACGGAAAGGCCAGAACGATATCCATCACCCGCATGATCAGCGTATCGATCCATTTGGGGGCAAAGCCCGACAGCAGGCCAATCATCACGCCGCCCGACACGGCCACACAGACGACGACGATTCCGACAAAGAAGGAATAGCGCGAGCCCATGATCAGGCGCGACAGCATGTCCCGACCCAGCGGATCGGTACCCAACGGGAAAGCCCAGCTTCCGCCCTCCTGCCATGCAGGCGGTTGCAGGATATGGTCGCGGAACTGTTCCGTCGGGTCGTAAGGGGCCAGAAGGGGCGCAAAAGTGGCGCAGAATACAAAGGCGGCAAAAACCCACAGCCCGATGACAGCACCGCGGTTTTCGCTGAAGTAGTACCAGAACTCGCGCAGGGCGCTGGGGCGGTCTTCCGTTTTGGGCGGGGTTGCGGATAGTTCGGCCATTACCGCCTCCGAATTTTGGGGTTGATGATGCCGTAAAGGACATCGACCAGCAGGTTCACCAGCATCACGATCACCGCGATCATCAGCAATCCGCCCTGAACAACCGGGTAATCTCGGCGGAAAATGCTGTCGACCATCCACTTGCCTATGCCCGGCCAGCTGAAGATGGTTTCGGTCAGGATGGCTCCTGCCAGCAACGTGCCCACCGACAGGCCGATCACCGTGACAACCGGAATCAGCGCGTTACGCAGCGCGTGCACCCCGTTGATCCGCGTTGGCGACAAACCCTTGGCACGCGCGGTGCGGATGTAGTCTTCGCCCAGAACTTCCAGCATCGCCGACCGGGTCTGGCGTGCGATGACCGCCAGCGGAATCGTTCCCAGCACAATCGTCGGCAGGATCAGATGGCGCACGGCTGATCCGAATGCTCCTTCCTGACCCGACAACAGGCTGTCGATCAGCATGAAGCCGGTGACGCTGGGAAAGTAATACAACAGGTCGATCCGTCCCGAGACCGGCGTCCAGCCCAGATTGCCCGAGAATATGATGATCAACAGCAGCGCCCACCAGAAGATGGGCATCGAGTATCCGACCAGCGCCGAGGACATCAGCGCCCGGTCAAAGAACTTCCCTCGGTTCACCGCCGCGATCACACCTGCGGGCAGACCCAGCGCAATGGCAAAGATCATGGCGCACAAGGACAACTCCAGCGTTGCGGGGAACAGCGAAAAGAACTCGTCCCATACAGGTTTCCTGGTGACAAAGCTTTCGCCCAGATCACCTTGAAGCACTCCGGTGAGGTAATCCCAATACTGCTGCAACACCGGTTTGTCGAAACCCAGCTTTTCGACCATTTCCTGATAACGTTCTTCCGTCATGCCGCGTTCACCGGCCATCACGATGATCGGATCGCCGGGCAGCACCCGGATGAACATGAACGAAATCAGCGTCACGCCCAGAAATGTCGGAACAAACAGGCCAAGACGGGTGAGGAAATAGCCAAGCATCAGCGACCTATGATCGTAAGTTCTTTGGGAAAGCGGGTCAGCGACCGACAGCCATCCCCGGTGACAAGAACGTCATCTTCGATGCGAACGCCGAACTTGTCCAATTCATACAGACCGGGTTCGTTGGTCCAGACCATGCCCGGCAGGATTATCTGACTGTTACCACGCATGATATACGGCGCCTCATGCACATCCCGGCCCAGACCGTGACCTGTCTTGGTCCGGATACGATCAACAAAAGGCGAGGCCTCAAGCACGCTTGTCACCGCGTCGTCGATGTCGTGTGCCGTCACGCCGGGGCGGCAGGCTTCGAACCCGGCTTTGTTGGCGCGCAAAACCGTGTCGTAGACATCCCTGCCTTCGTCCGGGACGTCCTGAACGAAAAAAGTTCGCGTGATGTCGGCCGCAAAACCATGTTTTCGAGCGCCGAAGTCGAACAACATCGCGTCGCCTGCCCTGATCCGGTAGTCGGCACGCGCCTTTCCGTGCGGTCGCGCTGAATTGTCCCCCGCAGCCACGATGGGGGAAAAGGCCAGCGACTCCGCTCCTTCTGCGAAGAGGGCCTGTATCAGCGCCTGCTCGACCTGTTTTTCGGTCTGACCTGCACGTACATCAGCAATCACACGCTCCAACGCGCGTTCCGAGATATCGATGGCCGCTTGCAACGCGGCGATATCGTCGTCAGTTTTGATGGCACGAAGGCCCGAGATTTCGCGTTCACCGTCCACAATCCGCAGATCCGGAATTGCGCGGGTAAACGCGTCTGACACGAAAAACCGCATCACCTGACCTTCGACAGCCAGCGATCTGATCGGAATATGTTCTGCCAGCGCGGAAAAGGCGCCGTCATAGCCGGTCTGATCGCGCCAGTCGAACACGGCACCCTCAAATCCGACCAGATCCCATGAGGCGAGCTCCAGGTTGGGCACGATCGCCGCCGGGTCCCCTTGGGCCGGAATCACCACGACAAAAGGGCGCTCGTGGCTCATGAAGGATTTGCCCAATGCGCGGGTGAAATTCGGACCGGGCACCAGGGCCACTGCGTCCACTGACATATCCATTGCCAATTGGCGGTATTCGGACAAATCCGGCATTCTGCCCGACCTCCTCAATAAGAAAGCCGGAGCCACCAATCTGGCGGCTCCGGTTTGTGAGTGGTGGTTTATTCGACGCTCACACCATAGAAGATGTGACCGCCCAGCGGGTGCACTTTGTAGCCTTGCACCTTGTTGCTCATCGGCATGTAAACGACCGAATGCGCGATGGTCGCCCACGGAGCCTGCTCTTTGAACACGACCTGCGCTTCTTCATACAGTTTGGTCCGCTCGGCCTGATCCGTGCTTTGCTTGGCCTTCAGGATCAGGTCTTCGAAGGGCTGATGACACCATTGTGCGCGGTTCGATGCTTCGACCCCGTCACAGCCCAGCAAAACCGCCAGGAAGTTGTCCGGATCACCGTTATCCCCGGTCCAGCCCAGCAGAACGGCACCGTCCCGGTTCAACTCTTTCGAGCGAGACAGGTATTCACCCCATTCGTACGAGACGATTTCGACGCCCACACCGATCTTGGCGAAATCCGCCTGGATCAACTCGGCCATACGGCGGGCATTGGGGTTGTAGGGGCGCTGGACGGGCATGGCCCAGATTTTCATCGACAGGTCCGAAACACCTTCGGCCTCGAGCATCGCCTTGGCCGCTTCCGGATCATAGGGATCGTCCACGATGGCGTCATTGTAACCCCACATGGTAGGCGGGATCGGGTTCTTGGCCACCTGACCCGAGCCCTGGAAGACCACGTCGATGATCGCCTGCTTGTCGATCGCCATGTTCAGCGCTTTGCGCACCTTCGGATTGTCGAATGGCGCCATGGTGGTGTTGTAGGCCAGATAACCAACGTTCAGGCCCTCTTGTTCCAGCATGTTGATGTCCGGATCATCCTTCATGGCCTGAATGTCGGCAGGGTTCGGATAGGGCATCACGTGACATTCGCCGGCTTTCAGCTTTTGGTAGCGCACAGACGCATCCGGTGTGATGGCAAAGATCAGGTTTTCGACCTGCGCCGGGTCTTTCCAATACGCATCATTGGCCGCGTAACGGATCACCGCGTCTTTTTGATAGGCCACGAACGAGAAAGGCCCGGTGCCGATGGGTGCCGTATTCAGTTTTTCCGGCGTTCCGGCCTCCATCATTGCCTCGGCATATTCCGCCGATACGATCGAGGCAAAGTCCATCGCCATATTGGCGACAAACGGCGCTTCGGGCTTGGACAGGGTAAATTTCACCGTGTAGTCGTCGATCTTTTCGATGGACTCGACCAGATCAGGCATCCCCATACCCTGGAAATATTCCCAGGTTCCGCCTGACACTTGATGATAAGGGTGGTTTTCGTCTTTCTGACGCATGAACGAAAAAATCACGTCATCCGCGTTGAAGTCGCGGGTCGGCGTGAACGCGTCGTTCGAGTGGAACTTGACACCCTGGCGCAACTTGAAAGTGTATTCCAGACCATCATCGCTGGCCTCGACACTTTCGGCCAGGCCGGGGACCACATTGGTCGTGCCCGTTTCAAATTCAAGCAACCGATTGTAGATCGGATGTGAAGAGGCATCAAAGGTCGTCCCTGCGGTGTACAGCGCAGGATCGAAGCCTTCAGGCGACCCTTCGGAACAATATACAAGTGTATTTGCCTGCGCCACGGCACCCGTCAGGGCGATCGCAGTGGTTGCGGCCAGAAGTTTGAGTTTCATGATTTTCTCCCAGAAAAGGACTTTAAAAGACAATCGCATGGCTCTTTGTCGTCAGAGCATTCAGTGACAGCACAGGTCGTCGCGATCCCTCTGCCCAATGTATCCAAAATACAAAATCTAAAGTCAACAGTGTCTTTCTGCGGATGTCTCTGACGACCGTTTCTGCCTTTGCACCCTGATTTCAGGGTCTCATTCTCATCTTCGCCGCGAAAACGATACGACGCCCCGAAACGCTCTACCGCGCACTCAGACCTTTCTGTTCATGGGTGCGGATTGCATGCTCTCATGGCCTGTACCCTCACGTCTTGTCCGTATGCGTGACCGCACGCCAATCCCGTGCGGGAGGGTTGGTCAAAAGCTTCGTTGCGCGCAACTTCATGACTACGGACACAGGATCCCCACCCCGCATTTTGTCCGCGGCTTCAAACGCAGCTATCGCCTGCTCGAACCGGCCGGAACGATAATGCGCAAGACCTTGTTCGTATGTCTCGATCCAATCAAATGATCCCTCAAAACTGTCGACCATCGCAATCAGCTCATAGACCACCAGTTCCTCGGTCCGGCCAAAGACCGCAAGCGTGTCCAGCTCTCGGACGACAATTGCGTCGGCGGCTTCGCGCCGGGTCTCGGGGCCGATCAGAATACGCGTGCCATACTCCTTGTTGGCCCCTTCCAATCGGCTGGCCACATTCACGACGTCGCCGATTGCCGTATAGTTCAACCGCTGCTCTGACCCAATGTTGCCAACCAGAGCTTCCCCACTGTTCAACCCGATCCTGACACGCAGGGAATTTCCGGCCTCGTCCTCGATGCCCGCATCTTCCACGGTCGCGACAAGATCCAGTGCCGCGCGGCAGGCATTCTCGGCATGGAGCGCATCCTTGCGCGGAGCCCCCCAGATTGCCATGACCGCGTCACCCATGAATTTGTCGATCGTCCCGTCATGGCGCGCGACGGCTGCTGCGGCCGCAGAGAAAAAAGGCTCCATCAACTGGATGATCTTGGGGCCCAGTTTTTCCGACAACCCGGTGAATCCGGTCACATCGCAAAACAACACGGAGACCTGTTTTATGTCGCCGCCCGGCTGTGTCTTGATACCCTCGGCGACCAGCATCTTCACAAGATCGGTCGGCACGTATTTTCGGAACGCGGACAACCCTGCGGCCATGCTGGCAGTGGCTGCTGACAGATTGGCCAGCTCGGACAGGTTGGAAGGCCTGCGTGAAATGTGTTCGACATCAAAGCGTTCGATTTTGCTCAGGTCTTCTGCGATGCGCGCCAATGGGTTGGCCACAATTCTACGGATCAACCAGATCGCCAGAGCGGTCGAGACGATCACGACCCCGATCAGGATATAGATCAGGTCTATCAAAGTTGCATTGATACCCGACAAGAAGGCCGATTCCGGAATGACCGTAGCGACGCGCCACCCGTAAAAACCCAAAGGCGTCAGGGCCACCGCATAAGGAACGCCATCGATCACCACGCGTTTCGTCGAGTTGCCAGCAGTTTTGCCATCCGGGTCGCCCAACAGTTTTTCCCCCGAGATCTTGGCAACCTCGTACAGCTCACCTTCGCCCATGCGCGCCGGTGTAACTTCATCCGCTTTTGCGTCGGGAACAGCAATTACTTTGCCATCGGCATCCAGAATGAAGGCGGCTCCGAATTCACCGGGCTCGAGCGTCGCCAGAAAGCGTGACAAACGGTCGGTTTCGATTGCGACCGCAAGAACACCCTGCCGTGCCCGGTTGACATCGATCGGCCCCGCAAATGCGTATACGGTCTTGTCACTGCCCGGAAGATCGCGTGCTTCGATCCATCCCATCGAGTTCAGAGACATAAAATTGTTGAACCAGGCATGATCGCGAGGATCATAGGAGGTCGGAACAAATTTCCTTTCTTCGAACTGAATATCGCCGGGAATAAAAATGTATCGATCGGTCCGCAGGTTTCGGTCGCGGATGTCCTTGTCGATCTCCATCATCTCAAGCCCGCTGTCGCCCAAACGGTGCGACGCGAAAAAATTGCCGTCCGGCCAACCGAAGAAAATCCAGGAAATATTCGGCTGCGCCTGCAACTGGGACAGAAAAACGAACTCTCGCTTATCGGCCTGCCGTGTTGCGATGACATTCTGTACAAAGATCGTGCGCACCGCCGACCATGCGGCTTCGGCGGATCTGAGAGTTGCCCCGACTTCGATGCGGACCGCGTTTGCAATCTGGCTGTTGATCTCAGCGGCAAGCATGCGGCTGTTGTCACGCGCGGTCGTCCACCACAGCGAATGAACAACAAAGGTCGACACGCCGATGGATACGGCGACCAGCATGGATACAGCAATGCCGACACTGAACCGCATGAAAACCCCGAAAAGAATGTCCTGTACCACAGTATTCGGTTGAGATCGCAAGAAGAGCAAAGCTTAGTTTGCTTCAACCCCGAAAAATCACGCAACTGTTAAGCACATGTGTATGCCGCGACAGAAATCCCCAGCACCTGGTCACTTGCCAATGCCCAGCGGACAGACCTTGCCCGTGGCGGAAATCAACTGACCTTTGGTCCGGGTTTGCGACGTTTGGGGACTGCGTTGCCACCTTTGGCGGACTTTGTGGCCGCAGCGCGTGCACGGTTTTTCTTGCTGCTAGGCTTGCCCTTCGGCGGCGGTGGGCCTTTCGGCGCATCACCGTCTGGCTTGGAGCGACCACTCTTTTGCTCTACGCTCCCGGCCTTGCGCTTTTTCGGTTTTGCGCCCGAAGCCTTGAACTTGCTTTTTGTCTCGTCGTCCGACGTTCCGAGGGATTCTGTTGTGCGCACGGTCTTTGCCGACTGGGCCTCGGGCTTGGGCTGGCGGCGAGGGGCTTTCCGCTCAGCCGGAGCGGCATCCCTTTTCTGGCCCGAAGGCCTGCCTTTGAACTTGCGATCAAGACCGGGCCGACCGGTTGACGACAGGTCTGGTGCCTTGTCCAACCGTACAAGGTCCTTGGTTTCTTCTATTTTCATCTCTGGGCCAATGGAGGTCAGAAAGCGGTCGACACTGGCTTTACTGATTTCGAAATAAGTTACGTCCTCTGCAATCCGGATGGCACCGATGTCGTCTTTCGTGAGATTGCCCGCCTTGCAGATCATCGGCAGCATATGACGTGGGGATGCATTCTGATTGCGCCCTTCGGACACAGAAAACCAGACGCTGGGCCCAAAAGATGCGCGGGGTTTTGGGGCGGTCTGATCGACCACCGACAGCTCTTCCGGGGCGGAATGGCGCAGTTTGTATTGCCTGAGATACGCGGCTGCGATTTGTTCGGGCGTAAAACTCTCAATCAGTTTCTCAACCGATGGGCGTTCGCTTTCCGTGATCTCGACCTGCCAGTCTTCTGACGCCAGCATCCGCGCCTGATCACGCTCGCTCACCTCTTCGGCGGACGGGGCCGATCCCCAATCCGCTGTCAGCTTGGCAAATTTCAGAATGCGCTCTGCCTTTTTTCGCGATGATGGCGCGACGATCAGGGCACTGACGCCCTTGCGCCCGGCGCGACCTGTGCGGCCAGACCGGTGCAGCAGCGTTTCATGGCTGTTGGGCAGCTCGGCATGGACAACCAGATCAAGGTTGGGCAGATCGATTCCGCGGGCCGCAACATCGGTTGCCACGCAGACGCGGGCCCGTCCATCGCGCATGGCCTGCAACGCGTTGGATCGTTCGCTCTGGGTCAGCTCACCGGACAGGGCCACGACTGAAAAGCCCCGGTTTGACAGGCGCGCGGTCAGGCGTGAAACCATCGCGCGGGTGTTGCAGAAAACGATGGCATTGGGGGCCTCGTAATATCGCAGCACATTGATAATCGCGTTTTCACCATCGCGCGGGGCCACCGTCATGGCGCGATACTCGATATCCGCGTGCTGTGTCTGTTCGCCGACCGTGCTCACACGCACCGCGTCGCGCTGATACCGCTTGGCCAAATTGGCAATTGCGCGTGGCACGGTGGCGGAAAACAACAAGGTCTGACGATCTGCGGGAGTTTCATCAAGAATGAACTCAAGATCCTCGCGGAACCCCAGATCCAGCATTTCATCCGCTTCGTCCAGGACAACCGCGCGGATAGCTGTCAGATCGATTGAACCCCGATTGATATGGTCGCGAAGCCGCCCAGGAGTGGCCACAACGATATGGGCGCCTCTGGCCAGCGCGCGACGCTCATCCCGAATGTCCATACCCCCGACGCACGAGGCCAGAAACGCACCTGCCCCGGAATACAACCAGCCAAGTTCCCGCTTCACCTGAAGTGCCAGTTCCCGGGTCGGCGCGACAACCAGCGCCAACGGCGCTTCGGGCTTGCCAAGCGTTTCTTCGTCGCCCAGCACCCTGTGCGCAATCGCAAGACCAAACCCAATGGTCTTCCCTGACCCGGTCTGGGCCGATACCAGCATGTCGCGCCCTTCCAGCTCGGGTTGGGTGACGGCTCGCTGAACTTGGGTCAAAGTATCATAGCCCTTGCGCGCTAGAGCATCTGCAATGGTTTGTTTCACGGTGGTGGTTCTTTGTATCGGCCAGGTGATAGGCGCTGTGCGGAATTGCGATCAGCGGATCATCCAAGGGTAAAGACAGCCCCATACCGGTTGCCATCCCCGTTGTATAGACGGGAAAACGGGCATTTTCGCCGAAAAGCTTCCCGCAACGGAACACCCTGACAGGTCAGACCCTGACGGCAACCTCCAGGGCCGGGCCGCATCAAACCTGGGTCGGCGCGGGAACAAAATTCACCATTTTGCCGGCAGATACCTGCCTTTGAACGTCGGAGACCCGCCCCGGACACGCACAATCGCGCCGATCATTTCGATGACGTGGCCGTCGTTGATGCGACATGGGTCAAACCAGAGCCCGAGCGGGTTCGTTCCTGATCTTGTTGACCCAATCTCAAGCCCCTGCTGCCCGAAGAAGAACTCTGCCCCGGGTCAAGCCATTCACCTTTTCGACGATGGCATCGGCATCGATACAGTGGTGGCGATAGAGATCACCGATCGTTCCTGTCTGGCCAAAATGTTCGACGCCCATCGGAATGGTCTGATGTCCACGTACAGCGCCCAGCCACGACAATGTTGCAGGATGCCCGTCAATCACGGTGACCAGATTGCAATGCGCCGGCAGGCCAGACATCAGGGTCTCGATGTGGGAAAGTGCGGCGGGGTTGCCGCGCGACCGCGCGCGTTGTGCAGCCGTCCAACCGGCATTCAGCCGATCCGCAGACGTCACGGCCAAAACACCGATATCGCGACGGCCCTCGCCGATGATACCGGCGGCCTTGATTGCCTCGGGCGCGACGGCGCCCTGATAGGCGATTACAACTTCGCAATTCGGCCCCGGTTTCCGCAACCAATAGGCGCCGTCTATAGCACCCTGGCGAAACTCGTCATCCACGCGTTTGCCCGGCTGTTCAATCGGGTTGGTCGTCAGACGCAGATAGACGGAACCGCCGGTTTCATCGCGCAGCCATGTGCGCTCGTCCGGTTGTCCTTCACCGTCGCGTTGCAGATAGTCGAAGGCCCATTCCGTGATCACCGCCAGTTCATCAGCAAAGGCGGGCTCAAAGGCGGCCAGCCCGTCCTGGCTCATCCCGATCAGGGGGGTACCAACGGATTGATGCGCGCCGCCTTCAGGCGCCAGCGTGACGCCCGACGGCGTACCAACGAGAATGAAGCGTGCATCCTGATAGCAGGCATAGTTCAGCGCATCGAGGCCGCGACTGACAAAGGGATCATATACGGTGCCGATCGGGATCAATCGCTTGCCGAACAGGGAATGCGACAGACCCGCCGCACCCAGAAGCAGCATCAGGTTCATTTCGGCGATCCCAAGCTCGATATGCTGCCCTTCCGGCGTGAATTCCCATTTCGCCGTCGAAGGGATACGGTGTTCGATGAAGGCGTCGGCTTGCGTGGATCGGGCAAACAGCTTGCGCCTGTTCACCCAAGGCCCCAGGTTCGTCGTGCCGGTGACATCCGGAGAGGTTGTCACGATGCGTTCTGCCAACGGGCCATCACCTTTTGACAAATCGTCAAGGATCTTGCCAAACGCCATCTGGGTCGAGATTTCACGGCTGGTGTCGACCTCGATCCGTGGCACATCCAGCTTGTCATCGAAATAGCGGCGCGGACCCTTGGCAAAGAACGGTGCCTTGGCCAGAAAATCCTTGAATGCGTCTTGGTCCTGCACTGTCGCAAGCGGCTCCCATTCTTCGCCTTCAGGCACGCCCATATGCGACTGCCACGCGGCGAACTGGCTGTTGTTCATCAGCCCGCCGTGATTGTCCTTGTGACCTGCGATGGGGGTGCCCCATCCTTTGACGGTGTAGGCCAGGAAACAGGTCGGGCGATCGTGATCGATGGCGGCAAATGTTCGGGCCATGGTCTCGACGCAGTTGCCGCCAAGGTTTTCCATCAGCGCAGCCAGCTCCGCATCCGTCCGCCGTTCGATCAGGGCGGTCACATCCCCCTGATCCCCCAGATCGTCCATGAGACGCTGCCGCCAGTTCGCACCACCCATGAAAGTCAACGCCGAGTAGTCCTGGTTGGGGCACGCATCGATCCAGTCGCGCAGGCGGTCGCCACCCGGTTCTTCAAAGGCCGCGCGTTGCAGAACCCCATATTTCACGCGCACGACATCCCAACCGAACGCATCGAAGATTTTCTCGATCCGTTCGAACAGCCCTTCACGGACGATACCGTCCAGAGATTGCCGGTTGTAGTCTATGATCCACCACGTGTTGCGCAGGTCGTTCTTCCAGCCTTCCTGCAAAGCCTCGTACACATTGCCTTCGTCCAGTTCGGCGTCGCCAACAAGGGCCACCATCCGCCCCATCGGAGCATCCGAGCCCCAGCTTTTGGCCTTGATGTAATCCTGAATGATCGAGGCAAACGAGGTGATCGCGACACCCAATCCCACCGAGCCGGTGGAGAAATCAACGTCGTCGATATCCTTGGTCCGGCTGGGATAGCTCTGCACACCGCCAAAACCACGGAAATTCTCCATCTTCTCGCGCGTTTGATTGCCCATGAGATACTGCATCGCATGAAAAACCGGCGAGGCATGGGGTTTGACTGCTACGCGGTCTTCAGGGCGCAGGGCTGAAAAATAGAGCGCCGTCATGATCGACACCATCGAAGCAGACGATGCCTGATGGCCACCAACCTTGATCCCATCCACCTTTGGCCGGACGTGGTTGGCATGGTGGATCATCCAATGCGACAACCATAGCAGGCGTTGTTCAACGATCTTCAACTGGGTGGGATCAATGTGCATGGCGGTCTCCGGATTCAGGCGGCGCTGCGGGCAGGATAGGGCAGAGCTTGCTCCAGGTCTGCGAGGATATCTTCGACATCCTCAAGCCCGACGGACAAACGGATCAAACCATCGCTGATCCCATGCTCGGCGCGTTCCTCCGGAGTATAGGTCGAATGAGTCATGGATGCGGGGTGCTGGATCAGCGTTTCGGCATCGCCCAAGGACACCGCGCGCTGGATCATGTTGAGGCGGTTCATGAATTCAATCCCACCGGACAGGCCGGACTTGACTTCAAACGCTATCATGGCGCCGGGTTGGGACATCTGGCGCTGCGCGACGTCATGCTGGGCGAAACTCTCAAGCCCAGGGAAATAAACCTCGCCGACGGCCGGATGGGCCTCGAGGAAATCTGCAACGACCCTGGCGGAGGCACAGTGACGATCCAGACGCAGGTTCAGTGTTTTCAGTCCGCGCAGGATCAGCATCGCGTTGAAAGGGGCCATGACCGCACCGGTCATATCCTTCATTCCGACCAGGCGGATTTCAGCAATCTGTTCGGCGGTGCCAACAACCAGACCGGCGACCACATCGCCATGTCCGCCGAGATATTTGGTGGCGGAATGCAGAACGATATCCGCGCCGTGCTCGATCGGGCGGGTCAGATAGGGGCTGGCGTAGGTGTTGTCGACGACAACCGTTGCACCGACCGAATGCGCGATCTCGGCGCTGGCGGCGATGTCCACAAGGCGCATGTTCGGGTTGGCCGGAGTTTCGAAATAGACAACGCGGGTTTTGTCAGAAAGCGCCGCTTTCAGGTTCTCGGGGTCCGTCATGTCAACATGGGTGATCGTGACCCCCCATTTCGCCAGACCGTGGCGCATGAAGGCGAAGGTGCAGCCATAGAGTGTTTTGTCCACGATGACTTCGTCCCCTGGCGACAGCAGAGTCCAAAGCACTGCCGTTATCGCCCCCATGCCGCTGGACAGGGCCAGTCCGGCCTCGGCCCCTTCAAGCACCGCAATGCGTTGTTCCAGAAGGTCACATGTGGGGTTCGAAATTCGGCTGTAGATATGACCTGCGCGTTCACCGGCGAACATCTCTCCACCAGCCTCTGCGGATTCGAAGGCAAACGTGGACGTCAAATGCAGCGGTGGGGTAAGGGCGCCGTCATTTTCCAAAGGGTTGTAAGCGTGGTGAATGGCGCGGGTGGCAAATCCGGTTGAACGAGTCATTGCAAGCTCCTGTTTCAAGCTGACGCCAGTTTACGCCTTTACTTTGGGCTTTTGCTTGCAAATAGTACCAAGAGTGCGATCCATATTGGCAGATTCTGCCAAGGTTGAGGTTGAAATGGACGATAAAGACAGACAGATCATTCGGGCGCTGCAAAAGGACGGGCGCATGACGAACCAGGATCTTGCCGACGAGGTGAACCTGTCTCCGTCGCCGTGTCTGCGCCGGGTCAAGAACCTCGAAGCGCGCGGGGTCATAAAGGGTTACAGCGCAGATGTGGACGCTGCGGCATACGGCATAGGCATTACCGTTTTTGTGCGGATCCGGTTGGAGCGGCACAATGAAACGGACGTTCAGAATTTCGAAAAACGCGTTCGGATGATCGACGAAGTTCTTGAATGCCACGTGCTGACCGGGGCGATGGACTACCAGTTGCGGGTGCTGGTATCGGATCTCGAGTCATATGAGGAGTTCATTCGAAACAGAATTCACCCGATCGGTGGGATTGCATCGATCGACACAAGCTTTGTTTATGGAACGGTAAAGAAGACCGCAGTTTTTCCGCCCTGATGGAACGCGCCCGGCCAATCTGCGAACTCAGGTTGAGGTGCATGTTCAACGGGCGCTGGGATCAGGGTTCACAGATCGTTTTTCGACCTGTGAACACGCTGACCTGCCGAGTTCAATAGGCACCAAGCCTAGTAGGCGACCATCGTCAACAGCTCGTATTCCGCAACCATTTCATCATCCTGCTGGGTCAGGGTGACATGCCAGCGGACTTCGCCGTATTCTTCGTTCCGCTTGGTCTTGGCCTTGACCGTCAACCGCACCTTGATGGTGTCACCCGCCTCGACAGGCTTCATGAATCGCAACCCGTCAAGACCCGTGTTTGCCAGAACCGGGCCTTCGTTGGGTTCAACAAACAATCCGGCTGCAAATGACAAAAGCAGGTACCCATGGGCCACACGGCCCGGGAAGAACGGGTTCCGTTCCGCCGCTGCCTGATCCATATGCGCGTAGAACGTATCGCCGGTGAAATTGGCAAAGTGTTCGATGTCTTCCATCGTGATTGTACGGGGCGCCGTGTGGATGGTCTCGCCAATCGCCAGGTCGTGGAACCGACGCGTGAACGGATGGGCCGGCCCTTCGACCTCGGTCGCGCCGGGAACCCATGTGTTCCCGATTGCGGTCAGCAGATCAGGCGACCCCTGAATGGCTGTTCTCTGCATGTAATGCTTGACGCCACGCACGCCGCCCATCTCTTCGCCGCCACCAGCGCGTCCCGGTCCGCCGTGAACCATATGCGGCAGCGGAGAGCCGTGGCCGGTGGATTCCTTCATCGAGTCGCGATTGTTGAAGTACAGGCGCCCATGATACGCTCCTGCCCCCAGGGCAACGTGCCGTGCCACATCGGCGTCACGGGTTATGACCGATGCCACCAGCGACCCCTGTCCGCGATTTGCCAGTTCGATCGCATGGTCGAGATCGCGATAGCCCATCACCGTGCTGACAGGGCCAAAAGCCTCGGTGTCGTGGACACGCCGGGCCGCATCCGGATTGGCACAATGGTACAACATCGGCGGCAGGAACGCGCCTTTCTCGGCATCCGCCCCATTAACCACAAAATCGTCAGGGTTGCCGAAAACGCGTTCAGCTTCCTGCCCGATGATTGCCGCCTTTTCCAGAACATCGCGTTTCTGACCGTTCGAAACCAGCGCGCCCATGCGTGTGGTTTCCAGCCGTGGGTCACCGATGACCGTTTTGGCCAGCCTCGCGGACAGGGCTTCGATCACCGCCTGCACCAGAGGCTCTGGGGCCATGATCCGGCGGATTGCGGTACATTTCTGCCCAGCTTTCGTGGTCATCTCGCGCTGGACTTCCTTGACGAAAAGGTCGAATTCCGGCGTTCCGGGCTCGGCATCAGGGCCCAGTATCGAGCAGTTCAGACTGTCCTGCTCGGCCACGAAACGAACTGAATTCTCCAGGATCACCGGGTTGGAACGCAGTTTTGACGCCGTGTCAGCAGATCCGGTGAAACTGACCACGTCCTGCATGGTCAGACGGTCCAGCATATCACCCAGACCACCCGAAACCAGCTGCAACGCGCCCGCAGGCAAAATGCCGGAGTCAAGCATCAGCCGGACGCATAGTTCGGTGACGTAGCACGAGTTCGTTGCCGGCTTTACGATGGCCGGAACGCCCGCCAGAAGGGTTGGAGCCAGCTTTTCCAGCATCCCCCAGACAGGAAAGTTGAACGCATTGATGTGAACCGCCACACCGTGCAACGGGGTGCAGATGTGCTGCCCCAGGAAGGTGCCGTTGCGGGACAGCTGCTCGACCTCACCGTCCAGGTAGACATGTCCGTCCGGCATCTCGCGCCGACCCTTCGAAGCGAAGACGAACATCGTGCCGATGCCGCCGTCAATGTCGATCAAGTGGTCGGACTGGGTGGCACCCGTGCTGAAAGACAGGTCATACATTGCCTGTTTGTGCTGACCCAAATGAATGGACAACGCCTTGAGCATCTTGGCCCGCTCATGAAACGTCATCTTCCGCAGCGCCGGCCCACCGACATTGCGCGCATAGTCCAACATCCCCTGCACATCCAACGCGCTATTGCCGGCCGAGGCGATTACCTCGCCGGTGACCGCGCTTGCAATATTGCGGGCACCCGCACCGGGCGAAACCCATTCACCGGCCGCGAAGCTGGAAATCTGTTGGATTGTCATGAGCGTCTCCTCATCTGTTGTGTGATCTTCGCGCAGCCGTATGCCCGTCTCACGAAACCATAATATAAACCGTACGGTCGGTCAATAAATTGGCGAATTGGCAACCCGAACCGTACATCTCAGACTTGCGCTGGCAGTCGCGCGAAACCCCGAAACCGAATGCGTCCGCCCCGTTCAGCACCGTCGGTGATGCGATAGGTCGGGAATCGCGCCAGAAACCGTCCGACGGCCACGCGACCCTCCATACGCGCCAGCGTCAGGCCAACGCAGGTGTGGGGGCCTCCGGCAAACGCATGATGCTTGTTGGGACGTCGATCCAATACAACCTCATCAGGTTGTTCAAACTGCCGCAGATCGCGATTCGCCGCGCCGATGCACAGGTGAACGTCTGTACCTGCCGGAATGGTCTGACCATGGAACTTCACATCTTCGGTGGTCAGACGATTGCCAAACTGATTTGGGCTTTCCAGCCGCAGAAACTCGTCCACTGCCGTGTTGATCAGATCCGGATTGGCCAGCAGTTCGGCCCGTTTGTCGCGGTGCCGTTCCAACAGTTCCAACGCGTTGCCGATCAGGTTGGTGGTGGTCTCGTGCCCCGCATTCAGGATGAAGATGCAGTTCTGGTACAGCTCGACCTCGGTCAGGCCACCATCGGTGTCATCCTGCATCAACCGCGTCAAGACATCCGTCGCAGGATCTCCGGGGTTGGCCCGGCGATCTTCGATGACATGCCGAAGATAGTCCTTGAAATCAGAAACCGAACGTTTGCCCCACTCTTCCTGCTCGGGCGTCAACTGAGGCTCCAATGCGCCCAGTATGGCCAGAGACCAATCCCGCAAAGGCCCGCGCTCTGATCGGGGAATGCCAAGCAGGTTGCCGATGATCTCGATCGGGATGGCCCCGGCGAAATCCTCGATCAACTCTACCGAGCCCTTGGCCTGCATCTCGTCCAGCAGCCCATCGACAAGTTGAATCAGGCCCGGTTCCATCTGCGCCAGCGCCCGTGGGTTCATCGCGCCAACCATGACCTTGCGGACGCGGGTATGCAGGGGCGGATCGTTGAACACAAGGCTGGTGGTATGGTGTTCGTAAAGCGGGCTGTCGATACCGAATTTGGGGCCGAAAACCGCCTTTTTGTCCGATATGAAACGCTCCGTATCCCGGTACACCAGGTCCAGGTCGTCGTACCGCGACAGGATCACCGACCCGTCGGGCTGCCAGCAGACGGGCGTGTCTTCGCGCAACACGGCGTAGGTTGGATAGGGATCCGCATGAAACCCGTCCGGAAGCGCAGTCAGAGAGAACATCAGTGACCCATCGCTCCCATTTGTTCGGGAAGGACCAGAACCAGCCACGGCACCAGAACGATCAAGGCCAGACGGAAGATGTCTGCCACCCAGAACGGTGTGACTCCTTTGAAGATTGTTCCGGTCGATACGTCCCCGACCACGCCTTTCAGAATGAACACGTTCAGACCCACGGGCGGCGTGATCAAACTGATCTCGGTCACGACGACGACGACGATGCCGAACCAGATCGGATCATATCCCAATGAGGTGACCAACGGGAAAAAGATCGGCACCGTCAGCAACAGCATCGACAGCGATTCAAAGACGCATCCCAGAATGATGTAGATCCCGAGGATCATCAGGATCACGACGAAGGGTTCCACCTCATATGCGGTGACCAGGGCGATCAGCGCTTCGGGCAGACCAGCCAGGTTGATGAAATTCGAGAAGATCTGCGCCCCGATCAGAACCGAGAACAGCGCCGCCGCGGTGAAACTGGTTTCCTTCAGCACTTCAAAGGTCGAACCAAGGGTCAGCCCACCGCGCGACAGAGCAATCAGGAATGCGCCCATGGCACCCATACCGGCAGCCTCGGTCGGGCTGAAGGTCAGGTTCAGTGGATAGAAATCGAACACTCCGTACAAACCGCCGATCACCAGGAAGAACAACAGCAATACGGCCCAGACCGAGCGCAGGGCCGACAGGCGTTCGCCCCAGCCGTGGCGTTCACCAGCGGGGCCGGATTCTGGCCTGCGCCAAACAGTCCAGCGCACGGCGAACAGATAGAAGAGGATACCAAGTACACCGGGGATGATGCCAGCAACGAAAAGTTTGCCGATCGATGTTTCGGTCAGCAGGCCGTAGATCACCAAAATGACCGACGGTGGGATCAGGATACCCAGCGTGCCGCCGGCGGCAATCGACGCTGTTGACAGCTCATCCGCGTACCCATAGCGGCGCATTTCCGGCATCGCGACTTTGGACATGGTCGCAGCCGTTGCCAGCGAGGAACCGCAAATGGCCGAAAAGCCGCCGCACGCGGCGACCGTCGCCATGGCGATACCGCCTCGGAAGTGGCCCAAAAAGGCGTTTGAAACCGCGTATAATTCGCGCGCGAGCCCGCCCTTGTTCACGAACAGGCCCATGAGGATGAACAGTGGCACGACCGAAAGGCCGTAGTCCTGTGCCGTGTCCGTAATCTGGCGCCCCACCATTGACATGGCGGCCTTCAGTCCGCGCTCGGACAGGATGCTGCCACCGCGCTCATATGCGAACCCAAGCGTCCCCACGAGGCCCATCGCAAACACGATGGGCAAGCGTACCAACACAAGAACCAGGACAAGGGCGAAACCGATCAGTGCGGCAGTCATCAGGCGTGCTCCGACAAGGTTTGGGGGGCAAAAATGTACAAAAGACCGGTGATGAACATCGCAACGGCCGTGATCGCAGTGAAGGCGGCGATGAACCAACCCACATAGAAGACAGGGATCGACAGGTATTCGGTGACGTCGCCGTAATCCCGTGCACGTTCAGCCAGAACCCAGACGCGCTGAATCGGCCAGATCAGCATGATGCCGGACACCAGATAGACAATCGCATCGCGCGCCCTGCTCAGCCGCAGGCGGGAAAAAATTCCATCGGTCAGGTCAACCGCGATTTGCCCCTTCCCTGCCGAGATCATCGGCAGGACCGAGAACACAAGGATCGCCATCAGAATCCGCGTCAGTTCGGTTGCCGCCTCGATCGGAGCATTGAAGACTGAGCGCAGGATGACGTCAAAAAAGGTCATCACCATCAGGATGAACAGCGCCACACAGGCCAGCACCGTCGGAATGATACTGACGCGACGCGCGAAGGTCACGATAGATTGCATGATTGGCCCCCAACGGGTGTAGATGGCTGGCGGTTCAACCCCGCCAGCCGGGCTGCGTTACTGAGCAGCCATTTCGTTTACGATCATGTCATAAGCGGCCTGCGCATCGACACCGGTGCCATTGACCTCTTCGATGACCTTGGTGCGCACATCGGCAGCGATCGCATTGAACTTTTCCAGATCTTCAGCAGAGGCTGCATTGATCGCGTTGCCTTCGGTCTGTTCGGTCGCCTCACGGCCGATCGCGTCGATCTCATCCCAGATTTTACCGATTTCGCGGCTCAGCGGTTCACCGAACACCTTTTCTTCCAAAGCGGCCTGCACATCGGCGGGAAGATCCGCAAACGTGTCTTCGTTCATGATGAACGCAAATGATCCGCGATACAGGCCACCCGGAACTTCATACACGTTTTGCGCAACTTCGGTCAGCTTGAAACCCTTGCGGGATTCAAACGGCATGACGACACCATCAGCAGCTTTCGACGCGAGTGTCTCGTATACTTTCGGCGCAGGCACCTGGATTCCAGTTGCGCCCAGCGCCGTGCCTACATCTCCGCCGACACCACCCGGGATACGGACTTTGAGGCCCGACACCTCGTCAAGCTTGGTCACGGGGCTGCTGGAGTGAAGCTGCGCCGGGCCATGGGTGTGCAGGGCGATCACCTTCACACCGCGATGTTCGTCCGCCGCCTTGAGATACTTGTCGTATGTACGCCAATACGCGACCGAGGCCGCTTCGGCCGAGCCCTCATATCCAGGCAGCTCGATCATCTTGGTGGTGACGAAACGACCGGGCTGGTATCCATGAAAGATGATCGACGCATCGGCTGCGCCATCCATGATCAGGTCCATCTGCGCCGGCGGCGGGGCAATTCCCAGCTTCAGTTCAGCAGTGACTTTGCCGTCGGTGGCCTCTTCGACCATTTCCACGAATTTCGGCCACATCTTCGCGTTGATGCCGTGGGTCGGCGGTGCCCAGCTGGAAATCGTCAGCGTATAATCCGCCGCCAGCGCCACTGTGCCCGAAACGGCCAGCGCGGCCGAGGCCAAAAGAGTGCTCAACTTGGTGAACTTCATGGTTTTGTCTCCTCCCTGTGAAACATGACTCGAGAATGCGTTAATGGTCACTTTTGTAACCATCAACATGTTAATAGTTTTCGGATCGGTCCGCGACACGCCACGAACCGGGGCTTTCTTTCGCTACGGTTAGCATATTTGCGGCGCACCGGCTGACGCCGATTTCGTTGCAATAGTTCATCGGACCTCCTCTCCAGCGGGGAAAGCCGTATCCATGGATTTGAACCATATCGACGGCTTCTGCGTTTTCCGCGATCCCTTCTTCAATGATCAAAGCGCCCTCGTTGGCCAGAACCGCCAGCAGTCTTGAAGAGATATCCTCGTCCGAAAAAGCCCGCCGGGTGATGCCCTGCTGGTCAGAATAGGCTTCGATCAATGCCTCAACTTCGGAATCCCGAACCGGGGCGCGACTGCCTTCTTCGTAGCGATACCACCCTTTGCCGGTACGCTGGCCGAAACGCTCCATCTCACACAGCTGGTCTGCGATGGTGACATAGCGTTCGTTCGGGTCGCGGTTTGCTGCATTGCGTTTGCGGTTCGCCCAGGCAATTTGAAGACCGGTCAGGTCCTGAAGCTCATAAGGCCCCATGGGCATCCCGAACGCCCGCATTGCATGGTCCACTTGATAGGGAAGCGCCCCATCTGCCAGCAGATAATCGGCCGCGCGCCGATAGGCTGCCAACATGCGGTTGCCAATGAACCCATCGCAGATACCCGACAGCACCGAAACCTTGCGAAGCTTTTTGCCAAGCGCGAAGCCGGTTGCGACAACCTCGGGAGACGTTTGCGGAGTACGCACGACCTCGAGCAGCTTCATGACATGTGCCGGACTAAAGAAATGCAACCCGATGCATCGGGCCTGATTGCCGATGCCCGCGAAAATCTCGCGCGGATCCAGATAGGACGTATTGGTGGCCAAAATCGCGTCGCTGTTCATATGCCTGGCCAGCTCGTCAAAGACCTGCTGCTTGACGGACAGGTCTTCAAAAACAGCCTCGATCGCCAGTTCAGCATCCGCAGCGTCAGCATAGCTGTTCACCGCACGAAACGCGGCAAGGCGATCCCGAAGCTGCGCCTCGGACATCTTGCCCCTGGTGACTGCGCCTTGCAGCAGACCCTCGACCCGATTGTGTGCTGCGGCCGCGGCGTCCGCGTCACGCTCGATCAACGTCACGGACAGCCCGCCGTTCAGGGCCGCAGTTGCGATCCCCGCCCCCATCAATCCCCCTCCGACAACGGCGATCCGTGTTATGTCTCGGGCGGCCACGTCTTTGATCAACGAAGGTTTGGACACGGTACGTTCAGCAAAAAACGCGTAACGCAAAGCGCGGCTTTCCGGGCTCTGGCGCAACTCCAGATGGCGCGCGCGCTCTTTCGGTTGTGCGGTGGCAAATGGCTCAACCGACCAACCAAGCGCCGTCAGGTTTTCCAGCGGCGATTTCTGCCCCCTGGCGCGTTTCTTCAAAGCCTGGCGGCTCGCCTCCAACAGATCCGGCGCAAATTCCGCCACAGCACGCTGGCTGACAGGTATTGGGCGTTCGGGCAGATCCGTTACCAAGTCCAGAACAGCAGCCTTGGGGTCTTCGGCGACAAGGTCGACACCGCCAAGCTCGGCCAGTGTCTCTGCCCTGAGAATTTTGCCCGAACAGGCCATGTCAATTGCAGCCTGCATCCCGACCAGACGCGGCAATCGTTGAGTGCCCCCTGCCCCGGGGATCAAGCCAACATTGACTTCCGGCAGGCCAAAACCCGTTCCCGGCGCTGCGATCCGCCACGCACAGGCCATGGCGATCTCGAACCCGCCACCCAGCACGTTGCCATGCATGCAGGCTATGAACGGAACCTCGCTGTCTTCGATTTTCTGAACCACGTCAGGCAAATGTGGCTCGACCGGCGGTGCATCGAATTCGGACATGTCGCCGCCCGCAACAAAGGTCTTTCCAGCACAACACAGCACCGCCACGCGCGCGCCCTTGACCGCATCAACCGCGTCAGACAGCCCTTGCCGAACACCTGTCGACGTCGCGTTTACCGGCGGGTTGTCAATTGTGACCCACGCCACGTCGCCTTTAAATTCAACGCTCACCAGCGACGACTGCGACATTTGCAATCCCTTTGATCGGTTCAGATTCGGTTCGGGTTTATATATTGACCAACCGTTCGGTTAATGCAATGATTAAGTTGAAACGAGACCAGATGAGACAGTCATGAGCGATACGATTCTTGTACAAGACAACGGGAACTGGGTCGAAATCACCCTGAACCGCCCGGACAAGCTGAACTCGTTCAACGAAGAAATGCACCTGGCGCTACAGAATGCGCTGAAAGCCGCGCGCGACGACGGGGCTCGCGCGATATTGCTGACCGGTGCCGGGCGTGGCTTTTGTGCCGGTCAGGACCTCGGTGATCGCGACCCGTCGAAGATGGATGGCCCACCGGATTTAAGCAAGACGGTACGCACGTTCTATGCCCCTCTTGTCCGTTTGATCCGGTCGATGAATATCCCGGTGATCTGCGCCGTGAACGGAGTAGCCGCCGGGGCAGGTGCAAATCTGGCGCTGGCCTGTGATATGGTTCTGGCCGCGGAACGTGCGAAATTCATTCAGAGCTTTTCCAAGGTGGGCCTGATTCCCGACACGGGCGGCAGCTGGCACTTGCCGCGCCTGTTGGGCGAGGCGCGCGCCAAGGGGCTGGCCCTGACAGCCCAACCCCTTCCGGCCAAACAAGCCGAAGATTGGGGGCTGATCTGGAAGGCCGTGGCCGACGATCAATTGATGACCGAAGCGCGCGCTCTTGCCGCGCAATTGGCAAACGGCCCCACCCTCGGGCTCGGGCTGACCAAACAGTGCATTCAAACTGCTGCCACCACGTCCCTCTCGGATCAGCTCGAGATCGAAGCGGACGCAATGAAGACCTGCGGGGAAAGCGCGGATTACGCCGAAGGCGTATCCAGTTTTCTTGAAAAGCGGGCACCGAATTTCCAGGGACGCTGATGATGACACCCAAGGAACGTGCCACGAGATCCGCTGAAGCGATGTGGGCGAATGACCAAGCCAGCAAATGGTTCGGGATGGATCTGGTCGACGTCGACGAAGGCCGTGCAGTCCTGACCCTGACAGTCGGGGACCATCACTGCAACGGGCACGGCATTTGCCACGGGGGCGTCACTCATGCCCTGGCCGACAGCGCCTTTGCCTTCGCCTGCAACAGTCGCAACGTGTCAACCGTCGGCCAGCATACGATGATGAGCTATCTCGCGCCCGGAAAAAAGGGGGACCTTCTGACCGCAACCGCGACAGAGGTTGCGGTCACCGGCCGCAGTGGCATCTATGACGTCCGCGTCACCAATCAAGACAACACCCTGATCGCCGAGTTTCGCGGAATGTCCCGCGCGGTCGGCGGGCAGAATTTTCAGGAATAGCTTCGCGACTGGAGGAGTGACGCGATGGAAGACCTTTCCCCAAACAAAGCGGATCTGGACCCGATCGAGATCGCCTCGATCGACGAAATCCGTGCGACGCAGCTTGAACGCCTCAAATGGTCCGTTCGCCACGCCTATGAGAACGTTCCGATGTACAAGCAACGGTTTGACGAATCCGGTGTGCATCCTGACGATCTTCAGCAGCTCTCGGATCTGGCGAAGTTTCCGTTCACGTGCAAAAATGATCTGCGTGACAACTATCCGTTCGGCCTGTTCGCCGTTCCCCGCAGCCAGATCATTCGTCTGCACGCCTCGTCCGGTACGACGGGCAAGCCGACGGTGGTGGGCTATACGAAAAACGACATCGACAATTGGGCGGATCTGGGCGCAAGGTCCCTGCGCGCATCG
This sequence comes from Ruegeria sp. BF10, assembly GCF_056538725.1. NCBI lineage: Bacteria > Pseudomonadati > Pseudomonadota > Alphaproteobacteria > Rhodobacterales > Roseobacteraceae > Ruegeria > Ruegeria sp. BF10. Next base: position 416,234 of record NZ_JBQFTR010000002.1, read on the forward strand.
GGGTTGCGCAAGGGAGACATGGTGCACAATGCCTATGGTTACGGGTTGTTCACCGGCGGTCTTGGCGCACATTACGGGATCGAGCGGCTTGGCGCGACCGTCGTCCCAATGTCCGGCGGGCAGACCGAAAAGCAAGTCAACCTGATCAACGACTTCCGGCCCGACGGGATCATGGTGACGCCGTCCTATATGCTCAATATCCTTGAACAGTTCCACAAGGCCGGGCTCGACCCGCGTGAAAGCTCGCTGAAGGTTGGCGTGTTCGGCGCTGAGCCCTGGACTGACGCCATGCGCGCCGAAGTCGAAGAAGCGTTTGATATGCACGCGGTCGACATCTACGGCCTGTCCGAAATCATGGGGCCCGGGGTGGCCAATGAATGCGTTGAAACAAAGGACGGCCCGGTGATCTGGGAAGATCACTTCCTGCCTGAAATCATTGATCCCGCAACCGGAGAGGTCCTGCCCGATGGCGAAACCGGCGAGTTGGTGTTCACGACCCTGACCAAGGAAGGGTTGCCGATGATCCGCTATCGCACCCGCGACCTGACCTGCCTGCTGCCGGGGACTGCACGGTCCATGCGCCGGATGGCCAAGATCACCGGTCGCAGCGACGACATGATGATCCTGCGCGGCGTCAACGTCTTTCCCAGCCAGATCGAAGAACAGGTCATGGCGACGGGGGGCCTTGCCCCTTATTATCAGATCGAGCTGTACAAATCCGGCCGCATGGACGCCATGCGGGTTTTTGTTGAATCGTCCCCGGATTCCACCGACGAACTGTCCAAGACAGCCGCGGCACGGATGCTGACCAAGCGGATCAAGGACGTCGTTGGCGTCTCAACGGAAATTGTTGTAGGTGACCCCGGCGACGTCGAACGCTCTCAGGGCAAGGCGAAGCGCGTCGTCGACAATCGCGATAAGGAATAAACCGTGGCCCGTACAATCGCCAAAGATCACGACCAGAAGCGGAAGCAGATCCTGAAGACGGCAGCCAAAGTGTTCGCCGACCAAGGGTTCGATCGCGCCTCGATGACCCTGTTGGCAAAAGAGTGCGGGATTTCCAAGGCAAACATCTACCACTATTACGACAGCAAGGATGCCATCTTGTATGACATCCTTGAAACCTACCTGCGCGAGCTGCGCGACCGTATCTGCAATGTGGATCTGAACGGTCTCACGTCTGAACAGAAGCTGCGGAAAGCGGTACGCGAAATCCTGTTTGCCTACCAAGGCGCAGATGACGAACACCGGGTGCAGATCAGCGGCATGAGCGCATTGACCGAGGAACAGCAGAGACTTCTGCGCGGGTATCAGCTGGAATTGGTGAATTTTGTGCGCGACATCCTGAAAGAGCTGGCCCCGACAGCCTTCAACGATGACAAGGACAAGCTGCGCGGCGCCACGATGTCAGTTTTTGGGATGCTGAACTGGTATTACATGTGGAACAGCGGAGCAGGGCCCAGGGCCCGCGAAGACTATGCTGATCTGGTCAGCACTCTGACCGTCCATGGTATCCACAAGCTCTAGCTGAGGCCTTTCGGGCAAAACCGTTCGAAATCCAACGCAGGTATGCCTGCCTTTGTCCCGCTGCCACAGAGCCATCTTCAGGGCCGCAACGCGTTTTCCTCATCCTGACCAATCAATGCGGAACTCTTCCCGAAACGCAAAACGCGCCAGATGAGCCTCGATGACCTGTTGCCATCGGGCCAGATCACCGCGCGCCCGGGTGGCGGCGGTTACGGTCAGGCTGGTGTCGCTTGCCGAAAGGGTGACGCGGTTCCCGTCCGGAAAGCTCACGCTGCCCCGCGTGTCATCGAATGTTACCTGCGCCTTGTGGGACCAGTGTTTGCAAAGCTGTTGCAGGTATTTCGATGCCGCGCTTGTCTGCGCGTTTCCCGAAGCCACCTGATCGGGCAGCAGGCTGAGCCCATCAGCGGCAGCGGCCCGGATTGCCTTGGCGAACAGGGTCACATCGATGTCCGTGGCCACGAATGTTGCCCCCAGATCCAGGCATTTTCGCTGCATGACCGGGTCCAGCGACAGTATCCCTGCCGGCTTGCCTGCCGCAACGATGCGCTGGATCGCATCAAGCACGGCCTCGATCACGTCCGGATGCCCGGCATCGCCGATATGGCCCATATCTGCGGCCAAATCCGACGGGCCGACGAAAACCCCATCGACTTCGGTCGCCAGAATATCGTCCAGCGCCTCCAGCCCAAGCCTGTTTTCGACCTGCACCAAAAGACAGATCTGCTCGTCCGCCGTTTTCAGATAATCCGGGATAGCCGCAAAACGCGAGGCCCGCGCCAAAGCGGAACCTACGCCCCGAACGCCACGAGGCGGATACTGCACGGCCCGCACCAGTTCGCGCGCCTGATCGCCGCTTTCCACCATCGGCACCAGTATGTTCTGCACACCGGCATCGAGATATTGCTTGATCATCCAGGTTTCGCCAATCGGCAGGCGTGCGACGGGGGTACTGCCAGATCCTTCAATCACCCTCACCTGCTCGAGGATCGAGCGCAGATCGTTTGGTGCATGCTCTCCGTCGACCAGCAGCCAGTCAAACTGCGCCGTTGCGGCGATCTCGGCGGTGTAGGCATTGGCCAAGCCGACCCAGCACCCGATCAAAGGGGTTCCCGACTTCAGCGCGGCCTTGAACGTATTGCTTGGCGCGGGCATTGGCGTTCCTTTCAGGCGAAACTGATATCGACCGAGCCGAACGGCCCGAAATCCGCTTGGATTTCCGTTCCCGAGGGGCATTCGACCGGGCGGATAAAGCTGCCGGATAGAATGACCTGTCCGGGTTCGATGCTCTGGCCGTATTGCGCCATGCGACGCGCCAGCCAGACGACGCTTTCGACCGGATCGTTCAGCACCCCCGCGCCCAGACCGGTTTCCTCGATCTCGCCATTGCGGAAGGTGAGTGCCCCGATCCAGCGCAGATCAAAGGCATCCACCCTGTGGCGGTCGTTGCCCAAAACGATACCGGCATTGGCGGCATTGTCACTGATCGTGTCAAAGACCGTGCGCGCCTTGCCGGTTTCGGGATCCACGCGTTCAATCCGGGTATCCAGAATCTCGATGGACGGCGCGACGCATTCCGTCGCCGCGATGATATCTGCGCGGGACACGTTTTCCCCGCCAATGGCAGACTTCATGACAAAGGCAATTTCGGCCTCGATCCGGGGCTGAATGAATCGCCCGGCCGGAACGGTGGCTCCGTGTTCAAACACCATGTCGTCGAACAGAATTCCACTGTCGGGAATGTCGATGTTCAACGCGTATTGCATGGCCTTCGAAGTCAGTCCGATCTTCCACCCAATCACCTTGCGCCCTTCGGCCAGTTTCAGGCGACAGATGGCGTTCTGTACTTCATAGGCATCATCCATGCCCATCTCGGGATGGCGCAGGGTCAGCAATCCGATCTGTTCGCGAGAGCTTTCAGCCTGCAACAGATCCGCAGCGGCGCGCGCGTGATCTTCGGGCGTCATGCTTGCTCGTCCTCGATGGTATTGCGCAGGGTCCCGATACCTTCGACGGAAACTTCGACCACGTCGCCCGGCACCAGGTACTTTGGCGGATCGAACCGCGCGCCCGCCCCGGTCGGTGTACCGGTCACAATGATATCGCCGGGCTGAAGCGTCATGAAAGTCGAGATATATTCAATCTCGCGCCGGATCGGGAACATCATGCGGTTCAGCGTATCATCCTGCCGCAGCTCGCCATTCACATGTGTCTGAATACGAGCGTCATCCAACTGGGCCGCATCCGTGAAGGGAACCAGCCACGGGCCGATGGCCCCCGAGCGGTCCCAGTTCTTGCCTTGGGTGACATTGAACTTGGCGTGCCGAACCCAGTCGCGAATGGTTCCTTCATTGCACAGCGTCAGCGCGGCGATGTGATCATACGCGTCCTGCTGCGGAATGCGGCGGCCAGCCTTGCCAATCACGATGGCCACTTCGCCTTCGTAATCCAGCGTGTGGTTTTCCGGCGGGCGGATCAAAGGCCGGTCATGGCCGGTAAATCCACTGGCGAAACGCGGGAACAGAGACATGTATTTCGGCTGCGCGCTGCCATCCTTGTATTCCGCGTTCCGGTCGGGAAAGTTCACCCCGACACAAAGGATACGTCGGGCATCCGGCATCACCATGTCATAGGTAAACTCGGAATGGGTGACCGGTTTGCCCTCGGCGGCTTCCGCCAGTTGATCAAATGCACCGGCCGCGATCACCTCGTAGAGGCTGGCGTGTTCGGGGAATTCCGGATTCAAAGCAATTGCACCACCGTCGGTGATTGCCCCGAAGAAACGTTCTTCGTCCGAAACGAAAGTTGCAAACTTCATTTCATGGCCTCCCACACGTCCCGGATCACGTCCGCAGCCATCAACACGTCGTCGCGGGTGGTATCGAACTGCCCGACCTGAAAGCGGATAATCTTGCGGCCGTCGAACATGCCCTGCGTCAGGTAAATCCGGCCATCGTCATTCAGCGCGTCCACCAGACGCTGCTGCTGTGCATCGTCCCCGGGACAGCGGAAGGAAAACAGGCTGAGGATTGGGCCGGTTGTGATCTCGAACCCCTCGATCGCACCAATCTTTTCCGCCAGTTCGCCGGCCCATGCCACATGGTTGCGGATGCGTACGCGCAATCCCTCCAACCCGTATGACCGCAACAGGAACCAGATTTTCAACGCCCGGAACCTGCGGCCCAGAGGGATGGTCCACTCAGAGTAATTCGTCACTTCCGCTCCAGTCGTCTTGAGGTATTCCGGTTCGATTTTCAGCGTATCGAGCTGGGGCGTGGCGTCTCGCAAGAACTGGATGGCACAATCGAATTGCGCGCCCATCCATTTATGCGGGTTGAAGACAATGCTGTCATAGCGACCGGCCCCCTGCCACAAAGCCTTGCGAAATTCCGGGCAGATCATGGCCGATCCTGCCCAGGCGGCGTCGAGATGGGTGTAGAGGTCGTGTTTTTGCGCAATGTCAGCCACGGCCATAAGGTCGTCGCAGGCCCCCACTCCTGTGCCGCCGGTAATGGCAACGATCCCGGCCGGAATATGCCCGGCGGCAATGTCATTCTGAATGGCGGCCTCGAGCGCCGAGGGAACAATCCCGAAATTCGGCCCCTGCGTGGGCAACTTGACCAGATTGTCCTGACCGATCCCGGCAACCCAGCAGGCCCGGTCGATCGACGAATGCACCTGGTCCGAACAATAGATCCGCAATGCCCCCTTGGCGTTCAGGCCTTCACGGTTGCCGGTAAAGCCGGTGGCCCGTTCCCGCATGGTCAGCACCGCTGATAAAGTCGCTGAAGAGGCGCTGTCCTGAATGACGCCGGTCATGCCCTCGGGCAATCCAAGAGCCTGCCGCAGCCAGTCGACCATGACGCCCTCGACCTCGGTCGCGGCAGGCGAGGTCTGCCACAACATGCATTGGGCCGCGATTGTCGTCACAAGCATCTCGGCCAACATGGACGGGGGCGCGGCATTGGCCGGGAAATAGGCAAAAAAGCGTGGATGCTGCCAATGGGTGATGCCCGGCATCACGATCCGTTCGAAATCGGCCATGATGGCGTCCATCGGCTCTCCTGTCTCGGGTGGCACCGGCACAAGCTGGGCCACGATTTCCCCCGGCGCGGTCTGCGCCCGCACAGGACGTTCAGCAAGTGTCTTGTGATAATCCGCCGCCCATTTCGAGATGTGCTGACCCCAATACGAAAACGTGTCCCAGTTCATCTACTGATTTTCCTTTGTGACGGGATCACCGCCAAATCCTTTTGTTCCGTTGCGTGCTTCACACCGAAAAGCTGACATTTGCCTGACCGGTGCCAGAGCTGCCGAAATACGGGGTATAGATGTCAATCTCGCCCTTGTAACTTCCCCAACCCAATGCACCAAACAGCAAGGCAGTGTCATTCATGGCGCATTCGCCAGTGCATTTCTTTGCATAGTCCGGCAGCATCTCAAGAAACTCTTCAAATCGGCCCTGCTGCCACAGCTCCAGAACGCGCATGTCCATCTGGCGGTTGAACTCGCCGTTCACGGCGTTCAGCCCGTCGACCGAGCGTTCATTCGGTGTGAAGTCGTGGCTGAGCGAGCCGGACGCCAGAATGGATACATTGCGGTCCGAACGTCGGATGCCTTCGGCAATGGCCTCGCCCCAGGCCCGGTTTTCCGCAATCGACGAGAATTGATTGACTGCCACCGGCAATACCCGGGCATTCACACCGTCGTTGATGAAATGCATCGGCAGCAGGGTGCCGTATTCCATGCCCATGTCGGGGTGCGAATGGCCCAGCGCCCGCTCTCCCCGCTCGCGCAGAACGTCAAGGATGGTTTCCCCAAGTTCATGATCGCCGCGATAGTCGAATTCCATATCCGCCAACATATGCGGCAGTTCGTGACTTATGAACCGGCCCTTGTGATGTTCCTTCGTGTTCAGGTGAAACCCTTGATTGGTGATCCAATGGGTGTCGAACACGATGAACGTCTTGACCCCGCGGTCAATCGCGTCCTGACGCAGGCGTGCATACCCATCAATGGCGGATTGCCGGATGCCCTTGTATTTTGGCATCGTGTGGGACATCCAGATGCTGGGCACATGCGTAATCTTTGCGGCCTGTACTATCTTTCCCATGGCAATTCCTCCTCGTGAAATGGGCTTGCCCCAGCCGGGGTCGGCCTATGGGATCTACTTACCCAACTGCATGATCTTGTGCTGACCGGTGGCAAAGCCGATGTGTTTCTGTTCCATATAGAATTCAAAGCTCCAGTCGCCGCCATCCCGGCCGATGCCGGACGCCTTGACCCCACCGAACGGCGTTGGCAAGTGACGCACGTTCTCGGAATTCACCCAGATCATTCCAGCCTCCAGCCTGTCTGTAAACCGAAGCGCGCGGGTCAGATCATTGGTCCAGACATAACCGGTCAGGCCATAGGGCGTGTCGTTGGCGATCTCCAGCGCCTCATCCTCGGTCGAGAACGGGATAGAGGTCAGGACAGGGCCAAAAATCTCTTCCCGGGCGATGCGCATCTGGTTGGTGGCATTGGTGAACAGGGTCGGCCGGACGAAATAGCCCACATCCCCCACCTTGACGCCACCAGCGGCGACAGTTGCGCCATCTTCCTTGGCAATGTCGAAATAACTCGTGACCTTGTTGTAATGTTCTTCGGTCACCAACGGCCCGATCTCGGTCTCGGGGTCCAAGGGGTGACCTACCTTGATGTTGTTGACGCGTTCAATCAGTCTGGCTTCGAAGTCTTCCTTGATCGTGTCCTGCACCAAAAGCCGCGAAGACGAGGTGCAGCGCTCGCCATTGATCGAATAGATCATGAAGATCACGGCATCCAACGCGCGGTCCAGATCCGCATCATCAAACACGACAACCGGGTTTTTTCCACCCAGTTCCAGATGGTTGCGCTTATGGGTGTCTGCGCCTTGCTTGACGATCAGACTGCCGGTACGGCTTTCGCCCACAAAGGCAATGGCCTTGATCAGCGCATGCTCGCACAAAGCCTTGCCAGCGTCGGGGCCAAATCCGTTGACCGTGTTCAGCACACCTTCGGGCAACCCTGCCTGTTCGGCGATTTCCACCAGAAGGCGGGCCGTCAGAGGGGAATCCTCGGCGGGTTTGTGAACCACCGTGCAACCCGCAGCAAGGGCCGGCGCGATCTTCCAGGTCGACAGCATGAACGGCGTGTTCCACGGGGTGATCACGCCGACCGGGCCAATTGGCACACGGGTCGTCACATTCATCAGCGTCGGAGACTTCAGGTGCTGCCCATCCCGCGCCTGTATCACCTGATCCGCGAAATACCGGAAGTTCTCTGCCCCGCGCAAAGCTGCCTTTGACATGAAACGCAGGGTCTGCCCCGTGTCCCAGCACTCGCACAGTGCAATTTCCTCGGCGCGCGCTTCAATAGCATCAGCCACATTCAACAAGATGCGACGGCGTTGGGTGGCGGGCATGTCTCGCCATTCGGCAAAGGCTGCGTCGGCGGCCTGGGCCGCCGCGTCGACGTCATCAGCCGTGCCATGGGCAACATCACAGATCACGGATTTATCGACGGGCGAGACCGACTGAAACACCCCGGCAGATCCGTCCCGGTCTTCACCCGCGATACGATTGCGGATGCCCGTTTCCCGGAACCGGTCCAGAAAGCCGTTCAGCTTTTCGATGTTTGTGTCCAGTGCGCTCATGCGTCAGGTCTCCTGCGTGGTCGCCGACAGGTGGTCGCGGATCGTACCGGCCTTGGGCGACAGCTTGGGGTCGATGTCACGCATCTCAAGCGAGAGCGCGATGGAATGCCGTGAAAAAGCCGGCGCCAGATATGTTTTGACCGCCTCGAATATGCGCTGTGTCGCATCTTCTTTGACATCCGCGGATCGGCCCGCCCGCAGGCGGATCGAGATATCAATGAATCCATGCGCCGGGTTGCCGTCCGCTATGGCGTAATGATCGACCCGCGTCGCCCGCACACGAATGCCCGGCATCGGAAAGGTCTCGATCCCGGCCGCCGTTGCCCGAATGCACTCGCACAGGCCACCCATGTCGATCGTTTCTTCCAGATTTCCGGAATATTCGACGTGGAAGTGAGGCATGATCTCTCCTTTATTAGTTAACATGTTTAGTTTTTAATGCGCCCCCTGTCAAGAGATTGCTTTGTTAATCTTTGCAATTCCCGGAACGGCGTTCTAGAAGGCCGCATGAACACTCAAAGCCATTCCAAAAGCACCGCCCGGTCCCTTCCGATCGCGTTGCTGCGTGCCCGCGAAACCGTCATGGCTCCGATCCGGGACATGCTGCAAGGGATCCAACTGACCGAGCAGAAATGGCGCATCCTGCGTGTTCTGGACGAGCTGGGCGAAGTGGAGCAAAGCACCATCGCGCACGAGGCATGCCTGCTGCTGCCCAGCGTGACCCGCATTTTGCGCACGATGGAGGCCGACGGCCAGATCACCCGCCGTCAGGACAGCGACGACAAGCGCCGCACCATGGTCAAGATCACCGAAGCAGGCCGCACCATCCTCAGGGAAAACCTGGCTACATCACTCGCCATCTCCAGCAATATCGAAGCGCAGATGGGCAAGGAGAAACTGGATCAGCTGCTGGACCTGCTCGAGGAGCTGCAAGCCATCAAAGTCTGACCCCGCCAGGTTCCGACGGGGTCGGTTGGCCGCCTACAAAGTGGCAAGACCGGTATCCAGCGCCGACAGAATTTTTGCCACATCTTCCGAAGTGACGATCAGCGGCGGCGACAGAATGATGTTGTTGCCAGACACACGCACCATCACGCCATCTTCGTATGCGGCTTTCTGAACCTGAAGCGGCAGGTGTTTTGCGACAGGCGCCTTGGTCGCCCGGTCCGAAACCAGTTCCAATGCACACATCAGCCCCTCGCCGCCCCGCACGTCCCCGATCGCGTCATGCTTGTCGGTCAGCTTTTGCAAGCCGGCAAACAACTCGTCCCCGCGCGCGGCAGCATTTTCCCAGATCCGCAGGCGGTTGATCTCGGACAGGGCGGCCAAAGCTGCGGCCGCCCCGACCGGATGGCCGGAATAGGTATACCCCTGATCGACGGATGCCAGACCCGTGGTGTCACTTTCAAAAACCTCTGCGACCGCACCGGAAATCATGGCCGCGCCAAAAGGGAAATACCCGTTGGTGATCGCCTTGGCCGTCGTCATGATATCCGGCTGGACGCCCCAGTGCCGCGCACCGCTCTCGCTGCCGGTGCGACCAAAAGCGGTGATGATCTCGTCCGAGATCAGCAGGATGCCGTGCCTGGAACAGACCTCGCGCACCATGGGCATGAAGCTCTTGTGTGGCGGGATCACACCCCCGGCCCCCAGCACCGGCTCCATGATGAAGGCGGCAACAGTGTTTGCACCCTGAAAAGCGATCTCGGCCTCAAGCGCCTTGACGCAAAGCTGCGCCAGACGCTCGGGGTCGGTTTCGTCAAACGGGTTGCGATAAGTCCACGGTGCGGGCACGTGGAAACAGCCGGGCATCATCGGCTCATACACCGCGCGGAATTTCTGGTTGCCGTTGACAGAGGCGGCAGCAAAATGGGTGCCGTGATAACCCTGCTTCAGGCTGATGAACTTGGTGCGCCCTGCTTCACCCCGGACCTTGTGATATTGACGCGCAAGTTTCAGAGCTATTTCGACCGAATCCGACCCCCCCGACGTAAAGAATGAACGGGTCAGCCCGTCGGCCTCGAAGAACTGGGCCAGCTCATAGGACAGCTCGATCGCCTTGTCGTTGCTGGTGCCGCGAAAGGTCGAGTAATAGGGCAGCGCGTTCAGCTGATCCGCTATGGCCTGTTTCACCGGTTCACAGGAATAGCCCAGATTGACGTTCCACAACCCCCCTACGGCGTCCAGCGCCGTGTGACCATCGACATCAGTGATGTTGACCCCCTCACCACCGCTGAGAATGGTCGGCGGGTTCTTCCGGCTGTCGGCGGGATGCGCCATCGGGTGCCAGAAGAACCGGGCGTTGTTTTCCTTCAGAAAGTTGGAGTCTTTCATGTCGCGGGTCTCCGAATGTTGAATCCACCCCGGGTCACGGGTGGAATCCGGTTGGAAAGGAGTCGGGCAACTGGCCGCCAAACCCGGCAGTCAGATCAGCCGAAAGTGAATGCAAAGTTGACAGTATTGCCGGAAGGCGGTCGCTGGTTGCCCGGGTTTCCGGGACAGCTATCGCGATGGTTCCCAATGCGATTTGATCGATGCCGAAGATCGGCGCGGCATATCCAAAAACGCCTTCTTCGTAACTGCCACGGCTGTCGGCCCAGCCTGAAACTCTGATCTTTGCGACTCGTTCCTTGATAAGCTTCGGATCAGTAAGCGTGGCTTGTGTAAACTGTGCCTGCACGTCCTGATCCAACTGCTCCAAAAGGTAAGCCGGCCCGAAACTGAGCATGCACAGACCGGAAGCCGTCGCATTGAGCGGAAGCATCTCGCTGGGATCAAGACTGACACGAACACTGTGCTGCGTTGTTTCCACCACAAGCGCCGTCTGCAACCCCGTTTTCTCCAGCAAAGACAGATGCAGGGATTCACCGACCACCTGCATAGCGGCCTGCATTTTTTGACGCGCGTCCTCAATGCCGGGTCTGGCGATCTCTCGCAGCGCGGCCAAACGCAAAGCCGCCGGCCCGATCGCATAGGATTTCGTCATCGGGTTCTGTTCGATCAACCCGAACTCCTCAAGCGCGCGCAGGTGCCGCAACGCCGTTGCTTTGTTCAGCCCGGACAACCGCGCCAGGTGACTCAGCCCGATCTCAGGGCGGGCATTGGAAAAGTAGTCCAGCATTTTTAGGGCGTTAAGGGCTGTACCCATGTGCGTGTGGTCCTCTTGCTCAGGTAATACTTGACAGAACTAACTTAACAAAGCAACATTATTATTGTTAACGCGGTTCAAATATTGAACCACTAACGGGAGGTGTCAATGAAGAAATTTCTAACAGCCGCCGCTTTTGCGGCTTCGGCCACTGCCGCACTGGCTGAATACCCTGAAAAGCCGGTAAGTTTTGTCGTCCCCTGGCCTCCGGGTGATCTGGAAGATGTCCTTACCCGGATGATCGCCGACGAATTCCAGGCCATGTACGGTGTGCCTGCCGCTGTCGTGAACAAACCCGGCGGCGGAGGCGGCCCGTTCCCCGGCGCTGTCGAGGTGGCAACCGCCCCTGCGGATGGCTACACCATCGGCTCATTCGTCATCGGCGTACCTGTCATCGGTCCCGAAATCGGAATTCCCGAACTCAACCCGAATCCTTTTGATCCAATTGGCATCTTCCTGACCTATCCCTTCGTCATCGCAGCCAGCAAAGACGCGCCGTTTTCAAGCTGGGAAGAACTGGCCGAACACGGCAAGGAAAACGACGTTGCGCTTGGCCATTTCGGATCGGTTCTGCCCCCCACACAGGTCACCTTTGCAGCTGCGGTCAGCAGCGGGTTCGACTTTGCCAGCGAAGCGGCCTTCGACGCACTGGATTGCAACACGCTGGCCTCAGGCGACGTGGATGTCATCAATACGACGCTACAGCTTATCCTTCCCTGCCTTGATCAGGTGAACGTCCTTGCCAGCATCGGCGGCGAGCGGATTTCACTGGTTCCGGATACGCCGACGATCGTGGAGCTCAATCCGGACCTGCCATTGGCCCTTTGGAACGGGCTGTTCGTGCACAAGGACACGCCCGCCGACGCGCGTGAAAAGATCACGGCTGCCGCGCAGAAAGCGTTGTCCTCGGACAAAGCCAAGAAGCTGGCTGAGGAAACCGGCGCCCTGATCTACTGGCAGGACCCGGACGCGTCCAAAGCTCAGATCGAGCAGGACAAAGCCTCTTTCGCCAAGATCGAAGAGATTCTGGCCGAATAATCCGAAAGAGGCCCGGCAAGGCCAAACAACCCGGGCCTTTTTCATTCAAACAGGAGGCCAAAATGATCGCAAAGACGCTGCAAGACATGTTCCGACGGTATCGACGTCCGGGCGATATTGTCTTTGCCTTCCTTTTCTTCGGTTTCTCCCTGTTCCTCCTCAGCCAGATCGGCACTGAGACTCAGATCGTCAAACGAACCAAGTGGTTTGCGCAGCCCGCCCTTTGGCCCAAGATCGCGATCTGGGGCATGGTTTTGTTCAGCGGCCTCCACTTGCTGGGCTCTTTCCTGTCCCCACGCATTCCCGGACGTTTGCGAGAGGTGACGTTCTGGTTGATGTCCCTCGAATATGTTGCCTACTTCCTGATCTATGTCGTGGCGGTTCCGTGGCTTGGGTATCTGCCCTCCACCATGCTTTTTGCAGCCCTGCTGACGATACGATTGGGATTTCGATTGCCTGGGGCTTTTTGCGTTGCACTTGCCTTCGGCGCGGTCGTGGCCGTCGTTTTCCGCGCGTTGCTTCAGGTGAACATTCCGGCCGGTCGGATATACGAATACCTGCCCGACGGGCTGCGCGCCTTTGCGCTGACCTACCTGTGAGGCCAAGATGGACAATCTGATTTCCGGCTTTGCAATTCTGGCGCAGTGGCAGGTCGTCGTCGCACTGATCATCGGATCGGTGGGCGGCGTCATCATCGGTGCGTTGCCCGGCGTCGGCGCTGCTGTGGCAATTGCCATCCTGTTGCCCGCCACCTTCGCGTTCGAGCCCATCGTCGGCCTGACCCTTCTGTTGGGCATCTACGGGTCGTCCATGTATGGCGGCGCAATCCCCGCCATCCTGATCAACACGCCCGGCACGGCCGTCAACGCACTGACCACCTATGACGGCTATCCCATGACCAAGCGCGGCGAGGGCCACCGGGCCCTGTCGCTGGCCTATTCTGCGTCGTTTTTCGGCGGCATCTTCTCGATTCTCTGTCTGATCATCCTGTCACCCGTATTGGCCTGGGTTGCCCCGCATTTCGGCAGCCGCGAGATATTTCTGGCCGCACTCATGGGCATCCTTCTGGTGATCCTGGCCCATCGCGGACAGACCTTTTCGGCCGCGATGCTGGCGTTCTTCGGCATCTTCCTCAGCACCGTTGGTCTGGAACCCGTCAAATACACCAAACGTTTCACCTTTGACCAAACCTGGCTTTCGTCAGGTGTCGATCTGATCGTGGTGGTTCTTGGGCTGTTCGCCATCAGTCAGGCGCTGCTGTTGCTGGTCGACAAGGAACACGCGCCGGGCGAAGCCCATGTGCGCGGCAGCATCTTCGCGGGCCTCAAAGAGCTGCTGGGCGTGAAACGCATCGCAACGGTGTCGTCATCGCTGGGTGTGCTCATGGGCATGGTACCGGGCACAGGAGAATTCACATCACAGTTCCTGTCATACACATACGCTCAGAAAACCTCTGAAGACCCCGACAAGTTCGGCGATGGGTCACCAGAAGGTCTGGTGGCGTCCGAGGCGGCCAACAATGCCGTTCCCGGGGCTGCGATGATTCCACTGCTGGCGCTGGGTATTCCGGGCGAGGCGCTGACCGCGATGATGCTGTCCGTCTTCTATGTTCACAACGTGATCCCCGGGCCGCAGCTTTTCGCCGATCAGATGGATTTTGTCATGGCCCTGTACATGTCGCTGATCCTGCTCAATGTGATCGTTCTGGTCTTTCTTTTGTTCTCGACCAACCTGTTGCTGAAGATCATTCAGATCCCGACGCGCTTTCTGGGGATCATGATCCTGACGCTGTCCTTTGTCGGTGTATTCAGCCTGCGCAACTCAGTCACGGACTGTGCCATTGCCGCCGGGTTCGGTGTGTTCGGGCTGATCCTGAAGCGCCTGAACCTGCCCATAGTTCCGATCATTCTGGGCATGGTTCTGGGCGGGATCATGGAAGTCAAACTGCGCAGCGCCATGGCGCGGGTGAAGACGCCACTTGATTTCATCGACCGGCCGATTGCCGCAATACTATTCATCATGATCCTTGGGATCATTCTGCTCCACGTTCGCTCGCTGATCAAGGAACACAAGGAACGCATCACACCGCAGCCGGTTCTCGACGAAGACACAACTCAGCAAGGATAACCCCCATGGACCAATCCTCGATTGATGCGCTGCGTGCGCAGGACATTGCTCCGCGCGGGCATTTCATAAACGGACGCGTTCAGGATGGCGAAACCGGGGCCCGGCATCAGGTTCTGTCTCCGATCAACGGCCAACCTCTGGCGCTGATTGCCGAGGGCACGCCGGCCGATGTCGACATGGCCGTGCGTGCGGCGCGCCTCGCGTTCGAGGATGGGCGATGGTCGCGCATGGCCCCTGCCGGCCGCAAGAAAGTGCTGCTGAAACTGGCTGACCTGATCGAAGCACGGGCGCTTGAACTGGCCGTGCTGGGCGTGCGCGACAACGGAACCGAGATCACCATGGCTTACAAGGCCGAGGCACTCTCGGCGGCGGCCACTTTCCGGTATTATGCCGAGGCGATCGACAAGATTTACGGACAAATCGCCCCGACAAGCGATGACGTCCTGGGTCTTGTGCATCACGCTCCGGTCGGGGTTGTCGGGGCCATCGTGCCCTGGAACTTTCCACTGATGATCGGCAGCTGGAAAATTGCACCGGCACTGGCCGCAGGCAATTCCGTCGTGCTGAAACCTGCCGAAAGCGCCTCACTCAGCCTGCTCAAGATAGCCGAGCTTGCTGCGGAAGCCGGAGTGCCCGATGGGGTGTTCAACGTCGTGACCGGGCGTGGCTCGGTCGTGGGTGAGGCGCTGGCCCTGTCGATGGATGTCGACATCATGGTGTTTACCGGGTCGGGCACAACCGGGCGGCGGCTGCTGGAGTATTCCGCGCGGTCGAACCTGAAACGCTGCTATCTGGAACTGGGGGGCAAGTCCCCGAACATCGTTTTTGCCGACGCCCCTGATCTGGCCGAAGCGGCCAAGGTTTCCGCCGCTGGCATCTTCCGCAACTCTGGTCAGGTCTGTGTCGCCGGTTCGCGCCTGCTGGTCCAGCACGAGATTTACGAAGACTTCGTGACCGAGATCAGCCGCCACGCCGAAGGCTTTCGCGTCGGCGACCCGCTGGATCTGAGCAGCCAGATCGGTGCGGTCCACAACCTGCCGGAACTTCAGGCCAATCTGGAATTCGTCACCAAGGCCGAGGCCGAAGGCGCCGAGCGCCGGACCGGCGGAAACCGCATCCTGACAGAGACCGGCGGCTATTACATGGCGCCGACCGTCATGGCCAACGTGAAAGAGACCGACACCCTGTTCCAGAACGAAGTCTTCGGCCCTGTTCTGGCCGTCACGCCCTTTGCGGACGAAGACGAAGCGATCCGCCTTGCCAATGCCACGGTCTATGGGCTGGCCGGTGGTGTCTGGACCTCGAACCTCGGCCGCGCGCATCGCATGGTCGCCGGCATTCGCGCTGGCGTTGTGCATGTCAATACCTATGGCGGTGCCGACCTGACCGTTCCGCTGGGCGGGGTTCGCCAATCCGGCAACGGGCACGACAAATCGCTGCACGCGATCGAGAAATACTTCGATCTGAAAACCGCA
This sequence comes from Ruegeria sp. BF10, assembly GCF_056538725.1. Lineage (NCBI taxonomy): Bacteria > Pseudomonadati > Pseudomonadota > Alphaproteobacteria > Rhodobacterales > Roseobacteraceae > Ruegeria > Ruegeria sp. BF10. The sequence continues at coordinate 432,225 of NZ_JBQFTR010000002.1, forward strand.
TGGATAAAACTCTGAGAAAAGGCCGCCCTCATGACTCTTCCAGCGAAATCAGTTGAACTCATTGAGCGCCGGGCCAAGCTATTGGGCCCTAACGTGTCGACGTTCTACGACGAGCCGGTTCATTTCGTGAAAGGTGAAGGCGTCTGGCTGTGGGATGCAGACGGGCGCAAGTATCTGGACTGCTACAACAACGTGCCACATGTAGGGCATTGCAACCCGCGCGTGGTCGAGGCGATCTGCCGTCAGGCGCGCACGCTCAACACGCACACCCGGTATCTGCACGACGGGATTCTGGACTATGTGGAAAAACTGACCGGGACGATGGATGCAGCGCTGGATACGGCCATCCTCACCTGCACCGGTTCCGAGGCAAATGACATTGCTTTGCGAATGGCCGAGGCGATGACCGGAAAACGAGGGATCATTGCCACTGACGCCACCTATCACGGAAATACCGCGCTGGTCAGCCAGTTGAGCAGATCGAACATCCCGACAGTCGGCTTCGGGCTGAGCCAGTATTGCCGCTTTGTCAGCGCGCCCGACAGCTATCGCGATCCCGACCCGGACGGGTCAAAATTCGCCGATGCCGTGGCGGAACAGATTGCCGAGCACGAAAAGGCCGGCACCGGTTTTGCCGCATTGATCCTCTGCCCTTATTTTCTGAACGAGGGGTTTCCCGACAATCCGGACGGTTGGCTGGCACCCACGGCCAAGGTCGTACGCCAGGCCGGCGGCCTGTTGATCTGCGACGAGGTGCAATCAGGCTTTGGCCGAACCGGGACCCATATGTGGGCACATCAGAAGATGGGCGTTGTGCCGGATGTCATGACCTTGGGCAAACCCATGGCCAACGGCCATCCGGTGGGCGGCGTGGTCACACGTTCCGAGATCATTTCGGCGTTCCGCAGGGGATATCGGTACTTCAACACGTTTGGCGGAAACCCTGTTTCCTGTGCTGCCGCAATGGCGGTTTTGCAAGAGATCGAAGACCACAGCCTGGTCGCACATGCCAGATCCGTAGGCGACCACGCGCGAAAACGACTGAAGCTTTTGAAAGAAAAGTATACCGTCATCGGAGACATACGCGGCTCGGGGCTGATATTCGGGGCCGAAATGGTCCTTGATCGCGACAGCAAGGAACCCGCCAGTGAATTCACCGACCGTATCATCAACACCATGCGCCAGCGCGGGATCATTCACTCCAAGCTTGGACGCCATAAGAACACTCTGAAAATTCGCCCTCCCATGCCATTCTCTGTCGAAAACGCGGATCTTCTTTTCGACACGCTGGACGACGTGTTGGCGGAAACGCCACTGGTCGCATGAAGCAGATCGTGGAACAGGCGCTGACCCTTTGGGAACTGGTCGATAGCGAATGGTCTCTTGTGGCTGCTCGGGAAAACCGCGTCTATCGCGTTCAGGCCGGCCAGACCGCCTATGCTCTGCGACTGCATCGCAAAGGCTTGCGAACCGATGCCGAACTCCGTTCAGAGCTACAATGGATGGCCGTTCTCGGCAAAAACGGGGTCCGGGTTCCAACGCCTGTCCCGGCCGCAGATGGACGCTATCTGCATCTGGTGGACGGCATTCAGGTCGACATGCTCAACTGGTTGCCGGGCCGGCCGTTGGGTGCGACCGGATCAGCCTTGGAGCAGCGCGACAGGACCGGCGTCTTCCACACAATTGGCCAGGAAATGGCGCGACTGCATGACATCAGTGACCAATGGACTCGTCCGCACGACTTCGCGCGTTGGTCATGGGACCGGGGCGGGCTGCTTGGAGACACCCCTCTCTGGGGGCGTTTCTGGGAAAACCCAACGCTTCGAGAAACGGACCGGGCCCTTTTCCTGACGTTCCGGGATATCGCAGATCGTGACCTTCGGCGCGTCGAAAATCAGTTAGATTACGGGCTGATCCACGCCGATCTTGTCCGCGAAAACGTCATGGTTGATGGTGACAAACTGTGGCTGATCGACTTCGACGATGCCGGGTTCGGTTTTCGCCTGTTTGATATCGCAACAACACTTCTCAAGAACCTGCACGAACCGGATTTCAACCGGCTGCGCGGTGCTTTGCTGGCGGGGTACCGATCGGAACGACCGATCTGCACCACGCAACTCGACCTGTTCATGGCACTGCGCGCCGTAACCTACGTGGGATGGGTTGCATCCCGCCTGAACGAAGATGGATCGGACATACGCAACGTGCGGTTCATTGAAACCGCCCGAGGGTTGATGACCAAATACCTTCAACAGCACACTTAGACAGGAGGCACCAATGGCCAAAAAGACAATCCTGCTGATTGGTACGTATGACACCAAAGAGCCCGAAATGCGGTTCATCGAAAAGGCAGTCAGAGCGCAGGGCGCTGACGTGCTGACCATGGATGTCTCGGTTCTGGGTGATGCGTCCGATCCGACTGATATCTCAAAGCACGACGTGGCCGCAGCCGTTGGCATGACCATTGAAGAAGTCATCGCGCAAGGAGACGAGAACAAGGCCTTTCGCATAATGTCGGCAGGTGCCGCAAAAACCGTTGCAAAGGCTTATTCAGAAGGTCGGTTTGACGGGATGCTGGCCACGGGCGGGACCATGGGCACGGACCTTGCGCTGGATTGTGCGCAGGCGCTGCCGATGGGCGTTCCCAAATACATCGTGTCAACGGTCAGCTTCTCGCCTCTGATCCCTCCGCACCGGTTGGCGCCGGATGTTCAGATGATCCTCTGGGCCGGCGGCCTGTATGGCATGAATTCGATCTGCAAATCGTCGCTCAGCCAGGCTGCCGGGGCCGTCGTGGGCGCAGCCAGGGCAGCGACCGCCCCCGATCGCAGCAAACCTCTGATCGGGATGACCAGCCTTGGTTCGTCCTGCCTGCGTTACATGAAAATTCTGAAACCGGCACTGGAAGACCGCGGGTTTGAAGTGGCCGTGTTCCACTCTACCGGCATGGGCGGCATGGCTTATGAAAAACTGGCGGGCGAAGGCGCGTTTGCCTGCGTGATGGACTTCTGCATGCAGGAATTCGGCAACCTGATGGCGGGTTCCGTTGTCTCCAGCGGCGATGACCGGGTCACCAATGCCGGGCGCGTTGGAACGCCACAGATGGTGGCCCCCGGTGCGTTGGACCTATTGGATTTCGCGGGTTGGCAGGACATCCCCGAGCAATATGCCGATCGCCCGTTCCACGAACACAACCGCCTGATCAAAAGCTCGGTCTTCAACGGGGCTGAACGGCGCGCGTGGATTCGGGAACTCGCCAACCGTCTGGAAGCCGCAACCGGGCCCGTGCATTTCTTTTTGCCCGTTCAGGGTGTCGAGGCCTGGGACAGGGAAGGCGAAGAGGCGCATGATCCAGAGGCTCTGGCCGAAATGGTGGACGAGGCGCGCAAGGTCATGCCCGGCCGGGTGCCGATGACCGAGCTGGATGTTCACATCAACGACGCGGCTTTCTGTCAGGCTGTTCTGTCACGATTTGACACGTGGGTGGAAACCGGCGTCATCAGTACAGACTGAACGCCATTGGAAGGAGTGGGAAAGGGCAAAACAACCCTGCGCGTTGTCTGACAGCGAATTGTGGCACCTGGCCGGATTTGTGCGGGTCGGTTCCGTAAACCTCGGGCACCCAGTCTTCAGACGGACGGTTCCAGAACGTGTTGGTGTTGTCTTGGTCCATCCCGGCCCGGTGCAGGCTGCACCACGCGGACCGGGTCAGAATGACCGGTTCTTCTTGGGATGTTGCGCAAAAAGCGTTTCCCCTACGTTTTGATGATCGGCCTGCCCCCCACCCCCAAGACGATCAATCAGCGAAGGGCGTTTCTTGAACATTTGATCCACCCGGAAGCCGGATACGGGCGCGTGTCGGTTGCCGATGGCAAATTTATGTGGATGTTGTATCCAATATCCGTTATTCGTGACCGCATCTTTTGATTCAGGGAGGATCACATGCTCAAGAAACTCGTCGCTTTGGCGGCCCTCACCACGTTCACAACAGGTCCTGCGATGGCGGACACGCTCGACGATGTCGTGGATCGCGGCACTCTTCGCTGTGGCGTTGTTCTGGACTTTCCGCCGATCGGGTATCGCGACGCCAACAACGAACCGGCGGGATTTGACGTGGAATACTGCAATGATCTGGCTGCGGCGCTTGAAGTTGAGGCGGAAATCCTGCCTTTGACCTGGGCCGAGCGCCTGCCGGTCATCGTAACCGGGCGCGCAGATGTCGTGTTCGGCGCGACCTCGGACAGCCTTGAACGGGCGCGGACCGTGGGCTTTACCATTCCTTATGCGATCTACTATGCGCAGGGCGTCGTGAACGCGGACAGCGGGATCGAAACCTTCGAAGACATCCGCGGCAAACGCGTCGCCGCCGCGATTGGCACCGTGCCGGAACAGGAATGGCTGAAGATTGCCGCCGAATGGGGTGAGGAAGGCAATTATCAGGGCTATCAGTCGGAAAACGAGGTGTTTCTGGCGGTCGCGCAGGGCAAGGCCGATATCGGCATCACCACCAACACCGCCGTTCTGCCGATCACCCAGCAATATGAAACCGTGCTGGCCGGTCCGCGTATGCCCTGGACCACCGACTACACCTCGGTCGTGGGCAAAAGACAGGACGTCACCTGGCTGAACTTCCTGAACCTGTTTGTCACGCATCAGGTGCGTTCGGGCCGGTATCAGGAACTGTGGGGCAAATATGTCGGAGGCGAAGCACCCGAGCTGCGCATCCCCGGCGTGATGTACTGATTTCACTCCCCAGTGCTCTTTCGTCGGGTTTCGGCCTGGCGAAAGAGCCGGTCAATTCGGAAAAAACCTGTGTTCGATTACAACTTCCACTGGCGACCGGTCATGAAAAGCCTGCCGGACTTGCTTGAGGCATCACTGCTGACCTTGCAAGTCGCGGTTCTGGCGATGATCCTGGGCATCATCATCGGCCTGTGTCTTGCGCTGACGCGGCTGCACCTGAAGGGGCCGCTGTACTGGTTCGCCTCAGCCTGGGTTGAACTGGCCCGAAACACGCCCGCCCTGTTTCAGCTGTTCTTTTTCGGCTTCGGGCTTGGCGCGTTCGGCCTGCACCTGTCGCCTTACTTCATCGTGCTGGCGGGTTTGACCTTCAATTGCGCCGGTTATCTGGCCGAAAACTTTCGCGGAGGTTTTCAGGCCGTCCCCGAGACGCAGTTGCGGGCCTCTCGTTCCCTGGGCATGACCGCGTGGCAGGCTTACACACGCGTGGTGATCCCGCAGGTGTTTCGCATCGTCTATCACCCGATCACCAATCAGATGGTCTGGGCCGTGCTCATGTCCTCGCTGGGCATGCTGGTCGGCTTCCGGGAACTGTCAGGTGAAACGCAGTTCTTTGCCTCGCGCACCTTCCGCATCTTTGAATATTTCGCCGTCACAGCGGTCATCTACTACGTGATCGTCAAAATCATTCTCGGAGCCTCACGCCTGCTGGCGACCCGGCTCTTTCGCTACTGAAGGACGCTCGGATGGAACCCACTGTCAGCTTTTTCAGCGGCTTCACCATCAATGATCTGTGGTTTCTGGGCGAAGCGGCCCTGCGGACACTCTGGATTTCGGTTCTGTCGATATCCATCGGAACACTTCTTGGCGTGGTGTGCGGGTGGATCCTGTACGAGGGCAAGCTGGCCGCCGCCCTGACAGTGGCCCCGTTTCTGGATGTTTTCCGGTCCGTCCCGCTGATCATCCAACTGGTGCTGTTCTACAACTTTGCGCCCATTGTCGGGCTCAATCTGGACCCGTTCGCCTCGGGCGTGGTGATCCTGTCGATCTACACGGCCGCTTTGGTTGCAAATGTCGCGCGCGGCGGGATCGAGGCCGTCGGTGCGCCGATGCGCCGTGCGGCACGCAGCCTGGGCATGACCTATTGGCAGGACCTGCGCTATGTCGTCTTCCCAATCGGCGGACGCGCGGTGTTCCCCGCCTGGGTCGGTGTCGCACTGGGAGTGATGAAGGACAGCGCGTTGGTTTCGGTGCTGGGCTATGTCGAACTGCTCAAGGCCAGCCAGATCCTGATCACCCGCACGCAGGAACCTTTCCTGATCCTGACAATCGCGGGCGCGTTCTATTTCGCGCTCAGCTATCCGATTTCGCGCTATTCCGCGTCTCTTGAAAAAAGGTGGGCCCAATGATCGAAATTCGCGACCTGCACAAGTATTTCGGCGCCCTGCATGTGCTGAAAGGCATCGATCTGGATGTGCAGAAAGGAGAGGTCCTGTCGGTGATCGGCGCATCGGGCTCCGGCAAATCGACCCTGCTGTATTGCATCAACGGGCTGGAGCCGATCCAGCAAGGCTCGGTCAGGGTCGATGGCACCGATGTTCATGCCAAAGGCACCGATATCAACAAGCTGCGCACGAAGCTGGGGATGGTATTTCAGCAATGGAACAGCTTTCCCCATCTGACAGCGCTGGAAAACGTCGCGCTCGCCCCCAAGATCGTCAAGGGACTGTCAAAATCAGAAGCCCGCGATATCGCCGCCCGCCAACTGACCCATGTTGGCCTGGGCGAAAAGCTGGGCGTCTACCCCTCGGCCCTTTCGGGTGGCCAGCAACAGCGTCTGGCCATCGCCCGCGCGCTGGCGATGGAACCGGAATACATGCTGTTTGATGAGGCGACGTCAGCGCTGGACCCCGAACTGGTGGGCGAGGTTCTCGACACGATGCGCCTTTTGGCCGAAGAAGGGATGACCATGATCTGTGTCACGCACGAGATGGGTTTCGCACGCGATGTGTCGGACCGGGTTGCTTATTTCCATCAGGGCATGATGGAAGAGATCGGCCCGCCCGGGCAGATATTCGGTGATGCGCAATCCGAAAACACCCGTAAATTCCTGGCCAACGTGCGCTGAGTGCGCCGGCCCCCTGAAACAACGAGGAAGATCACCTTCATGTCCAAGAATATCTTCACCGGCACCATGCCAGCCCTGATGACCCCCTGCAAAACCGACCGGACACCGGATTTCGATGCTCTGGTCAAAAAGGGCAAGGAAATGATCCAGGCAGGCATGTCGGCCGTGGTGTATTGCGGTTCGATGGGCGACTGGCCGTTGCTGTCGGATGCCGAACGCATGCAAGGTGTCGAACGCCTGATCGAGGCAGGCCTGCCCGTCGTCGTCGGCACCGGTGCGATAAACTCGAAATCTGCCGTGGCGCTGGCTGCACATGCGCAAAAGGTCGGAGCGGCAGGGCTTATGGTCATCCCACGTGTGCTGTCGCGCGGATCGTCCATCCCGGCACAGCGCAACCACTTCAAGGCAATCCTGTCAGCCGCGCCGGATATCCCGGCCATCATTTACAACAGCCCCGTTTACGGCTTCGCCACCCGCGCCGATTTGTTCCTGGAATTGCGTGCAGATCATCCGAACCTGGTTGGGTTCAAGGAATTCGGCGGCAAAAGCGACCTGCGCTACGCCGCGGAACACATCACCTCGAAAGATGATCAGGTGACACTGATGGTTGGTGTGGATACCGAGGTTTACCATGGCTTCGTCAACTGCGGCGCTACCGGATCTATTACCGGTATTGGTACTGCCTTGCCCAAAGAGGCACTGCTGCTGGCCGCCCTGTGCCAGAAAGCGGCGGCGGGCCATGCCGAAGCGCGCCTGCGCGCGCGCGAGCTTGAAGAAGCCTTTGGCGTGCTGGCCAGCTTTGACGAAGGCACCGATCTGGTGCTGTATTATAAGCACCTGCTGGTTCTGAACGGTGAAGAGGAATACCGCTTGCACTTCAACGAAACCGACGAACTGACGGATGCCCAGCGCAACTACTGCGAACAGCAATACAGACTGTTCCGCACATGGTTTGCCGACTGGTCCAGCCAGGGCGGAGTCATCGCTGAATGCATGTGATCGACAGCCATACCGGAGGCATGCCCACGCGGGTCATCCTGAACGGCGGCCCCGATCTGGGGTCGGGCCCGCTGGCCGAGCGCGCACAACGTCTGGCCACCGAGCACAAGGCTTTCTACAAATCGGTCCTTCTGGAGCCGCGAGGCCAACCCGGCATGGTCGGGGCGCTTCTGGTCGCCCCGGAAACGTCTGGCTGCGAAACCGGCGTGATTTATTTCGATGCCGACGCCGTTCTGGGCATGTGCGGTCACGGCACCATCGGCCTTGGGGTTACTCTGGCGCATCTGGGCCGGATCGGTCCGGGAACGCACAGGGTCGAAACGCCGGCCGGCGTCATCTCGGTTGAGCTGTTGGACGCCAATACGGTGCGCGTCACCAATATCGAAAGCCGCCGGGTCAGGGCTTCGGTGTCGGTTGAGGTCGAAGGCCATGGAAAAGTGACCGGCGATCTGGCCTATGGTGGTAACTGGTTCTTCATTGTCGATCCCAGTCCGATGGACGTGAATCCCGGCAACATCCGTGCCCTCACCGATCTGACCATTGCAATTCGCAAAGCCTGCACCGACCAGAATGTGCGTGGTGAAAACGGGGAACCGGTGGACCACGTGATCTTGCAGGACAAATCCCCGGACAAAGACGTTCACAGCCGGAATTTCGTCCTGTGCCCGGACGATCAATATGACCGATCCCCGTGCGGGACCGGCAGTTCGGCGCGTCTGGCCTGTCTGGCGGCGGATGGGGTTCTGGCTCCGGGGGTTGAGATCGTGCAGGAAAGCGTGATCGGCAGTTCCTACCGGCTGAGCTATCAGCCCGGCCCCAATGGCGGCGTCATTCCAACCCTGACCGGGCAGGCGCATATCATGGCCGAGGGCACATTGATTTTCGCGCAAAACGATCCGTTCCGCGGCGGGATCCTTCTTTGACAAAACCATCGGGGACTGGCGCAATCCGGCCCCCGGTACCGAACCACAGTTTGAAAAGATCTGGCCATGCTGCAAGACAACCCGACGGATATTGTTGTGATCGGTGCCGGTATCATTGGGATCAGCACGGCACTGGAATTGCAAAAGCGCGGCAAACGGGTTCTGGTTTTGGATCGCGAAGGCGTAGGAGCCGGTGCCTCGAAAGGGAATGCCGGAGCTTTTGCCTTTACCGACATCGTGCCGTTGGCCACCCCCGGGATCATGCGCAAAGCTCCGAAATGGCTGTTTGATCCATTGGGTCCGCTTTCAATCCCCCCCTCTTACGCTTTGAACATCGCACCGTGGATGCTGCGGTTCTGGCGGGCCAGTTGGCAGGATCGCTATGCTGCGGCCTTGTCTGCACAGGCTGCTTTGATGGATCACAGCCGCGCGGCGCTGGAACGCCAGATCGCGGATGTCGACGGCGAAGCGCTGATGCAACGCGAAGGCCAGTTGCAGTTGTTCGAAAGTGAAGGCGAATTCCGCGCCAGTCTTCCCACATGGGATATGCGCAAGGATCACGGCATCCCCTTTGACCTGCTGGACAGCCCCGACGCGATTGCGGAAATCCAGCCCGGGCTTGACCGACGATTTACCCATGCGGGTTTTACGCCCACCTGGATGAACACGGTCGATCCGGCCAGCTGGGCAAGACATTTGGCCACCCGGTTCACCGCCCGCGGCGGCCAGGTTGAAATCGCGGCAATCAATGCGCTCACACCGATGGATTCAGCCGTTCGCCTGACGACTTCGATCGGTGAAATTGAAGCAAGACAGGTGATCGTGGCCGCCGGGGCCTGGTCTCATCACCTGGCGAAAACCCTGGGTGATCGCATCCCTCTGGAAACCGAGCGCGGATACAACACCACCCTGCCCGAAGGGGCCTTTGACCTGCGCACCCATCTGACATTCGGGGGACATGGGTTCGTGGTGACTCGGATCAACGGCGGCGTGCGCATCGGAGGCGCGGTCGAGTTGGGCGGGCTGGAACTGCCACCCAATTACAAACGCGCCGACACGTTGCTGGCAAAGGCGGGTCGCTTCATGCCTGGCCTGAATTTGGAAGGCGGCACGCAATGGATGGGCTTCCGGCCATCGCTTCCCGACAGTTTGCCGGTGATCGACCGCTCGGCCCGTGCGTCACAGGTGTTCTACGCCTTCGGACATGGCCATCTGGGCTTGACGCAATCCGCAGGCACGGCGGAACTGGTCGCGGATCTGGTCACGAACGCCAAGCCCGCGCTCGACATGAAGCCTTACGCATCCACACGCTTCTGATCAGGAGAACACCTCATGAAAATCACCGCACTGAACGTATATCAGGTGGATCTTCCGCTGAAGGAAGGCCGCTACAGCTGGTCCAATGGCAACTATGTCGAAGTCTTCGACAGCACCGTTCTCGAGATCATCACGGATGAAGGTCTGAAGGGGTATGCCGAATGCTGCCCGCTGGGATCAGCTTATCTTCCGTCCTTCGCCCTTGGCGTCAGGGCCGGGCTGGCCGAATTGTCGCCACATCTGATCGGGCAGGATCCGCTGAATATCGGCCAGATCAATCGCACCATGGATGCTGCCCTGCGTGGCCACCCCTATGCCAAGGCGCCTGTCGATATCGCCTGCTGGGATCTGCTGGGCAAGGCGACCGGGCAACCCCTTTACACCCTGTTGGGCGGCGCGGCACAAAAGGACGTGGTGCTGTATCGCGCGATCAGCCAGGAAGCGCCGGACATCATGGCGCAAAAGATCGAAGGCTATGCGGCCGAAGGCTACACGAAGTTCCAACTCAAGGTGGGCGGTGAAGCCAATGACGACATCGACCGCATTCATGCCACCCGCGCGGTTCTGAAAAAGACCGACCTGCTGGTGGCAGATGCCAACACCGGCTGGACCCGGCACGAGGCCGCCCGTGTCGTGGGCGCGGTCTCGGGTCTGGATGTCTATGTGGAACAACCCTGTTTGACCTATGAGGAATGCGTGTCGATCCGCCGCCGCACCGCGCTGCCCTTCGTGATGGATGAGGTCATCGACACGCCCAACACATTGGTCCGCGGCATCGCCGATGACGCCATGGACGTGATCAATCTGAAAATCTCCAAGGTAGGAGGTCTGACCAAGGCAAAACTGATGCGGGATCTGTGCGTGGCGCACGGTATTCCCATGACCATCGAGGACACATGGGGCGGCGACATCACCACAGCCACCATCGCCCATCTGGCACGGTCAACACCGTCCGAGTTCACGTTCTCGGCCACCGATTTCAATTCCTATGGTACCGTGGACATCGCCGAAGGCGCACCGAAGCGTATCAATGGCCGGATGACCGCAGCAGATCGTCCCGGTCTGGGCGTGACACCGATCTTCGACGCGCTGGGTGCTCCTGTCGCGCAGTACGGCTGAGGTAAACATGCGCAGCAGCAAAACCATACATGTGATCTCGGCCCATGCCGAAGGTGAGGTTGGAGATGTCATCGTCGGAGGTGTCGCCCCACCGCCGGGCGACACTCTCTGGGATCAGCGAAGCTTCATTGCGCAGGACCAGACACTGCGCAACTTTGTTCTCAACGAGCCGCGCGGCGGTGTGTTCCGGCATGTCAACCTTCTGGTTCCGCCAAAACACCCCGAGGCGGACGCCGCCTGGATCATCATGGAACCCGAAGACACGCCGCCCATGTCGGGGTCCAACTCGATCTGTGTCTCAACCGTGTTGCTGGATGGCGGGATCATTCCGATGAAAGAGCCGGAAACTCATATGGTGCTTGAGGCACCGGGCGGGCTGGTCCGGGTGCGTGCGGAATGCCGCGATGGCAAGGCGCGGCGCATCTTCGTCCAGAACCTGCCCAGCTTTGCCGACAAGCTGTCGGTCCCGCTTGAGGTATCCGGACTGGGCACGATCACGGTAGATACCGCTTATGGCGGCGACAGCTTCGTGGTCGTCGATGCGCAGACGCTTGGGTTTGCAATCGTCGATAATGAGGCCCGCGACATAGCCCGGTTGGGGGTAAAGATCACAAACGCCGCCAATGAACAGCTTGGGTTCTCTCATCCCGAGAACCCGGACTGGGATCATATATCGTTCTGCGCCTTTTGCGGCCCGCTGAGCGAGACGGAAACCGCTCTAAGCGGCAAGTCCGCCGTGGCGATCCAGCCGGGTAAGGTTGACCGTTCACCAACGGGTACCGCGGTGTCTGCCCGCATGGCGCTGATGGCGGCCAAGGGGGTGATGAAACCCGGCCAGACCTTCGACGCGGTTTCGATCATCGGATCACGATTTACCGGTCGGATCCTTGACACTGTGCAGATAGGTGGCCGCCCGGCAATCGTTCCTGAAATCAGCGGTCGCGGTTGGATCACCGGAATACATCAGCACATGCTGGACCCTGACGACCCGTGGCCCGGTGGGTATCGCCTGTCTGACACCTGGGGTGTTTGATGTCGGGAAACACATTATTCAGAGACGGAAAAGTCTGAAGATACGCGGGCTGGTTACGGATTCATAAGCAGATTCAGGCTTTTCCAGATCTCGGGCATGGGTCGAACATGGGTCGAAATCCAAGTTCGGCTTGGAAAAGTCGATGATTACGGGTAATTGTATCCAAAAAACCGTGGCGGGATATTGGACATGGCAGGGAAACGCGCGATCACGAAACAAAGCCTACCGGACGTCATCGCAAATGATCTGCGTGAACGTATCCTGAGCGGCGAACTTGCCGAAGGTGAGACGATCCGGCAGGAAGCTCTGGCCGAGGAATATGATGTCTCGCGCATGCCGATCCGCGAGGCGCTGAAGCGCCTGAATGCCGAAGGTCTGGTGCAATGGGCTAACAATCGCGGCGGCTCGGTGACCAAGCACTCCCTCGACGAAATCGGTGAAATTTTCGATCTTCGCATCCTGATCGAAGTGGATCTGTTTCGCCGGGCCATCCCGAATATGGGCCCGAGGGAATTTGCGCGTTGCGACGAGATTCTCAGCCAGATGGAAGCGTCATATGACGAAAATGACGTCGGCAAGTGGGGGATATTGAACTATCAATATCACTCGGCGCTTTATGCGGCGTCACAGCGGAAGCTGACCAATGAATTGCTGGACCGCGTCAACCTGCAATCGGATCGTTATGTAAGGATGCACCTGAGCGTGATGAAACAGCGCGAACCCGCAAAAAAGGAACATCGTGATCTGTTGCGGCTGGCGCAGGAAGGCAATGTGGACAAAGCCTGCGAGGTCTTGACGCAGCATATTCGCCGGACCAAGGAACAGCTTCTGGAAATGATCGCCTCGAAGCGCGGGACAGACGAACCCTAGGGCGGTCTTGCATGTCCCGTTATTTTGGATACATTATCCATAAATCTGGACATCCCGAAATACGAGGCCCAAATGACCTTTACTCCGCATGGCAAGCACCTGATCGCCGGCAACTGGCTTGCTGGTGACGATTTCTTTGCGTCACAACCCGCACATGGGCCATCGCATGACTTTTCGAAAGGTCGGATTTCAGACGTCGACGCCGCTGCGCAGGCCGCAGAAGAGGCGTTTTGGAGTTATGGTTATTCCTCTCGGGAAGAACGCGCCGCCTTTCTGAACGCCATTGCCGACGAGATCGAAGCGCGCGCCGATGCAATCACCGAGATTGGCACTCAGGAAACCGGCCTGCCCGAGGCTCGGCTGCAAGGTGAGCGGGGCCGCACGTCGGGGCAGCTGAGGCTGTTTGCAACGCATATCCTCAGCGGCGATTATCTGGACCGGCGCCACGACAGCGCGCTGCCGAACCGTGCGCCCCTGCCCCGGCCCGATCTGAAGATGATCCAGCGCCCGATCGGCCCGGTCGCGGTGTTCGGCGCATCAAATTTCCCGCTGGCATTTTCCACCGCCGGGGGGGACACCGCCGCCGCATTGGCTGCCGGCTGCCCGGTTGTCGTCAAAGGCCACGGCGCCCACCCGGGCACCGGCGAAATCATCGCCGAAGCAATCCTCGCAGCCACCCGCCGGTGCAACATTCATCCCGGTGTTTTCAGCCTGATCCAGGACGGCGGCCCGGCTGTGGGTTCAGCCTTGGTGCAACACCCTCTGATCAAGGCGGTCGGGTTCACCGGATCGCTTGCGGGCGGTCGCGCCCTGTTCGATCTGTGCGCCGCACGCGCCGAACCGATTCCGTTTTTTGGTGAGCTTGGATCGGTCAACCCCATGTTCATTCTGGATGCGGCACTGGCAAACCGGGGTGAAGACATCGCCAAAGGCTGGGCCGGCTCGCTGACGATGGGCGCAGGTCAGTTCTGCACCAACCCGGGCGTCGTCGTGATGGCGGCAGGTGAAGCAACGGACCGTTTCGCCGAGATCGCACAGGCCGCATTGACCGAAGTACCGGCGCAGACCATGCTGACCGACGGCATCGCCGACGCCTATCGCAACGGTCAGGCCCGTGTTGCTGAAACCGCTGGCGTTCACGAGGTTTTGGCTTCGACATGCGATCAGCGCAACGCAACCCCCTTCCTTTACCAAACAAGCGCCGCGACATGGCTGGCCAACGAAACCCTCGCGGAAGAGGTGTTTGGCCCGCTGGGCATCATCGTTACCGCCGAGACACCCGACGAAATGCACGACGTCGCGCGCGGATTGCACGGGCAGCTGACCTGCACCCTGCATATGGACGAGGCCGACATGGGCATGGCGCGATCCCTGCTGCCGATCCTTGAACGCAAGGCCGGACGCGTGTTGGCCAACGGCTTCCCCACGGGGGTCGAGGTATGTGACAGCATGGTCCATGGCGGCCCCTACCCGGCTTCGACCAATTTCGGCGCAACATCCGTGGGCACATTGTCGATCCGACGTTTCCTGCGTCCTGTCTGCTATCAGAACCTGCCGGATGCCTTGCTGCCGGAACACTTCTCATAGGGAAATCAGTCGACACCCGCCGATACTCTGAAAGCACGATGCGCAGCAGGGTGTCGGCGGTTGTAACTGCCAAGCGACAGGGGACGGAGGCACATGCCCCCGGATCCAATTGCACAGTTTCATTTGGGTAACAGTGCTTTTGATCAATCGGTTCATGGCAACGCAATCACGGCCCGATCCGTTGGCACCATGGTCAACTACCTGTATGAATTGACCCGTGTTGCCCAATACCATGAACAATTCGCCAATACCCATGAGATGATCGCCTCATTCGAGATCCATTTCCTCGCTGCATCCACCTCTCTCGCCATACTTCAAGAAAGGTAAACCTGATGGCCAACCCCCTCTATGACGGCCTGTTCGGCATTCATGCTGGCAAAGGCACACCTTTTTTGCGGCTGCTGGGCGGGACAACGATTTCCCATCAGGACTTTCTAGGCAAAGCGGCGCAGATTGCACATGTGGCCAAGCATCTGGGCCTGAATCCCGGTGATCGTGTTGCGGCGCAGGTTGAGAAGTCACCCGAGGCGCTGGCGCTTTATGCTGCCTGCGCCCAAGCCGGCCTGGTGTTCCTGCCCCTGAATACCGCCTACACGGTCGATGAATTGACCTATTTCATTGAAAACAGCGGGGCCGCGCTGATTATATGCGACACCGAAAGTGAGGAAAAACTCACCCCTGTCGGCGCGCAGCTGGGCGCCCGGGTAGAGACGCTGAACGCGGATGGCAGCGGGTCTCTGTCAGATCTGGCCGCGACCATGCCGACACGTTTCGAAACCGTCCCCCGCGATGGCGAGGACCTGGCTGCGTTCCTCTATACATCGGGAACCACAGGCCGGTCCAAGGGGGCCATGCTGACCCAGAACAATCTGCTGTCGAACGCCCGGACACTGGTCAGGGAATGGCGCTTCAACTCGCAGGATGTACTGCTGCATGCCCTGCCGATCTTCCACACCCACGGGCTGTTCGTCGCGACCAATATCATGCTGGCCGCGGGTGGATGCATGATCTGGCTGCCCAAGTTCGATCTGGACCAGATCATCGACAATTTGCCTTGTGCCACGTCGATGATGGGCGTCCCAACCTTCTATACGCGCCTGTTGGACGACCCGCGTTTTACCAGGGAACTGGCCACCCATATGCGCCTGTTCGTATCGGGATCGGCACCGCTGCGGGCGGAAACCCATGTGCAGTTCGAAAAACGAACGGGGCATCGCATCCTTGAACGCTATGGCATGACTGAAACCAACATGAACACGTCAAACCCGTATGACGGCGAGCGGCGCGCCGGAACGGTCGGGCACCCGCTGCCCGGGGTCGAACTGAAGATCTGTGATTCAGACGGCAATACCCTGCCTGCGGGCGAGATCGGCACAATTGAAGTGCGCGGGCCCAACGTCTTCAAAGGGTATTGGCAGATGCCTGAAAAAACCGCTGCCGAACTGCGCGACAACGGCTTTTTCATCACCGGTGATCTGGGCCGCATCGACGAGGATGGCTACGTCCATATCGTTGGTCGCAACAAGGATCTGATCATCTCGGGCGGTTACAACATCTACCCAAAAGAGATCGAGCTGGTTCTCGATGATCAACCCGGTGTTCTGGAAAGCGCCGTGATCGGCGTGCCGCATCCCGATTTCGGTGAAACGGTTGTTGGTGTCATCGTGGCAGAGCCCGGCCAGACCCCTGATCCGGATGCGATAACGGGCGCGGTCCACGAAAGTCTGGCCCGGTTCAAGCATCCGCGCAAGCTGATCGTTCTGGATGAGCTGCCCCGCAACACGATGGGCAAGGTTCAAAAGAACATTCTGCGTGACCGATACAAAGACCTCTTCATGACCGTATGAGTGGGTCTCGGCACAGCGGGGATCAGCGGATGCAGCCCCTGAAAAGAAAACCAGGCGAGGGTGTCCCCGCCTGATTTATTCATGAGTCAGGCAACCAGATCGAACCGGTCGTTGTTCATGATCTTGGTCCATGCCGCCACAAAGTCGCGCACGAACTTCTCGGCATTGTCGTCCTGAGCGTAGACCTCAGCATAGCTGCGCAGGATCGAGTTCGAACCGAAGACCAGATCTGCGCTGGTTGCGGTGAACTTGACCTCACCCGAGGCGCGGTCGCGCAGCTCATAGGTGCCTCCGTCAACCGGATGCCAGCTCAGCGACATATCCGTCAGGTTGACGAAAAAGTCGGTTGTCAGCTGGCCCACCCGGTCAGTGAAGACACCATGCGGCGATCCGCCATGGTTGGCACCCAGCACACGCAGACCACCGACCAGAACGGTCATCTCGGCCGCGGTCAGACCCAGCAGTTGCGCACGATCCAGCATCATTGCCTCTGGCGAGACCGCGTATTCCTTCAGCTGCCAGTTGCGGAACCCGTCCGCCAGCGGCTCAAGTACCGAGAAACTGTCCACATCGGTCTGCTCGTCCGACGCGTCGCCGCGACCGGCCGAGAACGGAACCGCCACGTCAAAGCCTGCGGCCTTGATCGCCTGCTCCAGCCCGACATTGCCCGCCAGAACGATCACGTCGGCAATCGAGGCACCGGTTTCAGCCGCGATCGGTTCCAGCACACCCAGCACTTTTGCCAGACGCTCTGGCTCGTTGCCTGCCCAGTCCTTTTGCGGCGCCAGTCGGATGCGCGCGCCATTTGCGCCACCGCGCTTGTCCGAGCCACGGAAGGTGCGGGCACTGTCCCAGGCGGTGGTGATCATCTCGACCGCGGTCAGGCCGCTGTCTGCGATCTTGGCCTTGACGGCATCAATGTCATAATCTGTCGAACCAGCCGGGATCGGATCCTGCCAGATCAGGTCTTCTGACGGCACATCCGGGCCATAATAGTTGACGCGCGGACCCATGTCGCGGTGAGTCAACTTGAACCAGGCACGTGCGAATGTATCGGCAAAATAATCCGGATCCGCCATGAATTTCTGACAGATCGCGTTGTAGGTCGGGTCGACCTTCATCGCCATGTCCGCATCGGTCATCATCGGCATGCGACGAACAGTGGGGTCGGTCGGGTCGATCGGCTTTTCGTCTTCGGGCATGTTGACGGGCTGCCACTGATGGGCACCGGCGGGTGATTTGCCCAGCTCCCATTCATAGCCGAACAGATAGTCGAAATAGCCCATGTCAAATTTCAGGGGCTCTTTCGTCCACGCCCCTTCAATCCCCGAGGTAAAGGCATTGGCCGCTTTACCGTTCTGATCAGGGTTCTCCCATCCCAGACCCTGGCTGGACACGGGGCAGGCTTCGGGCTCGGCGCCGATATTGTCGCCTGGCATCGCACCATGGGCCTTGCCGACCGTATGACCACCGCAGGTCAACGCCGCGGTCTCTTCGTCATCCATCGCCATACGGGCAAAGGTCTCACGGATATGCAGCGCGGTTTTGGCCGGATCCGGATTGCCGTTCACGCCTTCGGGGTTCACATAGATCAGGCCCATATGCACCGCACCCAGAGGGTTTTCCAGCGTGCCGGGGGTTTCCAGATCGCCATAGCGATTCTCGGACGGGGCCAGCCACTGGTTTTCCGACCCCCAGTAAACATCTTTCTCGGGCCCCCAGATATCTTCGCGACCAAACCCAAAGCCAAAGGTCTTCAGCCCCATGGCTTCATAGGCCACCGTGCCCGACAGAACGATCAGGTCAGCCCAGGACAGCGCGTTGCCGTATTTCTTTTTCACCGGCCACAACAGACGCCGGGCTTTGTCCAGGCTTGCATTGTCCGGCCATGAATTCAGCGGCGCAAACCGGATGTTGCCCGAACCGGCGCCACCTCGACCATCCCCCAGACGGTAAGACCCGGCCGAGTGCCACGCCAGACGGATCATCAGCCCACCGTAGTGACCCCAGTCTGCCGGCCACCAGTCCTGACTGTCGGTCAGCAGCGCCTCGACATCGGCACGAACCGCCTTGAAGTCCAGGCCCTTGACCGCTTCTCGGTGATTGTAATCCGCATCCATCGGGTTGGTGCGCGTGTCGTGCTGGCTCAGAATGTCCAGGTTCAGCGAGTCCGGCCACCACTTGGTGACGGAATTGCCCGTTCCAGTATTGCCGCCATGCATGACGGGGCAGCCGCCGGATTGATGATTGTGGGGGGTACCGTCCATTGTAAATCTCCTGAGTATTTACCTAGGGGTTCAGATATCTTGACTCGTACCGCACAGCTTCGATAATTGGAAATTTGTAATTACTATCGTTGCGATTAGTTTTTCATATGAAAACACTGACCCTCAAACACCTGCGCTATTTCGAGGCGCTCGCCACGCATGGCCACTTTGGCAAAGCGGCTGCGGCCAGTGCGATATCGCAGCCCGCGCTTTCCATACAAATCAAAGAGCTGGAAGCAATCATGGGTGGGCCGCTGGTCGAACGCGCGGCCCGGCAAACCCGCCTGACAGCACTTGGCGAGGACGTGCTGAAACATGGCCGCGAAATCCTGACCCGGGTCGAGGATTTGGGGAAATTGGTGCAATCCCCCTCAGGCCCCCTGTCGGGCCGCATCAGAATCGGGGTCATTCCCACGGTTGCACCTTATCTGCTGCCCTCGATCATCAAAGCGTTGTCGCAGCGATTCCCACAACTGACCATTGAACCCAAGGAAACGATAACCAAGACGTTGATCGGTGAAATTCTGGATTCGAAACTGGATTTCGGCGTCGTTGCCCTGCCCGTCTCGGAACCCAACCTCCGAGAGTTCTCGCTGTTCAACGAAGATTTTCTGCTGGTTCGCCCGGCGCAGGATGCCAACCTGCCGATGCCAAGTTCCTCGCAGCTCAGAACCATGCGCCTGCTGTTGCTGGAAGAGGGGCATTGTTTCAGGGATCAGGCCCTGTCCTTCTGTTCGATCCGCAATATCGAACCGCAGCACATCATGGAGGGCAGTTCGCTTTCCACACTGGTTCAGATGGTCGGCGCCGGCATCGGTGTGACCCTGATACCGGAAATGGCGGTCGGGCTGGAAACCCGATCCGCGGATGTGTCCATTGCCCGGTTTCAGGACACGCCGCCGACACGGACGATTGGTCTGATCTGGCGAAAGACCAACCCGCTCAGCGAAAACCTATTGAAGATCGGCGCGATCATCCGCAAAACGGCCGAAGAAAACACGTGGGGCGTGAAGCCGCCACAGCCCGAAAAAACCGGCTGACCCACCTGAAACGATGTTCCACGGCACGGGGGCCAGACCCGGCGCAACCCGTCAGGCGTCACCGGTGTAATAGCCGATCACATCATTCTCGGTCGTTGCCCCCAACCCGTTCAGCAACCGGTTTGAATAATTGAAATAGGCGCAGACCTGATTGACCTCCAGGATCTCGCCATCCTCACAGCCTGCAATCTTGAGCGCTTCGAAGTCGGACTTGACCATTTTGCCGACATCCGTCGTCAGCTTGGCGGCATAGCGCAGCAGCGCCAGTTCCCTGCCTTCGAATTCGTCCTCGGGCCGATGCGCCTTGAGCGCGACGAAAATCCGGTCGCTGCGCGGCTGGTCCTTCAGCAGGTTGCGCACGTTCATGAAGTGATGGGTCAGGGAATAGGTGCAATCGTTCAGGATCGAGGTATAGCTGGCGACAACCTCGAGAAACCAAAACGGCAACTGGTTGTCATCGGAATGCAGGACCGAACGGTACAGCGTCACATGCCCGTTCATCGTTTCGGGGCGCAATGAATGCACACGCATGACCGTGTCTACGGTGCCATGAGGGGTGCGGGCCTTGTCCAGCAGCTCTTTCAGGCGGCCGTCGGCCTTGTCGTCCGAGATCATCTCGATCCAAGCACTCATTGCTGTGTCTCCTGTCCTGTTCGGGCTCAGCTTATGAACAAAGCCCACAGGCGTGTCAGTTAATTTTTTTCTTAAGGTGAAATTTTTTCTGGATCACGGAAACGTGAAAGATGTAAAATGCCAACGCGGGGGATTTGTTGAGGATCAGCGGAAATGCACAGTCCAGAGCTCATGGCGGGCGCTGAAAACCTGTTGTTCAGATGTGGTGGTCTGACGGCGGGCGACCAGTTGCTTGTGGTCTGCGAAGATGCGCCCAACGGTTATTACGATGCCGAGATCACAGGGGCTATCGTCGACTGTGCCCGACAGAACCGGATCAAAACCGCAGTTCGAACTCTCCCATTCGATCCTATGGGTCCCTTGGTACCTGAAGAGCTGAAATCGGCGATGAAGTCGGCGGACTGCACCCTGTTTCTGTCCCGCACCGGCGATCAGATACGGTTCGACGCAGGAATGAGGGACGTTCGGACCATCATGTCGTATGCGCTGGACGCCGGAATGCTGGCCTCGGGTTTCGGGCGCGCCAACTACACCGGGTTCGTTGAACTGAAAAACGCGGTCAACCGGCTGTTGGCCAATGCCGGGCGCATCCACGTAACCTGCCCGCTTGGCACCGACTTTAGTGGACCGGGCGCCGCCTTCCCCCCATCAGGTGCCACGGATGTCAGCATCACGCGTTTTCCGATGTCGGTCTTTGCCCCGGTTCCCGCGCAGGGATTTTCCGGTGTGCTGGTTCAGGACGGGTTTCTGGTCGGCACCGGATCGAAGTTCTATGAACCATACGGCTGTGACCTGCGAGAACCGCTGATCATCCGGTTCGAAAACAACCGCCTGACCGGTTTTGACGGCCATCCCATGGATGTGCATTGCGCGCAGATGCATTACGAAAAGGTCGGTCGGATGTTCGGTCTTGATCCCCTGACCATGCATTCCTGGCACGCAGGCATCCATCCGGGCTGCGCCTACACCACCCCGGCCCGAAGCAACTTCGAACGTTGGAGCGGATCTGCCTTTGGCAATCCGCGCCTGCTGCACTTTCACACTTGCGGACATTATGCGCCGGGTGAGATTTCGCTGAACGTGCTGGATCCCACGATCCGGGTGGATGATGTCGCGATCTGGGATGCCGGCGTGCTCCGGGCCGATCTGTTGCCCGGTGGGGCCGAAATTCTCGACCGGTATCCCTGCATCAAAGCGGTGTTCGACGACCCGGCCCGACACGTGGGCCAGGGCGCGAACGGGCGCTTGTCGGCCTGATGATCAGCCGGCCTGCTGCGCGATCAGCTTTGCAACCCGCGCGCGGAACCGCATCGCGCCCGCGTCCAGCCCGAGGTTGATATAGCCGGTCTTGCGCCGCGCCATGCCGGTTTGAACGTGTTCCAGAACCTCTTTGTCCTCGTTGAAAGCCATGACCGCGCCTTCGAACATGCGCTGCGACATGGCTGCGTCATCCGCGTGCATGTTGCGGTGCTGGAACCAGAAATACCGAGAAATTTCCGCATCGACCGGCGTGATGAAGTTGTACGAAATATTGACAAAGGCATTGGGCGACATCGGCCGATCCGCCCCGCCTTCTCCGGCCGGAGTGTAAACGGACATGTTGATCGCAGTGGATGGCAGACGGCATTCGTAATGTTGCTTGCGGTCGCAACTTGGCCCAAACGGCAGGATCGGCGCATAGTAGGGCGGCGCGGGTTCGTCCGCGATCCAGCGCGAAACAATGACGCCTGTTTCTGTTTCTTCGATATCCAGCGGGCGGGTGTCGGTCCCTGCCCCGGCAAACGAGGTCAGATGCACCCAGGCCACATGGCTTGGATCCAGCAGGTTGTCGATAATGTAAAGGTAGTGGCACGCCATCTCCATCGCGCCGGTCCGGGTCTTGCCCCAGGACGGGTTGTCGAAATTGGGGATGTCGATGATATCGTCCGTGCTGGCTTTGTCCGGGTCCCCCGTCCACAGCCACAGAAACCCCCAGCGGTCTTCGGCCGGGTACGCATGCACGGCGGCGCGGCGCGGAGGATTGTCCAACTGCGTCGGGGCGCTGACACATTCACCGCCGCAGCCGAATGTCAGACCGTGATAGCCGCAAACCACATGGTCCCCTTCAATGGTGCCCCGAGACAGCGGCAGCTTTCTATGCGGGCAAGCGTCCTCCAACGCGATCGCTTTGCCCGCTGTGTCACGATAGACCACGATGTCCTCGCCCAGCATTTGCACGGCGTTCAGGCTGCGGCCAAAATCCTCGGACCGTCCGGCGACGTACCAGCTGTTGCGAATGAACCCCTCTGCTCCGGCCAGATCAGGACGCATGTTTCTTACTCCGAAAACTCGTCAAAAGCCCTGAGCGCCTTGGCGCTATAGGCATAGGACGGCCCGCCGCCCATATAGGTGGCCATGGCCAACGCCTCGCACATCTGAGCGCGGGTGGCGCCCAGCCGAACCAGCGAACGCACGTGGAATCCGATGCAGCTGTCGCAGCGTGTCGCGATCGCAATGCCGAGCGCCATGAACTCTTTGGTCTTCTCGCTCAGCGCCCCATCAGTCTTGGCCGCCTTGCCCATGATGCCAAAGCCGCGCACGGTTTCCGGCACCTCCTTTGAAAAGGCCCCGATATTGGCCTCGGTTTCGGCCATGAAATCTTTCCAGTTCATTTTTTCACTCCTTATCCGCGCTCGTCCGCGCCCATGCGACGCTCCAGCCAGCGCACCCCGGCTGAGATGATCAAAACCAGGATCAGGTATTCGAAAATCAGCAGGGTATAGATTTCCAGCGGGCGGTATTCCGTCACCACCAGTTCATTCGCGCGGCGGGTCAGTTCCTGCATTCCGATGACGCTGGCAAAGGCGCTCATCTTGACGATGTAGATGAACTGGTTCGCCAGCGGCGGCAGAATGCGCCGGATCGCCTGTGGCAGGATCACATAGCGCATGGTCTGCACATAGTTCAGCCCAATGGTTTGCGCCGCCTCGCGCTGGCCTCGGGCAATGGACTGAATCCCCGCGCGGTAGATTTCGGCAGTAAAGGCACTGTCAGAAATCGCCAACGTAAGGATCGCACCCCAAAAGGGGTCAATGGGGATGTTCATCCCCATTGACTGAAACACGATCGGCAAGCCATAAAACACCCAAAACAACATCGGCAGCAGAGGGATGGCGCGGATGAACTCCACGTAAATCCGGTTAAGCATCCGCCAGCCGCGTTTCTCGGACAACCCCGGCAAGGCGACCAGCAGCCCGATGACGATCGACAGGACGGCGGCGATCAGGGAAATCTGGATCGTGGCACCCATCCCCGAGATCAGGAATTTAACATTGGTCCAACCCGTGGCCGTGGTCGGATCGATAACGTACCAGCCCCAGGTCTGCGACGACGAACAACCTGCCAGCAGAAGAAGAGGCAATATGAGAAGAAGTTTTTTCATCGGCTCCGCTCAGTGCTGCAAAATCTGGCTGAGGAATTGGCGACACCGTTCGGATTGAGGTGCGGTGAAGAAATGTTCGGGGTTGCCTTCCTCGACAATTTCGCCTGCATCCATGAAGATCATCTTGTCCGCCACCTTGCGGGCAAATCCCATCTCGTGCGTGACGACCACCATGGTCATGCCCTCATTCGCCAGTTCGACCATCACGTCCAACACTTCCGAAATCATCTCGGGGTCCAGTGCCGAAGTGGGTTCGTCAAACAGCAGAACGCGCGGCTCCATGCACAGGGATCGCGCTATGGCGACGCGTTGCTGCTGACCGCCCGACAACTGAATGGGCTTTTTGTCGGCCTGATCGGGAATGTGCACCCGATCCAGATAGTGACGCGCTTTTTCCTCTGCCTCTTTGCGGCCGAGACCGCGGGCCTTGACCGGGCCCAAAGTCAGGTTCTCCAACACGGTCAGATGCGGGAACAGGTTGAACTGCTGAAACACCATGCCGACCTCGGATCGGATCCTGGCCACGGATTTTGCGTCATCCGTCAACTCGATCCCATCTACGCGGATGGTGCCTTTCTGGTGCTTCTCTAACTGGTTGATACATCGCACAACAGTGGATTTTCCTGACCCGGAAGGCCCGCAAATCACCACCTTTTCGCCGCTGTCGACCGTCAGATTGATGTCCTTGAGAACGTGAAACGTGTCGAACCACTTGTTCACGCCCACAAGTTCGATTGCGGCGTCTGGCATAAGATGAACTGCCCCTGTTTTAGTCCCAGTATAATATTTTCTTGAGGTTATCTTTCCCTTTGGGCTTAAATCAATGAAGAATACGGCCACAAGGTCGAAACGCCACCAACGGGAGAAACCTATGAACACTTTTTGGAAAGCTGCGGCAGCCGCTGCGCTTGGGCTTGTATTGTCAGGCGCAGCGCAGGCGCAATCTGCACTGAACGAGGTGCTGGATTCCGGCGTGCTCAAGGTTGGCACCACGGGCGATTGGAACCCCATGTCGCTCCGCGACCCAGCGACCAACAGCTACAAAGGGTATGATATCGACATCATGAACGAGCTGGCCGCCGATCTGGGGGTCGAGGTCGAATATGTCCCCACCGACTGGAAAACACTGGTCAACGGTGTGGTGGCAGGCAAGTATCACCTGACCGGATCGGCATCGATTTCACCGCCGCGCATGAAGGTCGCGGGCTTTTCCGACAGCTATATTTCGGTGGAGCTCTTCCCCTATACCACCAAGGACAAGGCCGACAAATTCGACGGTTATGACTCGATCAACCAGCCCGGAGTAAAAGTCGCGACCACCCTGGGCACAACGTTCGAAAAACGCGTCCGCGAATGGTTCCCGAACGCAGATATCAAAGTGGTCGAGGCCCCGGCCCGCGGTTTTCAGGAAGTAATCGCAGGACGCGCGGATGTCTTCATCACGTCGAACATCGAAGGCTCAACCCTCGAGGCGAAGTTTCCGGTGGTACGCGTGAAGAATGCAGGCCCGCGTTCGCCGTCACCTATCGCGATGATCCTGCCACAGGCCGATCAGGTTTGGATCAACTACGTGAACAACTGGATCGAAGTCAAAAAGGCGCAAGGGTTCTTCGAGGAAAACCGCAAGAAATGGGGTCTCTGACTCGTCTCGGATCACCTTGATTCCCAAACGCCCGGCCCGGTCGCCGGGCGTTTTCAATTGTCGCCCGAAACGGCTTTGGCAACCACGGTGACAAAGCTGACCGTGTCAGTTTTCAACTCCAACGGCCCATGAGTGGCGTTTGAATCAAAACTCAGACTGTCGCCCGGCCGCATGTGATAAGCGGCTTCACCGCAGCCATAGACCATCTCGCCGGCGGTGACGTGGATGAATTCGACACCCTGATGTTGGTAAAGCGGGCGTTCGTCCAAGGGACCTTCCAAAGTAACGCTGAAACTCTCGAAACTGACATGTTTCGCTTCGGCCCGACCGATCAGCTTGTAACTGTGCCCGAAACCGGTGCCCAACCGTTGCACGGTTACACCTTCGCCTGCGGCCACAAATGACACATCCGTGCGTTTGACCGTGCCGGCGAAAAAGTTGATCAGCGGAACGCCGATTCCGCCGGCCAGGGCCTCCAGCGTCGCCAGTGAAGCAGACACCTGACCGCGCTCGATCTTGGAAATCATCGCCGTGGATACGCCGGACCGCTGAGACAGTTCGGCCAGAGTCAACCCGGCCAGCGCGCGATGCGTTTTCACCGCGGACCCGACCAGGTGATCCAGCGGCGGTTTTTCGGTGGAAAGCACAGATGAATCTTCCATTCGCGAAGCCTATCGACACGTATGAAAAAGGCAAAAGAAATGTCACCGAACCACTTTCACCAGTTCGGCGGCAAACCCTTAGCCTCTGTTCAGAATGTCGCCTGTAAGATCATTCAACTTTGCCAACCCTGCCCGCAGATGATCTTCTGGCAGGGCCGAACTGAACCGAAAATGGTTCTCGACCCCGAACCGCGACCCCGGAATGACCAGCACGTCTTTTTCGCGCAAAAGGCGCATGCTGAACTCCTCGGATGCGATCGGTAGATTGAACCGCACGAACGACATGGCCGACGCCTGAGGTGGTACAACGGAAAACACCCCCTGATGCCGCGCCAGTTCTTCCGTGAGAACGTCGAACCCCGTGCGGATCAGACGGCGCGCGCGGGCTTTCAACTTGGACCGTGCCGGTTCGGCAAGCGCCTTGTCCGCCAGTTCCATCGACAACATGGATGCCGCGATCGAGGCATATTCGTGCCGCCGCCAGCATTGTTGAATGATTTGTTCCGGCCCCACAAGCCACCCCAGCCTCAGCCCCGGAAGCCCATAGGCCTTGGACATGGAGTTCACCACAAGAACCCTGTCCGTCCTTCCCCAGAACGAAGGCGTTTCGGTATCACCTTCGCGCTCGGTTCCGGCATAAACTTCGTCCGAAACGATCCAGGCACCAACGCGCTCGGCAGCCGACACGATACGCGCGCGGTCCGCTTCGGTCAGAATACGGCCCGTTGGATTGTTCGGATTGACCACATGGATGATGCGGGTCCTGTCATCGATGGCCCGCTCCAGCGCCTCTGCGTCAATGCCCCACCCTGCGGATTCGATCAGATCGACCCAGCGCACCTCGTTGCCGAGATTGGCGGCGTTTCCTAAAATCTGCTCATAGGTCGGTCGGAAACACACAACATTGTCGCCGGGCTCCAACAAGGTGTTGGCCACCAGCGTGTTCGCTTCGGTTGCCCCGACCGTGACCAATACCCCATCCGCCGAGGCCCCCGGGTACAAGCCTGCGATGGTTTCGCGCAGGGATTGCTTTCCATTGACTTGCGGGTAATCAATCATCGTTGTCAGCAGAGCGTCGAGATCAATCCGGGCAAGATCCATCAATCCCTGCAACGACATGGGATGAACACCGCTTTCCGAGAAATTGAAGACCACCCCGTGTTCCGTTTCGGACAGGAACTGTTCGACCCGAAATGGTTGGAAATCTCGGTTGATCATGACGCATCCTTTGCTCGGCCGTGCTGCGCACCTCGCAACCTCAATCGGCTGCGTTTACTTGAACCGTTCTGATACTGGGATCGACGCGGCTGTAGGCGGCCAGCAATCGTGCCGTCCATTTCTGTGCAATGTAATCAGCCATGAACCGCGAGGGTGCAACCAGTATGACGCGCCCCCCTGCCCTTTCCGACTCGGACAGATGCTGGAACCAACTCGCCCACAACTCGGGATCGCGCCCGTGAAGAATTGACTGTACCTGCGACCAGATATCCTCGGGCTTGGCTTCGGGGGTGTTGATTTCAGGCCCCGGGGGTTTTGCCGCGAAAGGCACGACATTTGTAACGGGCTCGGAATCCTCGCTCATCCGGGCCTGGAAATCGGAACCTATGATCGGCCAGACCTCCTGCGTATCGATCATGATCTGTTTGAGGTCGATTTCATAGACCGCGACCCGGCCCCGTGCAGCAGGCCGTTTGACCGTTACCCAACCTAATGCGCGAAATCTGGCCATTTCGCGCTTTACAGTCCTTTCATTCACCGCCCAAAGGCGCGAAATTTCTTCGCGCCCAATCGATAATTCGTTGTTTTGCCAGTTATACCGTGTCGTAATCAATGCGATGATACGCAGCACGCTGCGCTGTCGATGCTTGTCACCCGACAACGCATAAATGGTGAGCGCAGATAGTATATCATATTTTAAGGCCGCCGCATTTCGCCCGACCGGTTTAGCCAGCTGCATACCCGTTCTCACCGCTCTGTCTGCCTCAGACGGGTGTGTCCCGCCGATCTTGCGCTGTTTGCCAACGCTTTTCGTCATCTTGGCCTAATTAGCGTCCAAAGCTTCGATTCTGTCAAGAAGAGTCTGAAACCGGTCAGAAAACTGCGCCAATCCAGATCAAAAAATAAAAGAAATCTGGTGAAGTATTGGTGATGGGGGACATTCAGGGTGACCCCTTAACAGCCTGTTATGTCCCCCCATATATCGTCGATCCAGGAAGATTGCCCCCCTAAATACGGTTGAGGGCCTGTTGCGAATCGTCACCCCTCATCCTGTGCGCCGCCGAATCGGCGATGGCCTTGCTGGGCCTTGTTTTCTTACCCGTGGGTAAGATTTGAGTTTCATCATATTTTCTTTTGCGTAAAGCGCAAATCGGGCGTAAATAAGAAACGAACAGAAATTTACGTTCTAAACAAAGAGACATGAGGCATGTACACGCACGAAGACCTGAATGCATTGCGCAATCAATCTCTCAAACTCCAGGGGTGGATTCGTCAGCAGACCTTTAGCCCCGAGATGGAGAAGACACTCCGCCGGTTTTCGAGCTGGGAGGTGTCCGAGCTGATCTTCCGGGTCAACCAGTCAACCTTTCGCGGAAAGCTGGCCGCTGATCCGTCGCTGCCCGGTGGCGAGGTTGAGCCCGAGGGGCGGCAGCGCTGGTTCAGCCTGGAGGAAGTGAATGAGTTGCGTCGGAGGCTCAAGGTGAATCGCAAATCCCTCATGCCGCCGCGTCCCGAGGGCAAGCGGGCCATTCGCGCAGCCGTGGCGAACTTCAAGGGCGGTGCGGGCAAGTCAACGGTGGCGTTGCATCTTGCGCATGCTGCGGCGCTTGATGGGTACCGTGTTCTTGTCGTTGACTTCGACCCGCAGGCCACGCTGAGCCATTCCATGGGCCTGACCGATGTCGCAGAGGATTATACTGTCTGGGGGATCATGGCCCGTGACCTAATCCGCGAGACCGAGCGCATGAACAATCGGCCCGCCGCGGCCGAGTCCGGCACCGCCCTGCCCCACCGGGAACTGCCCCCGGCGATCACCGATATGGGGCTTGGAGATCTGCGGATCAGCGATTTCATCAGACGGACGTCATGGTCGACCATCGATGCGATCCCATCCTGTGCGAACGCGGCCTTCGTCGAATTTGCCTCGGCACAGTATCGCCACCTGAACCCTGAGTGGTCTTTCTTTGCAGCGGTGTCCCGGTATCTGGATCAAATCCCTGACGACGCCTATGACCTGATCCTGTTCGATTGCCCGCCGGCCATTGGGTATCAGTCCATGAACGCGGTGTTCGCGGCGGACATGTTGTACATCCCGTCTGGCCCGGGATACTGGGAATATGACTCGACCACGTCCTTTATCGGTCAGCTGGCAGAAGCTTTGGAGGACCTGGCCTACGGGTTCGACAAAACCTTACCCACGGGTAAGATCGGTCTTCCCAAAACCTTCTGCGAACTGCGGTTCCTGCTTACACGGTACGAGCCGGGCAACGCCTTGCATCTGGCAATGTTCGATGCCTTTCAGAAGGTTTTCGGGGACCACGTCGCCCAGCACCCGGTTGAAATGACCCGCGCGGTCGAACAATCCGGCCGCTTTCTGAGTTCGGTTTATGAGATGGACTATCGCGAGATGACCCGCGAAACTTGGCGTCGGGCCCGCTCGACCTTTGACAATGTTTACGAGGAATTCCGGGGTGTGATGCTTTCTGCCTGGGACAAGCTGGAGGATGACGCATGAGCCGTAAGCGCAGAATGTTTGATATCGACCTGCCTGCAATGGATGACATTCCTGTCGGCAAGGTTCCGGACAAGGTTCTTGAAAAGCGGCGCGGACCGATGGCTGCGGCCATTTCGGAAAATGCCGATGCGCTGCGCGACCAGCAATCGACGGAAGAGTCCATCCGCGCAGAAAACGATCGTCTTGCGCATGAGCTTGTGCGGCTGCGTTCCGAAGGCCTGGTGACGGAACGCGTGGCATTGGGTGACATTCTGTTTGAAAAGTTGACGCGGGATCGCAAACCAGGGCCGGATCCGGAGCTGGACGAGTTGAAGGCGTCAATTCAGGAAATTGGATTGTCCAACCCCATCCGACTTGAGCGCCGCACAGATGGACGATTTGAACTGATCCAGGGGATGCGGCGCCTGTCTGCCTATCGGGCCTTGTACGAGGAAACGGGAGACGAGTCCTATGCCAGAATTCCAGCGGGTATTTCAGAGGCGGGCGATCTCGACAGCAGCTACCGGCGCATGGTGGATGAGAACCTGATCCGCAAGGATATCTCGTTTGCTGAAATGGGTGCTTTGGCACGCGCGTATGCCGAAGACCCGGCAAATGATTGCCCGGATGTAGACAAGGCGGTTTCCACGCTGTTCAAATCCGCCAGTTACACAAAGCGGAGCTATATTAGATCGTTTGCCAGTTTGCTGATGATGTTGGACAAGGTTCTGAAACATCCGAACGACATTCCACGCAACGTAGGCGTAGAGCTGAAGCGCAAGCTGGACGCAACACCGGGTCTGGTGCGCCAGGTGAGCGCCGCAGTCATGAGCGAGCCGGACCGTGACGGAGCGCGGGAAGTTGCTATCCTCAGGTCTTTTCTGGGTGCACAGGAAACAAGCGTGGCAAAGAAGGCTCCGGTTGAAAGCGCCGGTAAACCACGGCGTGCGAAGACCACGTTTCAGGTATCTGGGCGGGCAGGGATCGCCAAGTGCTCGGCATCCAGTGGTCGGATTGAGTTGAGATATGATTTGGACTTTACACGTGTTGATCGCAGCAAACTTGAGGCGGCAATAGCTGCTTTCATCGATGCTCTTCCCGAGGAAGATGATCTTACCCACGGGTAAGATTTGGTTTGAAGCTCCGAGAAAAGGCGCCAGTCGAATCCGGCGCCTTTGTCTTGTCGCAAAGCCTGGGCGTTCTCAACAAAGGATACCTGCCCATGAGTCCCCCCTGAGTCTTCTTGCCTGAAGCCAGTGTCCTGTCACCGGCGCGGCAGGGGCTTGAGAACGGCGCATGTGGCTTCTGTCATTGACGTTGGTTCAGAAACGTCCCGTTACGAGGAATGTTGTCGGGGCCACGCATCACGGCGTTTTGTCCCGGTTCGTGCCTTCAGGTCAGGGTAGGGGACTCGAAGCCGGTTCGGGATTGCAGCTTGCAATATGTGATGTGGGAACACGGGTGACATGACAGTTGTTCAGCGCGCGCAGTCTCGTCACAAGAATTACATGTGATAAGAAAAATTATCATGGATTATAAGATTCGAGTCGCATTCGAAAGTAGTGTGCAAAATTATCATTTTTTGCACACAAAGCCGGGAAGGGGATTTGCATCTTCGCGATTTCGGGGCACCTAATTCAACCGAACAACGCAAAACCGGGGTGTGATGTGAAATCCTGAACGCACCAAATCGGTTCGGCGCACGGGTTTGGCTTGGGCGCAGGGTCCACAACCAATAATGGACGATCGCAATGCGGGTGACGCAGGCGCATATTCCCTGGTCATGCAGTGCAGTCCGGAATCAGCGTGCACCATGGCCACGATCCCCGAGCAGCCATCTGCACGGCGGCCAACCAAATCAAGTTGTTCATCACGCCAACCTTGGTCCAGGTGCGTCGATGCCAGGCTGTCTGCCATGACGGGAATGGACTTGGTCGACATGGCAGGCAAAGTTCAATTCACGCCGGGCCGCGCTGCCCGGTTCCGCAGGTTTCTCGACCGGCGGGCTTGGCGGATCGCCATTCCCATCCAGGCGGATTTCAAAGAATTTTGCGAGAGACCCGTATCCCGGATACAATGCGCGTCACTTTGAGAGGGGCAGAATGCGCTATCTGTTATTGCAAGTATTGGCGATCGTCGCTTTTGCAGGCGCGCTTTGTGCAGAAAAGAACGATTACATCGAACTTGCACAAAGAGGATGGGGGTATGAGCTGCGGTCCACGATGCTGGGCCGTGATATGGCGATACCCGTTCACATCAATGGCCGCGATCAGGCCGGTGCAGCCTTGTGCCTGGTCGGTGAAAAACCGCATCCGCAAACGCTTGTCGTTCTTGATACCTTTCGGGCTTTGCTGAAACACAGCTTCGGCCACCCGACACCCATGCGGTACGCTGGCCCATCTGCGCGGGATTGTGGGACCGGTCGAACCGTGGTTTTGCGATTGTATTCCGGGTACCCTCCCAACCGGGACCTTTCCGCAGATATCGACTGGCTCAGTGAGCTCCACCAGCTTGGACTGCCTGCGGGTCGGACCTATGTGGTGACATCACCGGCGATGGCACAGACCTTTTTTGGTCATCGGGGGCAGGGGACCCATATCGTGGTGAAACAACCGGCGCATGATCGACCCAGCAAGCTGGAAAGAGATTTTCACAAATCGATTCTGCTGGAAGAGCTGTTTCAGTCCTTCACCTTCGGCATGGACATCCTGCTGTATGACAAATCGTCAGGGTTTTTGTCCAAATTGCAGGAAACGCCGGTAAACTTGCAGCGCCTGCCTTGGAGTTCGCACGACTTCATGCGCGCATTGCTGGATTCGAACCCAAGCGGTCTTTGTGCGTTTGACGTCTTCATGATGCATGCTGTCGCGCAATCCCCGGTGGATCAAACCATTGACCCCGGCTTTATCGATTACATTGACGCCCAATATGACCGCCTATGGGCGCAGACGGATGAAACCCTGGCCAATCCCAGATTTGCAGCCCTTTTTGATGAAGGCTGCACCAATTCGGTTCGTGTGGCCAGGTAATACCATCTGACGTGTTTTGTCGGGCGGGTGACTCCGGGTAGCCTGAGCGGAGGCAACGCGCCCTCAGAGGCTATGGGAGGACATATGGATACGAGGCCTGAAAACCCGCCACGCGCCATTGCGGGATTGTCCGCGTATCTGTCGCAGGGGCTTATCGGTCACGCGCATCTGGTGGACTCTCTTTTGATCGCGCTGCTGGAAGGTGGCCATCTTCTTGTAGAAGGTCCGCCCGGTCTGGCGAAGACTCGAGCGGTCAAATGGCTGTCTAACGCTGTCGAGGGCGGCTTTGCCCGCATTCAATGCACACCTGACCTGATGCCGTCCGATCTGACCGGAACACCGGTTTACCAGCCTCAGGAAGGCCGCTTTGAATTTGTTCCGGGGCCGGTGTTTCACACGCTGGTGCTGGTTGACGAGATCAACCGCGCGCCGCCAAAGGTGCAGTCCGCCTTGCTGGAGGCCATGGCAGAACATCAGGTTACGGTTGGAAATGAAACCTATGCCCTGCCGGATCCCTTTCTGGTCGTGGCGACCCAGAACCCCATTGAACACGACGGAACCTTTCCCTTGCCCGAGGCGCAGTTGGACAGGTTTCTGCTGCATGTCGTACTGACATTGCCGGATCTGGAAACGGAACGCGAAATCCTCGATCTGGTCATCGCCGAAACACGGAATGGGCCGCCGGTCGCGCAGCAGATGACGCTTGAAGAGCTGAAGACTGCCCGTGCCGAGGCGCAGTCGGTTCACATCGCGCCAGAGCTGCGGGACTATATCGTCCGGCTTGTGCTTGCGACCCGTGAAGGCCCGTTTGCCGATTTTGTCGAGCACGCAGTCTCGCCGCGTGGGTCATTGGCCCTGGCCTCGGCATCGCGCGCGCGCGCCTATCTGCGCGGTCGGGATTTCGCCCTGCCTGAAGATGTCGCCGCCGTCGCGCCCGATGCGCTGGCCCACCGCATGGTGCTGACCTGGAGAGCCGTTGCAGATGGCAAAAAGCCGCGCGAGCTGGTGGCCGACATTTTGAATGCGGTCGAGCCGCTGTGACGGGGGTACTGGCACATGCGGGGGTTCGCCTGACGACCGAGGCTTTGATTGCATTGCGGCATATCGCATTGACCGACCACGGCAACCCGACAATGACGGCCCTGCCCGGAGGATTTCTGACCCGAAAACGCGGGCAGGGCGTCGAGGTTGCAGATGTACGCGAATACGTGGACGGGGATGACATTCGTCATTTGGATCGCGGTACAACCGCCCGCACGGGGCGTTTGCATATCCGGCAGTTTCAGGAGGAACAGGATCGCGTCGCCCTGTTGGTTGCGGATTTTCGTGCACCGATGTTCTGGGGCCTCCGACGGGCGTTTCTGTCAGTCGCTGCCGCCGAAGCCCTGACCCTGATCGGGTGGTTCATGGTTGAAAGCGGCGGCCGTGTTGGTCTGTTGGCGCTTACCACCGGCGCACCCGTCATCGTACCCTTGCGCGGAAAAACGCGCGGGATGCTGGATGTGATCGGTGGCATGGTTCAGGCCCACGCGCACAGTCTGACCGGGCTGCAAAAGGGTGAGGATGAAAGCTGGGCACTGGAACAGGCACTTGTCGGCGTTGAGCGCCTGACGCCGACTGGCGCCGAGATTATCATAGCGTCTGGCTTCGATCAGCAGGGAGACGGCTTTTCGGACGTGCTGGACCGGCTCAATCATCGCCGCAACCCCAGACTGCTGCTTGTGACCGAAAGCAAAGCGCACGAGATGCCCAAAGGCTGGTATCCGTTCCGCCTTTCTGATGGGCGGAAAAAGCGGGTCTATCTGGCCCAGGCAGAGCCTTCCGGTGAACTTGCGTTTCAGAAGGTGGCAACACATCCTGCGCTTGTCCTGAATGCCAGTGACCCGGTCGAACAAACCTCTCGTCGCATTTCGTCGGTTTTCGCGGCAAGATATGTGGCATGAGTGAGAAAGCACTCTCTGAAGCCACGATGTTGGCCAGCCTGCGGGATATCCATTTGCCCGCCGAGGCCGCAGGCGGGGCAGTCGCGGAATACGCGGCTGTTCTTGGTATCGCGGCGCTGGCCTCGGTTGGCTGTGTCGCCATCCTGCGGTTGCTGAGCATCAGGACCGCAGCAAACATACAGCTGGGTCCATCTGATCAGTCTGCCGAACAACCGGGGTGGTCCGTGGATCGCCGCAGGGTGGCTCTTTTGCACAAACTGCGCGCTCAGAATCCGAAGCGTTATGCAGAGTTGACGGGTGATCTTTACCAACCCGGCGGTGAACCGGATCTGGAGACCCTGCAAGAGGAGGTCGCGGGTCGTGTTTGAACTTGCTGACCCCTGGGTCTTGCTGGCGCTGCCATTGCCTCTTGTCATCATGCGTTTGGTCAAACCGCGGCCGGTTTTCGAGCGGGGGTTCCCAGTCCCGGACCGCATAGGCGGAATGCTTATGGCGGCCAGCCCACAGGTTAAGGCCAGGACCCGGGTTTTGGCGGACCTCCTGATTTTGTGGATCATTTGGGCGCTCACGATTTTTGCACTGTCCGGTCCGCGCCAACTGCAACCCGTCAGCGCTTTGAAAGTGTCCGGACGGGACCTTGCGATTGTTCTGGATCTTTCGGGATCGATGGTGCGGGATGATTTTCATCTCGACGGGCGCCCGGTCACCCGTTTGGAGGCGGTGACCCGCGTTGGATCCGAGTTTGCCCGACGCCGCGCCGGCGACCGGGTGGCCTTGATTGTTTTCGGGTCCGAAGCCTATTTCGCCACGCCTTTCACTTTCGATACCGAGGCTGTCGCGCGACGGATCCAAGAGGCCACGATCGGTATCTCGGGCCGTGCGACAAACATCTCCGATGGTCTGGGCCTTGCTTTGAAGCGCCTGGCCAACAGCCAGGCGGCGTCGCGGGTCGTCATTCTGTTGTCGGATGGGGTGAACAACGCGGGCGCCACGAACCCCGGTGGCGTGGCCGAACTGGCGGCCGAGATGGGGGTGCGGGTCCATACGATTGCTCTGGGTCCAAAAGACCTGCAAAGCGCCGAACCTGGTGAGCGCGGCGTCGTCGATGCGACAACCCTGCGCGCCATTGCCGAAATTTCCGGCGGCGAAGCATTTCGCGTCAAGACCACCGATGATCTTATTGAAGTGACACAGGCACTGGATCGGTTGGAGGCGACGGACAGCGCGGGCCTTACGGCCGAGGTCTACCGATCATTTTGGACCTGGCCCGCAGCAATGGCGGCCGCACTTGCCCTGTTGGCGGCGTGGAGGCAAGCGTGATGATTGAGCTGGATGTCACCCTGCTCAGACCGGTCTGGGGGCTTTTGCTGCCCGTCGTCTGCGGGGCAGGGTGGTGGTTGCTTTCCCGCGCCGGAGGGTTCGGAGCCTGGGACAAGATTACCGAACCGCAGCTTGTCCAGGCGATGGCCGCGATTGGCCGCATCGAAGGCGGCTCCTTTCCGCTCAAACCGGCCGCGTTGCTGCTGACCACCGGGATCATTGGAATTGCTCTGACCGGCCCGGCAATCGAACGGCGCGACGCGCAGACCTATCGCAATCTGGATGGCGTTTTGTTCCTTGTGGATGCATCTGACAGCGTGGCGGAGGGCGACCGCTGGCCGCAAGTGCTGAGCATGGGGCGTTTGGGTGTCAGTGCGCTTGGGTCCCGCCCCGGCGGCATCATCGTATACGCAGGCGACGCCTATGTCGCCACGGATATGACAACCGATCACCGCCAATTGGGTCAAACGCTCTCGCTCATCGATGGGCAGACCGTTCCGGACAAGGGATCGCGACCCGAACGCGCACTGGCTTTGGCGTTGCAGCGGATGGAAGAGGCGGGCATCCTGGCCGGGGACGTGGTCCTATTTTCTGACGGGGACGGGCTTGGATCACCCTCATTGCAGGGGGTCGCATCGCTTGCCACACGAGGGGCACGTGTGTCTTTGGTTTCAGTTCACCCTCCGACTGCGCAAATCCAAACTCACGCCGCGCTCGGCGGGGGTGCCGTCTTCACTTTGGACCAGTCAGATGATCTGGCCAATTGGCTGGCAGATGATGCCGCCACCCGCTTGAAACGGGCGGACTATCCGGTGCTGTTCTGGCACGATCTGGGACGGTACCTGTTGTTCTTCGCACTGTTCCCCCTGCTGTTTTTGTTCTGGAGGGAAGAGGCATGAGGTGGTTCGCGATTGCAGGTGCCGCATGTATTGCTTTTGCCTTTGCGCTGGGTGGCGCTGCCCCCTTTGGCCGCGTCGCATTGGCAATCGGTCTGTATCCAATGGCTGCAAAGCTGTTTTCCGACCCTGACTGGCAAGGTGTTGCCTTCTACCGTGCCGGGGTTTTTGACAAAGCAGCCAGTGCTTTCGAATACGCCGGGAACCAGTACAACCTTGGCAATGCTTACGCCCGGACCGGCCAATTGGCCGCCGCGCTGGAAGCCTATGATCGGGCCATGGCCAAAGGAAACCTGGATGCTCAGGCGAATTTCGATCTGCTGGCCGCTTTTTACGCGGGGCAGCAGATCGACCCCGAGGCTTTGGGTCTTTTCCCCGAACGCAATTCCGGGCCCAAGGCCGACAGTTTTGTCGCGCGCGGGAATGCGCGGGCGGCGGGAACCGGCAGTGAGGTCACGAACGCGAACACGATGCTGGGACTGGCGGAATTGGACAGCCGCGGGCAACTGGGCGTGCGCCGTATCTTTGATGACAAGTTCATGGTTGCCGATCTGCGCTGGCTCAATCAGCTGTCCGACGTTCCGGGTGAATTCATGGCGGCCCGGATCGCACACGAACACAAGCGCCGGGAAAAGCTTGGTCTTTCGCCGCCAGAAGCGGAGAACCCGGAATGAAGTGGCTGGTCCTGATTCTTGTTGCACTTCCGATGCAGGTTTTGGCGCAGTCCAAAACAGTGCTGCCGTCCGAGGCGTCGATAGAGGTTACCATTGCAGACGATGCCCCCGTTCCGTTCACCCGCGAGATGGTGCTGTTGACGATCCGGGGTGTCTATCGTCGGCACATCACGCGCGAAGAACTGATCCAGCCCCACTTGGATGGGTTCAGCTGGGCGCAGCTGGGGCCGGACAGCTGGTCGGAAGAAAGGATCAATGGTCGGAAATACAAGGTGTTTACCCGACGTATGGCGATCTATCCTGTCGAGGCAGGCCAGCTTTCAATTGGTCCGTTTGTGCACAGGTTGACCCTGACAGACGAAAACGACGACTGGTTCGAACATGAGATTCAGTCAGAGCCGCTGACCATTCAGGTGGCGCAAGCCCCGGCCACGCAGGATTGGTGGTTTCCGGTTCGCAGGTTGCAGATTTCGGATCAGTGGTCGAATGCGCCGGATCAACTTGCACCGGGTGAGGGGGTCTTGCGCGTCATTCGACTGGAAGCCCTGGGCGCGACGCCCGAGATGATGCCGCCCATGCCTGAGTTGACATCGCCTTCGGCCCTGATCTTCGCACATCCTGAGAAAAGGCTTGTCGAACTGACCCCGGAAGGGCCGGTCACCTATGCGTTCTGGCGCTGGACCATACGCCCTTCGAACGACACGTCCGGCATCGTTGAACCCCTTCAATTCAGTTATTTTGACACTGTGATCCGCGAAACCCGAGAGGTCATCATCTCGCCGCAGCGCATTGCCTACGGCACGGTTGTCCAAGAGGCAGGCCCCGACAGATCGGAGGAATATGCCCCACCAGCAAAGCTGTTGGGTTGGCAAGGTGCCGCAATCGCCAGTGTTGTTTTTCTGGCCGGTTTGGTATTGGGCATGTCCGGTCACAAACTGGCCGCTTCAAGGGCACTGCAACGCTTTGGTATTTTCGATCCGTTGGCCCGAGAATTGCGGCGCAGTGCCGGGGCTGGTCGCGCAGACAGGCTGCGGCAAGCGGCTTCTGCCATCCTGCACCGCGACGGCCATTCATCCAGTCGACTCAAACACGTGCAAGATTTTGACAGGCAGTATTTCGATCCCAAGGCCGCAAAGCCTGATTTGAAGGAGTTTGCCAGAAGTTTCCTCAAGAATTAGGTCATCTGAGTCATCAAGCTTTTGTTATCTATGGTATCTTTCGCTAGTATCAAAACGAAACAGTTGAACTGATCTGGAAATGCTGTACTTTTCCTTTTGGAGGAGAAGCAATGCACATTGCGGGATGTCCTAAACCGGTGGACCAGGTGTCCAGCGTGCTTATCGTGGATGATCATCCGCTGTTCAGCGATGCGTTGGCCGCGGCGTTGCAGTTGAGCTTCGAGAACTGCCGAATTGAAAAAGCCAACACGCTGAAGCAGACAATCGAGATACTTGGCGCAGGCTTCAAGCCCGATCTGATCATGTTCGATCTGAAATTGCCGGACGTGACGGGTATATCGGGTTTTCAGCAGCTGCGGCAGCGCTGTCCGAATGCCCCGGTTCTGGTGATATCGTCCCTTGCATCCGGAGAGCTGGTAAGATCTTTGCTGGACCACGGTGCGATGGGATTTCTGCCGAAAGACACGCCGGCGCAAACCCTGAAACACGCCATTCAGGAGATCACCTCTGGGCGGAGATACGTACCCACCGAATACAGCCGGGTCGAAGAGCTGAAGCCCTCCGAAAGCACCGTCTACCAGTCCAGCCCCGAGCTTTCATCATTGACGCCGCAGCAGGTCAAGATTCTCAAGCTTATCTGCGTGGGCCAATCCAACAAGCAGATTGCCTATGAGCTGTCTTTGGCAGAAGCGACGGTCAAGGCGCATATCACCGCTTTGCTGCGCCGCCTTGGGGTGCGCAACCGGACCCAGGCCGCTGTTCTGGTCGACTCGGTTGTCGCCAGACAGTCGCGACACGAGCCGGAGGTCAAATCCTTTCTTCAACACTAGGGGGGGCACATGCGGGATCTGGAGCATGAACCGAATTTCATTGCGATTGGCCGTTCCGATGATTTGGACCCGACGACCGCCGTTGAAGAAGCCTGCGCGGAAATCGATAGTCTGTCGTCCTGCTTTGTCCTGGCCTTCGTTCCCAGCACTCTTGATCCAGTGGAAGTGTCGCGTTGCCTGAACGAAAGACTTGCGGGTGTTCCTGTCTTCGGCTGCACCACCGCAGGACAAATCACGCGTTCGGGTTATGAATCGCATGCGCTTTTGCTGCTGGCCTTTCCGAAGTCCAACTTTCGATGCTCGTCCGTTTTGTTCGAATCGCTCAGACCGCTCAATTCAACGGAAATCGCTGCCGCAGCCCAGCGACTGGCCGAAAGATTCCGCCACACGGCGGGGTGGAACAGGCTGGCACTGGTGTTTACGGATGGATTGTCCAAGCAGGAGGACTTGCTGGTCTCAACGCTGGAAACCGTTCTGGATGGATTGCCGATATTCGGCGGCTCTGCCGGGGATGGCCTTCAATATGAAGAGACGTTCGTTTTTCACGGTGGCAAGGCGCACAACAATGCTGCCGTCCTGTTGTTGATTGAAACCAACCTTGGTTTTCAGGGTATCGGTTTTGATCATTTCCTGCCCATCGGGTCCGAGATCATCATCACCGACGCCAACCCGGAAGAACGTGTGGTCTATGAGATCAACGGGGCGCCGGCGGCGCAGGAATATGCCCGATTGGTCGGGTGCGCGGCCGAAGATCTGTCGCCGCTGGTATTTGCGGAAAACCCTCTGCTTCTCAGGCAGAACCTCAATTACTACGTACGTGCCATTCGTGAACCGATGGAGGGGGGATCCCTGTCTTTTCTCGCGGCGATCGATGACGGCCTGATCATGACACTGGGGCGCGGGAAGGAGATCATTGAAACGCTCGAAGCCGGGCTGAATGTGCGCGACAACACCGGAACCGCCCCGGATTTCATTCTTGGATTCGACTGTATTCTGCGGAAACTCGAAATCGAACAGAAACAGTTGAGCAAACAGGTTTCGGATGTTCTGCAATCTCACCGGGTGGTTGGCTTCAACACCTACGGAGAACAGCAATCCGGCGTACATATGAACCAGACCTTTGTGGGGGTCGCTTTCTTTGAGCCCGAGAAGCGGGACCTGAGCTGACCATGCTGAATCCAGACGACCCGCCAGAGATCCAGATATCCAAACAGGCCAAGATCATCGACGCGCTGATGCGGCGCGCCAACCGCCAGAAAGATGTGGGTCCGTCCGCCTTCCTGGCGTTTCAGTCGGCGATAGAGTTGCAGCAGCAGGTGATGGAGCAGAGTCGCGATCTGGAACGCGCGACCACCGAACTTGAAAGCGCCAGGTACGAACGCGAACAAACCCGGAAGAGCCTCGTCAGGGCCTTGTCTTCCATGGAAGAAGGGTTCGCGCTGTTCACGGATGGCGAATTGAACCTGTGCAACGAGCTGTTTCAGGCGATTTTCCCGGATATGTCTGACGTTGTCGGGCCCGGCCTCAGCCTGGGTCGGTTTTTTCTGTTGGTACAGAACAGTCCCGAGTTCGTATCGTCCGACCACGGAATATCGAAAATGTTGGATACGCTTGAGCGCAATTGTCATACCGGGATGGTGTCCAGCGACGTGATCGAACTGCGTGGGGATCGTTGGTATCAACTCAGCGCACAATACACGTCGCCTCAGAATGTGGTCATTCTGCTGACCGACATCACATCCGTTGTTCGCAGGAACCGCGATGAGAAAGAAACCCTGATTGACCGTCAGGAGGACTACCTTCAGGCGGTTTTCCAAAACATGAGCTCAGGCGTTTGCACGTTTTCATCAGATACCAAGATCATGATGCACAACGCGCGGTTCCGGGAAATACTGAACCTGCCGCTATCCGTCTTGCAGGCAAACATGCCAGTGCAAACGCTTTTGGATCTGATGCGGACGCGTGGGCTGATCAAGGCCGATGATGAACTCAGGATCGGCAAGTGGCAATACGAGCTGAAAAGCCGCGGCTGGTTGCGCAAACGTGTGCGCGACGGATCAGACCGCGTATTGGACATTCAGGTCAACCAACTGCCGGATGGTGGTTTTCTGGTCGAACTGAAAGACGTGACGTTTGAAGCACGCGCGACCGAAACCCTGGAAAACCGGGTTATGGAACGCACGGCAGAGTTGACCCATGCCAACGCCAAGCTGGTTCAGGAATACGAAGAAAAAGCGCGGGTGGAAGAGGCGCTGCGGATCGCAAAGGAACGCGCCGAAGCTGCGGTTTCTTCCAAGACACGATTTCTTGCGGCAGCCAGCCACGACCTGCTTCAGCCGATCAATGCCGCAAAACTCATGATCTCGACCCTGCTGGAGATCACGCGTGAGACCGAGCTTCATGAGATGATGGAGCGGTTGGACGGTGCCTTTGGATCTGCTGAACAACTGCTGCACTCATTGCTGGATATTTCGCGGCTCGAAACTACCGATCCGGACACGGTCTCACCCACGGAAGTTAGCCTCGCTACGATGATTGCAGGGATACAGGGCGATCAAACGCTGGTGGCCGAGAACAAGAACGTGAGGCTTGATGTGGTTCCGTGTTCGGAAATCGTGAAATCCGATCCGATCTATCTGTTGCGCTCGATCCAGAATCTGGTGGTGAATGCCATCCAGTATACCGAACCGGGCGGTCGGGTTCTGGTGGGGTGTCGCAGGCGCGGCGACAAGGTCATTTTGCAAGTCTGGGATACGGGTATCGGGATCGCACGCAAAGATCAGCAACGCGTGTTCGAGGAATTCACGCGGGCCGAAAACGTGCCACTGGGTTCCGGCATGGGCCTGGGTTTGTCCGTCGTGGACCGCGCCTGCCGGCTGTTGGGTCACAAGCTTTCGCTGCGGTCCAAACCTGGCGTTGGTTCAGTGTTCAGCATAGAAATGGACAGGGTCGAAACCGGGCCAAGCACCATCGAACCCTTGGATCTTCTGGCCAACACGGGCGACGTGCCGCTGGATTTCATCATTCTGGTGATCGAAAACGACCG
Organism: Ruegeria sp. BF10; assembly: GCF_056538725.1. Taxonomy (NCBI): domain Bacteria; kingdom Pseudomonadati; phylum Pseudomonadota; class Alphaproteobacteria; order Rhodobacterales; family Roseobacteraceae; genus Ruegeria; species Ruegeria sp. BF10. The sequence continues at coordinate 475,081 of NZ_JBQFTR010000002.1, forward strand.
TGATGTTCTGTTTGGGACAACGCAGTGGTTGGAACAGAACGGTGCCAGTGTTCTGCCGGCCCGGTCGCCGAAGGAAGCGATGCAATTCATAAAAGACATTGGCATGCCGCCGGATATCATTCTGGCCGACTATCAATTGGATGATGGGGAAACCGGTGTTCATGCAATTCACCGGATCCGAGAGATGACGCAGACCCAAGTTCCGGCAATCCTGATCACCGCTGATCGCAGTGAAGCCCTGCGCAAAGACGGATTGCGGCATGAGATTTCGGTGATGGCGAAACCAGTCAAACTGCCGCGGCTCCGGTCTTTGATCATCTGGAAGATTCAGAACGCTTTGCACACGCAACCGCTCAATACCGACAAAAGTCGGCGGTGACATGGGGCGATTAGCCCATACTCTCATCGCGGGGAGGACAAAACCATGAGAAGGCTTTTTTGCGGTATCGCCGTTTTGTTTCTGAGTTTGAATTCGGTTTCCGCGGCATCGGTCGATGCCGAGCAAGCCTATGATTTGCTGTTCCAAAATGGCGTTCTGGACACAATCGAACGTGACAAGGAATTGATTTATCAGCGTACCGTCACAAACCGGATAAGGCCCGACACGGCGGAACGTGATACCGGTCTTATCTCTCTGAGTTTTTCGGATGACGGGAACGAGATGGCCCATCTGGAATTCCGCCAAGACGACAAACACCGCGCCATGGGTGTTTTTCCGGCCAGCGTCGGCAATCCGATGATCATGGTTTTCTATGAAAGCGCCATCCGGGATATGGCCGAGTCCGCGGGAGGTAGCCCGTTTTATATCCGAAACCGTATCAAAGATGCGCTGGTTCAACCTGCCGAGATCGTCGAGGGCGAGGCGGCGATCGATGGCAGAACCATTCCCGTTCAGACCATTGTCCTGCGCCCATTCGCCGAGGATCCGAACCGCGACCGGATGCAAGGGTTCGCAGACCTGGTTCTTCGCGTCACGGTGTCGGAAGAGGTCCCCGGCTGGTATCTGAGCCTCGTGGCGGAAGCTGTTTCCGAACGTGACGGCGCGGCTGTTTATCGATCGGAAATGCGGTTTGAAGGAATGCAGGAGGGGCGCGAATGAAAACGCCATGCCAATTTCGGGAACGCGGCCGCATGACCTTTGCAGCCCTGATCGCAGGCAGTCTGGTTGCGCCCATTGCAGCGTCTGCACAAAGCGTCGCGGATCGGCTCAATGACTACCCGACCGCGGCACGCGCGGATTACGTGTTTGCATGCATGGTCACCAACGGTCAAACCCGCGAGATGCTGGACAGGTGTTCATGCTCGATCGATTTGATCGCCTCGATCCTGCCGTATGAGCAATATGAACAGGCGGAAACTGTTCTGTCGATGCGTCGGGTCGGGGGAGAGCGCATGGCGTTTTTCAAAAGTGCGGTGCTGGCCGAAAACATGGTGGCCGACCTGCGCCGGGCGCAGGCTGAAGCCGAGGTTGTCTGTTTTCGATAAACGCAGTCTGGTCCGTCAGCTGGCCGCGGCTTTGGGCAGGTCTTTCTCGAACGTGTTGCCCTCGGTATCCGTTGCCTTGACCGTCAACATGGTCGAGCCGTTGTCGTTATAGGCAAAACGGAAGGCCGGGTTTTCCGAGATCGAAATGCCGCCATCCATCGTGAACAGCAACTCTTCCCCCTGCCAGACTTCGATATGGTCGATGAAATGCGCGGGGATGAACAGTTGTGTGACCTGATCGCGTTGCAGGCCGGAATAGTTCGGGTGACGGATCATGATCTGAGCTTCTCGACGCGGCGTGGAAATCTGCGCCTCTTGCCCAAAGCTGCGCAGCTTCATCTTGCCCATGGACGCCAATGCGACCTCAGGGTCTTTGCTGGCCGGTGCCGAACAGCCGCCCGATGCTTTGACAAACCGGCCGGTCATATGAAGCCCGTCAGGCGTTTCAGCGATCACGCGGACATTCGAATACTGGTTCACGCGGACTCGCATCTCGAAATCCAACTGACCCATAGCTGGTGAAAAGCTGAAGACGCCTGCGACCGGGGCCGGGTTTTCGTCGATCACGACAGTGGCAGCGGAAATCCGGGCATCGGGATCAAGCTGTTTCAAAACGATGGGCACCGTTGCGGCATCATGCGCCCGGTACGGGGCGTCGAGCGAAAGCAGCGTGTCCGCATTTCCGATCTGGGCCTCGCCCACGACATCGTATTGCAGGTCCTTCCAGGTTTCGCTGTCGACCAGCGGATTTTTGATTGGCTGCTCTGCCCATGCAGGCAGGGCTAGTGCAAGTGAAAGGATTGCTACGGGTGCTAGTGCTCTGGCCATGTTGTCTCCTCCGGCAACCGGTGGCCAAGAATGTGCCACAAAACGCAAGGAAAATATATGCCGACGAAAGGCGCGGTGGTTCTGGCAGAGATCTGTGCCAATGTTCCGGTCGGAGGGCTGCTATGTTTGAAGCCGTGATTTTGCTATGCGCTCAGGTTGCGACAGAGCCTTGCAGAGAACAGCTTTTGCCGGGTTATGAGGCCCGATCACAGGCTGAATGCGAGCAGAAGCTGAAAACAACTCCTCCGCTGCTTTCCGATTGGCGCAGCGGCGAGCCCTATTGCCAACACATTGGTCAGGCACTGGAATTTGAAGAAGCTGCGCCGGGTCTGTTCGTGCATCGCGGTTTGATAGCGGAACCCGACGCGGACAATCTGGGCGATGTGTCCAATATCGGATTTGTCATCGGCCAGGACAGTGTCGCGGTGATTGATACGGGAACGGCACCCTGGATAGGAGAGGCCGTCTGGCGGGCCATTCGGGCCGAGACGGACAAGCCAGTCAGTCACGTAATTGTGACCCACATGCATCCCGATCACACATTGGGAACAGAGCCTTTGGCCCTTTCAGGTGCACAGGTTGTCGGCCATGCGGGGCTGGAGAGAGCACTGCTGGACCGGTTGGGCAACTATGTCGAAAGCCTGAGCGCCGCGATCGGCGACAGTGCCTATGTGGGTGTCGGGCCGATTTCCGTCGACATTGCTGTTGAAACCACGGACGAGATCGACCTGGGTGGGCGCAAACTGATCCTGCGGGCCTGGCCCCGGGCACATACCGGGAATGACTTGACCGTCATGGATGCAAACACCGGCGTCATGTTCACCGGCGATCTGGTGTTTCACCGGCATACCCCGGCATTGGATGGTCAACTGATCGGCTGGCAACGCGTACTGAAACAGATGACCGGGCTTGACGTCACCCAAATCGTACCGGGCCACGGTGGGCCGATCCTGGCGTGGCCTGAAGGTGCCGAGGATATGATGCGCTATTTGAACGTGCTGGAAACAGACACGCGCGAAGCAATCGACAGTGGTCAGCGACTGGGCGATGCGGTTGAAACGATCGCTCAGGAAGAAGCGGTGCACTGGGAATTGTTTGACGCCTACAACCCGCGCAATGCGACCGTCGCATTCACCGAACTTGAATGGGAATAGCCCTGTCAGCGAATAGCCCGATCCAGGTTTTTCGCGGCGCCCAGATTGGCCTGATCTGCGCCCCGAACGTCAATCAGCCGCGTTGCCGTCAAATCGGCATTCGTAAAATCGGCACCGGACAATGTAGCCCCTGTCAGGTCGGCCCCGCCCAATGTGGCCATCGACAAATCGGCATTTGTGAAATCTGCGTTGGGCAATTTGGCGAATTCCAGATCGGCGCGGGACATTTTCGCGTCAGTGAAATCCACGTCCGATCCACGAGCCGAGGACAGGACGCCGCGCATAAGCCCCATGGATTGGTTGCGCATGTCGGCCGAAAAATCCGCCCCTTTGAATACAGCCCGGTTCAGGTTGGCCTTGGTAAAATCGGCGGCTGTTCGGGCGTTTGTGAAATCCGTATCGCTCAGATCCGCCTGGCTGAGCTGGGTCTGGAACAGCTCGGCCCCGACAAGCGATGCACCTGAAAGATTGGCACCGATCATCCAGGACTGGCTGAGAATCGCGCCGTCCAGAGTGGATCCCGACAAATTGGCGCCGTTCAAAGACGTCGCTCGCAGGATCGCATTGCTGAAATCCAACCCGGACAAGTCGAGATTGTTCAGCCAGACCCGGGTGAAATCTGCGGGGGCGTCGGCCGTAGCAGCCGCAAGCCGGGCAACAACGTCGGCGCGGGTCATTTGCGCCTGGGTCATCTTGGGCAGAGTCATGTCAACGCCGCTGAGCGGGGACTGGCCAAGGGCCGAGAGGGGCGACAGCGTCAGAAAGACGATCAGTAGGTGTTTCATATTTCCCTCCTTGCCAAGAGGCCGCTGCATTAACCTTGATCTGAGGTCAACTGTTGCAGCATTTGCGAAATCGCAAACAGGCGTCGCTCGATGATTTGCGGTGTTTCGCACAGATAGGTGATCGAGCGTTGACGGTCAGAGTAGATCAGCTGATCCCAATCCAGCTGCTCCTCAAGGGCGTCAATGCGGTCATAATCAGGCGGGTCGGAAGACAGGGCCTGCTCCATTTCCACCCGGGCCAGATCAATCTTTTCAGCCATATCGATCTGCTTCAGAGAAAACTCTCCGATCCCCGCGATGATGTGCTTGCGTCTTTTGGACAAGGTGTCAAAGACGCGCTGGAACACCTGACCCAGAATATCCGGATCGCCGTTGTGACGCGCGGCAAACTCTGCAACCTGGGGCCGCAGGTCTTCCAGGTCGATCCGCCTCAGCGCCAACAGGCCAGCAATTTCATCGATGTCGGCACTGTCTTCGGTGGTTTCGCTGTCAGGGACCTGGTACGGCCACATGAGGCCCAGCGACAGGTCCTCGACCTTGCGTTGGATGCACGGCCAGGTTGGGTCGGAAAAATCCGCTGCCAGGCCCGGGCCAGCCGCGCCGAGCCAGGCCAGAGCCATAAGTGTTAGCTTGCCGTTAGACATCGCAGCTCTCCTCCACGCGGACATCATGCATGGAATCTGCGCGCGAAGTCCATTCAACCCAATACACACCATTGTCTTAATTGTTTGAACATGGCGCTCGCCCTCATACTCGACCCAAGTTGCCGGACTACGGTTGATTCCGGTGCCATGGGAGGAAAGACAGAGATGAGAACACGCGCGGCGGTTGCTGTGGCGGCAGGCCAACCCTTGGAAATCATGGAGGTTGAGCTGGATGGCCCGAAAGCAGGTGAAGTCCTGATCGAGGTCAAGGCGACCGGTCTTTGTCATACGGATGAGTTCACTCGTTCAGGTGATGACCCTGAAGGGATTTTTCCGGCAATTCTGGGTCATGAAGGCGCCGGAGTGGTTCTGGAAGTAGGGGAAGGTGTTACCAGCCTTGAGGTTGGAGACCACGTGATCCCTCTTTACACCCCCGAATGCCGTGAATGCGAATATTGTCTGAATCCCAAGACAAACCTGTGTCAGAAAGTACGTGCCACGCAGGGTGCGGGCTTGCTGCCGGATGGGACGACCCGGTTCAGCATGCTGGACGGGACACCCATCCATCACTACATGGGCTGTTCGACGTTTGCCAATCACACCGTTGTGCCCGAGATTGCGTTGGCCAAGGTGCGCAAGGACGCGCCGTTTGACAAGATTTGCTACATCGGCTGTGGCGTCACCACCGGCATCGGGGCCGTTATCAACACGGCCAAGGTCGAAATTGGTTCACGCTGCGTGGTCTTTGGTCTGGGCGGAATTGGCCTGAATGTCATTCAAGGCTGTCGCATGGCGGGCTGTGACCAGATCGTTGGTGTCGACCTGAATGACGGCAAGGCCGAAATGGCGACTCATTTCGGTATGACCGATTTCGTGAATCCCTCGAAAGTCAGCGGCGATATCGTGGCACATCTGGTCGAACTGACCGGCGGTGGCGCGGATTATACCTTTGACGCGACCGGCAATGTCGGCGTGATGCGAACCGCTTTGGAATGCGCGCACAAAGGTTGGGGAGAAAGCATCATCATCGGTGTGGCACCTGCTGGCGCCGAGATTTCAACGCGCCCGTTCCAGCTGGTCACCGGCCGGTCATGGCGCGGAACCGCGTTCGGCGGTGCCAAGGGCCGGACGGATGTTCCCAAGATCGTTGATTGGTACATGGCCGGGAAGATCGAGATCGACCCCATGATCACGCACAAGCTGACACTTGATGAAATCAACCACGGCTTTGACCTGATGCACCAGGGTAAATCGATCCGCGCGGTCGTGGAGTACTGACATGGGTCTGAAAACCATCTCGCAAAATCGCAGTTTCGGAGGGGAGCAGACCGTGTACTCCCACCCGTCCGAGACCTGTGATTGCGAGATGACCTTTGCCATCTACCTGCCGCCTCAGGCCAAATCCGGGCCGGTGCCGGTGTTGTGGTACTTGTCCGGCCTGACCTGCACCCATGAAAACGCGATGACCAAGGGCGGATTTCAGGAGGCGGCGGCGGATTACGGTGTCGCGGTTGTGTTTCCCGATACATCCCCGCGTGGCGAGAATGTTGCCGACGATGACGCCTATGATCTGGGGCAGGGGGCCGGATTCTACGTGAACGCCACACGGGACCCATGGCGGGCCCATTTCAGAATGTATGACTATATCGTCGACGAGCTGCGCGGAATTGTTCTGAAGAACTTCCCGGTGCAGGATCGTCACGGGATCACGGGCCATTCCATGGGTGGACATGGTGCGATTACGATCGCGATACGCAACGCCGACAAATTCGGGTCTCTTTCGGCATTTGCGCCGATTGCACACCCGACGCGGTCGGATTGGGGCCGTAAACAGCTTAGCAGCTATCTGGGTGACGACGAAAACACCTGGGTCGAACATGACGCCACCCTGCTGCTGGAAGAACACGGCTGGAAAGGTGACCTGCTGATCGATCAGGGCGCGGATGATCAGTTTCTTGATCTGCTCAAACCCGAAGCACTGGCCAACATGATGGCCAAGCGCCGCCAGCCCGGACAGATCAGAATCCAGGAAGGGTATGACCACTCGTACTTCTTCGTGAACAGTTTTGCCCGCGACCATGTCGAATGGCACGCGGAACGTCTCAGCCAATGAAAACAGCAAGGAAAGATTGATAGTGATCAGAACGGTATTCGCAGCAACCTGCCTCATGCTTTTCCCGGCCTTTGCAAGCGCCGAAGGCGATCCCGAAGCGGGCGAAAAAGTCTTTCGCAAGTGCAAGGCCTGCCATGCGGTGGGCGAAGGGGCTGAAAACAAGGTGGGGCCGGTGCTGAACGGTATTGTTGGACGTCAGGCCGCAAGCGTCGAAGGATTTGGCTATTCACCGGTGTTGATTTCGCTGTCCGAAGAAGGGCTGGTCTGGACACCCGAAGAACTGGACGCGTTTCTGACGAAACCGCGCGACTATGCGAAGGGGATCAAGATGACCTTCGCCGGGCTGAGAAAAGAGGACGATCGAGCGAACATCATCGCATATCTTGCGACCTTTGAGGACAACGGGTCGTAGGAGATCGCATTGCTCTCCCACCTAAGCGACCGGAAAACCGTCGGTCGGGGCGAGCATCAACAGACACCGTAATCCGACCTGGGTGAGGTGTTGCAATGCAGAGAGAGAGATCGCTGCACGAAAGGGAGGAGATTGAATGAAAAATCTATCGCTTTGGACCTCCGGGATTGCCATTGCACTGGCCACCGCGGCCTATGCAAATGACGACCTGGTTGCCCAGATGGAGAACGCGAAACAATGGGCGATCCAGACGGGTGACTACAAAAATCAGCGCTATTCCGAACTGGATCAGATCAACGCAGACAATGTAGGTGATCTGCAAGTGGCGTGGACCTTCTCGACCGGTGTTCTGCGCGGGCACGAGGGTTCGCCGCTGGTGATTGGCGACATGATGTATGTCCACACGCCGTTCCCGAACATTGTCTATGCTCTGGATCTGGCAAACGAAGGCAAAATCGTCTGGAAATATGAGCCCAAGCAGGACCCGGACGTGATTCCGGTCATGTGCTGTGACACGGTGAACCGCGGTGTGGCTTATGCGGATGGCAAGATCTTCCTGCATCAGGCCGACACCAAGGTTGTGGCGCTTGATGCCAAGTCCGGGGATGTCGTCTGGGAAGTCCAGAATGGCGACCCGGCGATTGGCGAAACCAACACAGCCACGGTGTTGCCTATCAAGGACAAGGTCATTGTCGGTATCTCGGGTGGCGAATTCGGTGTGCGCGGGTCGGTTACGGCCTATGACATGAACTCGGGCGAGCTGGTCTGGCGGGCCTATTCCATGGGGCCGGATTCGGACATTCTTGTTGATCCGGAAAAGACCACCCATCTGGGTAAGCCGGTTGGCGCGGACTCGGGTACAAACACCTGGGAAGGCGATCAGTGGAAGATCGGCGGCGGCACCACATGGGGCTGGTATTCCGCGGATCTGGACGAGAACCTGATGTACTATGGCACCGGGAACCCATCGACCTGGAACCCGGCGCAGCGCCCGGGCGACAACCGCTGGTCCATGACCATCATGGCGCGTGACATCGACACCGGCGTGGCAAGATGGTTCTACCAGATGACGCCGCATGATGAATGGGACTATGACGGCATCAATGAAATGATCCTTACGGAACAGGAAATTGATGGCGAGCAGCGCAAACTGCTGACCCATTTCGACCGCAACGGTCTTGGTTACACCATGGACCGCGTGACGGGCGAGCTGCTGGTGGCCGAAAAATTCGACCCGGTTGTGAACTGGACAACTGGCGTCGACATGGATCCCAACAGCGAAACCTATGGCCGCCCGGCCGTGGTCGCGCAGTATTCGACGGAACAGAACGGCGAGGACGTGAACTCGACCGGTATCTGCCCGGCGGCTTTGGGCACCAAGGACCAACAGCCTGCGGCCTATTCGCCGAAGACTCAGTTGATGTATGTGCCAACCAACCATGTCTGCATGGATTATGAGCCGTTCCGCGTGTCCTATACCGCTGGTCAGCCCTATGTGGGTGCAACTCTGGCGATGTATCCGGCACCCGACAGCCATGGTGGCATGGGCAACTTCATTGCCTGGGACAACACTGATGGAAGCATCAAGTGGTCACTGCCCGAGCAGTTCTCGGTCTGGTCCGGTGCGCTGGCGACAGCGGGTGACGTTGTCTTCTATGGAACGCTCGAAGGGTATCTGAAGGCGGTTCATGCTGAAACAGGGGAAGAACTGTACAAGTTCAAAACGCCCTCTGGCATCATCGGCAACGTGATGACGTACGAGCAAGGTGGCAAGCAGTATATCGGCATTCTGTCCGGTGTCGGTGGTTGGGCCGGTATCGGTCTGGCGGCTGGTTTGACCAACCCGAATGACGGTCTGGGCGCCGTGGGTGGCTATGCCGCACTCAGCGACTATACCGCGCTGGGCGGTCAGCTGACCGTGTTCGCATTGCCGAACTAAGCCAAAGATCTGGCCGGCGCGGTTCAATCGGACCGCGCCGGTTTTCACTTGAAAAGAAACGAGCGTTCCATGAACCATTCTGTACGTCTTCTGGCATCAATTCTTGCATCTTGCCTTCCTGTTGCCGCGATTGCCGACAATCTGGCAGTCGCGTATTCCGAAGATGGACGGTATTACACCGAAGACGATATCCCGACATTCAACGTGGCCGAGGATGGAACCGTAGACTGGATGACATTTTCGGGCTTCCGGCGCTATCACGCGGAATGCCATGTCTGTCACGGCCCGGATGGCGAGGGCTCGACCTATGCGCCGGCTCTGAAAGAGTCTGCGCTGGAAATGGATTATTACGACTTCGTTGATGTCGTCACCAATGGCCGCCAGGTGGTGAACGCCGCTGAAAACTCGGTAATGCCGGGATTTGGCGACAACCCGAATGTGATGTGCTTTCTGGATGACATCTATGTATACTTGAAGGCTCATGGGTCGGGTGCGATCCCGCGTGGCCGCCCGCCCAAGAAAGAGGCGAAATCTGACGTGATCCGCGAGGATGAAGATGCGTGTATGGGCTAAGGCCTGCCTGCCGGTTTTCGGACTTTGCGTCTGGCTTTGTCAGGCAGTGCCCGTGTCGGCGCAGACTTCTGACCTGGTTTCAAGAACGGCTTTTCGCGTCTGTGCGGATCCGGCCAACAATCCCATGTCATCCGAGGACGGATCGGGATTTGAAAACAAACTGGCCGAATTGATTGCCGCAAAGCTGGAACTGCCCGTGCAATATGTCTGGTTTCCGCAGGCGACGGGCTTCATACGGAACACGCTGGCCGCCAAACGATGCGATGTGGTGATCGGCTATGCGCAAGGTCATGAGCTGGTGCAGAACACCAACCACTACTATACGTCCGCCTATGCGCTGATCGTGCCGATGGACAGTGATCTGGCCCGGGTGGACATGTTGAACGATCCGATGCTCAAGGGGAAACGGATCGGGATCGTGGCGGGTACACCGCCTGCGGCTCATATGGCGCGGAACGGGCTGATCGGGCAAGCCAAGCCTTATAACCTGTTCGTTGACCGACGTGTGGAAAGCCCGGCCATCGACATGCTGGATGATCTGCAATCGGGTGAGATCGATGCGGCCATTCTCTGGGGTCCGCTGGGCGGACCATTGGTCACAGCAGACTATCCTGATTTCAAGGTGATCCCGCTGGTCAAGGAAGAACTGCCGCCGCGTCTGTTTTACCGCATCACCATGGGCGTGCGTCAGGGTGAGAAGGTTTGGCAGCGGCAGTTGAACTCGCTGATCCGCCGCAATCAGGATGAGATCAATGCTGTGTTGGCCGAGGCAGGCGTTCCACTTGTGAATGATCTGGGGACCGAGGTTCTGGACCTGTCGCAATGATGCGGGCAGCGGTGGCAATTGCGTTGATTTCGACCGCCGCAACAGCGCAGACAGTACCCGAACCAAGTGATTATCGCATGGATCACTACCGCGCGCCGGTGCCGGATCAGATAACCGGCGGGACGGTCATCGGCCCGGAAGAGGCATACGGCCTGTGGCAGGAACAAAGCGTCGCGTTCATCGACGTTTTGCCGCAGCCGCCCAAACCCGCCAATCTGCCTGAAGGCACGATCTGGCGCGACAAGCCGCGTGACAGCATTCCGGGATCACTCTGGTTGCCAAATGTCGGCTATGGCGCAATTGCCGATGTTACGGCAGACTATTTTCGAACCGGTTTAGAGGCCAGCACCAATGGCGATATCAACCACGGTGTCGTGTTCTTTTGCCTGGAAGATTGCTGGATGAGCTGGAATGCCGCCCGACGCGCAATCGAATGGGGATACACCAAAGTCTACTGGTTTCCGGAAGGCACCGACGGCTGGGCCTTGTGGGGCTATCCACTGGAGCGGGTAAAGCCAGCCCCGGGCCAACCCGTTGCCGGAGGCGGGTGATCTAAAAACCCGCCAGTTTTTTGTGTAAATGACTGACCGTACCGTCCGTATCCGTCATGGTCACATCGACCGCTTGCGCCCTGCTTGGAACGGAAATGCCAACCCTTGGATTTTCGGACAGAGAAATCGAGCCCGTCATCTGGACATACCCGGCGCCATCAAGATCGATATCCACGGTCTCTACATATCGCATCGGGATGAACAGCAGGGAAATCTGATCCATCTGCATTCCGGAATGCGACGGATGATCAATGTTCAGATCCATCTTGTTGGCCCGGCCCGCACCCAGGTTTGACAATCGTGTCCGCGTGTTCAGCGCAGGGACTCGGCCGACCAGTTCGGCCTCCATCGTGCCAAGGTTTGCCAGGGCCAGTTCCGGATCGGTCCCGGGAGGCGCCGCGCAGGCGCCAAGGCCCGAGGTTTTGACGAAAGTTTCTGACACCCAAAGGCGGCCATCCGTGGTTTCGGCGATGACATGCATCGGGGTCGGGCCGTTCACGCGCATGGTCACGTCGAAGTAAAAACTCGGCAGTGGCTCGTCCAGCTCGAACACGGCAGAAACCGGCATCGGGTTTTCATCCAGCACCAATGTCACCTTGGCCACTTTTGCCCCCCGAGGGGCTAGGACCTGAGCCGCCAGTTGAGCCCGCGCGTCATCGGGTGTGCGGTAAGGTGCATCAATCGCGATCAACGCATCTCCGTTCTGCATCGGTCTGTCGCCATAAAGCAGCGCTCGGACATTTTCCCATGCCTCGTTGGATGCCCAAACCGGGGCCGCCAACATGCTGAACAGGGCCGCAATCAGGTGAGATGCTTTCATTGTTGTCCTCCTTGCAGGAACCTGCCAAAGGCACGTGGTCCATCACAGGTTTCTAGTGTTTCTACCACCGACAGGGCCTGTGGGTCCACGATGCTGACGGTGTTGTCGAACCAGTTTGCGATGACCACCAGATCTTCGCCCGCCGTCGCATCAATGCCTTCGGGGTATTCTCCAACATCAATCACGCCCTCATGTTCGAGCGTCTCCAGAGATATGACGCTGAGCGTATTGGCATATTGGTTCGTGACGAACGCCCTGCCGTGGGCGAAGGCGATGCCATAAGGGCGTTCCCCGACCGGGACCGTTGCGGTGATGGCGCCGGTTTCCGCATCGACCACGCTGACATCATTGCTGCCGACATTGCCGATGAACAGACGCCCATCGGGGGCAAAACGCAGCCCGAAGGGGCGTGATCCAACCGGGCTGCGGTGCAGAAGCTGAAGAGTGTCGGCATCGAAAACCGACACCTGGTCCGCATCCTTGTCGGCCGACGCCAGAAAGCGCCCGTCTATTGATATCGCAATACCCGCCGGGGCGGCTCCGGTGGGCAACTCGGATTGAACTTTCAGAGTTTCACTGTCCAGCACCCAAAGTCGGGCATTGTACCAATCCGAGACAAAAACCCGCCCGCGATCCTGATCCAGAGCGATACCAATCGGCCCCCCTTCTAGCGTGACTTGCGCGACCGTTTCACCGGTCTCGGCAGACAAACGCCTTACCATTTTGCTGTCCGGGGACATGGTGAACAGCGTTTCATCCAGACCAACCGCCACACCCGCAGGCTTGCCAGGTAGGGGCCAGCGGGCCGTTTCCTGCATCCGTGCAAGATCTATCCGGCTCAGTTCTTCTCCGTTCTGACAGGTGATGAATGCTGTCTGTGCCAGTGCCGGGCTGCCAGAGAGCGCCAAGAACAACGTCAGCAGGTGGCTAACTTGCCGCACCGAACCGCTCGATCAACGCGTCGAGACCCGCCTGATAGACGCCGGTCACGGCGGCAACGGCGGCTTCGTCATTCAACTCGGCCGGAGGATCGTTGTTTGGATACCCGCGATAGAAGGCGCCGCGCCATTCGATGATCGAACCACCTCCGTCGCGCGGTTTTACCGTCAGATGCGACGAATAGTTGGTGACAGGCAGCACCTCTACCGCGACCTCGGTGATCCGGTAGGAGTAGCTCATTTTCTCTGCGCTGTACTTGTACAGAATTTCATTGATCGTCGGCCCGCCTTCCTGACCAAGTGTCAGCAATCGGGTCGCATCAATCGCGTTGCCGCCGTTTCCTTCGGTCGCAAACACAGCAGGATGCCACGACATGTCATCAAAGTTCCCGACAACGGCCCAGACTTCCTCTGGTGAGGCTGCGACCTCGGCAGTCAGCGTGACTTTCTGCCGGGTCGGCCCGTGGGCCCAAACCGGACCCGGCACCAGCAGAGCGGTGGTTGCGGCAAGAAGAAATCGTCGATTCATTCCATGTCCTCCCTGAATGCGCAGAGCTTTGGCACACGCCGCGCGCTTGCGGCGTTTCTTTTGTCAGACCTGACGTGCGAGCGCACGTTGACGGTCACCCGTCACACCCCCTGAAAAATCGGCGGGTGTCGCGGGAAACCGCAGCAAGATCAACCATATACGCGCATTCTTATAAAATAAGAATCGAGCTTAATGATGAAGCTGATAGGCTTTGTTTTACAACACGGCCAAAAGTATTGGTTCCGTTTTTCGGGGCGTTATGCCCCGAATATTTCAACCTGAACTCTGACTTTCAGGCAACGGGAGGACATCTTGAGCATTCGCCTGCTGCCGCTGCTTGCGGCGCTTCTTTGGTGTGCATCCGCGATGACCGCGGCGGCGCTCGATGTGAAGGCTGCGGTGCTGCGGATCGACTATCCGTCGCTTCTGCCGATCTCGCGTTATGATTTGAAACCGGACGATCTGGGGTTTGCCGGTGCGGCGCTTGGGGATGAGGATAACGGAACCACGGGCGGATTTCTGGGACATACCTACGAGACCATAACGATGGCCGTTCCGCCGGAAGAGGCTGACGCCGCAATGGACCAGATCCTTGCCGGAGGCGTGCGCCTGATCGTCCTTTTGGCCAAGGCACCGGACATGTTGCGCCTGACGGACAAGGCGGCAGATTCCGGGGCGCTTGTCTTCAACGTGTCCGCGCCTGATGTCGATCTTCGCGACGCAAACTGCCGGGGCAACCTGCTTCATATCGCCCCGTCCCGCGCCATGAACGCCGATGCCGTTGCTCAGTTTGCCGTCTGGAAGAAATGGGGCGACTGGTTCCTGTTGGCCGGATCCAACCCCGAGGATGTCAAGCTCGCGGACGCGTATCGCCGTGCAGCGAACAAGTTCGGCGCGAAGATTGCCGAAGATCGGACCTTTGCGGATACCGGGGGATCTCGTAGAACGGATTCCGGTCATGTTCTTGTTCAGCGCCAATTGCCATTGGACACGCAAGATGCGCGAGACCATGACGTCGTGATTGCCGCGGACGAAACCGACTATTTCGCGCGGTATCTGTCCTATCACCTTTGGACCCCACGCCCCGTGATGGGTTCAGGCGGCTTGCGTCCGACGACGTTTCACGGCGCGCATGAGGCATGGGGCGCGACCCAGTTCCAGACCCGTTTCGAGGATCTGACAGGCCGCTATGTCCGCCCCGAGGACTACAACGCCTGGCTTGCACTGCGCGTAATCGGCGAGGCCGTGACCCGCGCCAGCACCGCCGAACCGGAAGGTGTGCGGGATTATGCCCTTTCTGACCAGTTCGAACTTGCCGCATTCAAAGGGCAGAAAGTGACATTCCGCGATTGGAACGGGCAGTTGCGTCAGCCGATCCTTCTGTATGACGGGTCGATCACTGTCAGCGTCAGCCCGCAAGAGGGGTTTCTGCACCAGGTCTCGCCGCTCGATACGATGGGGTTGGATCGGGCGGAATCCAGCTGTCGCGCATTTGAGTAACCGGAGGTATTGATGAAACGACTATTGCTGACCGTTGCCTGTGCTGCGCTGACCGCCGGTCCCGTGTTCGCGGGCAAGGCTTTTGTCTCGAACGAGCGGGGCAACACCATTACCGTGGTTGATACCGAAACCTGGGAGGTGATCACCGAATTTCCAGGCGGCAACCGACCGCGTGGGATCACCGTCAGCCCGGATGGCGGCACGCTGTATGTCTGTGCCTCGGATGACAATATCATCCGGGTATTTGATACAGAGACCTATGAGGAACTTCCCAGTTTGCCCTCTGGTCCGGACCCCGAACTTTTCATTCTCGAACCCTCGGGCAAGCGGCTCTATATCGCCAATGAAGACGACAATCTGGTGACGGTCACAGACACCGAAACCCGCACCGTTTTGGCCGAAATTCCGGTAGGTGTCGAACCCGAAGGCATGGGAATGAGTCCCGACGCCAAATTCGTGGTCAACACGTCCGAGACCACCAACATGGCGCATTTCATTTCAACCGAGGACTATTCCATCAAGCATAATGTCCTGGTGGACCAGCGCCCGCGCTATGCCCAGTATACAGCGGATGGAAAGCGTCTGTTCGTGACATCGGAAATCGGTGGAACCGTCACGGTCATGGACATTGCAGAAGACGGAACGCCGACGGTTGTCGGCAAGATCAGCTTCGAAGTGGCGGGCGTGCAGCCGGAATGGTTGCAGCCCGTTGGTGCCAAGGTGACATCGGACGGCAAACGCCTGTTCGTTGCTTTGGGGCCTGCAAACCGGGTCGCCGTTGTTGACGCGCAAAGCCTTGAAGTTCTGGACTATATACTGGTGGGGCAGCGGGTCTGGCAGTTGGATTTCACGCCGGACGAAAAATACCTGCTGACCACAAATGGTAATTCAAACGACATCACAATCATTGATGTGGCCGCAGAGAAAGCCATCAAGTCAGTACAGGTCGGTCAACAGCCCTGGGGCGTGGTGACCATTGACTGAAGTTCTGGGAGGGACGGGAATGAAGAAACTAGTGATTGCAGCGATGGTTGCGGCGTTGGGTGGGCCAGTATCGGCGGCGCCGCTGTGTGACGATCTGGGATTTGCCGGGCTTCTGGCGAAATGCAACCGTGGGGAAACCATCAAGCTGACGCTTGCTTCGGGGCAACCCCTGGGTGAAGACGTGGTTCTGCAATCCGGCGCGTATTACAAGCTTGAGATCACCGCTGATGGGTCAGCGGAACTGGCCATCGAGGGGCCATCGTTCTTTCGCGCGATCTGGATGAACGAGATCGTGATCAACAAGATCGAGATCCGTCCGATGGCGGTGGACAGCATCGAGTTTGACAAGGCCGGCGTGGCTGAATTGTCGT
Source organism: Ruegeria sp. BF10 (assembly GCF_056538725.1). Taxonomy (NCBI): domain Bacteria; kingdom Pseudomonadati; phylum Pseudomonadota; class Alphaproteobacteria; order Rhodobacterales; family Roseobacteraceae; genus Ruegeria; species Ruegeria sp. BF10. The sequence goes on from NZ_JBQFTR010000002.1 coordinate 491,533, forward strand.
TCATCGCAATCAAACCCGGCAGTCATGAAATTCGCATCCCCGGGTCCACCGGTGAAACGCAACGCATCACGGTTAGTATTCAATAGAGAAGGGATAGGTACATGAAAAATATGGGAGTTTTGATAACCGTCGGGCTTCTCGCGGCCCCGGCTTTCGCCGACGACATTGACGCGGAAACGGTGGAAAAGATCGAAGCCTATCTTGCCTCTATCGAGTGCCAGATGGATCCGGATGATATCGAGGTTGAAGACGATGGCTATGATCTGGATGACGTCATCTGCAAGGGCGGCAACCAGTTCGATATCAAGCTGGACAAGGATTTGAATGAAGTCAGCCGAAAGGCGGAATAGCGAATAAAAGGGATCGGGTCATGACCAAACTTCTTGCCGCCTGCCTTGCACTTGCACTCAGTTCGGGGGCTTTGGCAGCCGAGACCCTGCCGACCATTCGCGCGGCCGTACTCAAGATCGGAACGGTGAATTGGGAACTGGAGACCATTCGCCGGAACGGCTTGGATCGGAAACATGGCTTTGTCCTTGATGTTCAACCATTTGCCGACAATGGCGCAACGCGTATCGCGGTCGAGGGGGATGAGGCTGATTTGGCGGTTGCCGACTGGATTTGGGTTGCTCGTCAAAGGGCTGCCGGCAAGGACTATGTGTTCATCCCTTATTCCAAAGCCGTGGGCGGCGTGGTTGTGCCCGCTGACAGCCCGGCAACCAGTTTGAAGGATTTGGCGGGCGGCAAGATCGGCATCGCGGGTGGTCCGCTGGATAAATCCTGGCTGATTTTGCGCGCCTATGCAGCAAAAGAATACGGGATGGACTTGAAAGCCGACACCGAACAGGTGTTTGGTGCGCCCCCACTGATCTTCAAATCTGCTTTGAACGGTGACTATGCCGGGGCAATCAATTTCTGGCATTTCCTGGCCAAGATGAAAGCGTCCGGCATGAAAGAGCTGATCTCGGTTGAGGAAGCCGGGCAGGCTTTGGGGCTCGACACGAATACACCCCTGCTGGGTTATTACCTTAAAGAGAGTTTTCTGAACGAACACCCCGACCTTGCGCAAAGCCTGTTTACCGCCAGCCGCGACGCCAAGGACCTGCTGGCCAATTCGCCCGAGGCATGGGAGGCGATCAGACCGCGGATGAACGTCAAGTCTGATGCACAGTTTGAACAACTCAGGCTCGATTGGATCGCCGGTATTCCCGATCGTCGCCCGGTCGATGCGGTCGCGGCCAACAAGATGCTGGAACTTATGGCCGAATTGGGCGGGGCTGAGCTGGTGGGCGCTGCGACGACAGTGCCACAGGGTCTTTTTGCTGACGTGGAATAGGATCAGATGCAAAACGCGCGCCTCACGCCGCTTTTGTCCATCGCAGGCCTTGTGGCGCTGTGGATTGTTGCGGCGTCGCTGACCGCAGACCCTCAGATTCTGCCGCAACCCTGGGACCTGATCCCCCGGTTTCAGCAAGAACTTGCGTCAGGCGAATTGCTGCGCAGCCTTGGTGCGACACTGTTACGTGTGATCTGGGCCTTCGTGTTGGCGATGATCTTGGGAACGATCATTGGCCTGGCCATGGGGCGATCGGATGCGCTGAACCGCTGGCTTGATCCATGGCTGGTTATCTTCCTGAACCTGCCCGCATTGGTTCTGATCGTGCTGTGCTATCTCTGGATCGGGCTGACCGAAGCTGCGGCGATCACCGCGGTAACGCTGAACAAAATTCCCAATGTCGCAACGATCCTCCGAGAGGGCGGCAGGGCGCTGAGCCCGGATCTGGATGCGTTGGCACGGGTCTACCGGATGCCGTGGCAAACACGACAGTGTCATGTGATCCTGCCGCAGCTTGCGCCGTTTATCGCAGCTGCTGCACGGTCCGGGCTTTCTTTGATCTGGAAAATCGTGCTTGTGGTCGAGTTTCTTGGGCGCTCATCCGGAGTCGGGTTTCAAATCCACTTGTATTTTCAGCTGTTTGATGTGGCAATGGTGCTGGTCTATGCGTTTTCGTTCATTGCCGTCATGCTGGTTGTCGAATGGCTGGTTCTTCAACCCTTGGAGCGGAACGCTCGACGGTGGAGAACTGCATGATCCGAATTGACATCCGGAAGAAGCGTTTTGAACACCACGCCGTCCTGGGCTCCATTGCGTTTGACATCGCCGCCGGGGAAACGGTCGCGCTGACCGGTCCATCGGGCATTGGAAAGACGACGCTGCTGCGATTGGTGGCAGGCATTGACCCGGATTTCGAAGGCCAGATCGTGCGGCCGGATCGACTGGCCATTGTGTTTCAGGAACCCACTTTGCTGCCATGGCGTTCGGCTATCGACAATCTGACCCTGATTCATGGCGACCTGTCGCAGGCTGAGGCCGACGCCGCGCTGACTGACGTGGGTTTGGACGGAAAGGGGGATTTGTTTCCCGGCCAGTTGTCACTGGGTCAGCAGCGCCGGCTTTCTCTGGCGCGCGCCTTTGCCGGGAAGCCCGAGTTTCTGATTATGGACGAGCCCTTTGTATCACTGGATTCCGAAACGGCCGAGACGATGCTGACCCTGACCGAGGACCTCATCGCGCGGCATCGCCCGGCGACCCTGTTCGTGACGCATTCCCAACCCGAAGCACAGCGTCTTTCCGACCGGATCCTGAACCTGGTAGCCGGGCCAGACGGGGCCGTTCTGGGTTAGGGTCATTCCGCAGGCTCTCTCGCGGCACCGGGTGCGGTTCGATATATGAAGGGCGCATCCGCTTTGGCGGCATGTTCGTTTGCCTGGTTTTGCAGGGTCTGATGATGGGGTGATTTGATGCAAACCGGATCGGTGGCGCCTGCGTCTCCGATAACGGCCATGGCCTGACAGCGGCAGCCGCCAAAATCAATGGTTTTGCGTTCGCAGGTTTTGCACGGGTCCGACATCCAATCCGTGCCGCGATAGGCATTGAACGCGCTGCCATGGAACCAGATATCCGCAAGCGGTTTGTCCTGTACCCGGTCAAATGTCAGATGCGGGATGGACTGTGCCGCATGGCAAGGCAGAACCTGACCGTCTGGCGCCACGTTCAGCCCGGTTGTGCCCCAACCGCCCATGCATCGCTTGGGATAGTCATCATGATAGTCCGCCGGAACATAATCAATGACCAGTTGTCCCCTGAGGTTCTTCCTGGCCTCGGCCACCTGTCGCGTCACCTGTTGCGCCTGTTCCCGCGTCGGCATCAAGGCATCCCTGTTCCGCAAGGCCCAGCCGTGGAACTGTACCGTTGCAACCTCGATCCGTCGTGCTCCCATTTCGCGCGCCAGTTCCAGCGCCCGCGGCAGCTGGTGGGCATTGTGACGGTGCAGCACGAAGTTCAGGGTCAGCGGAAACCCGATCTTCTTGATCCATTCGACCGTTTTCATCTTGCGGTCAAACCCACCCCGATAGCCGCCTACCTTATCCGCCATCGCGGCGTCAGTGCCCTGAAGAGAAAGCTGGATATGGTCCAGGCCGACGTCGTCCAGTTCATGCAGGCGTCGCTCGGACAGGCCGATCGCCGACGTGATCAGGTTGGTATACAACCCGGCCTCACGCGCGGCATTGACCAGCGCAACCAGATCGCGGCGGGATGCGGGCTCTCCACCTGACAGATGCAATTGCAAGACACCAAGAGCCGCCGCCTCCTTGAAAATACGTGCCCATGTTTCAGTATCCATTTCACTGTCGAGTTTGGCCATTTCGACTGGGTTGGAGCAATAAGGGCAGGACAATGGGCATCGATGCGTCAGCTCGGCCAGCATGGCAATTGGGGGAGGGGGTTTTACCTGCATCAGACGACATCCAGAAAACGACGCACCCGAAGGGCATCCAGAAACCCCGAGCTGTCTTCGACAATCTGTTCTTCCGGGGCGTTGTATTTCCTGGACAGGCTTGCGGTGATCTGACCAAAGCTGCGTTGGCCGTCTACTTCGCTCAGAATTGCATGTCCGATCTGATCCAACGTCACCGCCCGTTCAGGTGCCAGCAGTACCCATTGTTCCCGCACGGAATCGTACTGGATGCGGACACCACGTGGAAGCAAGGGGACCTGCTGCGCCAACATCACGATGCCTGCCGCATCCGTAAACCGGTGTCCGGCTTCCACGCCCCCGGCGGAATTCGGGCAGGTTCGACATAGGCGCCCCACAGGGCATCCAACTGCGACCAGAGGACATCGGTCTTGAATATCAGAGCCTTGGCTGCCGCGTCCTGTTTTTCTGCGGTGTCGGCATGATCCAATACCCATGCCAGACCAAAGGCCACATCCTTGGGGGCTTCTTTCAGGCGGTTGCGGAAATAGGCAAGTGAGCTGTCATCCGCAAAATCGTAATGCCGAAGCAGGCCTTCGATCCTGTTGGCGTGAATCTTGGGAGCAAACAGTTCAGTGAGTGAGGCCGCAACCGCTTCCAGCAACGACTTTTCGCGGACGTATCGCACGTAAGCATCCACCGCAAATCTGGTGGCAGGCAATACGCCGTCACATGAGGCGACATAGTCCGGATCCAGGCCGACCGCTTCGGCCAGCCGCAACCAGCGCCGGATACCACCTTCGTTGTCTTCCGTGCCGTCATGATCTTCGATCCGGGACCGCCAAGCTCGGCGCAGCGCCGGATCTTCTACACGCGACATGAAGGCGGCGTCCTTCATCGGGATGGAATGCTGATAATAGTAGCGGTTGATCACCCAGGCCCGCACTTCGTCAGGCGTGCATTGACCACCGTGCAGGCGATGATGAAACGGATGCAGGTCGTGGTAACGCTCGGCTCCGATCTGACGAAGCCGGGCCTCGAACTCTTCGCGGCTTTGGGTCATAGCGTTATCTCCATGCCATCCTGGCCTATCGTCCAGCCTTTGGCCCGTGCCCGAGCGTTCTCGGCGCTGTCGGGGCGCAGAACCGGATTGGTGTTGTTCATGTGGATGAACACTTTCCGGCCGATTTTCATATCGGCGAAACCTGCGATCGATCCATCGGGGCCGTCCATCGACATATGGCCCATGCGCTTGCCCGTTTTCTGACCCAGCCCGGCCTGCACCATTTCCGTGTCGTGCCAAAGCGTGCCGTCGAAAAACAAAAGATCGGCCTCGTCAAGGCGGGCGCGCAACTCGGGCGTCAATGCGGCACAGCCCGGTATGTAATATGCCGTCTTCCCCTGCGCGCTCAGTGCCACCCCGACGGTTTGTTCGCCAACCAATTCGGTTTCGACATGTTCCCCTTCAAGATACAGAGGCACTTTGCCGGGCACCGGGAACAAAGTTGCCTGCAAGCCGGGAACCAGATCGAACGTCTGATTCAACGAGATCGGCGCACGTGTCACGACCGAGGCGTTCAAGGCGTCGAATATCGGGTTCTGCGCAAGAACATCCTGAATGCTTTGGGTTGCAAACAGCGTAAATGGCTGCATCTCGCGCAGCGTCAGCAAGCCAGCCACATGGTCTATGTCGCCATTCGTCACCAGCACCGATTGAATCGGTACCTCTCGTAACCCGGTCGGATACAGGACGGGCGTTTTGCCAAGCTGCGTTCGAATATCCGGAGACGCGTTCAGGATGGCCCAGTTGTGGCCATCGGGTGACACCGCGAGTGATGATTGCGTCTGCGCCGGAATATGTCCGCTTCGGGCCAGATTGCAGTTTTCACATCCGCAATTCCATTGCGGAAGGCCGCCGCCAGCAGCGGCCCCAAGTATTATTGCGCGCAACGTCATCTTTTGTTGGCGCCTGCGGCTGATCAGATCAGGCCGCCACCGCGTTCTTCGTCATGATCGGGGCCGTACATGTTGATTTCCATGCCGCATTCGATTTCGCGAATAACAGGTCTGTTCCAAGCCATATCAGGGTCCTCCTCCTGGGGTGTGCTGATATTCAATGTGGCAGGACTTGCCGGTTGGCGCGACTCTTAATTAATAAGTATGAATTAGACTTTGGTCGGTACTCAGGTGTCATCCGATAACGGGGCGACCCCCTGTATGCAAAACCCCTGGTTGCGTATGGTTTTGATTTCAAACCCAAAATCATCCAATCCCAATTTCTTTCTCAGATATCCGATGTAGACGTCCACCACGTTTTCGTTACTGGACCCGTCCTGTGACCAAAGCGTGTCAAACAGCTCTCCTCGGGATATTGGCGATCCGGCCTTGCTGTTGAGCAGCGTGAGCAGTTCGAATTCACGTTCGGTGAGCGCAATGCTTGTCTCGCGGATTGAAAGTGTTCTGTCCCGCGACGACAGGCGCGCGGGGTCCGGGCGCTGAGAGAGCACGCGTTGTTCCTGTACTTGCAACCGGGCGACAAGCTCATCAAAGCTGAACGGCTTCACGACATAATCATCGGCCCCGGCTTCCAGCCCGGCGGCGCGGTGATCGACATCAGAGAGGGCCGACAACATCAGGATCGGGATTCCGACCCCGGCACGGCGCGCGGCCCGGACCAGTTCGACACCGCTATCCGTTCCCAGCATCACATCTACAATCGCACCTGAGAATGCACCGCTTTTCAACCGCTCCAACCCTTGGTCGGCGCGGTTTTCAGCCTCGGCTGAGTAGCCGTGCAGCGAAAGGCCCCGGACAAGGGCCGACGTGATTCTGGGGTCGTCATCTATGATCAGCAGTCTGGAGACCATTTTCTATGCCTCTGCCAGCGGTAATCGAATGCAGACATTTGTACCGGCATTTGACCCCAGGGCGTTTTCACGTGGAACCGGGCTTGCAACCGAAATGGTTCCTTCATGGGCCTCGACGACCCACCTGGCCAGCGCCAGCCCGACACCGAAACCCTGACTGTTTGCCGTCCCTCCCTGAACAAACCGCTCGAAGATCCGGGTTTGGGCGCCGTGGGGAATTCCGGGGCCGTTATCCGTCAGCTGTATTTGAACGTCACCGTCAACCGATTGACCCGACAGCAGCAACGCCTTCCCGTCCCGCGCATGTCGGATCGCGTTGCGTATCAGACTGAGCAGGACCTGACGTATCCAGTTCAGGTCACAGTGTAACGCACAATCCGGGAAGTCGCCCGTTTCAAGCTGCATGTCGGCGCCGTCGATTTCAGGTTGAATGTCGCTCACAACTGTTTGCATCAGATCGCATAGTGCAACTTTGGTTGGTTCCAGAGCCAGCTCACCGGTTTCGGATCGGGCGACGCGCAGCAAATCATCGATTCTCTGGTTCAGTTTTGCGGTGCTGCTTTCGATCGTTGCCAACGTCTCTGGTGCGGTCTGAATATCCCTCTGGCCTATCTGAGCTTCCATCATGATGACGGTCAGCGGTGTGCGCAGTTCGTGGCTGACATCAGCAAAAAAGCGGCGCCGGTTTTCGTCGATCTTGGACAGGGATTCATTTGCAGCGCTCAGTTCCCGGGTTCGCTGGGCAATGGTCTCGTTCAACCGGGTCCATTCTGCGTCAACCTCGGCCTGGCGTTTTCTCAATGCAGCCGCCATTCGGTTGGTCTCGCCATATAACTGGCCGATCTCGTCATTGCGGGTTTGCGGCAGAGAAACTGCGAATTCGGATTGGCCGACCTGAACCGCCGCATTGCGCAGCCGATCCAGACGAGAGAACTGCGGCCGCACCAGACCAAAGTAGAACCACGCCGTGCTGAGCAAGGCGAACAGTGCCAGTGTCAGTGCCACCCAGGTCAGAACCCAGCGGGTCCTTTCGATCCCGGCCAATACGGAATTTCGAAACAGAACCTCGGTATTCACCGCCTGGCTGAGCAGAGGATCAAACGCCGACGCAAACGAGTCGACATAGGCGCGCAGCTGGGCCTGATCGGCTTCTGCGTCGGCTAGCCCTTCCAGCGTGCTGGCCAGCAGCGCCTCCATTCTGGCCAGACCCAGGGATTGGGTTCCGTAACGCGATTGTTCGTCCAGCCCCAGAGATCGAACCGCGGCCACGGCATCTTCCACATCAGAGCGAAGCTGTAGAAACGTTGTCGCAATCTGGTCTCGGATCGGGGACAGGCGATCAAGTCGTGACTCGACTGTTTGGCCGGTCTGTATCGACTCGGTTGCGATCACAAGAAAGGTGGCGGCCTGGGTCGACAGAGCGGCATAGCGTGCCATACGGGTTTCTGACGCCAGCGCGGTTTCCAGACGGCTGGCGACGTTCTGCATCCCGAAATACAGGGTTGCGGCCGCCAACAGCGTGCCGGATCCAAGCACCACGGCGCCAAGGCCCAACCGGGTTTTCAGAAGCAGACTGCGCTTTGCGCTTTGAGGCGCGGCCGTCATGATTTCCGCCTCATCAGGCCCCGGGCCGGATCATACCCCCAAACGGCGATCGCACTCAGTATCGCGGTTGACACCAGAACCCACAGCAGGGCCCCCCAGTTGATCTGCAAGTAAAGCAGAAACCGGATCAACTCGACCACATGCGTGAACGGGTTGAGCGCACAGATATCACGCAGCAACGGCGAGCTTTCAGCCATTTTCCACAGCGGATAGAGGGCAGAGGACAGGAAGAACATCGGGAAGATGACAAAGTTCATCACCCCGGCGAAATTCTCCAGCTGCCTGATGAAACTGGACAGCACCAACCCCAGCGCGCCCAGCATCAGACCGCCCAGAACCAATCCCGGAAGAACAGCGACATATCCGGGCAACGGCAGGACTATGCCGAACAAAGCGGCCAGTGCGAGAAACGTATAGACTTGCAGGATGGATATCGCGGTTGATCCCAGCAGACGGCAGAACAACAGCCACCAGCGTGGGAACGAGCTGGTCAGTAGCAGGCGCATCGAGCCCATCTCGCGGTCATAGACAAGGCTGAGCGAGCTTTGCATCCCATTGAACAACAGAACCATCGCGCACAGGCCGGGGACGATATAGGTCTCGTAAGTGATATAGGTCTGATAGGGTGGAATGATCGACAGGCCGAGGGCCGCACGAAACCCTGCTGCGAAGATCAAAAGCCAGACCATTGGCCGGACCAGAGCTGCGAGAAATCGTTCGCGTTGATGGATGAAACGCAGAAACTCGCGTCCGATGATGGCGCGGGCGACTCCCAGGAAACCGTTCATGTCGGGACCTCGGTTCGGGACAGGAACCAATCGGACAATGTTTGATCCCCCCGCAAGCAGCCCACCTGCCCACTGGCAAGAATCTGACCGCGATGAAGAACCAGCAGCTGGTCGTCGTCGCGCATTTCATCTGTCAGATGCGTGGCCCACAGGATGCACAGCCCCTGTTCCGCCAGGTCGTGCACATGGTCGGTTATCGCGTGCCGAGCCGCGGCATCAAGCCCAACGGTCGGCTCGTCCAACAGCAACACCGAAGGTTCGTGCAGCAGGGCACGCGCCAGCTCCATCCGGCGGCGATGACCGCCATTGAGATCGCGAACACGTTCCCCGGCACGTTCCCGCATGTTCAGTCGATCCAGCGCCGCGTCGATACGGCCAGGGACTTCGGATCGTGGTAGCCCATGCAGAGCTGCGAAATAGGTCATGTTCTGGCGCACCGTCAAACCCAGATCCAGTGTCGGTTGCTGAAAGACCACGCCAAGCTTTGCCAGCGCCTTGCGCGGGGATTGGCGCAGATCATGGCCTGCGACCGTGATTTCACCGTCCGGCGCCACAAGCAATCGCGTGAGCAACGACACCAGTGTCGATTTCCCGGCCCCATTCGGACCGAGCAGACCGCAGAACGCCCCCGCCGACACGTCAAAAGAGACAGCATCCAAAGCCGTCTTGGCGCCATAATGAAAGCTCAGGTCGCGTACGGCGAGACCAGGATCGGTTTCCGCCGAGGGGCGCGCGTCTGACATTCTTCCTCCGTCCCGAACCATGGTTCTTTACAGCAGCTTGCATCGTCGGGCCGCGTTTCTCAACCTTCCAGTCCGAGGCTGGACCACGACTTAAGTATGTGAAGGTTCACGGATTTGATGGGATTGCCCGAAGGATCCGTCGCCAAATTTGGCCAGCCGAGACTGTCAGGGGAAGGCGGGCCTGATTGGCGGGAACAACCCGTTTTGCGGGCACCGCTCTTCAGTTTGCGTTCAGCAAAAACGATCTTAACTCTTTGAAGGCGGGGGATCTGCTGAATGAGGGTGTGAATTTGGCTACCATTGCGCGGGGCAGCTTCAACGAGGCCGAAAACGGGCGAACCAGGTCGCCATTGTCCAGCAAGTTCTGAACCAGAACTTCGTGCGCCATCAACACGCCGCCGCCATGACGCGCCTCCTCCAGCGCGACGGAATACAACGAGTGCACGGTTCCCGTCTTCGGTACACGTGGGCCATCTGGTTGGCTGTTCAGCCAATTGTCCCAATCATCTGCCCATGCCCCGTCATGGAGAAGTGTTTCCTTCGAAAGATCCGAAACAGAATTCAATCTGTTCGCGACCGAAGGGGCGCAAACCGGGAAAATCACATCTTCGGCAATTTTGATTTCGTTGTTGCCGATCGGTTCACCGGAAAAAAACAAAGTCATGTCAAATGGTTCGCGCGCAAGGTTTGGCGGCGTTTCAAGGGCCACGACAGACACGAACAAATCCGGGGCAATTCGCCTAAGCGTTCCAAGCCGCGGGGCCAGCCACAACTGCGCGATCGATGGCAACGCAGCAACTTTGACCTTGCGCGGTAGGGCCTTGGTTCGAAGTTCCTGCACGGCCATTCCCAATTGATCAAACGCCTGGGTGAACCCGGGCAAAAGCTCTTCGGCAAGCGCCGTCATCTCGACCCCTCGGGCATTTCGAACAAAAAGTTGGGTGCCGGTCCAGGCTTCCAGGGTCTTGACGTGCTGAGTTATCGCGCCCGGAGTAACGGATAGCTCGTCTGCCGCCGCGGCAAAACTGCCCAGCCGAGCCGCTGCTTCAAATGCTCGGAGGGCATTGAGATGTGGACCTTTCGGGCGACGAGGAGAAAGTGACATCACTTGAGCCTTAGTTTTTCTGCGGCAAATAAATAGCAATACTGATTTGCTTCGGCCAGTGGAACTCTGGAATTCTGGAGAAAACGTAATCGCATCGGAGGAGCCCGGATGTCGCGGCACTTTGAAAACTCAGTCGGGATGACCGACCCCGTGGTCGCAGAAGCTCTTGCAAACGAGAAAAAGCGTCAGCAGCATCAAATTGAGCTGATCGCGTCCGAAAACATCGTCAGCCGCGCGGTGTTGGATGCCCTCGGACATGAGATGAACAACAAGACGCTTGAGGGATACCCGGGAAACCGGTTCCACGGGGGTGGTCAGTTCGTCGACGTCGTCGAGCAGGCGGCAATCGACCGCGCCAAGGAACTGTTCGGGTGCGACTATGCCAACGTTCAGCCCCATTCCGGCAGCCAGGCGAACCTTGCTGTTTTCTTTCTGCTGCTCAAGCCGGGCGACAGGGTCTTGTCGCTGGATCTGGCCGCCGGCGGTCACCTGAGTCACGGTCTGAAGGCCAACCTGTCGGGGCGCTGGTTCGAACCGCATCATTATGGTGTCGATGCCGAATCCGAGGTCATTGACTGCGATGCGCTGGAAAAACTGGCCGAGGAAATCCAGCCAAAGCTGCTGATTGCGGGTGGGTCTGCCTATCCGCGCGAAATCGAGTTCGAGCGCATGGGACAAATTGCCAGGAAGGTCGGCGCGCATTTTCACGTGGATATGGCTCATATTGCCGGGCTGGTCGCCGCGGGCGTGCACCCTTCGCCTTTTCCGCACGCGGACATTGTGACTTGCACCACGACAAAAACACTGCGTGGTCCTCGTGGCGGGCTGATCCTCACCAACAACGAGGACTGGTTCAAGACGCTGCAATCTGCGGTTTTCCCCGGTGTTCAGGGTTCGATCCACAGCCAGGTTCTGGCGGCCAAAGCGGTTTGCCTCGCCGAAGCGCTTACGGATGAATTCAAGGACTACGGCGCGCAGGTCAAAGCCAACGCCGCCAAACTTGCAGAAACCTTGCAGTCCCGGGGGTTGCGTATCGTGTCAGGAGGTACTGACACGCATCTGGTGCTCGTGGACCTCAGCCCCAAGGGTATCACAGGCAAACGTGCCGAGGTCGTTCTGGAAAAGGCCAATATCACGACCAACAAAAACGCGATCCCCAATGACAGCACGCGACCGCCAGAATGGGTTGGATTGCGCCTGGGCGTGAGCGCGGCAACGACCCGTGGAATGAAAGAGGCCGAGTTCGACCAGTTGGCAAACGTCATTGCGGATTTGATCGAAGCTGAGGCCGGGGATGATACCGGCGCGACCATTCTGCGCTGCAAAGCTTCGGTCGCCGCGTTGTGCAAATCGTTCCCCATCTACCCGGCGTAGTCACTGCGTGCCCGGTGGCAGGGTCCATTGACCGCTCTGGACCACTGGTGTGAGGGCGTCACCGCGGCGGCCATGGCTACGCGTGCCTGATCGGGTGTTTGGGCTGTACCCTGTTTGCAAATTTTGGCATATTCGTGCAGTCCGAAACCAAAGGGCCGGCCAATGCTCGCACCCGAACGCCACGCCATCATACTGGAAGAAGTCTCGCGCCAGCCTGCGGTCTCGATCCGCTCGCTGACTGAACGGCTTGGTGTATCCCGGGAAACCGTGCGCAAGGATATTGAACAGTTGGCGCTGGAGAACAAGCTTCATCAGGTGCGGGGCGGCGCGACCAGTATTCGCAGGCGGGAACCTCCGATGGCCGACCGGGCTCAAACCAATCCGCAAGGCAAAGAGCGGATCGGAGCCTATGTGGCAAGCGTGATCCCGGACGGGGCCAGCGTGATAATCGACAGTGGGTCAACGACAGTGGCGGCGGCGCAGGCTCTGGCGGCTGTGCGGCAAAACCTAGCCATATATACCAATGATTTGACGATTGCATCCGTGTTGGCGTCGGCGGCCGCCGAAGTCACGCTGCTGGGCGGGCGGCTGGATTTTTCAGTGAATGCCACATTGGGTTTGGACACGCTCGACCACCTGTCGCGATACAATGCGGAATATGCGTTGATCGGGGTCGGCGGTGTGAGCTCTCGGGCATTGTTTACGGACTTCTCGCTGGAAGGCGCCAACCTGCGTCATATGATGATGCAGCGGGCGCAGCGGCCGCTGATCCTGGCTGATGGCAGCAAGTTCGACGTGGTTGGTCCGATCGTGATGAAACCGCTGCCGGTGAAAGCGACATTGGTGGTGGATGAGGAGTTGCCAGACAGCATAGCTGGCGCGCTGCAAAGCCAACCCGTGGATATTGTGAAGGCATAACGCAAAAACAGGAAAACAATTGCCAAAATTTGCAAAGTGCAAATAGGGTGAAGGGAAATTCGAATCCCTGAGTACGGAGCGAGCCGATGGCTGATACCAGACTTCCACGCTGCGCGACATGTCATTGTCGGAGGCATCATCATTGGCTGCGCGGTTGCGTTTCATCAGACCGGAAAGGGGCATCGCGACGTGGTGCTTTTTGAGCATGGGCAACCAAGCCGTGGCACCACATGGCATGCGGCTGGTCTGGATCGTCAGTTGTGCAACCAACCCGCAATGACCAACCTGATCCGCCCCTCGCCGGGGTTGCATTGCCCAGCGGGTTTGAGTCCCCTAAACCGTTGCCGCCGCAATACAGGTCAAGCTTTGGTCGAGCCGCTGCATGCGCGCGCAAAAAGCGCTCCGAAAGCCGAATTGTGACGCAAGACAAGTTTTCAGCTCAATTCGTCGGGCCACAATGACAATACAGGCAGTTCTCATCGTATTGACCGCAGCCGTGTTGCACGCGCTCTGGAATGCGGTTGTCAAAGGCGCGCCCGACAAAGCGGTTGTTTTGGGGTTGGTGGCGCTTGGCCATGCCGTGCCTGCGCTGATTGCGTTGCCTTTTATCGGCTTGCCGGTTTGGGCGGCGCTTCCCTTCATCATCGGCTCGACCCTGATCCACTGGGGGTACTATTGGTTTCTCAACACCGCGTACAAACATGGGGATCTGTCGGTGGTGTACCCGATCTCACGCGGGATGACGCCAATCCTGGTCACGGTGGGTGCCATTCTTTTCGCGGGCGAGTTTCTGCCGCCGATCGCGTGGGTCGGCATTGTCTGCATCTCGGCTGGGATTGGGTGCCTGTCCTTGGTCGGGCTGGGCCGAAACACAAGCTGGGTCGCCGTGGCGGCGGCGTTTGGCACCGGCCTGATGATAGCGTCCTATTCGATTGTGGATGGTATTGGTATCCGGCTGTCCGGGAACGTACTGGGATACATTGCGGCATTGTTCGTTGCCGAAATACTTGTTGCCGGGTTTATCTTCGCGACCAGATGGCAGCGTTTCGTCGCACTGCCCAGGCGTTATGTCTGGGCGGGCCTGACAGGCGGCGTCATCTCTGGCCTGGCGTATGGGCTGGTGCTGTATGCCAAGACCATTGCGCCCTTGGGCGTGGTATCCGCGCTTAGGGAAAGTTCGGTTATCTTTGCGTCGCTTATTGGTGTGATGTGGTTCGGCGAGGGGCCAAAGTCCAACAGGCTTCTTGCAGCGATCATTGTCGCGATCGGGATAGGACTGCTTGCGATGACACGTTGAGCGTTTTGCGCCACCGCAAGAAAGTCTGAAGAATTCAGCGCCTTTTACATGCCCTGATGTTCTGTTGATCGTTCTGATCCAGTTCCGCAATGATCTACCGGGACGGGTGGTTTCCATCTATAAGTAATGCTTATGACATCGAAGATATAATCGATTTTTATTGGCGTTTTTATCTGTCAAACTGCTGTCAAACAATCGGTGCACAATAATCGAGTTCGAACGCCGCGCAAGAATGGCGAAAACAACATAATCACCAACAGAGGATCACAATGAAACACAAAACATCATTTCTCGCAGCTCTGACTATAGGTGCGCTAACGGCAACGGTTGCGGCATCGGAAACGGAATTGACAGTTTATACCGCAGTCGAGGCGGAAGACTTGGCGCGGTACGCCGAGACGTTCAATCAAAGCCACCCTGATATCAAGATCAATTGGGTTCGCGACTCGACCGGGATCATTACGGCGAAATTGTTGGCAGAGCGTGATAATCCTCAGGCAGACGTTGTTTGGGGCCTGGCCGCCACGTCGCTGCTGCTGCTGAAGTCAGAAGGTATGTTGGAACCTTATGCGCCGGCCGGTGTGGAAAAGCTGGACAAAAAATTTGTTGATGGCGACAACCCCCCTGCCTGGGTCGGCATGGACGCCTGGGTTGCTGCCGTCTGCTACAATACCGTCGAGGCAGAGAAAGCCGGGCTGACCCCGCCGACATCCTGGAAGGATCTCACCGACCCGATGTACAAAGATCAGGTGATCATGCCCAATCCGAATTCATCGGGCACCGGGTTCCTTGACGTGTCCAGCTGGTTGCAGATGTTCGGTGAAGAAGGTGGTTGGGAATACATGGATGCGCTGCACGAGAACATCGCGCGGTACACCCATTCAGGTTCAAAACCCTGCAAACTGGCCGCGGCAGGCGAAATCCCGATTGGCATCTCTTTCGCGTTCCGCGGAGCAAAATCCAAAGCCGACGGCGCGCCGCTTGAGATCATCGTGCCTTCTGAGGGCGTGGGCTGGGACATGGAAGCCACCGCAATTGTCGCCGGTACCGCAAATCTGGAGGCCGCGCAGAAGCTGGTGGACTTCACCGTCACC
Source organism: Ruegeria sp. BF10 (assembly GCF_056538725.1). NCBI lineage: Bacteria > Pseudomonadati > Pseudomonadota > Alphaproteobacteria > Rhodobacterales > Roseobacteraceae > Ruegeria > Ruegeria sp. BF10. The sequence goes on from NZ_JBQFTR010000002.1 coordinate 507,082, forward strand.
AAAGAGGCCAACGAGATGTACAACACCGGCTATGCCGTCGTGGCCTATCCGGGCGTTGCGAAACCGGTTGAGCACTTCCCAGACGGTCTTCTGGATGCAATGATCGAAAATGATTTTGAGTTTGCCGCCAACAATCGCGCGGCAATCCTGAAGGAATGGCAGTCTCGCTATGACGGAAAGTCGGAAGCGAAGTAACCCCTTTGGCAGGAGAGGCTTTCGTGCCTCTCCTGCGCACCAGTCTCTTGTTCCCCGACAAACAACTTACTCACCCGGATTCAACCGGCCAGGATCGGCCGTGCCCGAGGTGCAGATGTGAGGACCTCTCCCGTGCTTCAGAAAACACCACCCGGTGAACTGTATCTCAGCATCCAGAATTTGTGGAAAGCGTTCGGAAGCTTTCTGGCGCTCAAGGACATCTCTTTGGAAATCAATGAAGGGGAATTTGTCTGTTTTCTCGGCCCATCCGGGTGCGGCAAGACCACTCTTTTGCGGGCGATTGCCGGATTGGATTTGCAGACAAAGGGTACGGTCATGCAGGATGGCAAAGACGTATCCAATCTGCCCCCGTCCGAGCGGGATTTCGGGATCGTGTTTCAGTCCTACGCTCTGTTCCCGAACCTGACGATTGAAAAGAACATCGCCTTTGGCCTTGAAAACACCGGCCGCAGCAAATCGGATATCGCTGTTCGGGTGAACGAACTCTTGAACCTGGTTGGTCTGCCGGATCAGGGCAAGAAATATCCGGCGCAATTGTCAGGTGGGCAGCAGCAACGGATTGCACTGGCGCGTGCCATAGCAACCAATCCCGGACTTTTGCTGCTGGACGAACCCCTGTCGGCGCTGGATGCCAAAGTGCGCGTTCATCTGCGGCATGAGATCAAGGAGTTGCAGCGCAAGCTGGGTGTGACCACCGTGATGGTGACCCACGATCAGGAAGAAGCGCTGGCCATGGCAGACCGGATCGTGGTCATGAATCACGGGGTAATCGAACAGGTGGGGCCTCCTACCGAAATCTACCGGGAACCGGCCAATCTGTTCGTTGCCGATTTTATCGGTGAAATGAACCAGATCCGGTCGCAGGTTACCAAAGGCGGACGATTGAGCGTCGGGGAAAAGACCTTTGCCTGCCTCAGCCACAAGTTCAACGATGGAACCCCGATCATCGCGGCCATTCGACCCGAAGACATCATCCCTCATGAAGCTGGTTACCTCGACACGGGCGGCAATCGGAACTGCATAGAGGTGACGCTTGATGAGATGGAGTTCCTGGGTTCGTTCTGGCGCTGCCGATTGCACAACGAGAGGTTCGGATCATCGGAACTGATCGCGGATTTCTCGATCAACGCCGTGCGTCGTCTGGAACTGGAAGAAGGGCGCTGCATGGTGATTGAGCTCCCCGAGAACCGCCTTATGGCGTTTGACGTGCCGGAGGCCAAGGCATGAGCTCGGTTTCTACCAATCAGGACAGCCTGCCTGTCGGGCCGGACATCAAGCCCAAGCTCAGCCGTGATGATATCCTGATGCGCGGCAGCATGATGGTGATCGCGCTGTATCTGGTCGTGACACTGGCGTTGCCGCTTTACACGATGCTGTCCAAGTCGTTTTCGACCTATCGGATAGAGCTGTCCCAGTACGAGTTTCAGGTAAGTGACGACGCGGGCGTCTTTGATGGAACGATCCTGTCGGCTGACGAGTTGAACAGGCAATTGGGGGTCTTTTCCGACTCTGATCTGGTGACGGGTTCCGACGGGCGTTTGCCTGTGACCGGACTCTTCCCCGATTTCAGCTTTCGCAGTCCGGTCATGTACAAGATCCGCAACACGACGGATACCGGGCGCTTTCTTGTCGGGTCGACTTTGAATGAAGGCACCGATTGGGTCGAGCTTGATTCCAACACGTTCCGCCGGGTGCAATTGCGGCCGGTCCAGTCGCGAGGGCTGGACAATTTCATCAACTACTTCTCGACACCGGCACTGTTCAATTCGATCAAGAACTCGCTTTGGATCTCGGTTGTCAGCACCATTGTGACGGTGACACTGGCGTTTTGGTTCGCCTATGCGCTGAACCGAAGCTGCATGCGGTTCAAGGGCGTTTTTCGCCTCATTGCGATGGCACCGATCCTGGTTCCGTCGCTCTTGCCGGGCATCGCGTTGGTCTACCTGTTCGGCAACCAGGGGATGATCAAGGAGTTGCTGTTTGGTGCCAGTATATACGGCCCCATCGGCATCGTGATCGGATCGGTTTTCTTTACCTTTCCGCACGCATTCCTGATCATATCGACCGCCCTCGCGATATCTGACGCGCGCCTGTATGAAGCTGCGGCCAGCTTGCGGTCGACGCCATGGCGGACCTTCTGGACCGTAACGATACCCGGCGCGCGCTATGGCCTGATCTCGGCGGCCTTTGTCGTGTTCAACCTGGTGATCACTGATTTCGGACTGCCAAAGGTCATTGGCGGTCAATTCAACGTGCTTGCCGTGGATATCTACAAACAGGTGATCGGCCAGCAGAACTTTGAAATGGGCGCCGTGGTATCCGTGGTTCTGGTCATCCCGGCCATTCTGGCTTTTGCCATCGACCGGATGGTTCAGTCCAAGCAGGTGGCGCTGCTTTCGGCCCGTTCCGTGCCATATCAGGCGACGCCAAACCCGAAAGCTGACCGCATATTCCTGATCTATTGCAGCCTGATCGGCCTGTTCATCGTTGGTCTTCTGGCTGTGTGTCAGTTTGCGGCGCTGATCAAGTTCTGGCCTTACGACCTGAGCCTGAGCCTCAAGAACTATCAGTTCAACAGAATGGACGGCGGCGGCTGGGGGTCGTATTTCAACTCGATCAGACTGGCGTTGCTGACGGCAGTCATCGGCACGACGGTTGTGTTCTTCGGGGCCTATCTGGTGGAAAAATCAAACGGGTTCAGAACCGGCCGGTCGATTTTCCAGATGTTCGCGATGCTGCCCATGGCGATCCCGGGCATGGTATTGGGGCTGTCCTACATCTTCTTCTTCAACAACCCGTCCAATCCGCTGAACGGGATTTACGGCACGATGGCGATTTTGGTGATTTGCACCGTGACGCATTTCTACACCGTATCGCACCTGACGGCCGTCACCGCGCTCAAGCAAATGGACAGGGAATTTGAGTCGGTGTCTGCCTCGCTCAAACAACCGACGATGAAGCTGTTTGCACGGGTAACGGTTCCGGTTTGTCTGCCGGCGGTGTTGGACATCTCGATCTATCTGTTCGTCAACGCGATGACGACCGTGTCGGCAGTGGTGTTTCTTTATTCTCCCAAAACGACGCTGGCCTCTATCGCGGTGCTGAACATGGATGATGCCGGGGATATCGCGCCTGCGGCGGCGATGGGCATGATGATCTTTTACACCAATGCTGCTGCCCGGATCGTTCACCTGATTGCTTCAAAAGGCATTCTCAAGCGCACTCAGGCTTGGCGAAGCAGGTAGCCAAAGGAACCCTGCCCCCGCCGGTCAGGTATCGGCGGGGGGGCTTTTTTCTTCCAGCGCGCGCTGGGCGAAGTCCATGAAGGCTCGGATGATCTTTACGTTGCGCCGTTGCGAAAGCGAAATCATGCTTTCACCCATTTGCAACTTCACGCCTTTCAGCTTGATTTGCCGCAACCGATCATCATGCCCATACTCTGCTTCAGAGACAAATCCGATGCCTGCGCCCGAGGCCACAAGCTCGCGAACGGCCTCGCGCCCTTCCGCAACGATTGCAGGATTCAACGCGATACCGCGCCTTTCGGCTTCTTCTTCCAGTTTCTGACGTGTTTTTGACCCGTGCTCTCTGAAAACCAGCGGCAGATCGGCCAGTTCTTCCAAAGAAAGCGAAGGTTTGGATGCCAAAAGCATGCCTTGCGCAGCGAAGGCCACGATTTCAGTGGACCCCAGATTCAACACATCCATATCCTTGCCAGGGGACAGGCTGCCGACAACGCCGATCTCTGCATTGTACGACCGAAGTTCTTCCAGAATTTCTTCGGTGTTTCCGGATCGAACGGTGATCGTGATTTTTGGGTATTTCTTTTGAAACGACCCCAGGAAAGACGTCATGTGATGCGCTGAATCGGCGATGATCCGCAATTCTCCGTCGATCACGGCCTTGGTTTCCGAGAGGTAGTCCTCGATCTGATCTTCGATCTCGAAATACTGTTTTGTGAACCGGTAAAGCTGTTCCCCTTCAGGGGTGAGGTTCACGCGTTTTCGTTCGCGCTGAAACAACAGCAGGTCGTGTTCCTGTTCCAGCTTTCGAACCTGTTCGGAAATCGCCGGCTGCGTCAGAAAAAGTGCCTCGGCCGCGCGGGAAAACCCGCCATGTTTGGCCACGTAATGAAAGGCTTTGAGCTGGCTGTGCCGCATCACCGGTCCCCAATGATTTGTGCATAGGCTGCACTTATAATTAGATTGATATTTGCAATTTCACATATAGCAACCGTTGCTGCAATGGTGTTTGTGAAAACGCTGTTCTGGAGCCCGGTAATGACGCCTTCCCATCCAAAAATCGAGCAACCGCGCCTTGGCGAACCATACCTTTTGACACCCGGCCCTTTGACAACGTCCTACGCCGTGAAAGAGGCCATGCTGAAGGACTGGGGAAGCTGGGACGACGACTTTCGCGCCATGACAAGAGAGCTGCGGTCAAGCCTGCTGGACCTGCTTGGTGACGGCGCCGACGCGTTCGATTGCGTGCCAATGCAAGGCAGCGGATCGTTCTCGGTCGAAGCAATGCTGGCATCCTTCATCCCACCGGAAGGAAAGGCGCTGGTACTGGCCAACGGCGCCTATGGGCAGCGTTCTGCGCAGACGCTACAGTATCTGGGGCGGGACCATATCGTGCTGGACAAGGGCGATTACCTGCCGCCACGGGGCGACGAGGTTGCGCGCATTCTCGCGGATGACCCGGCCATCACGCATGTTGTTGCCATTCACTGCGAAACCAGCTCGGGTATCTTGAACCCTGTCGAGGAAATATCCCAAGCCACATATGCAGCCGGACGCAAGCTGTTGATCGACTCGATGTCTGCCTTTGGCGCGATCGAACTCAGGCCCTCGGATATTCGATATGAAGCCATGGTGTCTTCGGCCAACAAGTGCATCGAGGGCGTTCCCGGCTTTGGCTTCATTGTGGCGCGCAAGAGCGAGCTGGAAGCCGCAAAGGGCAACAGTCATTCCCTGTCTCTGGATGTGCACGCCCAGTGGGCGCACATGAACAAGACCGGTCAGTGGCGCTTTACCCCGCCGACGCACGTGGTCGCGGCCTTCATCGAAGCGCTTCGGGCGCATGCCGCTGAAGGCGGTGTTGCCGGCCGCGGCGCACGGTACACCCGCAACCGGGACGTCATGGTTTCGGGGATGCGCGAACTGGGTTTCGAAACGCTGCTGGACAATCGTTGGCTCAGCCCGATCATCGTCACGTTCTTCTGCCCCGCCGATGAGAGGTTCGTATTCGATCAGTTCTACAATCTGATGAAGGACAAAGGGTTCATCATCTACCCGGGCAAGCTGACCGTCGTCGACAGTTTCCGCGTCGGATGTATCGGTCAGATGGATGAAGACGTCATGCGTAAGGTTGTGAACGCAGCAAAGGAATCCCTGGAAGAAATGGGTGTGACAAGCGCCGCTCCTCCTCTTCGGGCACTGGAAGAACGCGCCAAGCTGGCCGCTTAAACATCAAGGAAAATACAGATGACCATTCAAACCCCTGTCGAAGCAAATGAGCGCGTCTATCCGACGCCGAAGGTGCCCGCCATAGCCATCTGCCTTGATGGATGCGAGCCGGAATACCTCGATGTCGCGATTGCGAAAGGGCTGATGCCCAACCTCAAGCGGATCCGGGAAGAGGGCACGGACCGGCTGGCACATTCCGTTATCCCCTCGTTCACCAACCCCAACAATCTTTCGATTGCCACTGGTCGTCCGCCAATCGTGCATGGAATCTGCGGCAACTACCTCATCGACCCGGACAGTGGCGAAGAGGTGATGATGAATGATGTCCGTTTCCTGCGTGCGCCGACCATTTTTTCCCAGTTCTACGACGCGGGTTTCCGTGTGGCGATGGTGACCGCCAAGGACAAGCTGCGCGCGCTGCTGGGTGCCGGGCTGAAATTTGACGAAGGCAGGGCGGTTGCCTTTTCTTCCGAACGGTCGGGCGAAACGACGCTGGCGGAACATGGCATCGACAACGCCAGCAAATGGCTGGGCATGGACGTCCCCGAGGTTTACTCGGCTGAGCTTTCCGAATTTGTCTTTGCCGCTGGCGTCAAGCTGCTGAAAGAGTTCAAGCCCGACGTGATGTATTTGTCGACCACCGACTATATCCAGCACAAGTTTGCACCCGATCAAAAAGGTGCACTCGATTTCTATGCCATGTTCGACCGGTATCTTGGCGAACTGGATGAATTGGGTGCGGCCATCGTGGTGACCGCGGATCACGGCATGAAGCCCAAGCATCTGGCGGATGGATCCCCCTCGGTGGTGTACGTGCAGGACCTGATGGACGAATGGCTGGGCAAGGACACGGCACGGGTCATCCTTCCGATTACCGATCCATACGTCGTGCATCATGGCGCGTTGGGTTCCTTCGCAACCGCCTATTTGCCTGACGGAGCAGACCGGGACGACATCATCGGCAAGCTCAAGGCGACCAACGGCATTACGCATGTGCTGACCAAGGCCGAAGCGATCGAGCAATTCGAATTGCCGGGCGACCGCATTGGCGACATCGTGATGGTTTCCGGCGAAAACATCTGCATCGGCACGTCCGAGCATCGCCATGATCTGGCAGCGCTCAAAGAACCGTTGCGCAGCCATGGCGGTTTGACCGAACAGGAAGTTCCCTTCATCGTGAACCGCGTCATCGACCTGCCGAACCAACCGGTGCTGCGCAATTTCGATGCCTTCTTTTACGCAACAACAGCGGCGGCACAGTAAGCTATGAAAGATCAGACCATGTCGAAAATCGAAGTACGCAACGAGGGAATGCGGATCGGTGGCGAGATTGTCTTTACCGACGAGACCGTTCCCGTTCTCTACCCGTACACCAATGAAGTTGTGGGCCACGTACCAGCCGGTACAGCCGAACATGCGCGCCGGGCTTTTGAGATTGCGGCGAATTACAAACCCAAGCTGACCCGATACGAGCGCAGCCAGATCCTGCAACGGGCAGGCGAGTTGATCGGCGAAAAGCGCGACTATCTTGCGAAATGGCTGACGCTGGAGTTGGGGATCTGTCACCAGCATGCGATCTACGAAACCAAGCGCGCGCAGGACGTGTATCAATTCGCGGCGGCCGAGGCACTGAAGGATGATGGTGAGATCTTTTCCTGCGACCTGACCCACAACGGCAAGGCCCGCAAGATTTTCACTACCCGAGAGCCGGTGAAAGCAATCAGTGCGATCACGCCGTTCAATCACCCGCTGAACATGGTCAGCCACAAGATCGCGCCGTCGATTGCCACCAACAATTGCATGGTTTGCAAGCCGACTGAACTGACGCCGTTGACCGCATTGACACTGGCTGACATTCTTTATGAGGCCGGCTTGCCACCCGAGATGTTCCAGGTCGTGACCGGCTGGCCCGGTGACATTGGCGACGAGATGATCACCAATGAACACATCGATATCATCACCTTTACCGGTGGTGTGCCCGTGGGCAAGATGATTGCCGAAAAGGGCGTCTACAAACGTCAGGCGCTGGAACTTGGCGGCAACGACCCTCTGATCGTTCTGAATGACCTCAGTGAGGCCGATCTGGACAAGGCGGCAACCATTGCCGTGGCGGGGGCTACCGGAAACTCCGGTCAGCGTTGCACGGCGGTCAAGCGCATACTCGTGCAGGAAAGTGTGGCCGACAAGTTTGTGCCGCTGGTTCTTGAGAAGGCGAAGAAGATCAAGTTCGGCGACCCCCAGGACCCGGAAACCGAACTGGGTTGCGTGATCCATGACAAGGCCGCCGAGATTTTTGAAAACCGCGTTCTTCAGGCTGAAAAAGAGGGTGCTGAAATTCTGTACCACCCCGGTCGTCAGGGGGCGCTGCTGCCGCCTATCGTGGTCGACAAGGTGCCCCATGATAGCGAACTGGTGATGGAGGAAACCTTTGGCCCCATCGTGCCGATCGTTCGCGTACCGGACAACGACGAAGAGGTGATGGCAATTTCAAACGGTACCGAGTTCGGCCTGTCTTCGGGTGTCTGCACAAACGATCTGAACCGGGCGATTGCCTTTATCAACGGGTTGAACGTCGGCACCTGCAACATCTGGGAACAGCCGGGCTACCGCATTGAAATGTCGCCCTTTGGCGGCATCAAGGACAGTGGAAACGGGGTGAAGGAAGGCGTCATCGAAGCGATGAAGTTTTTCACCAACGTTAAAACCTATTCGCTGCCGTGGCCTAACTGAGTCTGGTGCCCTTACCCCTTTTGCGGAAAGGGCAACACAGTTCCTCCCTGGTACTGGCGGGCCTTGCGGGGTCCGCATCTTTTGATGACGACAATGAGGAGCGGACATGCCACAGATTGTCCATACTGAAGGGGAATCAAACACGTCCGAGGCGCGCAAGGCGTGGCTGCGAAAGTCCATGGGACCGAAGTCAACGCCATTGCTCAAACGCGATGCGAACGTGTTCCTGCATCAATCTTTGTCCTCACCCTGCGTCAGCACCATTGCAAAGGCCGAGGGGATCTGGATCGAGGACATCGAGGGTCGCCGGTACATGGATTTCCATGGCAATTCGGTGCACCATATCGGGTATGGCCATCCCCGTTTGGTTGCCGCCATTAAGGCACAGCTTGACGATCTGCCCTTTGCGCCCCGCCGCTTCACCAATGATCCGGCGGTGGAACTGGCCGAGAAACTGGCTCAGATCGTGCCTGGTGATCTGGGCAAAATGCTTTTTACCACCGGCGGATCCGACGCCAACGAGGTCGCCCTCAAGATTGCGCGCGCCGCTACCGGCCGGTTCAAAACGATCAGCTTCTGGGATGCTTTCCATGGCGCGGGGTTCGGCGCTGCAAGCGTCGGCGGAGAGGCGACCTTTCGCAGTCATATCGCGGGGCCCCTTTTGTCCGGCACCGAACATGTCGCCCCCTTTGCCTGCTATCGATGCCCGTACAATCATGCGGGCCCCGAAACCTGCGGACTGGCCTGTGCAAAAATGGTCGAATATGTTCTGGAGCGTGAAGGAGACGTGGCGGCAGTCATTGCGGAACCGATGCGCGCGGTGCCCTATGTCCCGCCGCCGGGGTTCTGGAAGACGGTGCGCGAGGCATGCAACCGTCACGGGGCGCTGTTGATCATGGATGAAATTCCGACGGGCCTTGGCAAGACTGGCAGGATGTTCGCCTTTGAGCATGACGAGATCATCCCGGACATCGTGACACTTGGGAAAGCGCTTGGCGGAGGAATCCTGCCCATCGCGGCCTGTGTCGCCCGCAAACAGCTGGATGTCTGCGGAGATTTTGCCATCGGGCATTACACGCACGAAAAGAACCCGGTCACCGCCCGGGCCGCTTTGACGACGATCCAGATCATCGAAGACGAAGGCCTGGTTCGCCGGTCAGCGGAACTGGGTGAACATGCCCTTGGTCGCTTGATGGATGAACTTCAGAACGTTCCGATTGTCGGTGACATCCGGGGACGGGGCCTGATGTTCGGGATCGAAATCGTCGATGATCGCGCCGACAAAACGCCGGGGAACGCGAGCGCCGAACGGATCTACTATGCCTGTCTCGAGGCCGGTCTGAGCTATAAGATCAGCCAGGGGTGCGTTCTGACATTGTCACCGCCGCTGACCATCTCGCGTTTGGAGTTGGACCGCGCAATCGACATCGTAATTGCCGCAATCAAGGCCGAGAGTTGACGCCCCTTACCGATCTCGTGTCACAATGGGATCAGGGGCCGCGCCTTTCCGGGACCCTTTGGCCAGGTTCATGGGTGACGGATGTTCCGTCAAAGCGCGGACAAGTGGTTGCGGTGAAGCACACAGGAGTTTACGCCTTGTAGGCCAAAATGGGATATATCCCTTCCCAATCGCGGTCGGTAACATGAACAATACAACGCGCTGCGACAAGCTGGGCCAAAAAGAATAACGGGGTAGAGTATGGCAATTGTCAGCTTCCTTATCAGCCTTGCCGGGGCCACGATGCTGCTGCTTTACGCGGTTCGTATGGTGCGAACCGGGATCGAGCGCAGCTATGGCGCGTCGTTCCAGCGGGTAATGACCCAACAGCGCAGTTACCTTCAGGCCTCGGTGGTCGGGTTGACGATGGCGGTCGTGCTGCAAAGCTCGGCGGCTGTTGCTCTGTTGACCTCTGGATTTGCGGCCAGTGGAATGCTCAGTTTTCCTGCCGGCCTTGCGATTGTACTTGGTGGCGATCTGGGTTCGGCACTTATCATCCAGATCCTTTCGTTCCGGCTGGACTGGCTTGTTCCTATGCTGTTGGCGGTTGGGGGGTATCTGTTCGTAAAGACCGAAGCCAAGAAGACGCGGCAGCTGGGGCGCATCCTGATGGGTGTGGCCTTTATCCTGATCTCGCTTCGGTTCCTTCGCGAGGCGATGGATCCCATTCGGGACAGCGCGTTTCTGCCCGCGGTGGCGGATTATCTGGCGCGCGATTACATCACCGCGTTTTTGGTCGGGGGCGCCTTGGCTTTCATCATGCATTCCTCGGTGGCGGCCATCCTCATGTGTGTGACCCTTGTTCAGATCGGAGCGATCCCGTTTGCCGCCGGGATGTCTTTGGTATTTGGCGCGAATTTCGGCTCTGCCTTCATTCCGGTCTGGCTCACCCGTGCCATGCCAGTCCAGGCCCGGCGCATTCCCTATGCCAACCTGGCATTGCGTGGCAGTTGGGCCTTGCTGAGTTTGTTTGCGGCCAACATGGCTCTGCGTACCGGGTTGTTAGGAGACCCGCAAGGCGGGCAGATGCTGGTCAATGTGCATGTTTTGTTCAACCTGTCACTGCTGCTTCTGGCCTTGCCATTTTGCGGGAAGTTGAAAGATCTGTTCGAAAGGTTCTTGCCGGTTCAGAAGCAAGAACTGGTTCCGCAACCGGCACGACCGGCCAGCGCATTGGACATAGGCAATGTGGCCAATCCCAGCCAAGCCCTGCCAAGCCTCAAGCGAGAGCTGCTGCGGATGAGCGACCTTGTCGAAACCATGTTCCGGCCTTGTCTGGAATTGTATCGCAGTGGCGACAAACAACAGATTCGAGCGGTGCAAGCCATCGACGAGGACGTGAACAATTGCCTGTCCGGGATCAGGGCATTCGTTTCGGCGATTCCACCGGATGTATACGAAAAAAAGGATGAAAAATCCGCGCGCGACCTTATGGAATTCGCTATCCGGCTGGAGACGGCCGGTGATGTCGTGGCCAAACGCTTGACCGTGTTGGCGGGTGAAATGCGGGCCAAAGGCTCGAGCTTTTCGCAGGAAGGCTGGTCGGAACTTGTTCAGATGCACGAGGGCATTCTGGCCAACATGAAGCTGGCATCAAACGTGCTTATCTCGGACGATCTGGAAAGCGCGCGCCTGCTGAGCCTTGAGAAGACCGAAATCAAACGGGTGGAACGTGAAAGCCGTAAACGACATCTGCGCCGATTGCAGCACGGGTCACGCGAGAGTTTCGAAACCAGTGATATTCATCTTGAGACCTTGCGGGCGTTCCGGGAGTTCAACAGCCATATCGCATCTATTGCGTACCCGGTGCTGTACCAGAATGGCCAGCTTCTCGAGACGCGGCTGATCGACGAAATTGCGAAATAGCCGGAAGGTTCTCTGACAAAAATCTGAAAAAGAAAAGGAACGATGCTACACTCGGGATGACGGCAGCGAACAGGAGCCGGACCCGATGCAAGCACGGGAAAAGAAAACAGGAAAAACGAAGTTCGAAGCAAAAAAGTGGCCTCAGTTTCGAAGCTCGGTTTTGAGGCTGTTCGGCGTCGAGAAAAGCGTCCGTCCAGGGCGCGGGGCAGGAGATCACCTCGATTCCGGTGAACCGGTTCGTTCCACAGTCGAGGCCAGTTCTTCGGGGGCCCGATCGAACAGACCAGAGCGCGGCGCAGAAGGCGGAATCCAAAACGTTGCGGTCGAAACGGCAACCACGTTTTACCTGCCTTGATGATGAAGCTGGCGACGGTTTTTTGGGGGCGTTCCCAAACCTGATCCGGGAAAAATCCAATGAACGGCGACGCCGTGGGGTTTCGCGGGCCTCATCGTCGCTTCGGAACCTGTTCGAATGGATCTTTCGCTTGGTGCGTGCAGAGTTTTGCAACAAAGCCGATGCCAGACGGCAAGTACCCTCGGGAACCGATATCATAAGGAAGGTATGGGCAGGGCGTTGCTGCGTTTGATTTCGCGCAGAACAACATTTGTTTGCGCGCTTTCCACCGCCGGCAGGCGAAACAGGAATTCTTCCAGGAAAACGTTGTAAGCCCCGATATCCTTGCAGATCACCCGCATGTGGTAGTCCGCCTGCCCGGTCGTTGCGTAGCACTCCATGACTTCCGGGCGCTTCTCGATCGCTGCGATGAACTGCTCCAGATGTTCCGGATTGTGCCGGGTCAGATGAACATGCACCAGGGCCTGAAACGAAAGCCCGGCATGTTCAGGCGACAATTCGGCCCGGTACTGCGAAATCAGGCCGGCCTCTTCAAACGCGCGGACTCGACGCCAGCAGGCAGAAGATGACATGCCCACCCGTTCAGCAAGGTCAGCGTTTGAGATGCGGCAATCATTCTGTAGCAGCGCGAGAAGTTGGCAGTCACGTGAGTCGAGAAGCATCCGAGAAAAATACCCCATATCGCGACAAAAGAAGAGAGGATTTTTCAAAAACATCCGGAAATGGCGGGAAGCTAGAACAGATTCCTCAAAGGATTCCGGTAAAATACCCAGAAAAGGCGAGGCACCCATGACTGACCAGTCCCTGAAATTCGATACTTACGCCCTGTCGGACCGATACAAAGCCTCGGAGGGTCGTGTTTTCCTGACGGGAACGCAAGCTCTGGTGCGCATCATGTTGGACCAGGCCCGCAGGGACGCAGCAGCAGGAAACAACACGGCTGGGTTCATTTCCGGATATCGGGGGTCCCCCCTTGGTGGTCTGGATCTGGAGCTGTGGCGAGCGAAAGAGGAAACCGAGGCGGCCAGGATCACATTCATGCCGGCCGTAAACGAAGACCTCGGTGCCACAGCGGTTCTTGGTGCCCAGCAGGCTTCGCTGGATCCCGATTGTGAGGTCGAGGGCGTGTTTTCGATGTGGTACGGGAAGGGCCCCGGAGTTGACCGTTCAGGGGACGCGCTGCGCCATGGCAATGCCTATGGCTCGTCGCCGAAGGGCGGGGTTCTGGTTGTCGCGGGTGACGATCATGGCTGCGTGTCTTCTTCAATGCCGCATCAGTCCGACGTCGCCTTCATGACCTGGTTCATGCCAACGCTGAATCCGGCCAACGTGGCTGAATACCTGGAATTCGGTGAATACGGGATCGCGCTGAGCCGGTATTCAGGCACCTGGGTCGGGTTCAAGGCGATTTCGGAAACCGTGGAAAGCGGGCAATCTGTGCAGTTGAGACCGGACCGTGCATTTACCATGCCGGAAATAGATCTGCCGTCGGGCGGCTTGCACGTGCGCAGCGCCGATTTGCCAAGCCCGGCCATCGAGACGCGGATCGAACACAAGTTGCGGGCGGTCGAGGCTTTTGTCGAAGCCAACCCGATCGACCGGCGCATCTATGACATCAAGGATGCCCCATTCGGGATTGTTACAACGGGCAAAAGCCATCTGGACCTGATGGAAGCGCTGCGTCTTCTGGGGCTGGACGAAAGCGGATGCCGCCGTTTGGGCATCGACATCTACAAGGTCGGGATGGTTTGGCCTTTGGCGCGGCGCGATGCGCTGTCTTTTGTCCGTGGCAAAAAAGAGGTTCTGGTCGTCGAGGAAAAACGCGGGATCATCGAAAGCCAGTTCAAGGAATATTTCTATGACTGGCCGGGGGACAAACCCGAAAAGATGGTCGGAAAACACCGCGCAGCAGGCGATCCGTTGATTCCCTGGACCGGAGAGTTGAGCCCGTCGAACCTGATTCCGGTCGTTGCAGAGCGACTCGACCGTTTTTTTCCGGAAGAGGGATTCCTGGAAAAGGCGAAGGCGCTGACGGACGAACCGCCATCCGTGCTTAATGTTCCAGGTGCGGTCAGGGCTCCGTATTTTTGCTCGGGTTGTCCCCACAACACATCCACCAAAGTCCCGGATGGAAGCACGGCTGCGTCAGGCATCGGCTGTCACGTGATGGCAAGTTGGATGAATCGCAACACGGTCGGTTATGCGCAGATGGGCGGCGAGGGTGTGCCGCATGTTGTTGCCTCGAAATTCAATGGCAACAAACATATCTTTCAAAACCTTGGCGAGGGTACCTGGTATCATTCCGGGTCGCTTGCCATTCGCCAGGCCGTGGCGGCGGGCACGAACATCACCTACAAGATCCTCTACAATGACGCAGTGGCAATGACGGGGGGGCAGCCTGTTGATGGCCCTATCAGCGTTTCCGGGATCGCCCAGACCTGTCGCGCAGAAGGTGTGGACCGGATCGCCTTGGTTTCAGACGATATAACAAAGTTCGATTCCGGCGATTTTCCGGCACGAACCAGCTTTCACCCCCGGGAAGAGATGGATGCCGTGCAGCGCGAGCTGCGTGACATCCAAGGTGTAACGGTTTTGATCTACGAGCAGACCTGCGCCACCGAGAAACGCCGTCGCCGCAAGCGTGGCAAAACAGAAGACCCCAAGCGGTTTGCGTTCATCAACCCCGCGGTGTGCGAAGGCTGTGGCGATTGCTCTGTCGAAAGCAACTGTCTGAGTATTGAACCATTGGAAACCCCATTGGGCCGCAAGCGAAAGGTCAACCTGAACTCGTGCAACAAGGACTATTCCTGCCTGAACGGGTTTTGCCCCAGTTTCATTACGGTGGAAGGGGCGATGCGGCGAAAAGAACCCAAGCAGAAACTGGATATCCCGTCGCTTCTTGCCAAGGTTCCCGACCCGCAGCTTCCTGACCTGCACGCGCCGTACGATCTTCTGGTCGGTGGGGTCGGTGGTACCGGTGTCGTAACGGTGGGCGCCGTTCTGACGATGGCGGCGCATTTGGAAGGCAAAGGCGCCAGCGTGCTGGATTTTACCGGGTTCGCCCAGAAATTCGGTACGGTTGTCGGCTATGTTCGCATTGCCCGCACGCCCGAAGAAATCAATCAGGTCCGAATTGAGGCCAAAAGCGCCGATGCTGTCATTGGGTGTGACGTGGTCGTGTCTTCGGCGCCCAAAGCCTCGGTTCACTATCGCAAGGGCACAAAAGTCGTGCTGAACCGTGCGGAAATGCCAACAGGCGATCTTGTTCTGCACCGCGATGCCCAGCTCAAGGTCGATGAACGAGAAGCGTTGATACGCTGGACCGTCGGCGAAGAAAATGTCTTCGGTTTGGATGCAAACCAATTGGCCGTGGATTTGCTGGGGGATTCGGTCTTTGCCAATACCTTGCTGTTTGGTGTCGCATGGCAGTTGGGGAACATTCCGATCAGTGAAGTTGCGATCAAACAGGCGATCAAGCTCAATGGAACCGCGGTCGAGGCCAACATAAGGGCCTTTGATCTCGGGCGGGTGATCGCAGCAAACCCACAGATGCTGAATGCGAAGGAAAAGAGCTTCTCGCAAGAATCGGCGCAGCAGATAATCGATTACCGGTCCGACGAATTGGCAACCTATCACGATGACGCTTATGCGCAACAGTACCGGGATCGCCTGGCCCGTCTGTCCGCAGCACTGCCTGACCAGATTCGCGAGGAAGCGCTTTCGCTTGCGGCAAAATCCCTGTTTCGCCTCATGGCAATCAAGGACGAATACGAGGTTGCCCGGCTGCTGACATCGCAACAATTCGAGAAACAACTGCGGTCCGAGTTCGAGGGGGATTTTCGGATCAAATACCACCTCGCCCCTCCGGTTTTAGGTGGTCAGAAGGATGCACGCGGACGGCCGCGCAAGCGAAGCTATGGTGGTTGGATGACCCCCGTTCTGAGGCTCCTTTCGCGTGCACGCAGGCTTCGCGGCGGCTGGCTTGATCCGTTCCGGTTTTCAAGGGACCGCAAGCTTGAAAACGAAACCCTGGCCTGGTTTCTGGGTGTCCTGGATCGCGTCGAAGACACGGACCTCGAGACGGAAACCTGCCTGAAAATCCTGTCAGCCCCGCTGGATATCCGCGGCTTTGGCCCGGTGCGCGAAGCGGCAACACAAACCGTACGCGCGGATGTAGATGCAATGTTGAACGTGATCGGAGAACAGCGAAGGGATGCGCAGGGCGCCGCTTCTCACAAGGCTTGAATGTTCTTTCCGGAACCTGTCCGGAAACGCGGATTTCAGGCGGGGCTGAACGGATCTGAACCCCCGCACATCCCAATGAAATGGGCTGCTGTCTGCATAATGGCGCGACATAATTCTGATCACATTCGGACGCCACCGGCAGCGGCGCGACGCCGCCACCGGACAGTCAGATGTGGGTAACCCTTCGTCACGGGCATTGCGTTGGCAGAGACTGTCTTGCTCTGGGTTGACGAGCAAGGGACCTGTGGGTGCTTTTCACCCAGCCGGCTTTCGTTGTCTCCGACCCCTGCGATCAGACCCTTGCTTTTTCAAAGGCGGCCCAGGCGGTTTCGAATGCTTCGAAATCAAACGCAGGCTCGCGGGCTGCGTCCAGAACAATACGTTCTGTCGCCAAAAGCTTTTGGATGGCACCTTCCAATTGATCGACGACATCATTCGGTATGACCAATGCGCCATGACGATCGGCGTGAACAAGATCACCGGGCTCAACTGTCAGACCAAAAACCGAAACTTGAGTGTCAATCTCGCGGATGTGGACGAAACCGTGGCTCGGTCCGATGGAACCAGCGACAACCGGGAACCCTTGGGGCAAATCCCCCAGATCCCGCATGACACCATTGGTCAGAGCACCCGACATGCCGAAACCCTTGTGAACCGTCGTATTGATCTCACCCCAATAAGCGCCGATGCATTCGGGATAATCCAGATCCTCGACAACGGCGATTGAAGGGCCCGGTGCCTCGGCCATGTACTTGTAATAGGCCATACGTCGGGCTTTGATGACTTCGGGCGGCTCGGTCGGGGGATTGACTGCAGCGATCTTGGCAGTGCGCGCATAGCCGACGATGGCAGGCCCTTCGGGGGCCGAGCTTAGCATGGTGCCACGCGTGAACCTGTCGAACCCACGCCTGCCCTGTGCCACCTCGATGGCATTGCAGACAGTTGGCGTATCGACCTTGCGAAGCAAAGACAAAAGGGACGGTGTCATGTGTCCTCCAGCCAGCGGGACAGCGCCGCTGTTGTTTTTTCAGGTTGTTCCAATGTCGGGAGATGGCCCGCGTCGCCGATGATCTCAAGCGCGCTTCGTGGCAGCAGGTCATGCATAAGTCGGTGGCGTTCAACAGGGCAAAGCCGATCTTCACGCCCGCACAAAACCAGAGCCCTTCCGGTATAAGCCGTCAGAGTCTTGCTTTGGTCCGGTCGGTTCATAAGTGCCTTGGACTGACGTATGAAAACGTCAGGGCCCAGGTCGGTGGCCATTGCCATGCACAGATCCAGGATCGCCCCCCGGTTCGGTCCGTCAGCCAGATAACCGGGCTTCATCTCGTCACGCATCACGGTCCTCAGCTGGCCGTTGCGCACGGCGGACATCTGCGGCGTTCGACGCGCTTTTATCTCTGGCGTTTCAGCCAGTGGATTGGTGTCAAGCAAAGCCAGATGCGAAACACGTTCGGGGGCTTGGCGCGTGACTTCCATCGCCACGATACCCCCCATGGACAACCCGGCCAGCGTGAAAACCGGCGGTGCATTTCCAAGGATATCCCGGGCCATGGCCTCTATGCTGTCGTGGTGAGACAACGGAAAGGTCATCACCGGCATTCTGCCCGACAGAGCATTGATCTGGGGGCCAAAAAGCCGGGCATCACACATCATGCCCGGCAACAAAATCAGAGGTTTCATGCCGAGGCCAGCTTTGCCCCTTCGGACAACGCCGCCAGCTTGGCATAGGCGATCTGGGGATCGACGGCGCCGAATCCCGCAAAAGTGCCAAAGCCGCAATCGCTGCCCGCGATCACCCGGTCCGGCCCCACGATTTCCGTGAACCGGTCAATCCGTTGGGCCACAAGTTCGGGATGTTCGACGAAATTGGTCGTGGTGTCGACCACGCCGGGCACCAGAACCTTGTCATCGGGAATCTCGGCCTTGCGGTCCCGGAACACTGTCCATTCATGGGCATGCCGCGGATTGGACGTTTCGAACAGGACATAGCGCGACTTGGTCGCCATCAGGGTGTTGAAGACCTTGTCCATGGCGATGTCACAGCAATGCGGGCCTTCGTAGTTGCCCCAGCATATATGTACCCGTACGCGATCCTGCGGGACGTTCTGAAGCGCGTGGTTCAGGGCCTCGACATGCATGTTAGCAATCTTGATGAACGCCTCATCCGACAGGTCGGTGAACAGCATGTGGCGCGACAAGGCGAGATCGGGGCAATCCAGTTGCAGGTCCAAACCGGCGGCGACGATGGTTTCATATTCTTCTTTCATCGCGTCGGCCAACGCCGCCAGGTAGGCCTCGCGCGTTGGGTAGAAATCATTCTGCAAAAACAGCGAGATCACTCCGGGAGACGCGGCATTCATGAAACCGCGCTCGGCCCCGTGCCGCGCCATGGCCGCCTTGAGGTTGGCGATGTCCTTTTGCAACTCGCCTTGCCCTTTTGATCGCACCTCACCCGTGCACATCGGCCTTGCGTATTGTGGCGTACCGCCGTCATCGGCCAGTCTTTGCAGAAAGCCGGGGAACATTTTCAAGTCTGCCGGCGCGTTACGAGGGCTGTCGCCCGAAAACCCGGTGTAGCGATCCTTGACATAGGTCGCATAGGAGATTTTCGAAGTTTCGCCGTCGCTGACGATATCAACACCGGCTTCGACCTGTTTGCGCACCGTTTCGGCCACGGCGTTGGCCATGCAGGCATCAAAGGCGCCTGTGTCATAGGGTTCATCGTTTTCGCGGGCAAAAATAAAATCCACGACGTCCTGCGTTCGGGGCAGAGAGCCAACATGTGTTGTTTTTACGGTCATGGGGACCTCCTTAAATTTTTCGTGCCATCAGGATCGTGTGGCTTTGGGCTTCTGGGTCTTCGGCCAGGTATCCGGTCATTTGCAGCCCGTTTTCCTCGAGACACCCGGCGTAACCGGCCGGGGACAGCGAGGCGTGGTAGACAAGCTCTGATCCGACTGTGCCGCTGACCTCTCCGGCACGAGGTCCGACGGTCAGCATGAGCATTCCCTTGGGCCGCAAATGGCGCGCCATCCGGGCGATACAGTCTTTCTGCTCATCCGCCGTAAGGTGGAAAAAGCTGTTCCAGGCGATGATGCCGTCGAACTGTTGATCCAGTTCAAAGTTCCGCATATCCGCGTTGCGCCAGTCCCCATCGGGCCAACGGTCGCGTGCAATGGCAAGCATTGCGTCGGAAAAATCGATGCCTGTTACATCAAATCCTTCGGCCATGAACCACCGGGCGATGGGGTCGCCCGAACCACAGCCCAAGTCCAATACGCGGTCACCCGGTTTCAGGCTGGCCGTGAAGCGCGCCAGCCAGCGCGCTTCGAACAGGGCCTTGGAACGGCGCCTGTCATATTCGGTGGCCTGCCGTTCATAAACCGCGTGGGTGTCATTCGGGTCCGCGTTCATCCTGTCCAGGTCGCTCCTGCCGGGTCATCGGTTGCGGTGATGCGGTACAGGCCCGCCTGTCCGGTCATCGACGGTTGAATGCCGTAGGTTTCGCCGGGAAGAACCAAGGCCGTGTCGCCCACCGAGATTGTTGTCTCGTACCCGTCGATCGCAACACGCCAGTGACCGCTGGCCGGCATCAGAACCACTGGTTTCTCGGCAGCGATCGGTTGCGTCACCGCGGACCCGCGCCCCAGAAAATCGACCTCGAATCCGGGTTTGTCCTTGATCAACGCGTTTTCGCCAATCACCTTTGCCGGCTTATTGGCCGACAACGCCATCAGATCCCAATACCGCGCAACGAATTTGCCAACCACGTCCTCGACAGGAACTTCGGGATAGCTTTTCAGTTGTTCTTCGGTCAGCACAGGCATCGGGCGGACATTATGGGGCAGGTCCTGGCCCAGTTTGGAGTCGTACAGAACGCCATTGTCGCCCAGCATCAGACCATGTGCCTGCGCATCTTCGATCACCTGAGGCGCCCATGTGACGCCGCCGCCCGCATCGTCTCCGCCCAGGATCGACATGATCATTCCGTAATCCTGTCCGACATTCTCAAAGCCCCGGAAAATCCCGGTTGGAATGTTGAAGATGTCCCCTTCCTCGGCGATGAATTCCCCGGCCGTGCCATAGCGGCCCCAGAAAAACCGCCAACGACCCTTGGCAACGAAAAAGACCTCGGCCGTGGTGTGGCTGTGCAGTGAGTTGCGGCATTTCGGCGGCTGCCCGGCCGCTCCGATGTTGAAGCCGATCTTGTCGGTGATGTGGACATGCTGGTCCGGAGATTCCGAGACGCCGCCGCCGATTATCGTGAAATTCTCTTTCTGATCGCTGCCGGGAGTATGGGCATCGATGAAAGCGGTTTTACAGGGTTGAAGCTCGCCATAGCGGACGATGCGGGAAGGGATGGGTGATTTTGTCATGACGTAGGATCCGATATTACGTTTTTGGAAAGAAAGCTCGTGTGCCCAAACAGGACACGCCCTTGCTTTCCGGGCGGGCGCAGGTTCAGTCGCCGCGCCCTCAGGCTTTGACGGTACATATGGAAACGCCGAATGGCCCGCGGCTCGGACAGACCGCCCGACAGGATGCGATATGAGACCGGGCGGCCCACTCAGACCTCGCCGTTCTGCAACAGGATCTGCTTCCAGACCGAGGTTTCATCGAACAGGGTGTATTCACGGCGCAACTGCGGCTGCCCCGTTATAAGCGCGCCGAATTCAGCGTGGCTGATCCCGAGGACATAAACCTGTGCACCAGTCGGCGCCCCGAACACACCCCAGCCGTCATGCTTGCCCCAAAGGCTCCAGCGAATGGCCGCGCGCGAAGGCATATCAGGGTCATCTCGCCCGATCTGATGCTCGATCTTGAATTCTGCATTCGGAAAACTCGCCCGCAGACCCATCCAGAAACGGTCGACAGCATCCCGGCCATGCCCTGTTACGCCGCCCACATATTCTGACTGAACAGCGCGGTCATATTCTGAACCGATCACGCCCATATCTGCGTTCATGATCCGCGTCAGAATGTCGGCGTAGCGCTGCCCCCATTCATTCTCGTTGCCGCGACCTTTGTAGGGACCAGGCTGATCGATTTCGGGGGTCAGGGGTTTGACGCAGTTTTCCTTGCCGCCTTCCCGGGCAATCAGATCGGCGGCGTATTCCTTGGGATCCCAGCCCATCTGGCGCACAATCGCGCCCTGATCGCGGATCAGCCATTCATCGTTGATCTGATTGTCGATGGCGTGGCAATCCGCAAGAATCCGGTAACGCAGCTTGGTGCCGGTGGGCTTGCCATAGACGCCCTCGGCCAAATGCGTGGCCGTTGAAATGATGCGGTGAGAGCTCAGCATGCCTTCTTCCGGTGTGCCGGACCAGATCACGTCTTCGCCCAGCAACTGCCGGTCCGGAAACTCGGCCAGCGTTGCCATTGTGGCCCCAATGACATTCTGATTGCCCAAAACAACCGAGCCGGGTGAACGGACCACGATGTCATCGCTGTAATACTCATGCAGCGTGGCGATCCCCCTGTCTTCCCAGATCTCCTTGGTGATGCCGATGATGTAATCCGGAAAATCCCGGAATTTCGGATCGAAGCCTTTCATGTCTCTGTCCTTTGAGGGGCCCATCCCTTGGGCAATCGAGCCGAGGTCCGCACAACCAGTGGTCCATCAATGGCCACTTTGCGCGGTTCGGCTTTCGCCGGGGTGTCGATATGTTCGAAAAGGGCGGCAACGGTTTCGGCCACCATAAGGTTGGCCCGCTGCCGGATCGTCGTCAAATTGTAAGCTGGCCAACCGGCCGGCGGCACGTCGTCATAGCCCACGACCGAGACATCCTCGGGGACGCGCAGGCCAAGTTCAAAACGGATCACATCCATCGCCGCCAATGCCATGTGATCATTGGCCACAAATACGGCATCCGGCCGTCGTTCAGGGGCGACATCGAACATCCGACGGGCTGCTGTACGGGCGTTTTCCGTGTGAAACTCCCCTACTTCGTGGGCAAACAGTTCCTGCCCGGCCTCGGCCAGTGCGGCGCGATACCCGGCTTCGCGGTCCCGCTGCGTCGAGGCCCCTTGCCAACCTGCGATATAGGCAATCCGTTGGTGCCCACCGGCTAGCAGAAATTCCGCGACTTTGCGGCCCCCGGCATAGTTGTCGGACGTGACCGTGGTGATGCCCTCGATGTCCTGGCTGCGGTTGAACAGCACCACTGGCACCCCGGCCTGTTGGCAGCGCATGGCGATATCCGACGACATGGGCACCGAGGCCAGGATGACGCCATCCACCTGGTAATCGAGAATCTCTTCCATCACATCGTCGATGTTCCCGGCCGATCGTGAGGCCATGAAGATCAGCACGTGATAGCCTTGCTCCTGAAGGGCGTTTGACAGCTTCTCGAGCGCTTCCGGATAAAAATAGTTATCAAGGTAGCCCACCACCAAACCGATAATCCGGCTTTTCCCGGACACCATGGCGCGGGCCAGAACGTTTGGACGATAGCCCAGTTCAGCGGCGGCTTTGCGCACTTTCTCCTCGGTCTTTTTGCTGACCGAGGCGCCGGGCGTGAATACGCGGCTGACGGCGGACTGGCTGACACCAGCCAGTTGGGCGACCTGAAGGGATGTAACTTTTTCCGCCATCAATCTGCCGTCCAACCCCCGTCAATCAACATCGAAGTACCGGTGACCAGAGCAGAGGCGTCTGACGCGAGATACCGCACCGCGCCCATGATGTCTTCGACTTCTCCGACCCGGTTCAGCTTGATCTTTTCCATGATCCACGCGGCACGTTCAGGATTGTCGAATGTGGATTGGGTCAGCGGCGTTCTGATGAAAGTCGGGCAGACCGTGTTGATCCGAATGCCGTGTTTGCCCCATTCGATGGCCATGGATTTGACCATGCCTTCCAGCCCATGTTTGGTCGCACAGTAAAGCGCCCGGTCGACCCCGCCGACATGCCCCATCTGGCTGGAGATGTGGATGATCGATCCCGGCTTTGCTGCCTTGATCAAAGCGCGGGCGGCGTAGGCGGACAGGAAATAGGCGGAACGCAAATTGACATTGGTGACAACATCGAAGTCATCGGGCGTGGTTTCGATGGCCGGGCTGTGGCGCGCGATCCCCGCCGAATTCACCACGATATCAAAGCAGCGCGATGCAAAAAGCTGTTCCAATGCGCGCAGATCACCCTGATCCATCACAAGCGCTTCGGCAGACCATCCCTTCTCTTTCAGAGCGGATACTGTCTCATTCAACCGATCCGCCCCTCTGGCCGCGCAAACAACATGTGCACCCGCCTCGGCCAAAGCCACTGCACAGCCCTGACCGATGCCAGACGAGGCTCCGGTAACGAGGGCGGATTTCCCGTTCAGGGAAAACGAAGGGGTGCGTGGCAATTCCGTCATCAGCTCATTCCATCCGGTATTTCAATGCGGCCCATATTCCGGGCCTTGTTGAATTCCCGCAGGCGGGCAAAAACGTCAACGCCAAGCTGCCGGTAGGCATCCAGCAAATCAACCAGCACCCAGTTTTCCCGGATCCTGCTGTTTTCCAAACGCCAGAAATCGAGGCTGCGCATGGTGATCTTCTTGCCTGACGGAGCGATGCCCATCCAGCCATCATCGGTGACGGTCTGGATCATGTTGGGCCAGCCCGTCACGGCCGCGTAATCCCCATCCCCGAAAAAGTGATAGGTGATGTCGTCCACAAACTGCCCTCGATCCGGCATTCCGTTCAGGAACGGGATCTGGTGCCAGTTGCGGAACCCTGCATACCCGCGCCCGGTGCCGATGCCCGAAGGGCCGTACCAGTTCATGCGCGGGTGCCAGAACCGTTCCATCTCCATCACTTCGGGGCCACCTTGGGACGGGTGTTTCTTGAGATGCTCCAGCATGTCGATGATGTGCTGGCAGGTCAGTTTGCCCTTGGCTTCATCATAAGGGCCAGGCACAAACCCGTCCTGGGTGGCAGGTCCCGGTACGTGCCATTCCCGGCCCAGGCTGGGTGCCATCGGCCAGGCATTCGCCTGCATCATGACTTCGGGGATGTCCCACAGGGCCTGCATCTCGACGATCTTGCCGTTTTCAAAGCGGTAGAATTCATGAAACCGCATCGTAACCTGATGACCCGTCGGTGGGATGTCCAGCCAGGGGCCGGTGAAAACACCGGTGTAATAGCCACCACATCCGATCCAATCTGCGCCGAACTCATCCGGGCCGGCCATGACGATGTAATCGCGCCGTTCAAGATCGGGCCAGGCCGCCAGCAAGTCTTTGTAGCCAGTGTCATAGAAAGCATCACTGCCGATGCTGTCCCCAAAGGGATGACACAGATGGAACACGGCATCCGGTGACGTGATATCCGCGAAAGCCCGACGTACGCCCGCCTCATCGAAATCGTACATCGCAGCCCTGAGCGGTTCGATCAGGGCTTTGTGATGCGTGTGTTTGTCACTCATTCAGCAGCGTCCCGGTAAGGCGCCGGCGCACCGTAGGGAACATTGATTCCGCCATATCGGCGCACACGAAGGTTGCACTGTTCAGCGTGACCAACGAACCCTTCGAGCATGCACAGGCGCGAACCATACTCGCCGATCAGCGTTGCGGCCTCATCGGTCAGAACCTTTTGATAGCTGTGCGTCTTCAGGTATTTACCAACCCAAAGACCACCCGTGTATCGCCCGGCCTTCTTGGTCGGCAGCGTGTGGTTGGTGCCAATCACCTTGTCCCCGTTCGAAACATTGGTGCGCGGCCCAAGGAACAACGCCCCATAGCAGGTCATGTTTTCAAGGAACCAGTCGTCTCGGTCGGTCATCACCTGCACGTGTTCCGAGGCGATGTCATCGGCAACCTGCAGCATCTCATCATAAGTGTCGCAAACGATCACCTCACCATATTCGTCCCACGACACCTTTGCGGTATCCGCGGTTGGCAGGATGCCCAGCAGCCGGTCGACCTCGGTCATGGTGTCATTGGCCAGATTGCGTGAGTTGGTCAGCAGAACGCAGGGGCTGTTGTATCCATGCTCGGCCTGCCCCAGAAGATCGGTTGCGCACAGCTCGGCATCTGCGGCGGTTTCGTCGGCAATGACCATCGTTTCGGTCGGCCCTGCAAAAAGATCGATCCCGACACGACCGAACAACTGACGTTTGGCTTCCGCGACAAAGGCGTTGCCGGGACCAACAAGCATGTGAACGGGATCGATCGTCTCGGTGCCCAATGCCATGGCTCCGATGGCCTGAATGCCGCCCATGACATAGATCTCATGCGCGCCACCCAAGTGCATGGCGGCAATCACCGCCGCGTTGGGTTTGCCCTGAAACGGAGGCGTGCATGCGATGATGCGCGGCACCCCTGCCACCGAGGCGGTCGCTACCGACATATGCGCCGAGGCGACCATCGGGAACTTGCCGCCAGGAACGTAGCATCCAACCGATTGCACCGGGATGTTCTTATGCCCCAGAATGACGCCGGGCAGGGTTTCGACCTCGATGTCCAGCATTGAATCCCGCTGCGCCTGCGCAAAGTTGCGCACCTGTTCCTGCGCGAACTTGATATCGGCCAGCTCACGATCGGACAATTGCCCGATCAGGTCATCAATTTCCCGCTGGCTCAGGCGGAACGAGGCTGGCGAGTAGTTGTCGAACTTCTCACTCAACGCACGCACCGCGGCATCCCCACGGGTTTCGATGTCTTTCAGCGTCGCCTCAACCACGGCACGGGTCTTGGCATCATCCTCTGCCCGATCCGCATCGGATTTGCCGCGTTTAAGATACTCGATTGCCATCTTTCCAATCCTCAGTTTTCCGGCCGGGGCGGAGTCTTCTCGCCCCGGTCAAATGCTTCCCAGCCTTCGCCGTTGAACAGGTCCACGCCCAGCTGAGCCGCAACGTGGGCAAAGTCGACATTCACCCAGTTGTCGACGATCTTGCCGTTGACCACTTTCCAGAAGTCCATGTACCTGATCTCGACACGCCTGCCCGTGGGGGCGATGCCCAGAAACTCGCCGGAATGCGTGGCTTCCTGACGGCCAAACGCGGCGGCCCATTCACCCATGTAAAGGCGCGCTTCGTCAACGCAGACCTTATCCGAAAACGCGGCTTGAAACGGGCGCTGCCAATTGTCCTGAAACTCTTGCAGGCCGGTCTTGGTGCCGCAGCCCTGATTGCCCATCCAGCGAAAACCTTCGGCGAAGAATTCACCGATGTCATCGATGCGGTGGTCATTCAGACCATCCACCATTGTTTCGATCACGCGGCGCGTGTCGTCGGTTTTGCTCATGTCCGTGTCGCGGGTCAGAACCGCTTGTTCGGGACGGGAACCTTTCATCTTTCTATCCTTTCAGGTTGCCGAGGGAAGGGATTGGGACGTGCGGCCCCAATGCTCAGAAAGTCCCTTGGCATCCTGTTCAGCGCCGGGTGGCGCGACATGGCGTTATGTCGGGCGTTCTTGCTCATCAGCCTTTCACCGCCCCGGCTGTCAGACCGCTGACAATCTGGCGCTGGAAGATCAGGACAAGGAAGATCAGTGGCGCGGTGATCGACACGGCAGCGGCAACCGCAACGACCTGATCGGTTGTCGTGGTCTCGCGGTTGAACATGCCGACGATGGCGGGAACCATGGTCTGGTTCTGCGCATCAAGCAGCAGCGCGGTGACCAGAAAATCGTTGTACGCCAGCAGGAAGCTGAACAGCCCTGTGGTTATGACACCCGGCCACATCACCGGCATGATGACACGGCGGAAGGCCTGAAAGTGGCTGCACCCATCCACGCGGGCGGCCTCGTCCAATTCGGCCGGGATGTTCTGGAAGAACGAGCGTAGCATCCAGATCGTGAAGGGCTGATTGATCGCGACCAGCACCGCGATCACAGCGAAGGGTTTGCCGTACAGGGTTGGTGCGTTTTCCCCCAGGATCGGGCTGAGCCATTCGGCCGAGTTGATGAAAACCGGCAGATAGCCCGCCACCAGAACCGAGTGTGGCAGGGCTCGGAACACCAGTGCAACGATCAGGATCCAGAAGGCCAAAGTCGACCCTGACCGGGCCAGACCGTAGCCTGCCAACGTGCCCACGGTCAGCGACACGGTCACCACGCCCGTTGTGACAATCAGCGAATTCTTGAAGTTGTTCGAAAAGCCCCGGTCGATCCAGACGGTTTTGTAATGCTCGGTCGTCAGACCAAGCACATCCCGTCCCAGAGGGCCAAACAGGGGGTTCAACACATTCAGGAGTGCAGGCAGGACGACGAAGAACACCAGCAGGAAACCCACCAGCACGGCCAGAACACCGATCAGCCAGCCGAACCATTCCTGTCCGGGCTTGGTGTAGGACCTGACCATTGAAGGTAACGTTCTGGTCGCCACGAGGATCGTGCCCCAGATGACCGCGATGCCCAGGATGATATCCAGCAGTGACAAGCCCTTTCCGACGCTCAGCGTGGCCGGCCCGAAGATCACGTTCAGCGCGTTGCCGTCGAACGCATCAACGGGTGATTTGAAGCTCATCACCACGATCCAGAAGATCGGGAAGGCCGCGATCAGGCACCAGAGCGCAAGGAAGATGTTCGAGGTCAACCGCAGGCTGAAGGGCTGGCGAAGCGCACGCGAGGACATGTCAGTGACCTCCTTTATGGTCGCGCCACGTTCGGCGCAGCGGCAGGATAAGCAGGATGACGACACCGATCATGGTCAGCATCGAGTTGGCGGACGCCCGGCTGATCGACCGGTTGCCGGCCTGATCCGGCGTCAGATAGTCGAAGGTCAGCCATTGCAGCGAGATGACGTAGCCCTGGCTTGAAAAACCGACGATCTCTTCGAACACGCGGTAGCTGTCCATCAGGTGGATCATCGACACGAAGATGATCAGCGGCATCAGGTGTGGAATGACGATGTATTTCAGGCGCTGCCATCGGGTCGCACCGTCAATCACGGCACTTTCCAGGCTGTCCTGATTGACCGTTTGCAGCCCGGCATAGAAGACAATGGCGGCAAAGGGTGCCACGTGCCAGACGCGGTAGAGCATCATCAGTAACTCGATGGTCCAGGCTTGGGCGAACAAGGCGATGTCCCGGTTCAGCCACCATTCCATCATAGCGGTCAGGATGCCGTCGCCCCGAAACAGCCAGTTGATCGACAGCACACCGATCACGGGTGTGATGATGAAGGGCAGCAGGGACACAAAGATCACAGGCCCGCGGATGGACCGCGCGGCATTGTTTATCAGGATTGCTATTCCAAGCCCGCACCCGACCACCAGCGGCAGAGTGATCAAGGTGAAGGTCAAGGTGAACCGAAGCGCCTTCCAGAAGTTGATCGTAGACAGCACATGCCAACTGCCGTCGCTTATGGCGCGCCATGCGCGTTCAGGCTCCAACACGTTGCGATAGCTTTGCAAGCCGACATATTGGGTTTGGGTAATGACCTCGCCATGTTCGTCGAGCTTTGGCTGCGAAACCATCTCGGTCACGCAGGTCTGCGTCAGGAAACCGGGCGTGCAGGTTTCCTTTTCGACAGTCTCATAGATTGGCTGGGTTACATAGAAACTCTGCTTGAACACGCTGATCAACGGGAACGCGATGAAGAGAAGCATCATAAAGACAGAGGGGCCGACAAACGCGGCAAATGTCCGGAAATTCATGGCTCTGCCTTTCTCATGACTCTCGAGGGGAAGGGGCGGGAGGGCCGTAGCCCTCCCACGGGAGGATCAGTTGCTGATCAGACCTGCTTCTTTCGCGGCAGTGATGTAATCCGCCTCGATATCAGCCAGCGTTGTCTGAGCATCCTTGGCGCCGGTCAGGTAGTCGGCCAGACCGTTGCCCAGGGCAGTGTGCATGATGCCCATCGGGCCAGATGCCGGGTACGCCTTTGCACCCGCTTCAGCCGAAGCTGCTGCTCCTGCCGCCAAAGCACCCGCTGAATAGGCAGGGCTCAGCCAAACAGCGACGTCGTTGTTTGCGCTGACCATCTCGCTGTCCATGCCCTCAAGCGCGACGCGGAAAGCGGCATCTGCTTCTTCGTCGCTCATGTTCGACGCCAGAACGATGCCATCCCACCAGATGGTGGTTGCCGGCGCTGCCGAACCCATAGGAGCGGCTGCCATGGTGACTTTGCCAACGACCTGGCTTTCGGCCTCGTCATTCATCGCGGCTGCACGGCTGGCCCAAAGGTTCGCCATGGCGATCTTGCCCTGCTGGAACTGTTGCTGAACATAGGTCGAGTCAGAAACCAGATATTCCGGATCCATGTACTCGGTCATGGCTTTCAATGTCTCAAGTGCCGCAACGCCCTGTTCGTTGTTGATCGCGGGCATGTTGCCATCGCCAAAGAACGAGCCGCCTTCGCCAAGGTACATGTTGACGAATTCCTGGCCGAGGTTCCAACCGGTCTTGAACGTCCCACCAATGGGATAGTCCATGACACCGGCTTCCTTGATCTTGGCAGCCGCGGCCAGGACGTCATCATAGGTTTTTGGTTCTTCGATGCCCAGCTCAGCCAGAACATCATCGCGATACATCAGGTGCTGCGCATTCACCATCATCGCAATGGCCATGGTCTTGCCATCGACCTTGATCAACTGGTTGGGCAGCAAATCCTGACCGTATTTTTCAACCAGATCATCCAGCGGACGGATCGTGCCTGCGTTCAGCAACGGCACCAGGGTCGCGTTCGATACACCGCCAATCTGATAAAGTGCGGGATCCGCAGCAAATGCTTCGGGTTGCTTTTCGCGGAATTCCTGATCCAGCGATGCGCTGAAATTGCC
Organism: Ruegeria sp. BF10; assembly: GCF_056538725.1. Taxonomy (NCBI): domain Bacteria; kingdom Pseudomonadati; phylum Pseudomonadota; class Alphaproteobacteria; order Rhodobacterales; family Roseobacteraceae; genus Ruegeria; species Ruegeria sp. BF10. The sequence continues at coordinate 537,174 of NZ_JBQFTR010000002.1, forward strand.
GCATTCTGCCATCGCATCGGTGACCGCCTTCCAGGCTTCAAAACCGGCGGACAGTGATTTTAGCGGCACATCGTTTTCAAAGGCGCAATCTGCCCACGCGCCGGTGGCGGCGATGGACATGGCACCGGCCATGAGGATCGTCTTGAGTTTCATAGGTTTCTCCCTGTCAGGATCGGTCCGTCGTCGACGTCCGGACCGGCGTTATGCCCTTGCGGGCCGTTTGTGGGGTCAGCCCCCGATCCGCGCACCGCTTCCAGCTTCGAAGAGGTGACAGATTTCCGTCGGCACAGAGAACGAGACCGTTTCGCCAATCTCGGCGCGGAATGCTTTGTCTGCTTTCACCGAAACCAGAGCTCCGCCGACCCGAACCGAGATCATGGTCGCGTCGCCCAGCAATTCCAGCGTATAGATCGGAGCGGTGATCTGACCTTTGCCATCGGCAAGGCTGGCATCTTCGGCCCTGAAGCCCAGTGTCATTGGGCCATCCGGTGCGTCCACAGCAATTTCGACATGCTCGGCGCGGAAAATTCCGCCGGCAACTTCGCCATCCATCAAATTCATTGCAGGTGAACCGATGAAGCTGGCGACGAACGTATTCGCGGGACGGTCATAGATTTCGGTCGGGCTTCCGACCTGCTGAACCACGCCCTGTTTCATCACGACGACGCGGTCGGCAAGGGTCATGGCCTCGATCTGGTCGTGGGTGACGTAAATGGTGGTGACGGCCAGCTCATGGCTCAGGTTCTTGATCTGGGCCCGGGTGGAAACCCGCAGCTTGGCGTCCAGATTGGACAACGGCTCGTCCATCAGGAACACGTTGGGTTCGCGAACGATGGCACGCGCAAGTGCCACACGCTGTCTCTGACCACCCGACAACTCGGCTGGCTTGCGATGCAGAAAATCGTCCAGTTCAACCATCGCGCTGGCGCGGCGCACTTTTTCGTCGTGGGTTGCCGGGTCGATACCGCGCACTTTCAGCGGAAAGCGGATGTTCTCGTAAACGTTCATGTTGGGATACAGAGCGTAGCTTTGGAACACCATCGCCACGTCGCGGTCCTTGGGCTCCAGATCATTGATCACGTTGCCGTCGACAAGGATTTCGCCCTCCGTCACGTCTTCAAGGCCGGCGATCATGCGCATGGTGGTTGTCTTGCCGCAGCCGGATGGGCCGAGCAGCACCAGAAACTCGCGATCTGCAATCGTCAGGTCGAAATTGTGAACCCCAACGAATGAGCCCCATCGCTTGCCGACGTTCCGCAATTGAATTTCCGCCATGGTGCCCCCTGCAAGGAATCGTTTTGCATACGTTTGCAAAACTGTAATTCGCATGTATCAAATCAGGCAAGACTTTTTTGCATACGTATGCAAAAATGGCGGAGGAAATCCGACTCAATCTGGCTTCACGCCGCTCGCAAAACTATGACTACAATGGTAAAACCGTGAACTTTCAGACAGAAAAAAAACTGGTCTCTGCGTTTCACACCGCACTGGACTCCGCCACAGTGACGGAAACTCCGAAGGTGATGAGCCAATTCTGCGCTTCGGATTTGAGGTGGCGCGGCTTTCACCCGTTCAACGAAATCAACGGCGCCGAACAGGTTGCCCGGCAATTCTGGCAGCCGCTGAAGGGCAGCCTTGCTCACGTGCAGAACCGAGTGGATATTCTGTTTGCGGGACAAAACGCGTTACGCAAGGAAACCGACGTTTGGGTTGTTGCCATGGGCCATCTGATGGGGCTGTTCGACCGACCGTGGCTAGGTATTCGCCCGACCGGCAAGATGGCATTCCTGCGTTATTGCGCGTTCTACAAGGTGGCCGGTGGCAGAATTGTCGAAACGGCGATGTATTTCGACATCCCGCACCTGATGGTCCAGGCTGGCCAGAACCCGTTCCCCCCCCAGACCGCGGCACATCTGGTGCAGCCCGGACCGAGGTCCCATGATGGTTTGCTGCTTGATGAGCAACCCGCAGACGAAGGCGAAAAGACGCTGGCGGTCATCAACGCGATGATTGCGGATCTGGGTCGTTGGGACAGCGGACTGTCGCTGGAAGAAGAATTGGCGCGAACGTGGCATCAGGACATGATCTGGTGGGGCCCCGAAGGAATTGGCGCGACCTACACGATAGAACGCTATGCCAGGCAACACTCTGGCCCGTTTCGCGCCGCCTTCACGGACCGGTCAAAGACCAATCACGTCTGCCGTCTGGCCGAAGGGCATTACGGTGGCTTCTTTGGATGGCCCAACTTCACTGCCACGCCTACAGGGGGTTTCATGGGGATGCCAGCCACCGGCAAACCCGGCGAATTCAGGGTGATCGATATCTATCGCCGCGTCGAAGACAAGCTGGCCGAAAACTGGATCTTCATCGACTTGCTGCATTTCTGGAAAGGGCAGGGTGTGGATATTCTGGCGCGTACCACCGGGATCGAAGCATCATGAAGATAGATGCGCATCACCACCTGTGGGATCTTTCCGCCGTGCACTACCCCTGGCTTACAGAGAAAGGTATCGTTCGGTTTTTCGGCGATCCGTCTTCCATCCAGCGGGACTATTTGCTGCCGGAGTTTCGCGCGGACGCCGAAGCCATGGGGTTCGGCGCTTCGGTTCACATTCAGGTCGGCGCCGCTGACCCCTGGGCCGAGGCGCAGTGGGTACAATCCGTTGCCGACCAGTTCCCGGACTGGCCGTTGGTGCAGGTGGCATTCTGCGATCTGACATCGGATGATCTGGATGCACAGCTCGACCGTCTTCAAACCCTGCCTTCAGTGCGTGGCGTTCGTCAGATTATTGGCCGGGCTCCGGGTGAAGACGCGCTTTCAGGGACCAACGTCCTGCTGCAAGACCCAAAATTCTTGGAAGGTCTTGTGAATCTGGGTGCGCGCGGTCTTTCCTTTGATCTTCAACTGCTGCCTGAGCTGATGGGTCAAGCCGCGAATGTCCTTGCACAGGTTCCGGAGACCCGGATCGTTCTTTGCCACGCAGGTTCGCCCTACGACCGGACTCCGCAAGGGTTGCGACGGTGGGCAGATGAATTGACGGCCTTGTCAAACCTGCCACATGTCTTTTGCAAACTCTCCGGCCTGGGAATGTTCGACCACAACTGGAACGCTGAAAGTGTCTCGCCGATCGTTTCAACTTGCCTGTCCCAGTTTGGCGCCGATCGCTGCATGTTCGGATCGAATTTCCCGGTCGACAGCCTTACTTCGACCTACACGGAAGCCGTTTCCCGGCATGAGAAACTCATCCCGGGGTCGATGCTGGACGACGTCTTTCGCGGCACATCAAAACGTTTCTATCGCATTGAATAGCGACGGTCGTGACAACCGGACTCCCTGCACCGGTTTTCTGAGACGGCTTGGCAATCCCGGCGCGCCGGCTCAGAGGCTGACCGGCGGGCCCGCAGGATCATGTCACCTGTTTCCTTTGATCATCCATTCCCATCGAACACAGAATCGGGCTGTTTCTCTGGCGAGACTGGAATGTCGACTTGTCCGACAGTCCGGACCAATTGGTCAGGATCAGGCTTTGTGCGACGGCTCCGCCCAGCGTGGTGCCGGGACCGGTCACAATGAACAGATCCGGTGCGAACTCATGCGCGGCTTGCGCTATGGCATGGGTGAAATCATAAGTTTCGGTCACTTGGTGGCCCAATGTGTAATCCCAAAGCGCATTCGGGTCGCACGCTCCGGGCCACCATATCCGGCCACGACCGTCGATCAGGGGCAGGTCCGGTTGCCGAAACAGGCCAGCGCCCAGTTGCGTGCGGCCCTGCGCCGAGACCGGAGTCTGAAGATGCGAATGGAACCCGGCATGGTTGGCCAATCGCATTGGAAAACGTTCCTGAACCACCGGTACGGCCTTTTCGAACGCGGCCAAACCGGCGTCATCGCCTGCAAGCACCAACATGCCGCCCAGATCAATCGACAGCGTCAGCGTTGCATCGGTTCGGTCAATGTCATCCACCAAGGCAAGCAGCTCTGCCTTGCGGACCCGGTCAGGATGCCAGTCGGAATCCATGAAAGGATAGATCAATTGGCCGCCGATCATGTTTTCCTGCATCAGAGTGCCCATGGTGTTGACCACCTCGAACCCTCCTTCGGCTGACAGCGCACCGCCGCAGGCCAGCGCCGAATACCAGCCCATCGAATTTCCCGTAACCGCAACCACTTCGATTTTGTCAGGGTTGATGGCGCGGAAATCGCCCAGAGTAGCGGCATAGATCAAAGCAGATGCATTGTCGCCGCGCGTGTGCTTGGCAATGGAATATCGGGCGGCACCGTCCAGTTCGCTGAGGGTATCTTGTCCCCGCGCGCGCCGCATGTCATCAAAGCGCCGCAGCAGGGCCTTGTCGCTGAATTGCCGGCTCAAGATACCCAGTTCGGGTTTGTTGTAAGTACCCCGGCCAGGGCAGATGACGACGGCAGTCTGTTTGGCGGAACTCATGTGCCGGCCTCCATCAAGGATCGCGCGGCGGCTTCGATGCTGTCTTTCGATGGCATGGTCGCAGCATAGGCCGGGCCCGTGGCGATAAAGCTGTCTTCGGCGGTAATACGAGCCAGCGGCACATCGGTGGTTTCGTGGAAATGCGCCATCAAAGCTTCGGCCACGCCGCCATGGTGGCGGGTTTCGTCGACGATCAGGATGCGTTTGGCCCCGGTTACGGCCCGTGTCAGTGCCGCTTTGGGCAAAGGGGACAACCAGCGCATATCGATGATCCGTGTCTTGATCCCGTCGGCCTGCAAGGCCGTGCGCGCCTGATGGCTGAGATAGACGCCATTTCCAAAGGTGACGATGGCCAGATCGTCACCGTCACCGTCCACGCCCACCTCGCCGAAGCCGATCTTTTCAGAAGGGTCGGGATAGGTTTGCATCCAGCCGCCGTCTCCGGCCTCGTGCAGGTCCCGCATCGGGTAGAGCGCGATGGGTTCGAGGAAGACGACCAGCCGCTGTTCTTCACGCGCGAGACGCACGCATTCACGCAGCATCCGCGCGGCGTCGGCACCGTTCGACGGGCAGGCCAGGATCAGGCCCGGAATGTCGCGCAATACAGCGACCGAGTTGTCGTTGTGGAAATGTCCCCCAAACCCTTTTTGATACCCCAGCCCGGCAATGCGCACGACCATCGGGTTGGTGTATTGACCATTCGAGAAAAAGGGCAGGGTGGCGGCCTCACCACGCAGCTGATCCTCGGCATTGTGAAGATACGCCAGAAACTGGATTTCAGGCATTGGCGTGAACCCGTTCTGAGCCATGCCGATCGCCAGGCCCAGGATCGACTGTTCGTCCAGCAACGTGTCGATCATCCGGTCAGGGCCAAACCGTGTTTGCAGCTTTTGGGTCACGCCGTAAACGCCGCCTTTGCGCCCTACATCTTCGCCCATCATGACGATCTCGCCATGTTCCAGCATCAGATCGGTCAGGGCCCAGTTGATCAATCGCGACATGATCTGCGGTTCGGAATGGGCCTTGAGATCGCCGCCGAACACCTCGGCCCGACGCTCGGGGGTTGGGCCGTTGGTCGGTGCGCAGGGGCGTGCGGGCGGGATCAGGCTGGCCATCACCTCTTTTGCGTTTTGCAGGCGCGGGCGTGTGACAGCCTGTTCGGCCACGCGGGCGACCCGGGCGCAGGTATCATTGTAGACGCCTAACGCCTGGTCCGGGCTCATCGCGCCGCACTGATCCAGCAGGCGCACGGAATGCAGCAGCGGGTCGTTGGCCTCTTCGGCCTCAACCTCGGCCTTTGGCATATAGGTGGTTGGCATATCGGCCCCGGCGTGACCGTACAGACGCACGGTCCGAACATGCAGGAAGGCGGGTTTCTTTCGGCTGCGCACATAGTCGGCCGCCTGTTGCGCGACGCGGTAGGTGTCGAACAAATCCAACCCGTCGCACGAGAAATACTTCAGGCCCGGACGGTTGGCGAAAGTGGCCGCGATCCAGCCTTTCGGCGTTTTGGTCGAGATGCCGATCCCGTTGTCTTCGCAGCAGAACATCAGGGGCAGAGGCACAGATTGAAAGGACGTCCACTGCGCCGTGTTGAACGCGCCCTGTGCGGTGGAGTGGTTGGCCGAGGCATCCCCGAAGGAACAAAATACGATGGCATCCTCGGGCATGTCTGCATGCTCAGGGCGATGACGCCGTGCAGCGGCGACGGCATATGCCGCGCCGACCGCTTTGGGAAGATGGCTGGCGATGGTCGAGGTCTGCGGCGGAATGCACAGCGCTTTCGATCCCAGCACCTTGTGACGCCCGCCACTGATCGGGTCCTCGGAAGACGAGGCAAAGGACAGCAGAATATCCCATGTCGGGCTGTGGCCCGGCACCTGATCCGAGCGGGCAATCTGAAAGGCCGCATCGCGGTAGTGCAGAAAGGCCGGATCGGTCGGGCGCAGGGCTGCGGCAACGGCCGCCATGCCCTCATGTCCGGACGACCCGATCGTATAGAACCCCTGACCGGCCTTCTGCATCGCGCGGCTTTGCCGGTCCAGCGCCCGGCTCAGGCATTGCGCCCTGTAAAGCGCGACGGCTTCATGACCGCTCAGCGGTCCGGCCGGTGCGGACCCTTCGGGAAAGTCCCGCGCCGCAACACGGCGCAGGAAATTGTCATGCACGATTGCGGCGCGATCCATGTCTGATGTCCTTAGGCGAAGGCTTGCAGACCTGTCTGCGCACGGCCCAGGATCAGGGCGTGCACATCATGGGTGCCTTCATAGGTGTTGACGGTTTCAAGGTTCACCATGTGACGGATCACGTGAAAGTCCTGACTGATCCCGTTGCCACCATGCATGTCGCGGGCATGACGGGCGATCTCAAGCGCCTTGCCGCAATTGTTCCGTTTGATCAGGCTGACCATCTCGGGCGCGGCGCGGGCCTCGTCCATCAGGCGACCCACGCGCAGCGCGGCTTGCAGGCCCAGCGTGATCTCGGTCTGCATGTTGGCAAGCTTCAGCTGGAACAGTTGTGTCTGCGCCAGCGGACGGCCGAACTGTTTGCGGTCCAGCCCGTATTGCCGGGCCGCGTGCCAGCACGCCTCGGCGGCCCCCATCGACCCCCAGGCAATGCCGTACCTCGCACGGTTCAGACAGCCGAACGGGCCCTTCAGACCTTCGACATTGGGCAGCAGGGCGTCTTCGCCGACCTCGACATTGTTCATCACGATCTCACCGGTGATCGAGGCGCGCAGAGACAGCTTGCCTTCGATCTTGGGGGCCGACAGTCCCGCCGTTCCCTTATCCAGAACAAAGCCCTTGATCTTGCCGCCATGCGCCTCGGACTTGGCCCAAACGACGAACACATCGGCGATCGGGGCGTTCGAGATCCACATTTTGGACCCGTTCAGCACATAGCCGCCCTCGGTTTTCCTTGCGACGGTCTTCATCGAACCGGGGTCGGAACCGGCATCGGGTTCCGTCAGCCCGAAGCAGCCGATAAATTCGCCGGTTGCCAGTTTGGGCAGGTACTTCTGGCGCTGCTCTTCGGTGCCGTATGCGTAAATCGGATACATCACCAGACTGGACTGCACCGACATCATCGAACGATAGCCGCTGTCCACACGCTCGACCTCGCGCGCGACCAGGCCATAGGTCACATAGCTGGACCCAATGCCGCCATATTCCTCAGGGATGGTTGTCCCCAGCAAGCCCATCTCACCCATCTCGCGAAAGATGGCCGGGTCGGTTTCTTCATTGGCAAACGCGGCAGTTACCCGAGGCAGCAGCTTGTCCTGCGCGTAGGCATGTGCTGCGTCACGAACCATGCGTTCGTCTTCGGCCAACTGGTCTTCCATCAGGAACGGGTCGTCCCAGGTGAAGGGGCCAAGGTGCGGGGCGGATTGAGGTTTCATGCAAGTTTCCTTTCCACAGCGGTTTTCAGACGTGCAAGGCCCGCTGCAATTGTATCTTCGGCATAAGCGAACGACAGGCGAAGATGGCCTGGCATCCCAAAGGCGCGGCCGGGCACCAGGGCAACGCCGGCATCTTCCAGCAACCACGTGCAGAATTCCGCGTCGCTGTCAAATGGCCCGCCTTGTTCCTTCAGCAGGCCAGCGCAGGACGGAAAGGCATAAAACGCCCCGTCCGGGGTGGAACAGCGCAGCCCGGGCACGGCATTCAACCCGTCGACGACCAGATCGCGGCGCGCGACAAACAGGGCGCGACGCTCCTCCAGCAACTCGGGTTCGCAAGTTATCGCGGCCAGCGACGCCCATTGCGAGATCGAGCATGCCCCTGATGTGACCTGACCCTGAACAGCGATCATGGCGCTTATCAGATCGGTCGGTCCGATCCCCCAGCCGATGCGCCATCCGGTCATCGACCACGCTTTGGCCACACCGTTGACGATCAACATGCGATGGGTCAGCGCCGGGGCGGCCTCGGCTGCGGACGTGAAAGGTGCAAAGCTGAGATGGCGATAAATCTCATCGGCCAGAACCCAGACCTGCGCGTGGTGCTCCAGCACTTCTGCCAGCCCCGCAAGTTCTGCCTTCGAATAAATCGCGCCCGACGGGTTCGAGGGCGAGTTCAGCATCAGCCAGCGGGTGCGCGGCGTAATGGCGGCCTGCAATTGTTCAGGCAGCAGTTTGAAGCCCTGCTCCATCGGGCAGGGCAAAACCACCGGCACCCCACCTGCCATCCGGACAATATCGGAATAACTCGTCCAATAAGGTGCAGGCATGATCACTTCGTCGCCGGGGTTAAGGCTGGCCAGCATGGCATTCGCGATCACCTGTTTCGCGCCTGTTGAAACGATGACCTGAGCAATCTCGGCCCCCGCTTGTCGGGCGATTTCCGTGCGCAGCGCAGGCACACCCGCAGTGGGCGGGTACTTGGTTTTGCCCTCCAGTGTCGCTGAATGGGCAGCTTCGACCACATGGGGCGGCGTCGGCAGGTCCGGTTCGCCGGTAGACAGCGCAAGAATATCACGCCCTTGGGCGCGCAGGCGGGCGGCGGTCTCTGAGATCTGGACGATTTCCGACAATTCGATACCGTTCAACCGGTCAGCGCGCTGGAACACCATGAACCTTCCTCTGCAAACAGGTTCGGTTCTAGCCAGAAAGTCACTTGATAAAAATACGCCAATAAGTATCCTTTCAGTGACTAAAACTCATGAATGTCATGCCCCGGATCAATTCACTTCCATCTCTTGCGCTCATGCGCAGTTTCGAAGCCGCCGCGCGCCATGAAAGCTATACCATGGCGGCCGAGGAGCTTGGCGTGACCCAAAGCGCGATCAGCCGTCAGGTCCGAGAGCTTGAGGCCGCGATTGGCGTTACGCTGTTTCGGCGGGTCGGACGCGCAGTGCGCCTTTCCAAGGCGGGGCGGGCCTTGCGGGACGAGCTGGCAGGTGATCTTGAGCGTCTCAGTGGTACGATCAACCGTGCAATTGCAGCCGGAGACGGTGCGTCGCTGTTGACGCTGGCCGTCCTGCCCACCTTTGCGACACGGTGGCTGGTGCCGCGCCTGCCGGATTTCAAAACGCGCCATCCCGGGATCGAACTGGATCTGCATTCCTACACGACTCCTTTCAGCCTTGAAGAACGACGCATGGATCTGGCCATCCATTTCGGGCAGGAGGATTGGCCGGGTGCGCAACTGCGCAGGTTGTTCCCCGAGCATCTGGTGGTCACGGCAGCACCCGCGCTGCTGAGACGTCACAGGCTGGACACCCGCGCGCAAACCTTTGATCTGCCGCTTTTGCATCTGACCTCGCGCCCCGAACTGTGGTCCACCTATCACTCTCAACTCGGGCTGGATCCGGGGGCGGTTTTTCCGGGGATGCGGTTTGACCAGTTCTCGATGCTGATCGAGGCCGCCGTCGTCGGTTTGGGTGCCGCCATTCTGCCCTCTTACCTGATAGAAGAAGAGCTGGCGTCCGGCGTTCTGACCGAAATCGGCCAGATCACCAACACGTCGAACAGCGCCTATTACATTGCGACGCCAACTGGTCAGAAGAACGACGCGGTTCAGGCTTTTGCAAACTGGATCAGCAAGCAGACGCGGGCACGCGCGTAACTGGGCAAATACAGAAGATTGAACTCATTGCCCGCAGGCACGTCTCAGGCAAAAACCTGTTTGAGCCAGGTTTCAAACATCTGTTTTGCCGCAGAGTTCGCGTTCGATCTCTGGCCATCGACAAGGAAATGGCTCTGTTCGATTGGAATGGCGTCCCCGACAATCGCGATGGATCTTCCGGCCTCGATTGCCGTTCTGGCAAAGCGCTCAAGGATTACCGCGTATCCTCCACCTTCCGCCACGATGTCCACGGCGGCAATTGTCGTGTCCACGGTGAAGGCAGACGCCGCAGGAGAATACTCTGTGCCGAAAGCGGAAAAATACCGGTGCCACATGTCCTGAAATCCCAAGATCTGTATCTGGGGCTTGACCAGCAGTTCTTTCGTCGAAGGCCATTTCCGTTCTCGTGATCTGGCAGCAACCGGAACGATGCGCTCATCCGAGATCTTGCTGAACGGCCCGTCGTTCCATTCCCCGTTCCCCAAACGCAGTTCGACATCGACGTTTTCCCTGCCTGCGGATTCTGCCCAGATATTTGAAACCAACCTGATCGACACACCCGGGTGTGTGCGTGAAAACTCGGGCAATCTGCCGGCAAGGAACAAGCTGGCCGTGGAAATCGGCACACGCACGACCAGCTCGTGCTTTTGACTGGAGCCAAACAGGCTTGCGGTTGATAGGTCGATATCGCCCAAGGCACGCCGAACTGAAAACGCATACGCCTGCCCGACCTCTGTCAGGCTGAGGTTTCGCGCGGCGCGAAAGAACAAAGGACAGCCCAGCTGAGCTTCCAATGAGCGGACGTGCAGGCTCAAGGCCGTCTGTGTGATGCCAAGTTCTTCTGCCGCAGCAGTAAAGCTCATATGCCGTGCGGCACAGTCAAAAGACCGCAGCCAGACCAGATTGGGCGATTTGGACATTTCCAGCACCAAAAAATTTTATGGATACCGGCGATGTTTATTCGTTTTACACGCTGCATTCAACGCCCGTAGATTTCATCAGGGAAAACAGTGCTGGTCCTCTGATTGGCCACCGGAAAGGGAACGCAGGTATGAAAGTTGGATTCATCGGCCTTGGAAATGTCGGCGGGAAACTCAGTGGCAGTTTGCTGCGCAATGGCGTTGATCTGACCGTACATGATCTGAGCTCTGACCTGGTGTCAGGTTTCGTCGACCGCGGGGCAAAGGCTGCCGAGAATCCGGCACAACTGATGCGGGATTGTGATGCGGTCATCACCTGCCTACCTTCTCCGGCGGCTTCGGACGCCGTGATGCAGGACATGCTGCCCGAAGTGACCGAGGGCAAAATCTGGATGGAAATGTCCACGACGGATGAAGCAGAGGTCAAGCGTCTGGGTTCGATGGTGAAGGAACGCGGTGGCGCTGCCGTCGATTGTCCGGTTTCGGGCGGGTGTCATCGGGCGGATACCGGCAACATTTCGATTTTTGCCGGATGTGATCGCGCCACGTTCGAACGTATTCTGCCCTTTCTGACCACGATGGGGCGTCGCATCCTTCATACCGGTGAGCTGGGATCTGCTTCGGTACTGAAAGTGCTGACCAACTATCTGGCCACCGCAAACCTGATCACCTGTTCAGAGGCGCTTGTCGTCGCCAAGGCCGCCGGAATGGATTTGAACACGGCGTATGAGGCAATGAAGATCAGTTCGGGGACATCCTTCGTGCATGAAACCGAAAGCCAGGTTATCCTAAACGGATCTCGCGATATCTCGTTCACGATGGACCTGGTGTTGAAGGATATCGGCCTGTTTCAGGAGGTCGCGGATCGCGCCGGGGTGCCGCTGGAGATCAATCCGCTGATGATCGAGATTTTCAGGGACGGGATCGAGAAATACGGCCCTCGTGAGTTTTCCCCCAACATCATCCGCCGGCTTGAAGACAAAACCGGGCTGGATATCCGCGCGCCGGGGTTCCCATCGGAAATGCGGGACGATGAACCGGAAGAGCCCGGTTACGAAGTGATCCCGCAAGGATCTGACCTGAAGGCCGCCGAATAGGGCGGTGCGCGGCGGGCAGGAAACGGGTCTACGCCATGGCGGGTCGTCATTCTTGCGCCATTGCATTCGCCGACATGGGCGGATCCTGCATCACGCCTGAAGCAAATCGGCTGGAACGTCTGGCCGTTTTTCGTGCCGCCGTTTCTGAGGGGAGCGGTTCGTTTTCCGGTGCCGGTGTCCGCAAGAAACCGGATGGGCGGGGCAGGTCGCGCAAGGCGCTCGACAACCGCCGCCCGTCCCGCGAATAGGTCACATCATGTATCGCCGGCCATCACGCAAACATCCTTACGAGCCGCCTCCGGCTTGGTCCTGCAAAGGCGACTTTATTCAGGAAAGGACAATCACGTGACGACCCCAGATGGGAACCCTCAGGACATCACCAAAGCAAACCCCGAGCCCGGCCCCATGAGCCGCGAATGGTATTGGCACCCGGACTTGCCGGTGAAATACGCCCCGTACTGGAACTGGCCGCCGAAAACCGGCGTCCTGGCGAAATGGGTTTGGCAGAACTGGCTTCAGTTCTCGGACCGCTCGATCTTTCTGGCCTTGGCCTTCCTGGTGGCCTTCTGGGTACAACCCGTCGGTGTCGGGCAGGCCTCGTTTGCCCCGGGCTGGGTGTCATGGGTATTCATTCGGAACTGGGTGCTGCTGTTGATCGTCGCCGGTGGCCTGCACATGTGGTTCTATGGGGTCGACGGGCAGGGAAAGCTGCTGAAATACGACCCACGGCCTTACATGAAGCGCAAGAACGCTTTGTACAAGTTCGGCTATCAGACGTGGGACAACATCTACCATTCGATGGTCTTTGGCGCGACATTCCTGTCGATGCTGGAGTGCTTTCTGCGCTGGATGTATGCCAACAACTATATCGCCACGCTCAGCTTCGCGGCGCATCCGGTCTGGTTCGTGTTGCTGTTCCCGACCCTGGCGATCTGGCAGAGCTTTCATTTCTACGTTGTACACCTGCTTCTGCACCAGCCATTCATCTACAAGCATGTTCATGCCGTGCATCACCGCAACGTCAACACCGGCCCATGGTCAGGCATGTCGATGCACCCCGTCGAGGCTTTCGGGTATCTCAGCGCCATCCTTATCGTGTTGGTATTGCCCAGCCACCCGGTGCACATGATCTTTCTGGGCTATTGGCTTATGCTGGGTGCCGCCTCGTCTCATTCCGGGTACGAGGCCATCTGGGCGCGCGACCGTCAGGCGTTGTTGATTGGGGCGTTTTTCCACCAGTTGCATCACCGGTATTACGAATGCAATTACGGCAACGCGGAAATGCCCTGGGACAAGTGGTTCGGAACCTATCACGACGGCTCGGAAGAGGCCACGAAACGAACACGCAACCGCAAACGTGACATGCACGCCAAATAGAGCGGCGCGCAACGCGGGCGGTGCACAGATGGCACCACTTTGGCGGATCACTTGTTTTGCCCGACAGCGCTTGACTGAACCGACCCGGTTGGCGAAATCCTGACCCTGTACGAAACTGGGCGTGCGGGGCCGGATGGCATTTCCTTCGGGCCCGATTATACTGGGCAAATGAAAGATACTGCTCCAGATTGGTTTGAATCCTGTGTCAGCCGGCTGACCACGACAAGCACCCAGCGGGTGTGGTCAGTTCTGGTCACGATTTTCGGCGATCTGGCGCAGGATGGGTCGGATCAGATCAGTGGATCACTCATCACGGCGCTTACGCGTCTGGCGGGGATCAGGGCCGAGGCCACACGGGTTGCGTTGCATCGGTTGCGCAAGGAAGGCTGGATTGAAAGCACGCGGGTCGGTCGGAACAGTGTGCACAGGCTGACCAGCTTTGGTCGCCGTCAAAGCGTTGCAGCCGCACCGCGTATCTATTCCCGCGACTCGAACATGCCGGATATCTGGCATGTTCTTATCGCCAGCAACTCGGAAAGTTCCCGGAAGGAATTGTCGGATCTGATGCTGACAGGGGATTACTTCTCGCTGAATGCGTCCACGGCCATGGCGCCCGGGCCGATGCCGGATGATCTTGAGGAGCTTCTGGGTTTCGAGAGCGACACGATGTCCGTCCCGAACTGGCTTCGCGACCTGTGCGGGCCGGAGCCGTTGAAAACCGCCTATGATCAGTTCTGGGATGCCATTCAGGTTGTTGAGCGGCTTTTGCCCGCAGAGGGGGCGGGCGATCCGATGCGTTCGGCGGTTCTGCGTGTTCTGGTCGTGCACGCCTGGCGACGCATCGTTCTGCGCCATCCAAGCCTGCCGCCGGTTTTCCTGCCGGACGACTGGAAAGGTGCGGCGTGCAGAGAAGCTGTCTCGCACTTGTTGGAAAGGCTGCCGCGCCCCTCGCTATCGAGTTTGGAAGCCGAGCTGATGGACTGACCCACAGCGGGGCAAAGCTCGGGCGAGCTGTTGGGTTTCCTGCCATAATCAAAAAGTGACTGCGCTGTTTTGTGCCGTCGCAAAAACCGCTTCGGTCAGAAGGCACATTTAATGTTACAGGATGTGCGACATGTGAGAAGATTGAGTAACATAAGTCTTGCATCGAATCAGGGGAGGATTTATTAACCGACCAGACGGTTGATATTGTTCCTTGGGAACAGGAGTACTCTAAGATGGACGCTTTCATTTGTGACGCGACGCGCACTCCGATCGGACGGTACGGAGGGGCGCTATCGTCGGTCCGCACAGATGATCTGGCTGCTCTTCCGTTGGCGGCATTGAAGGCGCGCAACCCTCAGGTCGACTGGGCCAGTGTTGACGACGTGATCTATGGCGATGCCAATCAGGCGGGCGAGAGCAACCGAAACGTTGCGCGTATGGCTGCTCTTCTGGCGGGTTTGCCGATTGACGTTCCGGGAACGACGGTGAACCGTCTATGTGCCAGCGGCATGGATGCTGTGGGTATGGCGGCGCGCGGCATCAAGGCGGGCGACTACGATCTGGCCATCGCGGGGGGCGTGGAAAGCATGTCACGCGCGCCGTTCGTGATGCCCAAGGCAAGTTCGGCGTTCACCCGCAGCAATGCGGTGTACGACACCACGATCGGCTGGCGTTTCGTGAACCCGAAGATGAAGCAGGCATACGGCGTCGATTCCATGCCGCAAACGGCCGACAATGTCGCCGAAGACTATGGTATCAGCCGGGAAGACCAGGATGCCTTTGCCGCGCGCAGCCAGTCCCGCTGGGCCACCGCGCACGCGGCAGGCGTGTTCAAGGATGAAATCACCCCGGTTTCGGTTCCCCAGCGCAAGGGCGATCCGATTGTCGTTGATACGGATGAGCACCCGCGCCCGGGAACAACGGCCGAAAAACTCGCGGGTCTGAAAGGTGTGAACGGGCCCGACAAGACTGTGACGGCGGGGAATGCGTCCGGTGTGAATGATGGTGCGGCGGCGATCCTGATGGCGAATGAGGCCGCAGCAGCCAAGAACGGTCTGACCCCGATGGCCCGAGTGGTTGGCATGTCGGTTGCGGGTGTTGCGCCACGTGTGATGGGCATCGGTCCGGTACCGGCCAGCCGCAAGGTGTTGGCCCGGGCAGGGCTGAGCGTGGATCAGATGGACGTGATCGAACTGAACGAGGCATTTGCGTCTCAGGGCCTTGCCACCTTGCGCGAGCTGGGTCTTCCCGACGACGCGGCCCACGTGAACCCCAATGGTGGTGCGATAGCGCTGGGCCATCCCCTTGGCATGAGCGGTGCGCGTCTTGTGCTGACCGCGGCCTATCAATTGAAACGTACCGGCGGGCGCTATGCCCTGTGCACCATGTGTGTGGGTGTCGGGCAGGGTGCGGCCCTTATACTTGAACGCGTGTAACGGAGGAGACGGGACATGTATGCTCAGATGGTAGAATCCGAAGCGTCGAATGAAGATCCGGACAAGCTTGCTGAATTCCAGGCGCGGATCGACGCGGATATCAAGATCGAGCCCAAGGACTGGATGCCTCACGGGTATCGCAAGACGCTGATCCGTCAGATTGGCCAGCACGCTCATTCCGAGATTGTGGGTCAATTGCCCGAAGGCAACTGGATCACGCGCGCGCCGACACTGGAGCGGAAGGCGATCCTTCTCGCCAAGGTGCAGGACGAGGCCGGGCATGGTCTTTACCTGTATTGTGCCGCCGAAACGCTGGGTGTCAGCCGCGATGAGCTGACCGAGATGCTGCTGGATGGCCGCATGAAATACTCGTCGATCTTCAATTACCCGACCTTGAACTGGGCCGATATCGGTGCCGTCGGGTGGCTGGTTGACGGCGCGGCGATCATGAACCAGGTGCCGCTGCAAAGAACGTCCTACGGGCCGTATTCGCGCGCGATGATCCGCATCTGCAAGGAAGAAAGCTTTCACCAGCGCCAGGGGTACGATGCCATTCGCAAGATGGCCGAAGGCACGCCGGAACAGCGCAAGATGGCCCAGGATGCGATGAACCGTTTCTGGTACCCGTCACTGATGATGTTTGGCCCGTCCGACAAGGACTCGGTGCATTCGGCCCAGTCGATGGCGTGGAAGATCAAGATCAACACCAATGACGAGCTGCGCCAGAAATTCGTCGACCAGACCGTGCCGCAGGCTGAATATCTGGGCCTGACGATCCCTGACCCGGATCTGAAGTGGAATGAAGAGCGGGGGCACTACGACTTTACGGAACCCGACTGGTCCGAGTTCTTTGACGTGATCAAAGGCAACGGCCCCTGCAACGTGGACCGGCTGGCCGCGCGCAACAAGGCATGGGACGACGGCAAGTGGGTCCGTGACGGGCTGTTGGCCCACGCCCGCAAGAAAAAGGCCGGCAATCTGGCTGCTGAATAAGCTTACCCTGAGGAGGATACCCGATGAATACCGAATGGCCCCTGTGGGAAATCTTCATCCGCGGTCAGCATGGGATGAGCCACCGACATGTCGGTTCGCTACATGCCCCTGACGCGGAAATGGCAATCAAGAACGCGCGCGACGTCTACACCCGCCGCAACGAAGGCGTCTCGATCTGGGTGGTCGAAGCCAACAATATCTCGGCGTCATCGCCCAGCGACAAAGGCCCGCTGTACGAACCAAGCGAAAGCAAGGTGTACCGGCACCCGACCTTCTTCGACATTCCCGATGAAGTGGGGGCAATGTGATGACCCGGGATGAGGCATTTCTGCAATTCCTGCTGCGGATGGGGGACAACACACTGATCCTCGGGCATCGTGTCAGTGAGTGGTGCGGCCATGCGCCGGTTCTGGAAGAAGACATAGCGCTGGCCAACACCGCGCTGGACCTGATTGGCCAGACCCAGATGTGGCTGGGCCTTGCAGGAGAGGCCGATGGTGGCAAAAGCGCCGACGATCTGGCTTTCCTGCGCGACGCCTGGGATTTCCGCAACGTGTTGCTGGTCGAGGTGCCGAACGGCGATTTCGGTCGTACGCTGATGCGTCAATTCCTGTTCGATGCGTGGCACTCGATCATGCTGGGACGCCTGATGGCATCTTCGGACCAGCGGGTTGCGGCAATCGCCGCCAAGGCCAGCAAGGAAGTGACCTACCATCTGGAACGTTCGGGCGACACGGTCGTGGGGCTTGGTGACGGAACCGAGGAAAGCCATGCCCGGATGCAGGACGCACTGGATTACCTGTGGCCCTATGTGGGCGAGATGTTTGCCAGCGACGAGGTTGACGCCCAGATGGTCGCCGCAGGTATCGCGCCGAACCCGGCGGATTTGCGAGAGGAATACGACGCGCTGGTTGAGCGGGTCCTCAATCAGGCAACGCTGAGTATTCCGGAAAGCCGTTTTGCCCATAAAGGCGGCCGCGACGGGCGCATGCATACCGAACATCTGGGCCATCTGCTGACGCAGATGCAATGGCTGCAACGCGCCTATCCCGGAGCAAAGTGGTAAAAGCGGATGCGGGTCTCGACTGACCAGATATGGAGCTGGCTGGATGCCGTGCCCGATCCCGAAATCCCGGTGATTTCCGTCGTGGATTTGGGCATAGTGCGCGATGTGCGCTGGGATGCTGACACGCTGGTCGTAACCGTCACGCCAACGTATTCCGGTTGCCCGGCGACATCCATCATCAGTCTGGATATCGAAACCGCCCTGCGCGATCACGGCATCGGGGATCTGCGCATAGAAACCAGCATTTCACCCGCCTGGACCACCGATTGGCTCAGCGAAAAAGGCCGCGCCAAGCTGGAAGATTATGGAATTGCGCCGCCGCAACCCGCGGGCGGCCCGGATCGCTGCCCGCATTGCGGCAGCAAAGCAGTCGAAAAGGTCAGCCAGTTCGGCTCGACCCCGTGCAAGGCCCATTGGCGCTGCACGGACTGTCTGGAACCCTTTGACTATTTCAAGTGCATCTGAGGAGGAGCACCGGATGGCACGTTTTCACGACCTGAAAGTCACCGACATCCACAAAACCATCCGCGATGCGGTTGTCGTTACGCTTGAACCCGTTAACGGCGCAGCGGATCAGTTCGACTTCGCCGCCGGCCAGTACCTGACGTTCCGGCGCGAATTCGACGGCGAAGAACTGCGCCGCTCCTACTCCATCTGTGCCGGCAAGGATGACGGTGTTCTTCAGGTCGGCATAAAACGCGTCGAGGGTGGTGCGTTCTCAAGCTGGGCAAATGAAGAGCTCAACATAGGTGACGTCGTGCAGGCGATGCCACCAATGGGCAATTTTCACGTACCCATCGATGCGGATGCGGAAAAACACTACCTTGGCTTTGCCGGCGGATCGGGGATCACGCCTGTTCTGTCGATCCTCAAAACCACTTTGGCCCGCGAACCCAAATCCCGTTTTACGCTGATCTATGCCAACAAGGGCATCAACACGATCATGTTCCGTGAAGAACTGGAGGATCTGAAGAACCTCTATATGGGCCGGCTGAACGTCATCCACATTCTGGAAACGGACGCGCAGGAGATTGACCTGTTCACCGGTCTGGTAACGCAGGAAAAATGCCGCGAGCTGTTCAAGCACTGGATCGATGTCAAGACTGCCGACACCGCATTCATCTGCGGACCAGAGCCGATGATGCTGGGTATTGCCGCCGCTCTGCGGGAACACGGTCTTGAGGACAGCCAGATCAAGTTCGAACTCTTTGCCAGCGCCCAGCCGGGTCGGGCCAAGCGCGAGACAAGTGCGGCCGACGCAGGCACGCAGGCAAACCAGACCAGCGCTTTGATCACATTGGATGGCGCGACGCAGACCGTGACCTTGCCGAAAGATCAGTCCATTCTGGATGCAGCCTTGGAAAACGCCATGGATGCGCCTTACGCCTGCAAAGCCGGGGTTTGTTCGACCTGCCGCTGCCGTGTTCTTGAGGGCGAGGTCGAGATGCTCGCCAATCACGCGCTGGAAGATTACGAGGTCGAAAAAGGTTACGTGCTGAGTTGTCAGGCTTACCCGGTGACCGACCGCGTGGTCGTGGACTACGACCAGTAAAGGGAGAGGATCAATGACCGACGCCATGACACTCGACAGCTACCTGGCCGCAGGCGGAGTGCTGACCAATCCGACCAACGTACCGCCGCGTTACCGCGCCGAGCTGATGAAACTGATGGCTACGTTTGTGGACAGCGAACTCGCAGGTGCCGCAGGCTTTGCTGATGTCATCAACCAGGGCCCTGGCATAAAGGAACGTATCGCGGCGGCGAAGATCGTGCTGGAAAAGACGGACCACGCGGACCGGGTTCTGAAAATCATGGGTGAGTTCGGCGCCGACACGGATCGTTATGCCACGCATCACCCCTGGACTGCCCGGTTGGATCGAAAAGCGGATATCGGCGCGACCCGCAGCGAACATGACATGCGGCTTGCGGTGTTCAATTATCCGATTGCCGGTTGGACTGACGCCGTCGTCATGAACCTGCTGATGAGCCGTGCCGTGGCAGAGCAACTGGCGGAGTTCTCGACCGTCTCTTATCAACCACTCGCCGAGGCTTTCCGGCAGATCGCACCGATCGAGGCGCATCACGGCGAACTGGCGTTGGAAGGTGCTGTGAAGCTGGTTGAAAACGGAGAGTCGCAAGATATGCAAGACGCTGTGGACTATTGGTGGCCCCGCGTAGCTGTGTCTTTCGGGAGGGATGACCCGAAACGATTTGAGCATCTGAGATCACTTGGCTTGCGCCACAGCACCAACGCTGCCCTTCGGGAAAGGTGGACGCGGGCAGCGGATGCAGCCCTGAAAAAGCTGGGTTTGAAATCACCTTCCTAAAAGCACGTCTCAAGGAGTGAGACCAATCCGTTTCCGAGGCGATCTGACAAGCGCGTTGGCGATTGAGATGTGTTCCTGAAGGATCGTTTGGTTGCAACACGCTGGGTCAGAGAAGCGGCAACGTCAGGTTTCCCTGACATTGCCGTCGGACATGATGCAGCTGCTGGTTATTTCGGTCTGCGAGCTGATCCGCCCTGTCTCCTGCAAGGTTGAACCCGGCCGGTTTCTCAACCCGAGCCGGGTTTGCAACGGGGCTAGAGACACTCGGCCAGAGTTTTTGCCATGTTGAGAATGACTTGCGGGTAGAGATCCGCTCCGGGTTCCAGATCAGAGCCCAGCGGATCGATGACGCCCGTTTTGGCCTCGGTCCCGTCCAGCACGGTTTTGACGATGCCGGGGTTGAACTGTGGCTCGGCCAGAACGCAGCTGATACCTTCTTCGCGGATACGGCTTTGAATCTCGGCGATACGAGCCGGGCTCGGGTCCGAGGCGTCGGCGATGGAAATCGCACCTGCGGCTGGAAAGTCAAATGCATCCTCGAAATACTGGTAGGCGTCGTGGAACACGACGAAGCTTCCTCCGCGAACCGGTCCAAGCGTCTCGGCCACTTGTGCAGACAGCGCGGCCAATTCCGCGCGCGCGGCCGCGGCATTGGCAAAATATGCACCTGCATTGTCCGGATCGGCAGACGACAGCTGTGCGGCGATCAGGTTCAGCCAGGTTTCTGCATTTGCGGGTGAAAGCCATGCATGTGGATCGTGCTCGCCATGCGCGTGATCGTGATGCTCATCATGCCTTTCTTGAACGGCATGTTCTTCGTGATCGTGGTCATCATCCTTGGCGTGGTCGTCGTGATCATCATCCTTTGCATGATCGTCGTGACCATGTTCATGATCATCATGATCGTGCCCGTCGTCTTCGACGTGCTCATCATCATGATCATGTTCCTCTTCGCCGGCATGTTCATGTGCCTCGAAAACGGCGCTTTCGCGGAACTCCAGAAGAACCGTACCATCGGCGTCAAGTAGGGACGTGACCGTCGCACTGTCGGCAAGGGTTTCGATGGCGCTTTCCATCCAAGGTGTCAGGTCTTCTCCCACCCAGAACACCAGATCGGCATCCTGCAATGCGGCCGCCTCGGATGGGCGCAGGTTGTATTCATGAGGCGAGGCACCTGGTGCGACGATCAGGGCCGGTGTTCCGACGCCGTCCATAACCCGGGAAACAAGCGAGTGGATAGGCGCGATATCGACCGCGACGTTCGGAACGTCCGCGATGGCGGTTCCTCCCATCAATGCAACCGTGATCGAAACTGGAAGAAGCTTTCTGGACATCAGACCCTCTGTGTGATTTTATAACGTTACGAGTGGCAATACATGATATGAAATAACATGACAAGTGATACGAATCCTGTCTCTGTCGATGAGGCGGCCCCGGTCGGGTTTCAGGAACATGACCACCAGACTTGCGTCAAAACGGCGTTGTTATCCGCCGAGGCACGGTGCAAGGGCGAGGGGCTGCGCCTGACGCCGGTTCGCCGCAAGGTCTTGGAAATGCTGCTGCAAGAGCATCGGGCCCTTGGTGCCTATGCCATCCTTGACCGATTGCGAGAGGAAGGGTTCGGATCTCAACCACCGGTCGCCTATCGGGCGCTTGATTTCCTTGTTCAAAACGGGTTCGTTCACAAGATCGAGCGCCTGAATGCGTTCGTCGCCTGTTCTCATCCCGGCGCGTCGCATTCTCCGGCATTCATGATTTGCAGGAAGTGCGATGCGGTTGCCGAAGCGCAGTCTGCGCCGGCTAAAGGTGTTCTTGGTGCTGCCGCGCGCGCTGCGGGTTTCGAGATCGAGCGAACGGTTGTAGAAGCCGAGGGACTTTGCCCCGACTGCACCGAAAAGGCCTGAAAATGACGCTCGTCTGTGTCGAGAATCTCAGTGTGCGCTACGGCGCCAATACTGTTCTGAGCCATGTGGATATGGCAGTCGAACCTGGTGAGATCGTCACCATCGTCGGGCCAAACGGATCGGGTAAAACCAGCCTGTTGCGCGCCATCATTGGCGCGACCAGGCCATGTGCCGGGCATGTATCACTGAAACCCGGATTGAAGATCGGATATGTGCCGCAGAAACTGCATGTGGATCCCACCTTGCCAATCTCGGTCGAGAGGTTCATGCGCCTGACGGATCGCGTTTCACGTCGCCAATGCGTCGAGGCGCTGGAAACGGCGGGCGTCCCGGATCTGTTGAAACGTCAGATGTCGCAACTGTCGGGCGGTCAGTTTCAGCGTGTGTTGCTGGCGCGGGCGCTGATCAACAAACCTGACCTTCTGCTGCTGGATGAGGCGACCCAAGGGCTGGACCAGCGCGGTTCGGCGAGTTTCTACCAGCAAATCGAGGCCGTACGCCGCGAAACCGGATGTGCAATCCTGATGATCAGTCACGAATTGCACGTGGTCATGAGCGCCTCGGACAGGGTGATTTGTCTCAACGGGCATGTCTGCTGTGAAGGATCGCCGGCGGTGGTCGCTTCGGCACCCGAATACCGGGCCTTGTTCGGAACGGGAACAGGCGGTGCGCTTGCCCTGTACCGGCACGAGCATGATCACAATCACGACCATGATGCAAACCCTCAGGAAGCGGCGGAATGATGCTTGACGATTTCATGATGCGGGCAACGCTCGCAGGTATCGGTGTTGCGTTTGCGGCTGCTCCTCTTGGGTGTTTCGTGGTGTGGCGCCGCATGGCGTATTTCGGTGACGCAACCGCACATGCCGCAATTCTGGGCGTGGCCCTGTCGCTGACCTTTCAGATGTCGATCTTCACCGGAGCGCTGGCCGTTGCACTGATTATGGCGCTGACGGTCACCTTGTTGGCCGGTCGTGGCTATGCGATGGACACGCTGCTGGGGGTCCTGGCGCATTCCGCTTTGGCCTTCGGTCTGGTTGCTGTCTCGTTTTTGTCCGGCGTCCGCATAGATTTGATGGCGTATCTGTTCGGGGATATTCTTGCGGTTTCCCGATCGGATCTGCTGGTGATCTGGGGCGGCGCCGCGCTTGTCGTGGCGCTGATCGCCTGGCGATGGGCTCAGCTTTTGACGGCCACATTGAATGAGGAACTGGCCTATGCCAGTGGTTTCGACCCGAGACGGGAACAGTTGATCCTGACCCTGTCTCTGGCGGTAACCGTGGCTGTTGCGATCAAGGTCGTGGGGGTATTGCTGATTGCGGCGATGCTGATCATTCCCGCGGCGGCGGCACGAAATCTGGCCCGATCGCCCGAATCAATGGCATTGATAGCGGCCGCAATAGGCGCGTTTTCCGCGATTGCGGGGCTCAGAGCGGCTTATGTGTTCGATACTCCGGCGGGGCCTTCGATAGTCTGCGTGGCCGCTGTTTTGTTTGCCTGTCTCAGCCTGGTGGGGTGGCGAACGCAGGGCAGGGCTTGATCGACCCGGGCGGTATGCGAACGTCATTCACGCTAACCAGATGTTGTCCGATGCCGGTGCGCATAAAAAAGGCCCGCAGACCAGGTGCGGGCCTAATTCATTCCTTGATGAAAAAGCTTACTGCGGAATCTCGCCTTCCAGCCCTTCAACATAGAAGTTCATGCCAGCCAGCGTGCCATCGTCAGCGGTTTCGCCTTCAGCCAGCCAGTCGCTTCCGTCCTGCTTCTTCAGCGGACCGGTGAACGCGTGATAGCTGCCATCTGCAAGCGCCGCCTTCAGGGCCAGCGCCTCTTCTTTGACATCTGCGGGAACCGCGTCCGAAATCTCGCCGATTTCAACCATTCCTGCTCCGATACCGTCCCAGGTGTTGGAGGATGTCCATGTCCCGTCCATTACCGCTTTAGTCCGCGCGATGTAATAGGGGGCCCAGTTGTCGATGATCGATGACACACGCGGGAGCGGTGCGTATTCGCTCATGTCCGATGCCTGACCGAAGGTGATCACGTTGCCGGCCTCTTGCGCCGCTGCTTGCGGTGCTGTCGAGTCGGTGTGTTGCAGGATTACGTCCGCGCCCTGTTCGATCAAAACGGTGGCGGCGTCAGCTTCTTTCGCCGGGTCGAACCACGTGTAGGCCCAGACGATCTTGAACTCGACATCCGGGTTCACCTTCTTGGCGTGCATATAGGCCGAGTTGATGCCGCGGATCACCTCGGGGATCGGGTAGGACCCGATATAGCCGATGATGTTCGACTTGGTCATTTTACCGGCGATGTGGCCCTGAACCGCGCGGCCTTCGTAGAAGCGGGCCGAGTAGACCGAGACGTTGTCGGCGGTTTTATAGCCGGTTGCATGCTCGAATTTCACGTTCGGGAATTTCTTGGCCACGTTGATGGTCGGGTCCATGTAACCGAACGAAGTGGTAAAGATCAGATCCGCGCCTTCCAGCGCCATCTGCGTCATCACACGCTCGGCGTCCGGGCCTTCGGGAACCGATTCAACGAATACGGTTTCAACCTTGTCGCCGAACTCTTTTTCAACGGCCTGCCGGCCCTTGTCATGTTCATAGGTCCAGCCGCCATCGCCGACCGGGCCGACATAGACGAAACCGACTTTGGTCTTGTCTTCGGCCATGGCCCCCGAGGCCAGACCCAGCGCCATGGCGGCGCTCGTCAGAAGTGCGGTGAATTTCATGTGTTACTCCCCAAATTGGTACTGTTGGCCCCTAGTGTGAGGCATGGAATATCCGGCCCAGCGAAGCAGGCGCGCTGCTCTTGTCGGCCGAAAGGATCACAAGCACAAGGATCGTGATGATATAGGGCGACATTGCCAGATACTCGACGGGAATGGCAACGCCTGCCGCCTGCAAATTAAGCTGCAACACGGTAATGCCGCCGAACAAATAGGCACCCAACAGGACCCGCCACGGTTTCCAGCTTGCAAAGACAACAAGGGCCAATGCGATCCAGCCGACGCCGGCGGTCATGCCCTCGGTCCACTGCGGCACGCGGATCAGGCTGATATAAGCCCCGCCCAGACCGGCGCAGGCGCCGCCGAACATGATGGCCAGAATGCGGATCTTGATCACCTTGTAGCCAAGCGCATGCGCGGCATCGTGGTTTTCACCGACGGCCCGCAGGATCAGACCAACACGCGTGTATTTCAGCACCGCCCAGACGGCCGCCGTGATCGCGATGCCCAGGTACAGGATCGGGTCATGTTGGAACAGGATCGGGCCGACAACCGGGATATCGCTGATCAGCGGAATATGGATGTCGCCCATACTGGGGGGTTTGATCCCCACATAGCTCTGCCCGATCAGTGCACTGAACCCAAGGCCGAACAGGGTCAGAGCCAGACCGCTGGCCACCTGATTGGCCAATGCAAACTGCGTCAGCAAGACGAACAGCAGCGAAAGAACAGCGCCGCCGATGGCGGCAGCGACAAAGCCCAGCCAGGGCGAGCCGGTCTCGACCGAGATGGCAAAGCCGCTGATCGCACCCACGATCATCATGCCTTCGACGCCTAGGTTCAGAACACCTGACTTTTCGACGACCAGCTCTCCGATTGCTGCAAGCAGCAGGGGCGTTGCGGCCACCATCAGTGAGGCGACCAGAAGTACGGGGTTGATTTGGCCAAGATCCATGAGTCACGCCACCTCTTTTCGGGCCGCACGGATGCGGTAGTTGGTCAACAGGTCTAAGGCCAGCAGGAAGAACAGAAGCATGCCCTGGAACACCTGAATGGCAGCGGCTGGCAGGCCCAGCTGAGACTGCGCGATTTCACCGCCGATATAGGTGAGCGCCATCAGAAACCCGGCAAGAAGTATGCCTACCGGGTGCAGGCGGCCCAGAAAGGCCACGATGATTGCTGTGAAACCATAGCCGACGTTGAAATCAATGCTGACCTGACCCGAAGGCCCGGATACTTCGAACATCCCGGCCAGACCGGCCAGAGCGCCGGACATCCCAAGACAGAACAGGATCAGGCGGGCGGGGTTTACACCCGCAAACTTGGCCGCACGGGGTGCTTCACCCGTCAAACGAATGTGGAAGCCCAACATGTGACGATTGAGCAGCACATAGGCAAAAATCACCGCGATGAAAGCCGCGACCACACCCCAGTGCATCCCGGAACCGATGATCAATTCAGCATTGTGAGCACTTTCATAAGATTGCAGGTTGCGCGATCCCGGAAAGCCGAACCCCTCGGGGTTTTTCAGCAACCCCAGCGAAACCGAGGCCAGCATCTGCTCGGCCACGTAAACCAGCATCAGCGACACGAGGATTTCGTTGGTGCCGAAGCGTACTTTCAGAACAGCCGGGATCATTGCCCACAGCCAGCCACCGAAGGCACCGGCGATGACCATGATCGGGAATATGTACCATGCCTCAAGCGGGTAGAATGCCAGCCCGGCACCCGCACCGAAAATGGCGCCCATGATATACTGGCCCTCGGCCCCGATATTCCAGATGCCTGCCCGAAACCCCAACGAAAGGCCGATGGCGATCAGCACCAGCGGCGCGCCTTTCACCAGCAGCTGCGGGCGGTAATAAAAGGCGAATTCACCAAAAAGAGGTTCCCAGAAGATGGTGCCGATGGCCTCGACCGGATTCTTGCCCAGTATGGCGAACAACAAACCACCAAAAAACATCGTCGCCAAAACTGCAACCAACGGCGTCGCATAAGACCAGACCCTGGAAGGCTGAGGACGTTTCTCCAGCACAATCATCAGCTCGTTCCCCTGACTTCTTCATCTTTTTTCAAATACTCTCGCCGAAGGCGGCCCAACAGATCACACATGCGCCACCTCCATTCCGTGGGCACCGCCCATCATCAGCCCGATCTCGTCCACTGTCAGTCCGGTCGTCGGGCGTGGCGCGCTCAGGCGGCCCTCGTTCAGCGCAGCAAAGCTGTCCGAGATTTCCATCAACTCATCCAGATCCTGAGAGATGCAGACAACCGCCGTTCCTTTTGCCGCCAGGTCGAGGATTGCCTGCCGGATCGACGCGGCCGCTGCGGCATCCACGCCCCAGGTTGGCTGGTTCACCACCAACACATCCGGGTTTTGCAGCACTTCGCGTCCGATCACGAATTTCTGTAGGTTCCCCCCGGACAAAGACCGTGCCGCGTTGTCCGGGCCGGGTGTCCGGACGTCAAAAACCTCGATGATCTTCTCCGCAAAGCTCCTGGTCTCGGTCCATTTCAGAAAGCCGTTGCTTTCCAGACCCTCTCGAACCGAACCGGTCAACAGGGCGTTTTCGGTCAGGCTCATGTTCGGGGCAGCGGCATGGCCCAGCCGTTCTTCGGGCGCGGTCAACACGCCAAGTTTGCGTCGCGCAGTCGGGCCCAGCTTACCAATTGCCTGACCGTTGAATTTGATCGCATCGGCCGTCGTCAAGATTTCACCAGATAAAACGCCCAGCAATTCATCCTGCCCGTTGCCCGCAACACCACCAATGCCCAGAACCTCGCCCTTGCGGACGGTCAAATGCACGTTGCGCAAGGCAGTTCCAAATTCTGACGGAGAAGGCACCGACAGCCCGCTGACATCCAGCGCAACTGCGCCAAAATCACGCCCGGAACGTTTCGGGGTTTGCAGGGCCGTTCCCACCATCAGTTCGGCCATGTCGCGGGCCGAGGTCTCAGAGGGGACGCACTCGCCGACATTTTTCCCAAGCCGCAGGATCGTGGCGTGGTCACACAGGGTCCGAATCTCTTCCAGCTTGTGCGAGATATACAGGATCGACGTACCCTCGGACCGCAACTTGTTCAGCGTTTCGAACAGGATCTCGACCTCCTGCGGGGTCAGTACCGAGGTCGGTTCGTCCATGATCAGCAGTTTCGGGTCTTGCAGCAGGCAACGGATAATTTCGACACGCTGGCGTTCGCCGGCGGACAGATCGCCCACAGTGCGGAACGGATCCAACGGCAGGCCGTAGGTTTCGGACACTTCGCGGATGCGCGAGGCCAGATCACCCATGGCGGGCGGGTTTTCCATCCCCAAGGCGATGTTTTCGGCCACGTTCAGGGCGTCAAACAGCGAAAAATGCTGAAACACCATCGCAATTCCGTCAGCCCGCGCGGCGCGGGGTTCAGGCGGCGCAAAAGGCTGACCGCGCAACAGCATGGTGCCACTGTCAGGTTTCACCAGCCCATAGATCATCTTGACCAGCGTGGATTTCCCGGCCCCGTTTTCCCCCAACAAGGCGTGAACTTCGCCCTCACCGATGTCAAAGGACACCTGATCATTGGCCACGACACCGGGATAGGCTTTGGTCAACCCTTGCAGGCTCAGCAATGGAGTGGTCACGCGCTCAGGTCCTTCTTCAACTCGTTCTGCCGGGCCGGACGCAGCAGTTGCGCTGCGACGCCCACGGCGATCATCTGCGGGTGTTTGCCCAGCGACGAGTCACCAATCGGGCAGGTTATCCGGCTTATCCGGTCGGGCGGATGCCCAAGGGCCGCCAGCCGCGATCGGAACCGCGCCCATTTGGTAGCCGAGCCAATCAGTCCCGCAAAGCGGAAATCGTGCAAAAGCAGCCTGTTGCACAGTTCCAGATCCAGATTGTGTGAATAAGTCAGCACAAGGTGCTCGGCATTGGCCGGTGCATGTCGCACAAGGTCGGCCGGTTTCGTCGCTGGCAGATCGGTCACGCCTTGGGGAATCACGTCGGGAAAGCGCTCGGGGCCGGTATCGACCCAAGTGATCGCAAGATCGGGCAGGGGGGACAGAACATCCACCAGCGCCCGCCCGACGTGACCTGCGCCCCAGATCCACAGGTTTCGCGCCGGTTTATGCACCGGTTCGATCATCCAGCCGTCGATCAGGCGCGGTTCGGGTGCAATGCCCTGACTGCGTGCCGCCGCCAGCATTCGCTTGACGGAAAGAGGCATGGCGCCCCCCGAAGCTGATCGTGCAATGATCGTATCATCCAGCGTTTCAACCGTCTTGAGATCATAGACCTCGCTGAACAAAGAGACTGCTCCGCCGCAACATTGCCCCATGTCCGGTCCCAGCGTGTGATGCGTCAGGCGCGTGGCCACTGTTTGCGTTCGTGCGGCCTCTGCGGCCTGGTATTCCAGCGTTCCACCGCCGATGGTTCCGCTTTGCCCGTCTTTCCAGACCAGCATTGCAGCACCCACCCCGCGCGGGGACGACCCTTTGATCCCGGCGATGACAACCCGAACCACTTTCCCGTGGGTTTTGACCGCCTCCCTCAAAGCCTCAAGGTCAAATCCCATCAGATGCCTCCCTTCATCCTCTGGACCCCGTGCCAAACCTCTTCGGCCGTGGCCGGAGCGTTCAGGGCCGGGTACTTGTCTCCGCAGGCGGCAACTGCGTTCGACAGCGCCAGCCATGCGGAAATACCAAGCATGAAAGGCGGCTCGCCCACAGCTTTCGAGCGATAGATCGTGTCCTCGCGGTTTTCGCCATCCCAAAGCGTGACGTTGAAGATGTCCGGCCGGTCCGAGCAGGCCGGGATCTTGTAGGTCGAGGGCGCGTGCGTGCGCAGGTTTCCTTTGCCGTCCCACACGAGTTCCTCGGTCGTCAGCCACCCCGCGCCCTGCACATAACCGCCTTCGACCTGACCTATGTCCAGCGCCGGGTTCAGCGACGCGCCCGCATCATGCAGGATATCCGTTCGCAGAATGCGGTTTTCACCGGTCAGAGTGTCCACCGCCACCTCGGTAACGGAAGCGCCGTAGGCAAAGTAGAAGAAGGGGCGACCGCGCCCGGCGATCCGGTCCCATTCGATCTTGGGTGTTTTGTAGAAGCCCGTGGCCGACAGACTGACGCGCCCTTGATAGGCCAGTGCGGCGGCTTCGGCGAAGGTGTAGCGTTCTTCTGAGACCGAGACATACCCATCCGTGAACGTGACCGTCGATGGATCGGCCTGATAACGCTCTGCAAGATAGACGGCCATCCGATCACGGATCGTGTCGCAAGCGGCCTTCACCGCCATACCGTTCAGGTCACTTCCCGAAGATGCCGCCGTCGCAGACGTGTTTGGTACTTTCGCCGTGTCGGTTGCGGTGATTTTCACCATCTCCAGCGGTATGCCAAAGCGCGACGCGGCGACCTGAGCGACCTTCTGGAACAGGCCCTGGCCCATCTCGGTACCACCATGGTTCAGGTGGACTGATCCGTCCTGATAGACATGCACCAGCGCACCCGCCTGATTCAGGTGAGTCAGCGTGAACGAGATACCAAACTTGACCGGGGAAAAGGCGATGCCCTTTTTGATTACGCTGTTTTCGGCGTTCCATTGCGCGATGGCCGCCTTGCGCGCGGCATAGTCGCTGGATTTCAGCAACGCCTCGGTCATGCCGTGCAGTTCGAAATCGCTGACCTCCATCCCATAGGGTGTGGTGTTGCCGCCGGCGGGCAGGGGACGCACCGGTGCGTCGCCCATTTCAACGGCGCCGCGGCTGGTCAGGTCTTCGTGCGGATCGGGATGCCCCAGTGGTTTTTCTGTCGGTGTGCTCTCGGCCACGGCGTGCGCGGGTGCATAGTAATTCCGGCGGCGCAGCTCAACGGGATCCAAACCCAGGGCATGCGCGGCATGGTCCATGACCCGTTCAATGCCGACCATGCCCTGGGGGCCGCCGAACCCGCGATAGGCCGTGGCAGATTGGGTGTTGGTCTTCAACCGGTGGCTTTCGATCCGGGCGTTCGGCAAAAGGTAGGCGTTGTCCGAGTGCAGCATCGCCCGGTCCGCCACGGGCAACGACAGGTCCTGCGCCCAGCCGCAGATCGCATAGTGGTGGAGTGAGACGCCCTGTATATGGCCATGCTCATCGAACCCGGCCTTGTACGAAATGCGGAAAGCGTGGCGCTTGCCGGTGATGATCATGTCATCGTCGCGGTCATAGCGCATCTTGCACGCCTTGCCGGTTGCCCGCGCGGCCACCGCGCAGGCCACGGCCAGCGCATTGCCCTGGCTTTCCTTGCCGCCAAATCCTCCGCCCATGCGGCGGGTCTCGACCCGGACGGCGTGCATAGGAACGCCCAGAGCGTCGGCCACTTTGTGCTGAATCTCGGTCGGGTGCTGGGTCGAGCTGTGCACCAGCATATCCGCGCCCTCATTCGGCACGGCCAGCGCGGCCTGACCTTCCAGATAGAAATGCTCCTGCCCGCCCAGTTCAAACGAACCTTCGATCACATGCGGTGCATTGGCAATGGCCGCATCCGCATCGCCCTTGGCATAGATGCGTGGACCGTCTTCAAACCGGCTGTCGGCGGCCAGCGCCTCTTCGATCGTCAGGATCGGCACGTCTTCGGCGTAGTCGACCTTACCCAATCGCGCCGCTTTGCGGGCGGCCAAATGGCTGGTGGCAACGACCAGGAACACGGGCTGACCGATATAGTGCACCGAGCCGTCCGACAGCAGCGGCTCATCGTGGATCGAGGGCGAGACATCGTTGGCAAATGGCAGATCCTGTGCCGTCATGACCATCACGACACCCTCGGCGTCTTTGACAGCCGACAGATCCATTGCGGTGATCTTGCCCCTGGCGATCGGGCTCAGGCCAAAGGCCAGATGCAGCGTGCCCTTGGGTGTCGGGATGTCATCCACGTACCGCGCCGCGCCCGAAACGTGCAATGGGGCGGCGTCGTGGGGCAGGGCTTGCGTCACACTCATGCCGACACCTCCAGCACATTGGTGATCTCACCCTGATCTTCCAGCAAATACCGTTGCAGCATCGCCTTGGCGGTTTCCAGTCGATACAGGGCCGAGGCGCGCATATCCGTGAGTGGCGAAAAGTCGTCGGCAAAGGAAGGCAGCGCGGCGTCAACGGTCGCGCGAGTCCACGGTTTGCCGATCAAAGCGGCCTCGACATGGGTTGCCCGTTTCGGAGTACCGGCCATGCCACCAAACGCGATGCGCGCCTGTGTGACGCTGCCCTCCGAAACGGTTATGTTGAAACAGCCGCAGACGGCCGAGATATCCTGATCGAACCGTTTGCTGAGCTTGTAAACCTTCAGGCGATCTGGTTGGCGCGGGAAGCTGACGGCTTCGACAAACTCGCCCGGAACCCGATCCTGTTTGCCGTAGTCGATGAAGAACTCTTCCAGCGGGATCGACCGCCGATCGTTGCCCTTGCGCAGGTGCAGTGTCGCGTTCAATGCGATCAGCGCGGGCGGGTTGTCCCCGATGGGCGAGCCGTTGGCGATATTGCCTCCGACCGTGGCCGCATGGCGAACCTGAACGCTCGCATAGCGTCGGATCATCTCGGCATAGGAGGGATGCAGATCGACCAATGCATCTGCCATGCGATTCATGTCGACCATGGCACCAAAGCGGACTTCATCGTCGGTGATCGTGATCTCTTTCAGATCGTCACATCGGTTGAGGAAGATCACCGGGTCCAGTTCGCGCAGTTGCTTGGTGACCCAAAGGCCCACATCGGTCGCACCAGCGACCAGAGTCGCATTCGGGTTCTCGGCATACACGGCGGCCAATTCGTCGGATGAGGTTGGCAGCATGCGCGAAGCGGCAATCGTTGCAGGTAGGCTATCTTTGACCCAAACCGGAACGGGCTGTTCCTCGGCCGCTTTCGCCGCGCGAATGATCGGCGCATAGCCGGTGCAGCGGCAAAGGTTGCCTGCAAGCAAAGTGTCATGGTCCGTTGCACCATTCGTGTGCCCGGCGACCATCGACATGACGAACCCGGGTGTGCAGAAGCCGCATTGCGAGCCGTGCAGATCGACCATTGCCTGCTGGACCGGGTGCGCTTCGCCATTCGGGCCACTTGCGCCTTCAACTGTTCGGACGGCCTTGCCATGCAATTGCGGCAGAAACAGAATGCACGAGTTCAGGGCCTTGGCGCCTTGGTCATCCGTCACCATCACGGTGCAAGCCCCGCAATCGCCTTCGTTGCAGCCTTCTTTGGTGCCGGTCAGACCGCGATCTTCGCGCAGCCAATCCAGCAGGGTGGCTGTCGGATCAACACCAGCCAACTCCACTGTCTCTCCGTTCAGAAGAAACGTGATGTTCATTCGAGAAACCCGTCGCCTTACCCAGTTGCGCCCCTGCGGCCCTCCTTCGATGCGACGTAGAAAGAGTGGCGGGCGAATTGCTTGCCATGAGATGTTAGAAACAGCGCGGCTTGTCTGGCAAGAAAAACCGCCTCTGTTATACACCATTAGACGTATACGGCCTGTTGCCGTCTTGTCTGATTAATGGGCAGCCACTTGTAAATAAAGCAGTTTTTAATTGCGGCGCCCAGTCAATCCCGAAGCACCTTCTGAAAAAGCCGAATAATCAATGGCGATTTTTTTTGCGGCAAACGTGGCGCGGTTCCACCTTTTGTCGCGCAGCCGGCTGGGGTAGCTTGGGTGTCATGAGCAGCTCTCCACGATTCATCCACCTCCGCGTTCACACTGAATATTCCCTTCTGGAAGGCGCCGTGCGGCTGAAAAAGCTGCCGGGCCTGTGCGAGAAGATGGAGATGCCAGCCGTTGCCGTAACGGATACCAATTCGATGTTTTCGGCGCTGGAATTCGCGGTCACCGCAAGCGGGGCCGGGGTGCAGCCGATCATGGGGTGCCAGGTCGATCTGACCTATGTTCAGGCCCAGCCCGGCGAGAAGCCGAAGACACCCGCGCCTCTGGTGCTGCTGGCGCAGTCCGAGACCGGGTACGAAAACCTGATGAAGCTCAGCACTTGCCTCTATGTGGGCAAGGGCGGGCAACTGCCTCAGGTCACTTTGGAAGAATTGGCTGAACGATCCGAAGGGTTGATCTGCCTGTCCGGTGGACCAGACGGCCCGGTCGGGATGCTGCTGCAACAGGGTCAGCGCCCGGCGGCCGACGCGTTGGTCGATCGGTTGGCGGCAATGTTCCCCGATCGGTTTTACATCGAGCTCCAGCGTCATCCGGGTGAGGATGGCCAGCCCGAGGCCGAACGCCTGACCGAACGTGGCCATGTCGAGATGGGCTATGCCAAGAACCTGCCGCTGGTCGCCACGAATGACGTCTATTTCCCGACGCCGGACATGTACGAAGCTCATGACGCGCTGATCTGCATATCGGAAGGGGCCTATGTCGACCAGCAGGAAGGTCGCCGTCGCCTGACGGCTCAGCACTATTTCAAGTCGCAACAAGAGATGGCGACCCTGTTCGCGGACTTGCCCGAGGCCATCGAAAACACCGTCGAAATCGCCAGACGCTGCGCGTTCATGGCCTATCGGCGCGACCCGATCCTGCCGAAATTCGCGGATGACGAGGTGGCCGAGCTGCGGCGCATCGCCAATGAGGGCTTGCAGAAACGACTGGCCGTGATCCCGCATGCGGTGACGCCCGAGGAATACCAGGAACGTCTGGATTTCGAACTGGGCATCATCGAAAGCATGGGTTTCCCCGGCTACTTCCTGATCGTCGCGGATTTCATCCAATGGGCCAAGGATCACGACATTCCGGTCGGGCCGGGGCGGGGCTCGGGCGCGGGGTCACTGGTGGCCTATGCGCTGACGATCACCGACCTCGATCCGCTGCGCTACAGCCTGCTGTTCGAACGCTTCCTGAACCCCGAACGGGTGTCGATGCCCGACTTCGATATCGACTTCTGCATGGACCGCCGCGAAGAGGTGATCCGCTATGTGCAGCAGAAATACGGGCGCGACAAGGTGGGGCAGATCATCACCTTCGGGGCCTTGCTGTCAAAGGCCGCCGTGCGCGACATCGGGCGGGTGCTGCAAATGCCGTATGGGCAGGTGGACCGCCTGTCCAAGATGATCCCGGTCGAAGGCGTCAAGCCGGTCTCGATCGAAAAGGCCCTGAAAGACGAACCCCGCCTGCGCGAGGCCGCGCGCGAGGAAGAAGTGGTCGACCGCCTGCTGACCTATGGCCAGCAGGTCGAGGGGTTGCTGCGGAATGCTTCGACCCACGCGGCGGGGGTGGTGATCGGCGACCGGCCTCTGGATGCGCTGGTGCCGATCTATCAGGACCCGCGTTCCGACATGCCCGCGACCCAGTTCAACATGAAATGGGTGGAACAGGCCGGGCTGGTGAAGTTCGACTTTCTGGGTCTGAAGACCCTGACCGTGATCCAGAACGCGATGGACCTGATCTTCAAGTCCGGACGTCCCTTGCACATCGCCGCCGATGGCACCGAGCTTTATGAGCCCGCCGAGGGGGCTGAAAACCAGATCAACGCCATCCCGTTGGATGATGAGGCGACCTATAAGCTTTACTCAGCAGCCAAAACCGTGGCGGTGTTCCAGGTTGAAAGCTCGGGCATGATGGATGCGCTCAAGCGCATGAAACCCACCTGCATCGAGGACATCGTGGCCCTTGTGGCGCTGTATCGTCCCGGCCCGATGGAGAACATCCCCACCTATTGCGAGGTCAAGAACGGCCAGCGAGAGATCACCTCGGTCCACCCGCTGATCGACCATATCCTGGAAGAAACGCAGGGCATCATCGTCTACCAGGAACAGGTGATGCAGATCGCGCAGGTCATGGCGGGCTATTCCCTGGGCGGCGCCGACCTGCTGCGCCGCGCGATGGGCAAGAAGATCAAAGAGGCGATGGACGCCGAACGCCCGAAATTCGAGGCCGGCGCGGCCAAGAACGGGGTGGACGCCAAGAAGGCCTCCGAGGTGTTCGACCTGCTGGAGAAATTCGCCAATTACGGCTTCAACAAATCCCACGCGGCGGCCTATGCGGTGGTCAGCTACCAGACCGGATGGCTCAAGGCGAACCACCCGGTCGAGTTCATGGCCGGCGTCATGAACTGCGACATCCACCTGACCGACAAGCTGGCGGTGTATTTCGAAGAGGTCCGCAAGGGGCTGGGCCTGCCTTACGTGCCGCCCTGCGTGAACCGCTCGCTGGCGACCTTCGACGTGGTGGATGGTCAGCTGGTCTATGCGCTGGGCGCGCTCAAAAATGTCGGCGTCGAGGCGATGAATCTGGTGGTGCAGGGCAGGGGAGACAAGCCGTTCGTCAACCTCTTTGACTTCGCCCGCCGGGTCGATCTGAAAAAAGTCGGCAAACGTCCGCTGGAAATGCTGGCGCGTGCCGGGGCCTTTGATGAGCTCGACAAGAACCGCCGCCGCGTGTTCGAAAGCCTTGACCGCCTGGTGCAGTATTCGGCGGCGATCCATGAACAGAAAAACTCCAATCAGGTGTCTCTGTTCGGCGAGGCCGGAGATGACCTGCCCGAACCGCGCCTGTCGCCGACGCCGGACTGGCTGCCGGCCGAGCGCCTCAGCGAGGAATTCAAGGCCATCGGTTTCTACCTGTCGGGGCACCCGCTGGACGATTACATGCCCGCGCTGAAACGCAAAGACGTTATGACGCTGGACGAAGTGATTAATGCTGTCCGAGCTAGGGGAATGATGGGAGTGAAGATGGCCGGGGTTGTCGCCGGTCGGCAGGAGCGGAAATCGGCCAAGGGCAACCGTTTTGCCTTCGCTCAGCTGTCTGATCCCACCGGCGCCTATGAGGTCACGCTGTTTTCGGACACGTTGGAGAAGTGTCGCGAGTTTCTGGAAACCGGCGCGCAGGTTGTCCTGACTGCCGAGGCGACGATGGAAGCCGATCAGCTCAAGCTGCTGGGCCGCTCGGTTGGCCCTGCGGATTCCCTTGTGGCCGAGGCCGGGGCAACCGGGCTGCGAATTTACGTTGACGAAGCGCAGGCTGTGCCAACGGTCGCCAAGGTGCTGGAAGACGCCGCCTCTGCCGCGAAAGGGGCCGCACGGGGGCCAATCCAGTTCATGTTGCTGGACCCAAGCCTGCCCGGCGATGTCGAAATGGATCTGGGGCGCGAGTTCCCGATCAACCCGCAGATCAAGGGCGCGATCAAATCCCTTGAAGGCGTGATGACCGTCGAAGAGATATGACGCCCCTTTGTTGCCAGTTGATTGGCGCCTCGCTAGGCTGACCTGACAGAGATGTCATTAGGTCATGCCACGGGAGGGCGTTGTTATGGCAATAGCAGGTCTCAAGTTCAGAAAGAGTGTATTTGTAACAGCGGCATCGCTGGCCTTGGTTTCGGCCTCAGCTGGGCTGGCGGATGACAAGAAAAAGGAAAACACGATCAAAGGCGCTGTGATCGGCGCAGGTGTCGGTGCCCTGATCGGCGACGGCAAGGGTGCTGCCGCAGGTGCAGTGGCTGGTGCGCTGATCGGCGCAAATTCCAAGTGAGTGGAGGAGAAGGAAGATGCGTATGAATTCGCTGAAGCGAGCGGCCTCTGCCTTGCTGATCGCAGCCCCCGGATTGGCCTTTGCTGACGAGGAAGCCGAACAGATGATGCAGGACGCGCTGCCGGTGATGTATCACACCTGCGCCTCTGTCGTCGAAGAGGCTGACGGGAACGAAGAGTACATTCTGGACGTGGTCGGGAAGATGACGGCCCTGTCGCTTTACAACCGACAGGTCGATATCCAGGCCCACGCGACTTCGGACGAGGAAAAGGCCGCTTTGCGCGAAACTTTTTTGGCCGCTTTGAAAGAGGGCTGTGCCGGGGACGAAAACGCCTTGTTGGGTGGTGTCGTGGACAATGCCGTGAAATCGACACTGGGTCTGTAATGTATCAGTAGTGAGGCGGCCGTTCGTCACCAAGGACTATGCCGCCGGATCCTTCCTGCGCCCGTTCTGCTTCGCGCTGCAACAGCAATTCAACCCGTTGGGTCAGCCGGTCGATTTCCGTCTGTTGTCTGGTGACGACCGTGTTCAGCTCGTCCACGGTACGGGTCAGATGGGCGATCTCTTCTTCCAGATGCTGCATAAGTGACTCCTGTCTTGCGCTGGTCATAGCGACACAGTCGGCCCAAGGCCAGAGAAAGCGCGCCTTGCCCCGATGCGGACCTTGGGATAGACCGCGCGCGGAACAAGGACTCTCCCAAGGACGCCCCACATGGCCAAGCCCAAGAAACAGCCCCGCCCCAAGGCCGTCACGCCGAAAGGGTTCCGCGACTATTTCGGTGAGGAAGTCACGCAGCGCACCGAGATGCTGCGGACGATTGCGGGCGTGTATCATCGTTACGGGTTCGACGCGTTGGAAAGCAGTGCGGTCGAGACCGTCGAGGCGCTGGGCAAGTTCCTGCCTGACGTCGATCGCCCGAACGAAGGCGTCTTTGCGTGGCAGGAATTTGATGACGGCGGCAATGGCGACTGGATGGCCCTGCGCTATGACCTGACCGCACCTTTGGCCCGGGTCTATGCCCAGCACCGCAACGATCTGCCCACGCCCTATCGCCGTTATGCGATGGGTCCGGTCTGGCGCAACGAAAAGCCGGGGCCGGGGCGGTATCGCCAATTCTATCAGTGTGATGCGGATACGGTGGGGACGGCCAGCATGGCCGCCGATGCCGAAATCTGCGCCATGCTGTCGGATACGCTGGAAACCGTGGGCATTCCGCGAGGCGACTATCTGGTGCGGGTCAACAACCGCAAGGTCCTCAACGGTGTGCTCGAGGCCATGGGTTTGGGCACGGACGCGGCGGCGCGAGATGACGTTCTGCGCACCATCGACAAATTCGACAAGGTGGGCGAGCAGGGCGTGCGCGAGTTGCTGACCAAGGGCCGGCTGGATGCCTCGGGCGCGTTCATCGACGGTGTGGGCCTGTCCGACGATCAGGCCGAGCCGGTGATCGCCTTCCTGACCTCCAAGGCCGATGACGCCGCCGGAACGCTGGCCAACCTGCGCGCGGCCGTGGGTGACAGCAAGATCGGCGCCGAAGGCATCTCGGAACTGGAACAGATCGGCGATTTGCTGGCCGCAGGCGGCTATGGCGCCAATCGCATCCAGATCGACCCTTCCGTCGTGCGCGGTCTGGGTTATTATACCGGGCCGGTCTATGAGGCCGAACTGACCTTTGAGATCTTTGACGAGAAAGGCCGCAAGCGGCAGTTCGGCTCGGTCTCGGGCGGCGGGCGCTATGACGACCTGGTCAAGCGCTTCACCGGGCAGGAAGTGCCTGCGACTGGCATCTCCATCGGCGTTGACCGACTGCTGGCCGCCCTCCGCGAAAAGGGCCGGGTCACCGCACAGGCGACGGGTCCAGTGGTCGTGACCGTCATGGATCGAGACCGCATGGCCGATTATCAGGCGATGGTGGCCGAACTGCGCAATGCCGGCATCCGGGCCGAGGTCTATCTGGGCAACCCCAAGAATTTCGGCAATCAGCTAAAATACGCGGACAAGCGGAATTCTCCGATTGCAGTGATCGAGGGCGGCGACGAAAAGGCCAAAGGTATCGTGCAGATCAAGGACCTGATCCTGGGGGCCAAGATTGCCGAAAGCGCCACGCTCGAGGAATGGAAGGAACGCCCCAGCCAGTTCGAGGTGCCGCGCGGCGATCTGGTCGCCAAGGTACGCGAGATTCTGGACAGTCAGGACTGAGCCATGCCCAACCGATCCCAGATCCAGGCCCGGGCCGCGATGATGCGCGTACGCTTCGAGGCCGCCGGGGCGCAGGTCGTCGACCCGCCGCTGCTGCAATCGGCCGAGACGCTGCTGGACCTTTATGGCGAGGATATCCGCGCGCGCGCCTATGTCACCTCGGACGCGCTGCGCGGCGAACAGATGCTGCGCCCGGATTTCACCCTGCCGGTGGTGCAGATGCATATGCGCGACGGGGCCGAACCGGCGCGCTATACCTATTCGGGCGAGGTGTTCCGCCGTCAGGAGCACGACCCCGACCGCGCCAATGAATACATCCAGGTGGGCTATGAGGTCTTTGACCGGGAAGACCCCGCCGGGGCCGATGCCGAGGTGTTTTCGCTGATGGCGCTCCAGTTGCGTGGGTTGCCCCTGCGCGCGGCGACCGGGGATATCGGTATCCTCACCGCTGCTGTCGAGGGGCTGCGCACGACCGACCGTCGCAAGGCTGCGTTGATGCGACACCTGTGGAGACCGCGCCGATTCCGTATCTTGCTGGATCGGTTTGCAGGTCGCAAGGTGCCCTCGGAAGGGCGCGCCGCGCTGCTGGACGCAGCCGACCCGATGGCCTTTGATGCCCCTATGATCGGCAAGCGCCGCAAGGCCGAAATCGCGGCGCGCATCGAAGCCCTGCGCGAAGACCGCGATACGCCGCCGATTTCCGACAATGAGCTGGCCGGGCTGGAAACGTTGCTGAATGTGCGCGAGACCATGCCATTTGCGCTGGAACAGCTGCGCGACGTGGCGGTGGATCTGCCGCAGATCACGCCCGCACTGGACCGGTTGGAAGCGCGCGTGGCTGCGCTGCAAGCGCGTGGCGTCGATGTGGATCGGTTGGATTTCGAGGCCGCCTACGGCCGGACATCAATGGAATATTACGATGGTTTCGTATTTGGGTTTTACGCGGAAGGTCGGCCTGACCTGCCTCCGATCGCCACGGGCGGGCGTTATGACGCGCTGACCCGCCAATTGGGCAACGGGGACGAAATCCCGGCTGTTGGTGGCGTGTTGCGCCCCGACCTGATGCTCGAGATCGAGGAGGGCGCTGTATGAGCCTGAAACTGGGTGTGCCCTCGAAGGGCCGGTTGATGGAAAAGACCTTCTCGTGGTTCGAAAAACGCGGCATCACCTTGTCACGCAGCGGGTCGGATCGGGAATATGCGGGCAAGGTTGAAGGGATCGACGGTGTCTCTCTGATCCTGCTGTCGGCGGGGGAGATCCCGCGTGAACTGGCGGCGGGGCGGATTCATCTGGGCGTCACCGGGATCGATCTGGTGCACGAGAAACTGCCGCGCTGGGAACAGCAGGTTGAAGAGGTTTCGCAGCTTGGCTTCGGCAAAGCTGATCTGATCATCGCAATCCCGGCATGTTGGGTCGATGTCGATACGCTTGATGACCTGGACGCGGCAGCTGCTGCGTTTCGCAAGACATACGGCCACCGGTTGCGGATCGCCACAAAATACCACCGTCTGGTTCGGGAATTCCTGACCGAAGCGGGCGTGGCCGATTATACGCTGGTCGACAGTCAGGGCGCGACTGAAGGCACGGTGATGAATGAAACCGCCGAAGCCATTGCCGACATCACCTCGACCGGAGAGACCCTGCGCGCGAACCATCTGAAGATCCTGTCGGACGGTCTGATCCTGCAATCACAGGCCACGTTGTGGCGCAGTCGCGTTGCAAAATATGATCCGACGGAAAAAGAGGTTCTGTCCGAATTGCTGGATCGGCTGCGGTAACTACAGCACGCCTATTTCTGCCAGGGCGCGGTTCAGATCGTCGGGCAGGGCATCGTCCTGCTCGCGGTTTTTGGGCAAATCGGCAGGAGTATCTTCTGGCTTGAGATAACGCCATCCCTGAAACGGGCGTTTCAGGGCGTTCTGGGTGCGGTGCAGCTTGGGGTCCAGCACAATGGCACAGCGGCGGATACCATCGTCTCCGATCACTTCATCCAGCCGCAGGATCCGCTGGCGACACTGGATTACGCCCTTGATGACCCAGTAGATCGATCCGCCGTTCAGAATTTCGGCTTCGCGTTTGGGCCACATGCGGGTGACGTGGCGTGGAAGGCCATCGGCGAAACGCTGGCGATAGCTGTCCTGCCAGGCCATCAGCGAGTCGACGCTTTCCGACCCGACGGAGAGTTTTATGAGGTTTACGTAATTATCCACAGCTTTCCCACAGAGTCGTCCCGAGGATGATCTTTATATTGTAGCTTGGTTCCAGATGTCATCAAGGTGTTGTGGTGCGTATGTGATTTGAGTTAGTCTGGATACCTCTTTCAGCACAGGGAATCACCAATGAGCCGCTTTGCCGCCCCCATTGCCGAGCAGATCTGGGATATGAAGTACCGCTTTAAACAGGCGGATGGCACCCCCATCGATCAAACGGTTGAAGACAGTTGGCGGCGCATTGCCCGCGATCTTGCGCGGGTGGAAAACGACCCGGGGCACTGGGAAGAAAAATTCTATGAGGCGCTGGAGGATTTCAAATACCTGCCTGCCGGGCGCATCACAGCAGGTGCCGGCACCGCGCGTCAGGTGACCCTGTTCAACTGTTTTGTCATGGGAACGATCCCTGACAGCATGGGCGGAATTTTCGACATGCTGAAAGAGGCCGCGCTGACCATGCAGCAGGGCGGGGGGATCGGCTATGATTTCTCGACCATCCGCCCGCGTGGCGCTGACGTGAAAGGCGTCGCGGCGGATGCCTCGGGGCCGCTGAGCTTCATGGATGTATGGGACGCCATGTGCCGCACGATCATGTCCGCCGGTTCGCGCCGGGGTGCGATGATGGCGACTATGCGCTGTGACCACCCGGATATCGAACAGTTCATCACCGCCAAATCCGACCCGGCCCGACTGCGCATGTTCAACATGTCGGTTCTGGTGACCGATCCGTTCATGGAGGCGGTCAAGGCTGATGGACCGTGGGAACTGGTGTTTGGTGACAAAGTCTATCACACGGTTCAGGCGCGTGATCTGTGGAACAAGATCATGCAGGCCACCTATGACTATGCCGAGCCGGGCGTGATCTTCATCGACCGGATCAATCAGGCCAACAACCTCAGCTACGTTGAAACCATCGCGGCCACGAACCCGTGTGGCGAACAGCCGTTGCCGCCTTACGGGGCCTGCCTGTTGGGTTCAATCAACCTGGCGCGGCTGGTGTCTGAACCGTTTGAGGCAAACGCCCGTTTGAATGACGCGGCCCTTCAAGAACTTGTCGCCACGGCTGTCCGGATGATGGACAATGTCGTTGATGTGTCAAAATTCCCACTGGCCGAACAAGAGGCTGAAGCGCAGGATAAACGCCGTATAGGATTGGGTGTGACTGGATTGGCGGATGCGCTGCTGATGCTGGGCCTGCGTTATGGGTCCGACGAGGCGGCGCGTCAGACCGAGCGCTGGTTGCACGCGATCGCCCGCGCCGCGTATCTGGCGTCGGTCGACTTGGCCAAGGAAAAAGGGGCGTTTCCCCTGTTCGATGCCGAGAAATACCTGGCCAGCGGCACGATGCAGCAGATGGA
Organism: Ruegeria sp. BF10; assembly: GCF_056538725.1. Taxonomy (NCBI): domain Bacteria; kingdom Pseudomonadati; phylum Pseudomonadota; class Alphaproteobacteria; order Rhodobacterales; family Roseobacteraceae; genus Ruegeria; species Ruegeria sp. BF10. Next base: position 580,253 of record NZ_JBQFTR010000002.1, read on the forward strand.
TGACGATGTACGCGAGGCCATCCGCGAGCACGGGATCCGCAATGCGCTGCTGACCTCGATCGCGCCCACTGGGACGATCTCTCTGTACGCGGGCAACGTGTCGTCGGGGATCGAGCCGGTCTTTGCCTATGCCTATACGCGCAAGGTTTTGCAGAAAGACGGCTCGCGGACCGAGGAAGAGGTGGTGGACTATGCCGTTCAGATGTGGCGTGACAAGTTTGGCGACGTCGAACTGCCCGACTATTTCGTGAACGCCCAGACGCTGACCCCGGCCGAGCATGTCAAGATGCAGGCAGCGGCGCAGAAGTGGATCGACAGTTCGATCTCGAAAACCATCAACTGCCCCGAGGATATCTCGTTCGACGAGTTCAAGGACGTGTACATGCAGGCCTGGGACCTGGGCTGCAAGGGCTGCACCACCTATCGACCGAACGACGTGACGGGTTCGGTGCTGACCGTTTCGGAAAGCGACGACAAGGTGCCGGGTGAAAGCGCGGATGCCCCGCACGAGGTGGACGGTGGCGACGTCATCTACATGTCCGAACCGCTGGACCGCCCGCAGTCGCTGGAAGGGTTGACCTACAAGCTGAAATGGCCCGACAGCGAGCACGCGATCTACCTGACCATCAACGACATCATCATCGGGGGTCGGCGGCGTCCGTTCGAGGTGTTCATCAACTCCAAGAACATGGAGCACTACGCCTGGACGCTGGCCCTGACCCGCATGATCTCGGCCGTGTTCCGGCGGGGCGGGGACGTGTCTTTCGTGGTCGAGGAACTGAAGGCCGTGTTCGACCCGCGCGGCGGGGCCTGGGTGCAGGGTAAGTACATCCCCTCGATCCTGGCGGCCATCGGCGGCGTGATCGAGCAGCACATGATCGCGATCGGGTTCCTTGAGGGGGAAGGGATGGGACTGAAATCCGACCCGCAGGCGCAGGTGGTCAACATGGATGCCCCACGCGGCAAGGCCTGCCCGTCTTGCGGCCAATACGATATGGTGATGATTGAGGGCTGCATGACCTGCCGCAGTTGTGGACACTCGAAATGTGGCTGAGGCGCGGGGTGGGGGCTTGTGTGGTGTGGCGTGTCACGCGAGATGACCTAAACGTTTCAATAGGTCATTTTTTGTAAATCAGATGAAGAAACGGCCTCGGATGTAATCCGGGGCCGATTGATTTCAGGTTGGAACTGGCGAACATGGATGCTCGCCTGCCAAATCAGTTCCCGTCCCCTGCATCGGGATTGGGCTTCAAGATTGGCCAACGGCGCCCCGAAGCAAGATCTGGGTGGCGGGTTTCCGATTCAGGGGCACCGTACCTGTCCCGGAGTTTGTCTATGAGGGTGAGGCAGCGGGCAGCGGGATCGTCTCTGCCGCCGCTTCCCGTCATCTCCAGGAGCTTTCGGCGCAGCTCGGTCGCCGCTACGGGCACGACACTGTAGGCACCTTCCCAGTCTTCGGCGGGAACGCGCTCAGAGACAACGCTTTCAATCGCTTGCCAACCCACGTATGAGCGCCCGGTTTGTTTCTCAAAATCGATCAGCATCAGTAGGCCTTCCGTGCAAGGGTCTTCGGTGACTGCGCCAGCTAACAAGGCAAGCTGTTTCGATGTCGGCCCATCCTTCAGGAGATCGTAGACATAGGCGCGCACCTCTGGGGAATCCGAAATCAAGCCACCCAATTCGCGTCGCCAATGCCACCCATCATATGACTTGCCGTCGAGCGCGCCGCTGACGGTCAAGTCAACAAGGCGGCGCGCGGCGGATAAGGTGCCGAACCCCAGCGCGGTCGCGCGCCACTGATGGCTCTGGAAGAGACGTGGGTCTTCTTCTGCGAGCGTGAAAGTTACTCCTTCTGCATCGTCCGAGGATGAACTGCCGAGGCCGCGGACCATCTCCTCAAGGATTTGTGGATCCCGCTGCGCGTCCGGCATGCCGCGCACGATAGCAGGCAGATCGGTAACGGGGTTGGCGAACGGCAATAGGCGCAGCCAATCACGTAGCTGATACGCGTCGCTCTGTGTCAAAATCCAAGAGTCCTTCTTGGCCGCATCAAAGGTCTTAGCTATGCCGTCGGCGACGAGCTTGATGTCGATGTCCTCGCCTGAGAGGGTCAGCGAAAACAACAAGGCTGCGCGTGCCTGCCTCGGGGCGAGAGAAATGAGCTTCTGGATCGTCGCGTTGCGCTGGCCGTGGGGGAGCCGTGCTCCAACAATGCCGAGCGCAACGGCCAGCTTCACTTGTGCATCCGACGCGCCATCGACAATCAAGGTTTCGATTGCGCCGAAGATAGCCTCCGCTTCAATCGATGTAGCGGTTGGATCGGCGGCGCGGGCCTCCCGGCGCGCTTCCACGCGCGAATAGTCTACGCCGACCCGGAACTTTTTGTCATCTTTGGGTTCGTTCGCCTCAAACCACTGGGCAGCAAGCACACGGGCGGCCAGTTCACCAAAATGCTCATCCATCAGGTATTGGCGCATCAATGCAGCGGTCTCCGGCGCATTGATCGCTAAGAACGCACGTTGGTACTCATGCAGGTGCGGATGCTGAGCTTCGTGTACAGCGTCGCGATCCTTCCAGCCGCTCGCGGTAGCTTTTTCGCGGAAAGCACTATAGCGATGTAAATTGTCGTCAAGCATTCTCTTCAAGAGTGGAAGATGCGCGACGGACGGTGCGCGGCTCATCATCGTTGCAATGGTAGCTACGCGCCAGCGCTTCTCATCCCCACCGGCGAGCATGCGCTCTGCCCATTCGCGCGCCAGCGCACCGATTACAGCCAAGGCTTCTTCACTAATGGGTCGCGCCCGTTCTTCGTCACCGTTGGTCTCGCGGTAAAACAGCTCGGCCAGTTGGACGATCTGCTCATTTTCGGCATCGGCCGCCCGCGCCTGAACGGCGGCCACCAAACTTGCGCCCGGCGTGTGGCCGATACGGTCTCGCAGACCGTGATAGCGATCACCCGCAGCCCGATCGTATTTGCCGCTGGCGTCGCGCAAGACTTTCCCAGCTGCAAGATACGCGTCGATCAGCCGACCAACTGCGTTTGGTCCGAGCACCGAAGCAGCGGCCTCGGCGCGATCGTCGTAGCGGCTTGTTTCTTCGAGAGCGATCCCGAGCAGTGCATCGTCCTCAAGGGCGAACCCGGCGGCCGCAAGAATATTGTCGGCACCGTAGAAAAGATCGCGGCGTTCGTGCAAGCGACGCAGCAAGCCGTCAGCGAGCGCCTGCGGATAGCGTCTTCGCACTTCGTACAGTAGGTGTATTTCGTCATCGCGCTTACGGTCGATTTCCATCTCAGCAACGATCCCAACAACCTCGGTCCCGCAGTCATCTCCGCCTGGCGAGTCAACAAGCGTACGCAGTCGCTCTATGTGCGATGTTCCAGCGGCCCTGCGCCGTTCACGCGCTCGCTGGAGCTCCTGCCGAACAGCGTCAACTGCAATGTCGTCGAGGTGATCCTTTTGGGCGAGAATATCGTAGGTCGCGTCGCCCGCGTCAGCGAGCAAATCGGCGACGTGGCGATCCGCCCGTCGAAATGACAGCGCATCGACAACCGTCGCCTTCACTTCCGGCTCGCTGACACTCTTCGCGATTGAGGTCGCAAGATCGAGACCGTCAATTCCGCTATTCGCTGCGATTTCATGCAGTACGTTCTTGCGGATTTCCGGTGGCAGCGCTGCGATGCGCGCCGGCGCGTCGTTCCCAAGCACGGATGGGCGAAATTGCTTCGCCGCCCGGAGGACGGGCAGGTGCACTTGGGTGTTTGCGTGCGAAATAAGCGGCCAAAGAAGATCGGCGAACTCCGGCCTGCCGGACGCGATCATGAAACGTACCGCGCGATCCACCTTGCCTGGCGCGTGCCACTGCTCGGCGAGGCTCCGCATTTCGGTGCCGATCGGTGCCCATACCTCGTCGGTGGCGCGGAAGATCATTTCACCCGCGAAGACAGGATCGACTTCAAAAGCTGCGCAGATGGCGGCGCTGCATGCGGCCTTACATGCGGCATCCCCGCGTGCGCTCCGTTCGATTGCGAACAGAACTGCTTCTTCCCACGGTCGCTGATCGAGCATGTCTACCTTCAGTTTCTCGCGTGCTGCCGGATCGCTGACGGCCTGCAGCATCAGTCGCTCAACGTAGTGTGAGGCGTACCATTCCTGAAATTGCTGGTGCTGAAACGAGTAACCCGGCGTGTCGCCGGAGCGCGTCAGAACGTGATTGCTGACAAGCGTGTCGAGCAACGTGTCGGGCTGTGCGGAGATGGTGATTTGTCCGTCGTCCAACAGAACCCGCGCGGTGTTAGCGACCGATTTGCGTGCGTTGCGGTCCGTGATCGCCGTGTTGGCCGTTGTCGTTGCAAATACGGCGAGGTCATCCAAATAGTCCTGCTGGAAGCCGAGGGCCACGGTATGAAGCGCTGCCGCACTGCGGGATTCCTGCTCGTGTGCGGCAATGAAGCGCCGTAGCACTTCTTCCTTTGTTGTCGGAAAAGGCGCGCCCTCTGGCAGCGAAAGAAGTGCCGTGAGGTAGAGTGGGATGGTCACAAGATCCCGGACACCCGCTGTCCGCCAAGCCTGATCAACGAGTTGTGCGCCAGCGTCGCCCCGCATGCCGTGCGCGATCTCCATTTGCTGATCGTCATCAAGCGGCAGTAAGTCGACCCTCGTCCCACTGAAAGGAATGTCGAGCGCCTGCTTGCGTGTGGAAATGATAAGACCAAGCTCTGGTAATTCAGCCTTTAGAGTAGTGATTTGCACGCGCGCGCGTTCGCGTGCGGCGACATCCAGTTCGTTCCAGCCGTCAAGAAGCAGAACGACGCCAGGCTTTGTTGCGACGGTGCGGAAATCCTGCTCTGAAATCCCGTTGAACGTAGGGCGTTTGAGGATGGACGCGAGCAGCGCTTCACCTTCGGTGGCCCAGTCTCCAAGCGACACGATGAGCGGCGTACCGTTGCCGAATTCCAACAACTCTTCGGCGACCTGAAAGAGGGTTGTCGTCTTTCCCATCCCGGGTGCCGCTACAAGAATAAGGTCGTCCAGCGTAGTCACGGCGTTGGCAAGTGCGCGCGTACTTAGCGCCTCTCCAAGGTGCTTCACCTTCAGCGTCAATGTTAGTGAAACGCTCGTGCCCGGCCATTTGGGGGTGCGGCGGAAGACAGCGAGATCGTTCGCGGCAGCTTTTTGTAAGCGATCGCTATTTTCCGCGGTTGTCGGCGGCATGGACGGGCCGAAGGCAACCTTGTCGAATACGCTACGCCACATATCCTCCAAATGCTTTTTCTTCCAGCCATGCAACAACGACTCTGTGAAAAGAGGATCTGCTGAATCGATTGCCTTCGCGCAGTCTTGGCAGAGCCAGATACCGTTTGTTTCTGATTTCCGTTGCTCTGGTGTCATATCGGCGCGATATCTGCGTGCGCCAGGACCTGACGCGGCGGCGCAGATATGTGCGGCAACTCCAATATTCACTTCCTTTGCGCCGTCGCTAGTCGGTGCTGATGTCAGCTTTCTGCAACTGGGGTTACAGCAATGATACCGAGCTTGCTTTGCAAGGCGGTTCCTGGTCGACGACAAAAAGTCGTCTCTGTTGTTATTCTTGGCCATCTGCGGTCTGCTCGGATTTGGTCATATGTACACTTTTGGTAGTTTGCCCGCCGGTGTACATGTCACCGATCTCGGCTGATATTAATAGCAGAGACAGATACCCTAATTCTTCGGCGAAACTGCTTGGATTTCCGCCCATGGCGGCCTGCGCGTCAGCGGCGAAATCAATCTCCCCGGTTCGCAGATACTCGATCAATTCGGAAACGTCCGATTGCAGGGTTGGGTCAAGGGCAGTGAGTCGTCTGGTTAGTTCCTCGTGTTTTCCTGCGAAGGCGGCCTCGAGGTTCTGACGAGCAATATTTTCATTTTCGGGACGGTTCTCGATACCAAGGTGTCTTTGATCCATCGCTCCAAGTTCGCTGGCAAGGCTCAGCACCTCCCCAAACATGCTTGCCATAGCAGATGGGGCTTTTGGCAATCCGAGTTGTTCGACCCAGCTGGCAGCTCCTTCCACGTCGGGAAGGAGGGTCTGGTAACCAGACTTTGCGAGTGCCGGGAACGCGACATCCTCAATGGTAGGCATTATTGTCAGGTGAATCGATGAGTCCATCAAGGACCGCACAAGGTCGGTTTGTTCGGCGAGTGTGACCACCGCATCAGCAATGTCGGGTGCGGGCAGCAGCGCTAGAACGTCTGCAGGTGGCCACGGTAAAATACCCTTGGCGTTAACGCGAAGATGGAACTGTGCGACGATCCCTACTTCCTCTGCCAAGCGCTCAATTTCTGTCTTTCGCTGAGCTAGTCGTGATTCCCCGGCAGCTTTGGCAGAGAGTAAAACGAGCCGAACGGAGTTGCCTATTCGTGCACCTTTGCCGCGCGCCGCCCAAGTTACCGCAGGCGCTTGCTCCCTTTCATGCGCTTCTCCTGCCAGAACTCGCAACCCCTCCAATAGCGTCTTGAGTTTGGTAAGCATCGGTGGAGGACCGTCGGCAACGAGCTGCCAAGGCTCTTCGACAATTGCAGTGTCGACATCCGCGATGAGATCGCTCAACCAGCCAATGTACGCGCCAGCCTGGTCGGGCAAGATCGCGAACCTCTTAACGAGATTGACGCTTGCGCTGTGCAGGAGGTTCTGAAATTTGGTGACGGCGGTACTGGCTTCTCCGCTTCCCGCACCCGACGCTTCCAATGGCGAAACAGCGGGGGGTGTCAGCGCTTCAGTTTCAGCATTGAGCGCATTCAGTTTGTCGACGTGATTGCCGAGTGCATCCTTTCCTCGAAAATGCGCATCAAAAACCTTCTCCAACGTCGGCACAAGAGAATCGAGAATTACCACGCCTCTTGCAAGATAGTCGCTATAGCTCGGAGCGGCGACGCGGCGGGAAATCAGATCACTCCACCGCCGATTCCATCGAGGAACTGACGGTGGGGGAAGATTATCTCGGGGAATCCGCTTTGTTGCGAGCGGCAACTGGGCAAGGCCAGCCAATTCGCCACTTGCAGTAATTGCGTTGGACACCGCAATGTCAGCCGACGGGCACAAAGCCAATATCCGATCGCACAAACTTACAACCGCGTTGTGCGGATTCTTCTGCACAGAGCCGGCAACATACCAAAGATTGCAACAGACGGTCACTCCATCATCGGCATCTTCCAGTGTTACAGGCCCGGCCCAAGCTGTCTCTGCCTGAACCCGCTCAAACAGCGTCTCTTGCCCGACCTCGGCGACCCAGTCACTGGCGATTTCACGATCCAGGGCGGATAAGGTGCCCATTAACGACCCCAAGAGATCGAGATTGGCATTCAAGAGGCCTTCTGGAGCCTGCAAGAGACTCGCCCGCACCGCGGCTGGCAATGGCATTCCGACCAACGCTGCGAGAATCTCATCTAAGCTCGCCAAATCCGCTGTCTCGATCAGGGCAGATAGAACAGAGGGTGACATACGCTCCATCAACAGGCGGCGAGGATCATCTTCCGGCGAACCTTTGATCTGCGAAAGCCGATCCGCTGCGGCTTGGACCTCCGGGATGATGCTGAGACTACTCAGATCTATATCCGCAATCCCGAACATTGCGGCGATTCCGACTTGCGTTCGCGGCAGCGCACGAGCTTCAGGCGTGTCGAGCCACTCGTCGACGCCTGAAGAAACGCGGCCCGAACCCAGACCGCGGAGCGCTGAAGCCAACGCCCGCGCATCCTGTTCTCCCTCCAACCGGGCAACTAAGCCATTGAGCACCGCCGGAACAGGTAATCGCCGCTCAGATAGCGTGTCCGCGACCAAGGGTGCGAGATCTGCGGCGGGCACACTGGCGACCGTTCGCTCGAAACTCGTTTCGAGGGTCGGCAATGTTGTCTGGTGTGTGAGCTGCAACAATTCTTCGGATCGAAGCTTGTGTAGGCCGGTGACCGAGCCCGGAGCAGGTGAGCGAACCAGATGTTCCTGGATGAGGCGCTGTAGGCCGCGTGACAGATCAGCCTCACTGACCGATAGCGCGCGCGCCAATCGCGACGCATCGACTTCGGCACTCGCTGCACCTGCCCAGGCGCCAGATCGCAAAATATCAAGTTCGAGGGAACGCTTCGGATCTGAAATCCTGGCCGCAACCTGGTCGGCGAGGAGTTCGTGGATCCTTTGTCCGCGCGTCAGGATATGGACATATTCTAGAAGAAGGCCGTCGCTCATCTTCCACGGTTCGCGCCAACCCGCCCAGTTCGTCTTTTCAGCTTCGCGCAGTTCTCGCCAGAGTCGTTCTGCGAGTTCATCGTCGGGATCGGCGCGTATTTCAGTTGCACGGGCGCGCTCGGCAATCAGCGTGACATCTTCTTCTCGGACCGAACCGAGCAAGACGACACCGGGCACAGACATCGCCTCTTTGAGCAAGGCGCCCCAGCTTTCCGGCCCATTCCGGCCAACATCATCCATGACAAAGCCCAGGGGACTGTCTTCTGAAGCGCGAAACGTCCGGATCAACTGGCGCAGAGATGGAATATCCTCCGCGTTCAGACGACGGATACGAAACCACCGCACCGTATGACGCAACGTGTTGGCGGTTTCCCACATCAAAGCGGATTTTCCGGCCCCTGACGGTCCGGCAATCAACGCGGCCCGGCGTTGTTCAATGCCTTCCACCAAAGCCGACCTGCTTTGGGGGCGTTCAGCCACCAAACCTGCCGCGATGTGGCCGGGTTCTACATCGACTCCGAGATAGAAGTTTGGGTCGTCGAGAGGTGAAAGAAAGTCGACCGGCTCACAAACGCCATCCCTCAGAGCACGTTCGATTGCGTCAGCGTCGATAGCCGCCAAGACATCTCGGATTGCTGCTTCTGTGTCGGAAATCGAAACGCCTAGATACTTCTCGGATGCCAATCGGCCATTGGCGTCTGCCAAAAAACCCACACGAATAAGCAGTTCGGCAAAGCACATCTGGGCCGCAATTGGAGCACAGTTCAACCGAACAGCGATCAGGTTAATCGCCCATTCCTGCGGTGAGCTCACAACGGAGATCAATGTTCTTGGGAGAAGATCAGAGGCCCCACTAAACTTTGAGAGTCTTGTGCTGATCGGACCTTCGATTGGGCGGGCTGCGTGGTGGTCGTCGAGGCGATTGAGGCCCGCCACCTCCCGCTCAAGAACGAGTTCCAGTCGCTGCGGTTGAGGTGCGGAGCCAAGCGCCCGATTCCACAGATCTTCAATGTGTCCGACTGTTTCACCTTCCGTATAGCCTCCGAGGTGCTCACGCCGACTCTTTACTTGGACGAAACTAGTTTCGTCGCCACGCAGCTCAATATCGTCGCCACCTTCCGGAATCACTATGGCGGGCGCTCGTTGACCAGCCCATATTTCTACCGCTAACCAAGCGGAAACGGCATCCTGATAACGAAAGCCCCGGCCTGCATTAGACCCAGATCTGGATGCCGCTTTCGCTGAATTGGGCCGCGCCTTCGAGGCATTGAGCCTGCTTCTTCTCGTTGTTTTCTTCACCAATAAATTCACCACAAATGCATAAGTAATGGCCTCGAAGCATACAGAATTTGTCGCAGCGCAAACAGGTTTTCTGGCAAATAGCCAATGCATGTCTTTTCGAAGTAGATTACATTCGGTGTTGATATGCAGCTAACGATCGAGGGAAGGTAAATAGGTGTTATCGTCTATCCTCTCGATATTTGGACTGGGACAAAAACACACTCATGCTGTTAGTTCAAAATATTCTGAAGCGACTAAACTGAATGCTGAGTTCGAACTCAATCTAAACAATACAATTGAGTTACTAAGGTCAGAAGATGTGCATCTAAGGCATCGTATCGCAGCCATCTGTGAACATCCAGACGACGAAGATCTTCTTTTGGGTCAGATCGAACCTCTCATTGAGCAGATGATATCAGAAACAGAAGTAGGACTAACAACGTCGCAGAACACGCAGGTAACGATCTCAAATAGCTCTCGTTTTGCTTCAATCCGAAAATGGGACGAGTGTTTGGGCCTGCTCCACAGGCATGTCGCTGCATCTAGGCATCAATTCAACCGCGTCGAAAGGGCACTAGGTCAACTTCATCGTGTGCTCGACAATGCTCAGCAAGAGAGCGTAACGCTGCAAGACTTCGGAAAGTCATCTAGATCCATTGACTTGGAGTAGTCAGCTCGAGATAGCACTGATCCAACCGGGGGAAATCCAATCTCGCCAATGCGGCAAAAGTCCGAAAGTTGGGCTGTAAGAGTGGAACATAAAGGCTAGACTAAAGGTCGATGCTGGGGCGTGTGTGCCCGCTAAATGTGGCATCTTACCAATTCCGCCAACTCAACCCCATTGTCGCGGCGATGCTCTCCGGACAACCAGCCTGAACACGACTGCGATATGCGCGGACAGATAAGCCGTTTTCCAGCGCGATTACTTCCCACTCATCATCTGGGTTATGCGCTGTTTCCCGTACGCCTTCAGTTGCGGCTCTTTCACCCGACCAGCCTCGGTTGATCCGCTGTTTGAAGGTCTGGAATGCTATCCCATTTTCTTCAGCAATAGGCCATGCTGGAAGGCCATTCTCTAATGTGGCCAAGCCATCACGACGCCGATTTTCGAAGGCAGCACGGTCATATGGGTATTGGGTATGTTCACAGGGGACAGTCCAAACCTTCGCTCCGTTTTCAGCGTCCTCTAATCCCACCGCCGAGGCATCATCCAAAGGAAATGGCTTTAGACCATAGCGGCGACAAAGCCACCAGGCATCTTCGCGACTTGCGGCTTTGCCGATGGTTTGACCACCCAGAGGGGCAACAGAATAGATCATCAATTCTTTCCATTTCAAATTTTGATGCGAGCGGTTCTCTTGGAGCGCTCTGTAAAACAAGCTGTAAGTACTCGGGACCGTTGAGAAAACAGCTATGGGTTGTTATTTTCCTCGATTTTTAAAGGCTGCTGCAACTTCGATCCGTTAGCACGATCAAATTCGGGTTTCGGGGCTGCGGCGAATGCCCGAAGAGTGAGTTGTAGTCGCCGAAGCTGAGCGTCGCGCCCAAAGCTCGCTCTGGGCCGATGCTTGCGCAGGCTTAATGGCTTACGCTCCCATGCTTCGCAGCTCCCTGATCGAAGATATTGTTGCCTGCCTGGCGAGTTGAGAAACTGCGTAGCGAGGTGGTCAAATTTACCTCAAGCCGTCGCACACAACGCTTTGAGGGCGTAACTGCCGCAAGGCATTTCCCTCTCCCGGAAACGTCTGTTTCACCACTTAAGTTAATAGCAGAAATGAACATTCACGTAGGGCGCTCCTAACGTAAGTTAATAATCAAAACTAACCGTTAAATCAGGCGGTTACGATGCAATTGGGGCCGGATTGGCTATTGATTGTCCGACGGAGATGCCCGTAGAATCGGGGTCGTTGGAACGTTCGTTTCAGCACCAGCGTAAATGCCAGTCCCGTACGGAGGCCACGAGCCATGGATGCCAACAAAATGCGCCAGCAGATTGTCAAACTGCATCTCGGGATGGCTCAGACCACAATCACCGAGCTCGCCGAGAGCATCGGGTATAGTCGCTCGGCCGTGTCGAACGTGCTTGCCGGGCGCAGGCGGTCGGCGGAGATCGAAGCAGCCGTAGCCGAGCGCACAGGATTTCGTGTCGAAGACCTGTGGTCGGTGGCCGACTCTGGGAAGAAGGGGGATATGAACCGATGATCTAGAAAATAGAAAAGCCCCGAGAGCGGACTCTCGAAGGCCTTCACGTCAGTTTGGTACCCGACACTCAGAAGGTCTCTCGAATCCCCTCAAAAGTCAAGTCTGGCGGCCGGGTCTTTTGACCCGAACGGTCGTGTTCGGCCGCCTTCCACCATTCGACAAGAGGAATGAGTGCGGTTCACCCTGATCATATTGGTCAGGGAGTGATCCTGCACATCATCAGAACACATGGAAAAAGAAATCTTCAAAGCCCCGCTGGACAGCCGTTCAACGTGTAATCTGTCTGAGCGCTCGCGAGGGCGTACTTTCGTCGAGACAGGCGCATTTCGACCCCACGGGGGCGAAAGTCAGAAAGTCGTCTTCGACAGCCTTGGTGAGTTTGATGCCTTCACCACGACATCAGCGCTGTATCCTGTGGCTGACATGGTCGAGCAGCCGCCTGCCATTGATTACATCGATGCCTATGGTCGTAAGCGTAGTAAAAGAGTGGATCAACTTTATACCTTCGCTGATGGGAGCAAGTATGCTGCCGAGATCAAACCGGCAGAACGCGCCAGAGCGCAGAACCTTGAGGTGCAGCTGGGTTATGTCGCGGCAGCGATGCCGGATGACTTCGCGGATAATCTTGTGCTGATCACTGAGGAAAACTACGACCAGTGGGAGGCGCTGAATGCACGGCGCCTGTTTGCCTACCGGCGTGAGGATGACCCGGAGGCGGCCGCGATAATCGCAGAGCTTGCGGCTGAGATCGATCTGCCGGTCACGATCCGCGAGTTGGTTGCGAGAGCCGCTATTGGCGGCAGAGCTTGGCCGGAATTATTCAAAGCGATCTATGCCGGTATTCTGCGCCCGATCCAGGACGGGGTTATTGATCTCGACATGCTGGTCGAGGGAGGCTTGCAATGACTGATATCATTCGTCTCGAGCCCTATTCGCAGATTCAGCAAGGTGACGTCCCTGGTCTTCTCGTGGAACAAGGGCCGCTAGGTGTCATCATCAGTCGCTGGAGTGAAGGAGAAGTTGTCTTTGACGAGCTCACCTATGATGAGATCAACGAAGGTCTGAAGACCGGTCACATCACCATTCGTGATGGCTATCACAGTGAAGAGGCCGTCCGACAGCGCGTGCAGTTTGCCGACCAGATTGTCACCCATCTGCCTGCAAAACAGCGCTCAACGGTCTTCTTCCGTCAGGCCTGGTGCGATCTCTTTCTGGATGCTGAAGCACGCGGGGAGATTGGCCGCTACTGGAAAGATGTGGAGATCTGGATCCGGAGTGTGACGCAGGAAATCACGGTGCAGATTCCACAGCCTGATAAGGATGCCGGGAAGCGCAAATATGGAGGAAAGAAGCGGTCAAGCAACGAGATTGACCCGCCAGGCTCTTCGGCCTTGCTGCGTTGGGTCCGCGCTTATGAGACTAGTGGTCGGTGCGTTCTAGCGCTCATAGACAAACGCTATCTTGCGGGACGGACGAAGGTAAAATTTGGTCCCGAGAGCGCCGCCCTGCTTCGCAAATGCGCGGATCGGTATGCGAGCTTCAAGCGCCCGTCGAAGAAGTGCGTTATTCGCCAGACAAAACGGGCTTTCAGGCTGGCGAATGCGTATCGGATCGATCGCGGCTTGCCGCCTTTGGCCGTTCCCGCAGAAAGCACAATCTACAGAGAGATATGTCGTCTTGAGCCTTACCATGTGATGTGCCAGCGCCAGGGCCTCGAAGCGGCCAACCGGCATTTTGCAATCATCGGCGAAGGACTGAATGTTCTGCGGCCAGGGGAGCGTTTGGAAATCGATGAGTGGAAAGTCGACCTGATTACCTTCTTTGCCGAGGCCGGTGTCTTCGGTCATCTGACAGAGGAGCAGATCAAAGCACTGCCGAAAGGGCGACGCTGGATCTATGTCGTGATCGATGTGCGAACGCGACTGATCCTCTCGGTGAAGGTTTGCGCAACCCCGAACACCGAAGATGCGATCGCAGCGCTGGACCTGGCAACCCGGGATAAAGCGGACCTTGCCCGCCTTTTTGGCTGCGCGCTTCCAGACTGGCCGGGCACTGGTTTTGAAACTGTTGCCTCGGATCAGGGGGCGACCTTTGCGAACTTTGATTTCAGAGGTGCTGTGACGGACCTTCGGGGAACGGTCATGTTTCCGCCTGCAGGTGTTCCCAAACTTCGCGGACATATCGAGCGCTGCTTCAGGACTTTCGGCATAGAGTTGATGGAGTGTTTGAGCGCGCGCACCTATTCGAACATCGTCGAAAAAGGTGATTTTGTGCCTGAAGATTATGCTGCGCTTGCTGATGACGAGTTGACCCGGATCTTGGTTCGCTTTGTTGTCGATGTTTACAACAACAAGCCGCACGGAGGCATCGGTGGACAGACCCCGCTGAACTGCTGGCGGGAATTGTGTTTGACCGTTGGCAAGCCCCGCCCTCCGAGCCGGGTTGAGCGCCTCGGCGCCTTCGGTCGGAAATATACCCGGAGCATTTCCGGGCGCGGGGTTCGGTTCGCGGGCATCTTCTACACCTGTGAGGTGGTGCGGCATCATTTCCTGTCTAATCCCGATCTCGAGGTTGAGATCCGGGTGGATCATCAGGACCTCGGTATGATTGAGGTCAATCTCGATGGTGTCTGGGTTGTCGCCCGCCCTCTGGCAAAAGGGTTTGATGGTCTGTCGCTTGATCTCTGGACCGAGGCCTGCAGCAATTTGCGTCGCCGTTTTGAGGCGGAAGCAGAACTGACGCAGGATATCATTGATCAGGCCTTCGCGGATTTTTCTGAAGAAGATCGCGCGGCCTCACAGCGGCTTGGCCTTTCGGCACTTGCGCCGACAAAGGCAGACGTTGAACGCAATCGAGAACATCTCTGGCTTGGGCTGGAGGTAGTGGCGGGCATCACCCCCAAAGTTTCCAGGAAAAAACGAGGTCTCCTTGATGGTGTGATCGCCACGGCGGAGGGGGCGCCACCACAGCTGCCGGAGAACACTTCCGGGGAAGATGACGCGGAGAAGACCATTCCGATCTCGCATCCGCGCTGGCGTATGGAGAACAGGCAATGACACATATGTCCCGTGAGGAGGTCAGCCACATCGTGGCTGACCTTGAACACCGCTTTATCGTCCATGACACTTATCTGGAACTTCAGGATCAGATCGATGATATTCTCTTTCGGCGCAAAGCGCATACAGCTGCTGGCCGGGTGACAGCGCAGCCCGGCATTGTTGTCATTGGCAATGCAGGTGCTGGCAAGAGTTTTGGCATTGAACATCTTCTGCAGAAGCATCCGCATGTGGCTTATGGAAAACCATATAATCAGGCGTTGACTGTGCGTCTGGCGTCAGAGGCCACAATCAAGGGTGTCGGCCTCGATACCCTCGAGGCTTATGGCTATGAGAGTAAGGGATCGCGGACAGGCCATTCGATCTGGCGGCAGGTGATGCGTCAGGCGCGTTCACATAAGACGCTTTTCCTACACTTTGACGAGGCGCAGCATATCCTTCGGACCAAGTCGAAGTCTGAGTTTGATCAGGTGATGCTGGTCTGGAAATCGTGTCTGGAATACGCTGAGTGGCCGGTCAGCCTGATCCTCAGTGGCACCTGCGAACTGCTTGATCTGATCAACCGGGATGAACAGCTCAGCCGGCGGTTTGAGCCTGTGCATTTTGCGCCCATGAGCTATGCCGCCCATGGGCATGAGGTGATGGGCGTGCTGGGTGCCTATCTCGATGCGGCAAAACTGTCGCGCGGCAAAACGCTTGAGACATCGGCATTCGCGCGGCGACTGCTGCACGCGGCCCGCTACGAGTTCGGGTTGAAAATTGGGCTAATCATATCGGCTATCAAACTAGCATTGCGCGATGGGAACCAAACCCTTGAACAAAGTCACTTCGCGGGTGCCTATCGGAAACAGAAGCGCTGTGTTGATGCATTGAACCCGTTCATTGCTGAGAATTTCCGCTCCATTAAGTCGGGTCAGCTTCTCAGCGGTGCAGAGCTGGAGATAGCGCCAGCAACCAAAAGGGGGGCTGCATAATGCCTGTGTTGCCGATCCTCGTTCCTTTGATGCCGGGGGAGACCCCGGCATCTTTCGCATCCCGCCTGGCTTGGGCGAATGGTCTTTCCTTTGCCTCAGAGTTCTGCACCGATCAGGGCTTTACGCTTCAGGCCATCGCTGACGGCGATGAAAGGGCCCTTTCGATCCTCGCCCGGCTCGGCGGAGTGGAACTTGCTCAACTGATGCGTGGTGTTGTTTGCAAAGTGTCGACTGGACAGTACCGTCTGGCCGGTCAACTTATCGAGAAACGCTGGATCACGCGCAGGCGCCTGCGGTTCTGTCCGGAATGTGCCGCCGAAGACATCATGACAGACACTGGCGGTGGCGCGGCGCAACGATGTGCCTGGCATGTGCCTTCGATCCGAACATGCCACCACCACCAGGTCAGGCTGTATGACGACGACAGTTATTCACATAGCCGAGGGCCCCATGATTTTGCCGGGCGTATCCGAGATCTCAATCTGGGGGCGGATCAGGTGAGAGAGCTGGGTGCATGGCAGGTCCCAACAGGTCTGGAAGACTATCTCACCCGCCGGTTAGCAGGTGAAAAACAGGGCACATGGCTCGACATTATCGGGTTCGGTGCGGTTGCGCTTGGCGCCGAGATCTTCGGAGTTGTCGATCTGTTTGGTGTCGATGCAAAGCTGAAGCACTTATCCGATAATGAGAAGCGTCGTGCAGGTGCGCGGGGTTTTGAGCTCCTGTCCGAAGGCGAGGAAGGGCTGTTTCGCCTGCTGAGGCGACTGCATCGTGAGGCCGGTTCCCCCATATCACTTTCGCGCAGAAACTATGGCTGCCTGTTCAACTGGCTGGAACAATCCCATGCGGAGCAATACGAGCCCCTGCGTGATACGGTCAGGAAATTCTTCACCGAGACCTATCCCATCGGCGAAGGCGATCTGGTACTTGGTAAAGCCTGTACAACCCGTCGCGTTCACAGCGTTGAAACCTTACGACGTGAGCTGGGGCTCGGCCGCCGTCAGACAGTGGAACTGCTTGGTGCAAACGGGTTTCTGAAGTCGGAGGGTCAGGTAGGTAGCTCTGCGAAAGGTGTTGTGCTCGACGCACAGGCATTGGCGCCACTCGTCAAAAACTTTGCGGGAGCGATCTGTCAGGTTGCGGCTCAGAAAAAGATCAATGCGCCGAGGGCGCAGTTTGGTGCTCTGGTTGCAGGTGGGATCATCAGACCCATCGCAGGCTCCCCTGTCGGGAGACCATACTACGATGAAGGGCAACTCGATGCGTTCCTTGCCAGTATTGTGCCACGCACATCGGCGGCAAAAGCGGATGGGCTAGTCGGTATTCAGTCCGTCTGCCGCAAAGCCGTTGCTGGTGCAGTCGATGTGGTGCGACTGATCCAGAATGGCGATTTGAAGACCGTGGTCAGGGATGCCGAACAAGATGGCTATCTGTCGGTGCTTCTGGACCCGGCGGAAGTCGCTGAGGCCTTGCGTTTGATCAGACCGGATGGATATCTGCGATCGACCCTGGCGGGGTTCCTCGGTGTCAACGCATCTGCCCTCCGCCATCTGGTGGACACAGGTCATCTCAAACTGGTTCGAGCGCGTCATCCGGTGTCCCGCAAGTCGGTACAGGTGGTGCCGTATAGCTCTGTAGACCGGTTTCTGGAGCGCTTTATTCCCGGAAAACACTATGCCGAATTTCTTGGGGGCAGTACCCGGAAAGTCGGCGACCAGCTCATACAGGAGCGGGTTCCGTTTATCCAAATGCCGGAAGAGTGTGGTGGACGCATATTCAGGCGGAGTGAGGTGACCTCCGGAGTGGAAGAGCTGGCCAATCGCCTCCCGCTCTCGCATGATGAAATTGCCTGGCCTGAGTTGTGAAGGTGTTGAGATGAGTAGAGAAAGCAAATTTCTGAGCCTGGTGCTTCGGCATAAACCTGAAGAGATCGGTCTTCAGCTTGATAAGAACGGGTGGGTTCGTGTTGATGATTTGCTGCGGAAGCTGAAGAAAGCCAATCGCAAGCTAAGCCGCGACGAGCTCACTCAGCTTGTCGAGAGCAACGATAAGAAACGCTTCACCCTGTCTGATGATGGTCAGCGCATTAGGGCAGCCCAAGGACACTCGATTGATGTCGATTTGGGCCTGGAACCTCAGCGCCCGCCGGATGAGCTGTATCACGGCACGGCCAGCGCAAATTTGGATGCGATTTTTTCCGATGGGTTGAACCCCGGACGCCGTAAGCAGGTCCATCTTTCGCTTGATCCTGATACAGCTGAACGCGTCGGGCAACGACACGGAAAGCCGGTTGTTCTACGTGTCGAAGCACAACGCATGTTCAAGGACGGGTTTGAGTTTTTTCGTGCCGACAACGGTGTTTGGCTCACTGACAAAGTGCCTGCCATCTATTTAGGTTTCGGTAGGATCACGGAACCGCAATAGAGCAGGTGGCTAAGAGGTCTGAGCCTTCTTATCAGGCAGACAGACCATGCGTTAGCGTACCAAAGTTCCTATCAAGTCAGGTTTGGAGCCAATCCAAAATGCAATCAGACAAAGTATACACCCTTTCAGAATGGCCCGTGCTCGAAAGAATATCTGCTCGCACGACACTTGATCATACCCTCGACTCTCATAATGTCATTTTGCTGTACGAGGTCGCGGCGACTGACGATGATTGGGCCGCAATGGATCAGGAAGAGTATGAGTTTGCAAAGGCACTCCTTGCATCACGACACCGCCGTCACCCACTCCCTTCGTCTCCATTCAAAGCGACTTGCCCTCATTGTTCGGAGGTCGTGGTTAGTTGGCACACACTCTGTGTCGATGTGCCGAAAGGCGAGAAAAGAGGGCTGGTTTTCTGCGGATGTGGGAAGACCGGTGCAGATAGCGCGGACGTAGAAGGGGTAGGGCGTATCATTGGTGGCTAAAGCGATGTTAAGCTATCGCAAAAAGGTGATGCACTGTATGTTTTGGTCAACAAAGCGCGCTGGCGTCATCATGGTAGTGTTGATTTCGCACTTCTATTAGAAGCAAGCGCAGAAAACGCCGGGCCATCGGACAGCCACCCAGCCATTCTCAGCACAGAAAGCTGAGGTGTCCGTCAGATCAAGTCTGAAGTTTTACACGTTAAGCACGAAGCCTGGTATCCCAGATGTTATCCACGCTTAAGTGCGCAACTATTACGCTTCTAGATTTCCCCAGCCGCCTGAATTATTGCATCTTGACCTCCAGTGAAGGTAGATCGCTGATGGTGCTCACCGGGCCACCGCAATCCAAAGGATACTATGCCACTACAACGACCGGAAACTTGCGTCGACGTCACTTCTTTTTTAGCTGCATAACGAGCATCCCGTTCGGGAAGTTGCGCAGAAGGAAGTTGTCTGTCTCGACGACTCCAGCTGTGTAACGCATGTCGCCTGGTTGATTTCCTGCGGCGCACTGGTTTACCGACCCACCTTGTCCCTTGATAGCGGAATTAAAGGCGATGAGTTGCGTGTCGGAATCTATCCCGGTGCCATGCAGCCCCATAACTGTAACGATATGACCGGATGAATAATTCGAGCCGTTCATAGAGGAGACGCTGGTCAAAACAGTGTTGATCGCCCCACCTGTTGCCGTTGCTATCAAGTTGCCCAGATCGTTGCTGAGCGTCGTATTCTGTCGTACATCCGCCATCCATTGCAACAGATCGGGTTCGTATTTTAGTTCGAACGTATAGACGCCTCCGGTCAGTTGCTCCATTGCCTTGGGCCAATTGGAATGCAGGTAAGGGTTTGCATTGTCCATGCTTTCAAGAATCTGGCGAAAGTCGGCTTCTAGCGTGCGTAGTTCTTCGAATGTTTCGATTGGGAATGCCGGGTCCTGAACTGCAGCCAACGCAAGAACGGAGGCGTAGCTTTGGCAGGTGTTGGACTGTGCCTGTGGTTTAGCCCCTTGATAGAGGTCCAGCGCTTGAGCGGCCGGGCTCAACAACAGCGAGAGGGCCGTAGCGACTGTGAGATGCAGTTTGAATGTCATGTCTCTGATCCTTCCAAGTACTATGATGTTGTGAAATTTAATTGGGGCTGATCACTCAAAAGCTTTCAACTCCAGCAGTGCTGAGAAACGTGGTCCAGCTTCCTGAAATTCGGTGCGCCAGGCCGCGTCTATCGCAGCGGCGACAGGCTCATCTGCATAGCTCGCGGGTCGGAAATGTTCGATTTCTTCCACCAAAAGCTGAAGTTGGCCGTCATTAGGGCTGTCTTCGTAATCCGACAGGTTCAGCACATGCCGCCAACGCGCCATGGAATCCGCCAAGCGCTCTGGTGTTACCAGAATAGCGTCAGCCTGCGGCGCTGGCACATCCTTCTCGTTGTCTTCGTCGGCATTGGCGGTCAGGCGAACCACTTCTTTTGTGCGACGCCTGAGCATCACGCGCCTTGTCTGACCGTTCTCTTCTTTTTGCCGGAAAAGCGTCAGCCGCATGGCGGGTTGGCAAAAAAGCGCGGCGCGGTCGACGCCAAGCTCTGGGGTTTTATCGCAGGTAATGCTGTTGGGCAGAGCGCGTTCTTTCGGGGCCGGACCTTCAAGCTCGATGAAAATTCGACCCGGAGCATCACGACGGGCGCGCAGCGCGCGCGTGCTTAACGGTTGCGCCCACTGAACCACCGGTCGGGAGCAGCGCAGTTCTGGCACCGCATGGGGCTGGTACCGCACAAGACCAAGGCGGACAAAGCCATCGGGTGCCAGCGGTGCCTTAAGCGTGACGTCAATGAACCATTCCTCTCGCTCTACATCAAAGCGCGGTTGATAAAGCGCGAGCGCCACGCGCATCGGCGGGGTACTGCTTTGTTTTTGGTTGCCCACTGTGCTGCTTTCGTCATCCAGCGGCATGAGCACGTTTTCGACCATTTTCGCCCGACGTGCATCCTTTTGATCCCGGAACAGATCAGCAATCGCGATAGGTCGCAGAACGGGCTCAGTCTCGGACCCACCACGGACCGGATCGCTGCCACGGCGCGAGATAAATCGCCCACCAGGGCCGAGGTCATCATCGCTGAATGTCAACACGTCACCGTCCAACTTGTCCAAGTCCAAACGGCGGTCAGGATCGCCGGGATACCGCCCTGGGATGCTGACCTTGCCACCAGTCCGGGTTTCTTCTTCTTCGCCAATGGGTGGCCAGAGTACCAACCCGACCATTTCATCCTCGCCGCTGGAAAACCACTCGCGCCCCAATGGGATGCGTATTGAGGCGGTTCTGTTGTGCCAGAGCCAGGGTGGTTCGTTGGCCTTGGATTGCCCGGATTCAAATTCCAGAAGCGGAAGCGGTGCGCGGGCATCCGGTTTGGCGGGGCGCACGGTCGCCGGCAGAATGATCTCAACGGGATCAGATGGGTTCAGCTGATGACTGGCAGGCACGGGTTCCGCGGGGACATGCTCACCAGTACCATAGAGACGTCCCTCTTTCGGGGATGTCCAGGGGTCACCCGGGCGTGCGACCCGGGCACAGGTACGCAGGTCATCCATGGTACGCGACAGGGCATTGACGCGGACATGCATACGCCGGGCTTTGCCGTCCGGGAATACATGGCGATGGGCGACACGCGCCCCATCTGGAAGGGTATTGAGAAAGAGCGACCGTAGATCAAGTTGCCCACGCGGAAGCCGCCTTGGCAGACCCTCAACCCGCAAAAGCGTCACCTTGGCAGGCTGGAAGCTGACTGTACCGTCGCGGCCTACGTCAAAGCCAAATAGGTCTTCGGCGTTGCGATAAAGCGGTTGATCGTCTTTGTCTTTGCGCGTCGAACCATCCAGCGTCCGCAACGGAGGCCATGTTCCCTTCCGGCGATGAGCCAAAGATCGCCCTCGATTGCGATCATCAAAGTTTGAGCTGCCCGGCAAAGTCACCTGGGCCTCGATCTCGATCACATCATTTGTGTTGGTATCGAACGGCACTGTGCCATCCAGCACCAGATGCGTTGACCCCGGCGCGCTGACGGCCAATGGCCCAAATGGATTCTCTTCGACGCTTGCTGGTCGGGTCGCACTAACTGGCCGAGGCTCGGGTGTGTTTTCGTCAACTGGCGGCAGTTCGGACAACATCGGGTCTTGCGGAACGGCTGGCTTAAGTGCGGTGGGGCGGGTCGGCATCCGATTGGTGGCATGCACCGCCTCAAGGGTGGTGACGCCCGCGAATTCTGGCAGCGGGCCAAGCTTCAGCATATGCGTGATTGTATTGCCCAAAGCCTTTAACGCGGCATTTGTCGGGGCGAAGATGCCGCCGGGTGCAACATACCGTCGATTGTCCGCGCCCTGTTTCGCCAACTCTGTTTCAAGCCGGTCCGAAAACTGTTGCGGAAGAACGGATTTTGCCCCCGCCAACATGGCGTCCGCTGATGACAGTCCAGTGGCCTTGCCCGAAGCGCACAGCTTGATCCCAAAAGCCTGAACCAAAGCGTGGTCTCGGGCCAGACTGCCTTCGGAAGGAAGCGCCCAGATATCAATTTCGATCTCTTCACCGGGTCGCAATTCAAGCCGCAGTTCGAACGCAGGCATGTAGCGGTTAGAGCTGGTAAATCCGTCGTCTTCCGTGTCGGCATCGAACCATCTGTAAGCGGTCTTATTGTCGACAGTTACAACATCCTGAATACGACTGGGCGCTGGCCGGGCCGGGCCGTTGCCGATTACAGACGTCACGACGACGGGCAACCTTGAATACACTTTGTGGCCTGAAGACAGCTTCACCTTTGTGTCCGAAACGTCATAAATCAGAGGCCCGCCTTCTAGATAGGTGCTTTCGCCTTTCAGGCGGATGCCGAATGCAAGGTTTCGGGCCAAGGGATCTTCGTAGAAACGATTCAGGCGATTTTCGTTAGACAAATTTGTTGGTCTTTTATTGCCCAGCCACTTGGGGCGCTTGATCAGGGCATCCCCCAGTGTCGCGGTGTCTGAGGCCGTCCCCGGATTTGGCCAGTCTGTGTAGGTTCGTTTGTCCAAAAAACCGCGATTGTCGAGACCGCGTAGCAGATGAGTGCGGGCCACAATCAAGTTTTCGCGGTCGTTTCTGTCACCAACCGTGGCCCGCGCACCAGCAAAATTGTCGTAAGCCCCAGTCGGACGCTTCTCTGTGCTGCTATCGAAGGCGCCGTGCCATTCCGCACAGTCAAAGACCATATTTGGTGCCAAAACCACCCGATGACAAATATTGGGGGCGGCTCGGGCCGTCATGCGCGACCCATAGTCCTTGTCGTCCTCGGTGATCTTGGGGCCAAGGCTTCTGACCACCATGCGCGGTCCGGTGTCGAAGCCCATCGGCCCCGCATGGACATATGGCAGCGGATCTGCACTGCCCTTGGTTCCGGTCCTGCGCTTCTCGCCCTCGCTGCGCAGCGCGTGTCCCAAAGGCAGCGCAAATTGCGGGGCTGCGATCGATTCCTGACGCAGAAAGCGGAAGAACGGACGCGCCCCCTTTTTTTCTTCATGGTTTGAGATCACCGGGTAGAAGGCCGGGTCTCCCTCGGTGTCCGAGGGCAGGCCTGCCGCCTGACGCGAAACACCGCCGGAATACACCGCCGCCAGCGCAAAGCGGTACGGAACCCCAAATCGCAAAGTGTCAAGGCTGCTTTTCGGCAGCGTCAGCGTGCGCCCGAACACTTGCACATCACGAGACGCGTTGCTCTGGGATGTTATGTCCACACCCATGGGGCTTCCGTCCCATGTGGTGAATGCTTCTTCGACAACGGCTTCCTGATCTTCCGTGCCCGTGGGCAACAGGCGCGACGGTGTTGTCAGAAACCCAGCTTCCAGCGCGCGCCTCCAGGCGAACAGTTTGTTGTTGTTTCGGGGGAACAGCTTGCCCACCAAAACCCTGATCTCATTCGTCTGAAGACCCGACGTCCCGTAGTCGATGTTGCGGGCCGTCAGTTGCGACCAGCGCGTTCCGTTGCCCTCGGGGATACCGACAAATGGCCGTACTCCGGTTGTCAGGTCATCGGCATCCAGAACAACATCCTGATCGTTCACCAACCGCTCATCACGCCGCGCCAGACGAACCGCCGTATCCGTTCCGGCCGAGCGTATCAGCAAGGTCAAACCGCCGGTCAGGTACTTGCCGCCAAGGCTCAGGTTGTCGGCTTCCGGGGGCGGGTTCGTGGGGGTTGGATCGCTCTCGGGATTTTGGGCGTCGACCGTGGCATCGGTGTCGATATTCGACTGGCGCGACAACCGGCGCTGCATCTCGGCCTCGGTTGCCGTGCGCAGCTCGATGCTGGTCAGGTCAAATCGCGGGGCTTCGGCCTCGGCACTACAGGGCGCGCCGGACAGGGTCATCAGCCCGTGGGACTGTCGGGGAAAACCGGTGTCAGACTTGCCGCTTAGGCTAACATATGCAGCCCGTTCGGTCGCAGGCCAGAACTTGACCGCGCCGCCCTGATCCTTGACCTCAAGCAATGTCCAGGTGGCCCCCAGGCCTTCTGTAACGGGCGGGCTGGTCCCAAGTGATACTGCCACAAGGTAAAACCCGTCTTTCAGATCTTGAAAATCCTCAGTTGCAAGCTCCAAATCCACGCTTAACCCAAAGACCCGCGACAGCACGGGATCGGATTTCAACGCGGCATAGCGCTGAACGATCGCTGTTTCGGTCAGGGGCTTCTGATCCGGCTTCGGAGGTTCAGGTGGGTCTTCGCCATCGGCCACATACTGCGGCCAGCTGGCATAGTGATGGGCCGCGCAGGCCTGAGCCATGACTTTTTCCCGTGTTGCCTCGTCGTGGGCTTCGGCCCCGCAGAACCTTGCCGGTGTGTCGACATCTTCGATATCACAACTGCCTTCCTGCAAACGCTTTTGTTCGGAACAATATGCTTTGGCGGTTGTTGCGCGGCTGTTTCTTAACGCCTTGGAAAGACGGGCGCGTTCGGCTTGTTTCAGGCATTTCCGCAGGCGACGCAGGGCTTGCTCGGGAGTGTTCTCGGCCGACGCAAACTCTGGCCATAGCGGCGTGATATCAATGACCTTACCTAATACCTCGGTCAGTTGTTCTTGGTTTGGAGGCTCGGCAGCTTCCAGCAACGCGCTGAGCTTGGGAAAAATCGGGTCCTGTTTAAGCTTTTGGCGACGATTGCCTTCGGCCTTGTCATGCAGGCCGGATTGACCAAGCAGTTCGCCCAGAGACAGGCACAGTTCCTCGGCCCGCTGCTGATCCAGCGCCAAAGCCAAATCGCTGTGAGGGACAGGCAGAATACCGGCAATGCGGGACTGATCGCTTGCAGGGCTTGGCCGTATTTGCCCTTCGGCCCCGACCCCGTCATCATTCAGCGGATCGACATCGCCGGTACCGTTGTGCAGGCCGGGCCCACCGGCGGCACCCACATTTGCCTGTGACAGTTTCAGGGAATTCACGAGATCGACCCATGTACCACGGGTGACTTCAACCTGCCCGTCTTTCGGATTTTTGAAATCCGGATAACTGTCTGCCTCGCCGAGCATGGCCCTCCACAAAGAAGCGGCCGCCCGGGCGTCCTTTTCCGCAAGCCCCAGCGAGGTGGCACGCATTACGATCGGGTCTTTGAGGGTCCGAGAAGGTCTGGGCGCTTGGTCCGGATTGGAGCCTTCCAGGGGCAGAAAGGTGAGAGTTATGCCCGCGTTCAGCCGCGCTGCGATGCTGGCAGGCCAGTTCTCCAACGTCATGGCTTGCTCGTCATCCGTGGTCTGGCCTGTTGGTTTCGGCTCGACCTGTAATGTAAGCCGCGCTGTGGCTGAGTCCGGCCAAATTCCCGCTGCCAGCACGTATAACTCTTCTTCGACCAGCTGTCGTTTGGTGTCACTGGCCGTGTCGGCCTTACCGTTGTGCTTGGCCATCAGAAGAAATCCTCGCCCTTCAGAGGTTTTTTGAAATAGGTGTTGCGATACGCTCTGTAATTCGTGTCCGGTGAACTTGTCTTTGTCTGGACCAGGGCTGCGTTACGGTCCTGAATCCGCGCCGTACTCTTGTCACCCAATTGGGCAAACCGCGTTTTGCCCTGCGCCCCGATGGACGTGGACTGACCATTGAACCCTTCGGCCTCTTGTTTCCACACTTGTACGGAAAAGTCGAAATCCTTGATCCCGATCGAGAAGGAATAGGTAAAGACGGCCTCGCCGGACATGTCGCCATTCACCATGCCCAAACGCACATAAAGCGACGCGCCAAACCCGAATATCCAGATGCGAGCAGATCCCCCAACGTAGAACGTGCCAGTGATCTCGGTCAGCTTGCGATTTTGCGACAAGGTGGTCTGGCGGACATATATGCCCGACATCAATCGCCCTTGCCCGGTCAATGGTCCAAACCCAAAGGCCGCCGCACCACCGAATTCAAACGACGCCTCAAATCCCAAGATGCCGTTGGCATTCGCCTCAATGGCAAAGAAGCCCGAGCCGCCAAATGGAAGATAGGATATCGTGAACGGATTGGTGCGGCTGGACAGTGCCGCGCGGAACCGTGCGTCGCCGTCACCAAAGGGCAAAATCGCCGATGTGCGAAGCGCTATGTTGAAGAAAGACGCCGCGCCGATTGAGAAAACGCCCAAGTTCATACTGTACCCGGCTTCGATCCCGGGCAGGCCAAAGCGCGGTAGAATGAAAGCGCCGGACCCCTCTGAGGGTGATAGGATTGACTGCAACTGTTGCAGGAACTGCAATTGCGGCCCGATGATATAGTCATCATAAGAGATATCGAACCGCGGCTTGGATCCGCCCTTGGTTTCGAAGCGCGCACCCTTGAATCGCAGCGTCAGGGCATCGAAAGCATCGCCCACAAGCTTTACATCAAACGCCCCCAACGTACCGACCGATGAGAAAGCGATCTCTGGCTGGAACCGGTTCAGTCGAATGACGATCCCGGTCCGAACGTCCAACCGCGAGCCGCTGGCAGGCGCGAATATCCCGCCGGTGGCCTTTCGGACCGGATCCCCCAGAACAACGCCATACCCATACCGCATCTGGATTTCAGAGGGCACCAGCGACAGCAGGTAGTCTTCGATCTGATCGCGGATCGCGTTGAGGTCGATCAGCCGCATGATATCGCCGCGCAATATGTCGGATATGACCGACACGATCTGGTTGCCAATGATGATCGGCGCCGAGTCTTCACGCGACCATTCATTCAGGAATGCGATCAGGTAACGCCGTTGGACCGGATCGCTTAGCGGCGCGCCCTGAGACACATAAGCTAGCCAGGCACGATCTCCGGCAAGCGCGTCATTGGCGGGAGTGGCCAAATCGCCCTCTGGCGCGGGTTCATATGGCACCAGCGGCGGATCAGCTGCGGGGAGGGCCGCCGGGATTTCCAATTTGGCGTGATGTTTTCGAGGGTCTGACACGATGTTGGTCTTTAACGAGTCCGCCAGGATTTTTGGCGTCTTGGCAATAAGGTTATCCCGCTCTTCGACCGCATTCTTGTAGAATTGGGGCAGGGACACAGTGTTGTCCCCAAATGGAACCGGCGCGTTAAGAATTTGCTTTGCCAGCCCGTCGACCTGTTTCAGAACGTCGCTTTCGGCGCGGTGCAGACGCTGGCGCAGTTTGGCCGTTATGTCGCGCAGTTGAGCCTCAATCTGCGATTGTAGCTCCCTGAGCTGTCCGAGTGTCTGGTTCTGCTCATTTGGTGCAACCTCTGGCGACACAAAATCCAGCGCTGGTGGGCCGTCGCCAATCGCCTTTTGCAACTCGGTCAGGCGCGGGCCGCCAGGTTGCGGCTGCGCATCGTCGGCCAGTTGGTCATCATAATCTGGGATTTTGATTGCGGCGATACGGGTTAGCTCGGTATTCAATTCACCAAGGTAGACGAGCGCCTTGTCTATCTGGGCAAGGTTCTGCTCAATGCCGGAAACATCGACAAATTCCCGGACGCGGTCGTCTTCGCTCAGCTCATTGATGTGTTTGACCAAGGCCCGCGCGCTTGCGACCTGTTTTTCAATCTGCGCGACGACAGTACGTAGCACGCCCGCTAGATAGACGGTTGTTTTATATTCTAGCCGCTGAAGTTGCCGGGCATAGCTTTGCGCGGTCTTGGCAACCTCGCCGGCCTCGTCCTTGATGGTTTGGAATACGCCCGTCTTTTTATCGAGTTGATCAGCCAGAAGTCCGGTCAGCACAACGTAAGACAAATCGCTGCGCAACAGGTTTTCTGTTGCCTTTCCGATGTCGCCCACCGCCTCGACCAGAGTTTTGACCAGGGTGTCGTAAACGTCGATGAACGCTTGCAAATCCCGCGGCAGGCGGGCCGCCGCATCAAGCTGCGTTGCAATGTTGGGACCACATAAGTCAATTTCACTGGTAGATTTCAAACGCGCCCTGAGGATGACTGCCGCGCGATCGGCATTGACCAGATCGCGATAGCTTCGCGCCAAGGCGTCATTGACGCGAGCCACTTGCCGAAGGGCAGGGCCAACAAGACTGCGAAGCTTGGCGACAACCGTATCAATCTGGTCTGCGGCTTTGGGTGCCTTTTCTTTCGTCGCCAATAGATCCGTCACAGCATCATCAAGGCCACTAGCCCCTTTCAACAACGCAGCATGGATATCGTGATGGGCATCGTGCAGCCGTGTCCCCAAGGTGGACTCCGTAAGCATCTCAAGCTTCGGCGCTCGTCGCACAGGGACGTCTTGGGTCGCCCCAGATGACGTGGGTAAAGGCAGGTCTTCGCGGGTCAACACAACAGGCACGCCGATTGCCTTTGGATCAGACAGGATCAGTTCTTCGGGGTTGAAATAAAGCAGGGCGCGGCGCAGAGGTTCTGCGAACCGGTTCGCGGCAACGCAAACATCTTCCGTTTCAAAGTCGAGCGGTCCGGCAAATACAGCGACCAATTCAAGCGAAGCATCCAGGATCGGTCGCGGTGCTCCGGATTTAACCGCGCGTACGAATTTCTCAGTCTTCGTGACGACTTCGGTGATCACCGCTATTTCTTCGGCGAATTCTCGGGAAATCGTCTCAATCAGCGCATCGATCTCTTGCCCGACCAAAGTATGCAGGATCACGCGCAGTTCGGCGGCACGCGCCTCGGCCTCGGCGCGGACACGGGTAAGCTCGGCTTCGATAGCAGCGCGAGTTTCATCCGTTGCATTTTGCAAATCGGCTTCAAGATCTAGGACTTTTTTCTCAAGCGCGGCGAACACTTGTTCGACCGCTGCCCGAATGCGGGCCTCACGCGAATTGATCAGATTGCTGATCTGCTGCCCGTGTGGTCGTCGAAGAATTGGTGAGATGCTAAACCCCAAAACGTTCCTATAAGTGTCCTGACGCAGGAACAACCGGAGCAATTGGGCAGCAGGTTCGCCGTCTGCCGGAAGCTGGGCAAAGTTTTTGGGGTCGAGCGCGAAGTCGATGAAGTTTCCGATCAGCGCCCGGGCGTTCTGCGGCTCCAACGACAAAGCAGCGCGCACTTCGGTTATCAGGGCTTCATTAACCCCGATTTCCGCCAATAGGTCGATATCCGGGATCCGTACTGCAGGAAACAGAAAGGCCGTAGGGGTTGAAACTGGCACAAGACGAAGCGCAAGCTTTTCAGCCAGCTCTCTACGCTTCGCCGCAAGAACATCGGCCGCCAGTGCACGGACGATACCCGGAAGGCCCTGGGCTACCCCGTCGAAAACCTCACGAAGGGCATCAAACCGACTGCGGAACGCGTCCTCGATCCGGGCTGCCGGGTTCGACAACGATCGTTGCAGCGCGTCGATGAAACGCCGCCCGGCCTCGTAAACTGCGCCCAAAGACAGCGCAAATGCGATCTGATCGCTTTGGTTGGCACTGTCGGTCAACGCGAAATCAAGCGCTTTCAAGCTGCTGTCGAGCTCAGGGAAAATCTCGCGGATAGTGATGGCGCGGATCTGAGCCGGTGCAACGATGCGCTGTTCTTCGGCTAATTGCGCCTCTAGCGCGTCCCAGCCTTTGCGGATGTCTCTGACCGCAACAGACAACGGTTTGACAACCTGTACCTGGACCAGATCGGCTGCATCAGACGCTTGCTGACGAACTTCGCCGGTCAGATTGTCGACGGTTTCGTTGATCTGGTTCTCGACCTCTTCGCCTGCGTCAGTCGCCTGCTGTTTCAGCTCATCCAGCGCGCCCTGCATCTGCCCGGCGCCATACCGGATTTGCTCGTCGAGTTCCGGCATGCCCGTATTTGGGTTTTCCAGATCATCCAGGAAGGACACCAAATCCTTGAGGCTGACCAATCCCAAAATCTTGGCTTTGGAATCAAAAAGGTTGGCATAGATTTCCCGCGCGCGCCGCAGAGCCTCTTGGGCTTTTGCCTTCTGCTCAGCCGGTTGCGGTGCGGCAGCTGCGCCGGTTTGTGCGGGTGGCGGAGGGGGCATGGGGCCGTGGTTGAACACTTCGGCTACTTCGGCAAAGCCACCAGTGATCGGCACGGCCAATCGACCGGTATTGCTGACCACCCCCTTGGCGCGTGAAACAGCGACCATCCGCCCGGATGGGCGGAACACCCCGCCGGATTGGTCACCCTTTTTGCCCATGGATTGCAGTTTCTGATCAGGCTCTACCAGCGTCAGAAAAATTTCCCCGGCATTGCTTTCGATCACCTCACCAGGCGGGCGTTCGGGAAAGCCTTTCTGAAGGTAAGCGAAATCGAACCGCGCCCTGACCGGGCCGTAGGTTCGGCCGACCAACCGCTCAGCCTGACGCAACCGTAGACGCGCCACATCTACCTGAGGGAAGAATGGGGGCTGATCAGCACCTTGCAGGATCGGGTCACTTGAAAACCCGGCAAGAGTCGGCACAAAAGCTTTGATGGGTTTGCCGGTCAGGCCCGAGCTTGTGGCGATCTGCGCTGCCCCGCTTCGGCGTCCTCCTGCCGCAAGGGTCCAGTGGTCGGTTTCAAGGCTGGTGGATCCGGCCTTTAATTCGGGCGCATAGCGACGTTTTTCACCCCGGAACTGCATCGTGCGCACATGGACGACAGGGTCAATGCTGTTGTCGTCAGTAATTTCAGCCGCTGTGTCATCCGGGGACGGCATGGCGTTATAGGTCGCGACAATTCTGGCCAGACTCGCCGGATCATTGGCGGCGATATTGTCGACGAAGATCAAAGGAATATCGGTCTTTGCCCCGTCGATTTCGATTTCAAAGCGAATATTCGCCTCTGACAGGGGGGCCGTGCGTGGCCAGAAGGCCAGTGCGCTTTTCTTCGGCAAATTCAGGCGGCCATACGAATCGGTGGGGACGGGGCCGTCCCCGTCCGGCGGGGACGTCGAAACAAGTGTCGCCGGATCGACAATATCGGGCGTTTGTGTGGTCAGGATTCGCAGCCGTTCGACCGGAAACAAACGCCCCTCAAACGGTTGGGCGATTGCGGGGAAACGTTTCTCGGGTTTGCCCAGGCGAATGAACATCCTTTGGCGCAGATAGGCGCGCACCGTGCCATCCGGTGCCCTGAGGAATTCGCGTTCCGTGACTTGGACAAGTGCTGCGCGGTGGCCCAAGGGGAAAAGAAAGCCCTTGAACGTGACCTCGCAGAACACATCGCGCGACAGAACAGTCCATTGTTGCCAACGCTCGATCGACAGCGCATCAAACAGGCCGGACTGACCTTCATATTGGCTCAGCGCGGCGGCGGGCGGCTCAAAGCTGCTGTCATGGCGCAGCGAACCTCCTAGGCTGCTCAGAGAAAGCTCGGTCACTTCCAATGCACGCGGTTGATAGAGGGCGCTTCCCCGCTGAAGGTCGAACAGTCGGTGGCGCGGCTCGGGCTCGACCTGAGATGAGCCCTGCATCAAGTTACCCGTCGGCGCGCGACGTCCCAGAACCGGCAAGCCCCAGCCCGAGGTCAGCAAAACCAACTCGTGGCGAATGAACGCATCAGTCGGGCCCCGGAATTGCTCTGGTTTTTCCGGGTCACCTGCCTTTTTCTGATCCGCAAAGGCCTTGCATATCTGGGCAAGCCGATCGCCGAAGGTCTGTTTTTTCTGCGGGTGGATGACAAGGTTCCATCGCCGCAAAGGGTCTTCGGTGTCATTGAGGTCCGCTATGCTGTGATCCCCAGGGCCAACCAGCGTTAGATCGGCGCGTCCGATGGGTTGCGCGCCCTGTCCATGATGCCAAGGGGCCGTTGGCCCCCGAGGTGGTGGAGTGGCAGGGATGCGCTGCGCTCCGGGAAGTGCCTTATTGCTATAGGCATGGCCCCACAGAAAATCGCTGCGCAAATCGGGGGAATGCACGGCGCGCACCCCCGGGTCCTCGGCTTCGATCAGGAAATCGGCGCTCCACAAAGCGGACACATCGGGTTGCTTACGCTCATCCTGCGCAAAAACGCTGTCAGGAACGTCGCCTGTGTTCCGGCCGATGACCACGGCATCCTGATGTGGCGACAGAATGAGGCGTGCGGGTATCTCGATTGCGGTTTCAAACGGGCCGGGGGGGGCGCGCAATGCACTTTGGATGTCGGCCAGCCGCGTCGAAGAGTTGACGAACGGTCCGTCATGAAAGCCGAGATGATCCAACATGGCACCCGGGCTGACATTAAGCGTGCGTCGGCTGAGCCGATCCCGGCGTCCTGCCTCGTCGGCAGAATAAATGCGCTGAGCGCGCCGGGTGACGGCCAGTTCGAAATCGGCGAAATTCGTCAGGCCTTGCAAGGTAAAAGGCAGTGTTTTGCGCGGCAATCGCGCCTGCGCATCGTCTGGTTGATCAAGATGCGTTTTGGTTGCACGCAAAACCTCGGTCCAATCTGCACAGGCAACCCGAAACGCCAGACGCGACGGGTTGGCCAATCGCCCCTCGACCAGCCCGTTGCGGGTTTGGCGGTTGATCTGGTCTTGTTCATCTTGTTTCAGAATGGCCTCGGTAAAGGCCTCTTTCACGGCATCGCGCCGTTGAACTAGGTGATCCAGCTTCAGCCCGGCGGCGGATGCCCATCCGGGCAAGGTCGGGCTGGCCTCGCCGAGTATCGCAAAGATGGCCTCGGTTTCTTCGGCCTTTGTGTCTTTGGGCCAGAACTCTGCATCCGGGTTTTGCGCAAGACCGTCCTCAAGATGTGTTCCGATCATCACGTCGCGATAGAATTCGCGCAGTAATTGGTAGGCCGGTATGGATTGTTCAAGCAATCCTTCCATCACCAGCGCCGAAGATATCGATGTGTCGATATCCGTCAGCGCGATTGCTTCCGGAGAGGTGTTTCCGCCTGAGCGCGCGTCTTTGAGTATTTCGTCGTAAGTGGTTTTTAGGCGCGCAATTAGATTAGAATAAAACTCAGCTGCCTTCTGTCTGCGTTGCTCATTCTGGACTTGTCGCGCCAACGCCCGGGCATCCACGTCAAGTCCGAAATTGCCGATGTATATTTTTTGATCCGGGGGGAGCGAAACGCGTTTGCCATGATTTTCGGCGGCCGCCCGGTATGCTTTCTGAAACGTTTGAAATTTTGCATCAGCGGCACTTTTTCTGATCTGCAAAGCCTCGCGAAACGTTTTGCGCATCGCAGTTGTCGGCAGTCTGCGCAGGACTTCGTCAACTTGTGCCGCGTCGTTGACTTTCAGGATGAACTCGGTCTCGGTCTCTTGCAAAACCGCAGGCGGGTCATCTGCCTGAGTATTCAGCTTACCGTTGGCCTTGCTGACAACCCCGCGTTCTTCTTCAAGCTTGGCGTCGGGCAAGGGTTCTGATTTGGGAATGAACAGTGCTTCTTCAAACAGATGTTGACCCGGAAAATCCACTGCTATGACGGGGCGTGGATCGTCCCTGGTTTTTCCGTTGGCTAAAGGCAGCGAGCAGGCGGGGTTGTCTTTCACAAGTTCCGGCGCTCCGGTCGCGCCATAAGCCAGCCACAATCCAGAGAAACGGAATTGCAGTGACAGCAGATCATTGGTGCGTGCCGCCCTTAACGTTGCCCGGCTCAGGTCTATCCGGCTGCCGGGAATGCTGCTGCGCGGTCCAAGACGCAGCAGGCTGACCAGACTGGCACTGTCATCAGTGGCCTCTGTCGGCGCCCAGAGAATGCGCAGGTCTGTGGGGTCAAAGGTGAGCCGCGAGAAATGGCTGTCTGAAAGCGCGGCGGCATGTTCCAGCAGCAGAACATTAATCTCGGCCCAATCCAGCTCGCGCTTCGAACTCTGGGCTTCGGACCAGATAAGCGACACCCCCTGATCCCATCGCGCCGCAAATGGGTCGAGAAAGATACGCTGACGGCGGGCTTCGGGTGTTTCTGCCTCGGCTTCTGGCGACAATGTGGGGCCGCGCACGACAAGAGGGCCGATGGGCGTTTCGATTCTGCGCGCCTTGGTGGTTGCGAAATCGCCGTCAAAACTCAGGCTGAAATCAACGGTGTTCCTTGTGGCCGAGCGATCGGCACGCAATAGGATGCGCCCGACGATATCGCGGAAAGGGCCAGCCATAGTCTCGGGCTCGTCTTTGTCCGCGATGTCGAAATTAAAATATCCCGGCAATGCAGCTTCGGCGCGCGATTCCCCATCCGCCCGCGTATCGTCTCGACGCAAAAGGAACACCCCGGGACTGTCATCCTTTTTGCCTTTGGGGCCGCCGGTCTGCTCGAACGAGATCGTTGGCCCTGTACCGCCAAACAGGCCAAAACGGGTATTGTCGTCCCGTACCGCCCGCGCAAACAACTGATATTTTGTGGGGTCGTCTGCATCTTTGGCATCGCCCGACCTAGCAGTGTCTAAAGACATCCAACCAAAGCGCAGGGACTTGAGTGCTAGGCGAATGGACGCGATGTAGACCTGATCTTGTTTTGGGAAGTTCCTGTTTTCTAAGTCCCAAAAAAGATCCGTCCCAATGGATATGTCGATCTCTCGTATCGAACCCGATCGGTTGTTGTACTTGATCAGGCCGTTGAACATGCCCGCAAAGGTCTGTGGCACGACATTGGCATTTACGATCTGGTGCAGGCGGGATTGTCCCCGCGCGAAATCACGGAACCGACCAGGTCTGGGTCTGGGACTTCTTCTTTCGAATAGACGGGCAAAAAGACCTTGGGTTCTTCTAACTCTGAAAGGATTGCCATAGTCTTCAAGGAAGAACCCCAACCTTTCGTTCGAGCGGCGAAAGAAATCTGTTTCAGCTACGATGGAAAACCGCAGCTTTCCCGACTCCGGGTCTTTGCGTTGCTCAAGATCCCAGACAAGGTTGGCCTGCTGCAACGCGCCGAATTGGCCGTTCCTGATGCGCAACTCGTATCTTTTTCGACTGCCGCTTTCGGTCAGTTCCCTGAGGGTGAAATAGGCTTGAGGTCCGAACCGGCGCGCGTCAATCGTCCATTGGATTGGCTCGTCTGTCGCCGTTAGTGTTTGGGATTGATCGCCGGGGGTGTCAAACAGCACGATAACCCGAACTTTGCGCTGCCCTTCGAGGAACTGAAAGGCAAGATCGCGTTCATGTCCGTCCTGGATTTTCTGGCTTGCATTGCGCGCATCCACAGCGGCGGCCGTTATCGGCACGGCTGCACTGGCTTGCAGAAACCGTCGCCGCGTCAATCTCCAACTCTTAGCAGTTTCAGCTGCTAAATTCTCTGTGCTAAAGTCGTCTTCCATCCACGATATTCAGATACTCAAACTCAAAGCGATGTGTTCAAAAATTTGAAATTATCCGGCACCAAACAGCGCCATAAACAGTGTTCATGGGTTCCCTTCACAATGCAACAAAAAATATTATAAACAATTAACTTGTTGATATATTATAGAAAATATAGATTGCGAGGCTAAGTTCAGGACGTCAAAATAGGCTTCAGACTCGTTGGCATACTGAGAACAAAATAGTGGCGGCAAGAGCGCTGGCTGAGCCTAAGAACGGCGTTGGCAATGTCTAAGGCTCTCAAACGCTCTGCTGGGCGCTAAGTTTCATTTTTGTCTCTGTAACGGATTCTGAGTCAAAAACGCAGCCGTAAGATTTTCTAGTTTTTCAACAGTATGTCCGCACTGCTCACTTTCAGGAGTATTTCGGCGAACGGTAGCTGGCTTGATTGTTAACAACGCACTCATTTCGTCATATCGGGTCAGATCCTTGAGACAGCCAGAATCAAACGGGTGAAAATTTGCTTTTCGTGGATGCTGGGGATGCATTTGCTGATCACAGCAGTTAAGATCATTCATTGTGAAGTTTTTGGTCAGTATATTGCATCTACGTGATAAGACTGTATTGAAACAAAAGTGTTTTTCGGATGTGGGTAGGTGATGTCAAATGGAGCGCTACAGCTTGTTGATGCACCAAGCAATTGAGACCCAAATCAGCGATTTTTTCGTCCAAAGACAAGGTCTTTGTCGCCCAAGTATCAAAATCCCCTTGTTATCATAGGGGCGGGAAAGCGTCTCATTTTCTTAACAGACGCTTTCTCAGTCAGTATCAATAGTACGAAGGTATTGACGTGCGTCCGGTAATAGGGCTGTTTCATCCTATGACGACATCGCAGCATATCTTTCTCATACGGTTTCTCTGATCTGCCCCTGTTAGGGCAGACCGTTGGCTGCTTCTCAATTCTACTCTTCTTCGCACGTTGTCGGTCGGTTTTTCTCACTGGATAGATGAGGGAACTGCTATGAAGATCATCAAACTCCTACTCGCCACTGATTCCAATTTTGAAAAAGGTGCTCTTACGCATCGGTTCACTGAATACTTGAAGAAATTGCGCAAAACGCGGCTGGCCAGAGAATTCATCGGAGACGATGAGCATTCGGTCGATCTGTGTGACGTCAGCGCCCACCGGACAAATTTAGGGGTTTGAGCAACGGAGGATTTCTGGTTCATCGAAGCCATTGTGGAGCGAAGCCGAACAGGCTTTGGCGCAGGCGCTTTGGCACCTGGCGCAAACAGTCGTGCGCGCGCCCGAGGACGGCTTTGTCACAGCCGTTTCTCTACGTCCCGGAAATCGAGTGTCCATTGCACAGGGGGCGATCTCTTTTGTTGTCCCCGATGACCGCCATCTGATCGCAAGTCTACCGCAATCAAGCCGTATGAATGTTGCCGTCGGCAGCAAGATACGCCTTGCTCTGCGAACCTTGCCGGGCAGCGAGATTTCTGGGACAGTCGTATCGCTGCCCGTGGGAACGGCAGAGGGCGTTGTTGACTCGCGGGAGGGCCTTCCATCACTGCGCGAATTGGCCGGCGTGTCCAGTTATCCGGTGCTGATCGAAGTTCCGGACCAGATCAATGTCGAAGATTTCCCATTCGGGACTTCTGGCTCTGCGCTGGTGATCACGGACAAGGCGGGCGCAATCGGTGTGTTGGCGGAAATCCTGTTCTGGATCACCAAAAAGCTGAATTACATTTGAAATACTGGAGGGACGAAATGAATATAGAATATGTGATAAAAGGGATCGGTTTAGCCTTGGTTATGGCGACTGGAACAACCGCTTCCGCGCAGCAAAGCGATTGGTCCCATGAAGCGACGATTTATCTTTTCATGCCTGAAACGGAAACGTCTATCGAAACGCCGTCGGGGACATTGGACGGCACGTTGAGTTTTTCTGACGCTCTGAGCAACTTGGATTTCGCATTCATGGGCGCGTTTGCGGCATCCAATGGGCGTTGGAGCCTGCTGGCTGACTACAATTATACAAATCTATCCTTCAGCAACAGTGGTTCCGGTCCGTCTGGATCCACTCTCAACACATCATTCACCACTCAGTTCCTCAGCGGGTACGTGGCCTATCGGGTCTATGAGGACCCCGCTGTTCAACTGGACATTGCCGGTGGTTTCAGATGGTTCAGCACCGAAACAAATTTCGCGCTGACGCCCAGCTCGGCACCGGGGCGTACGACTACAGTTGACGACGATTGGGTCGATCCGGTCATTGGCGCAAGAGCACGTTTCGTATTCTCTGAAAAATGGACGGGAACCGGGTTCATCGACTATGGCGGCTTCCGCAACGGCAGCGAAACGTGGCAGGTTCTGTTGACGGCAGATTATGCCATCAACGACAGATGGGTGATCCGTGGCGGATATCGCTATATCGCCTTCGACCATGAGATCGGCGGCAATGATTTCGAGTTCCATCAGTCCGGGCCGTTGATCGGGGCGACCTACCGATTCTGATTGATTGTAAACGAAAATTGTTTTCGGTTTCGACATGGAACGAGACGTCAGACGGGCAGATCGCGCAAGTATGGTGTGTGTACCTGCCTTTTTGCGTTGTTTGCTGCGTTCCGTGAGCGGGCGTTCCAGCAACCATCCTGCTTTTCCGGCGTGATGAAGGGCTGCGTACCCGGTAACGCGGGGATAGCGCGGAACGGGTCGCAACCGATCTGCGGTCGGAATGGCCGCCTGATCCAGTATCCAGGCGGCCCCGCCTGTCAGAACCAGCGGCCAATGGCTGTGACGGATGGCGCCAGGGCTGCCGAATCCGAGATCGCCGAGAAGACGATGAATGTCGATTGCGACGACGAAGGCGTATCAAACCCGGTAAACCGGGTTGCAACGCCTCCAGTGCCGTTCAGGTTCGGGGGCGTCGAAAAGTCAGCCGGAAAATCCCAGGTTATTGGGCCGCTTTTGAAAAGAGCACCCTCAGCAGTCGTGCATGCCACGGGTGCAAGCGTGGCGGTACAGATCTGAGTACCGTCAGCGAACCGAACATAATCTCCGTTGGCGTTGCTGCCGCGCTCAATGACAGCGCCGGTCGGAACACCAGCGTTTTCCGTCACTGTTCCAAGAAGGTTTCCGGGGCCGTATCCATAGTCGGCGCGCATCAGTCGGCCCGAAGTGGTATCGCTGGCATCGGCCTGAACAGCTGTCCCCGACACGGTTCCGGCATCAGGATCAAAGGTCATCACTTCAGTCCAGTTGCCGCCGTCGGGAGACACTTTGATGGAAAATCCGGTAGTGCCAGACAGTCCCATTTCGGCGTGACCCGTCCAGTTCGATTGGAACAACAGCGACGCGGTATCACCGGCGCTGGCTTTGTTGATCTTCAGCTGATGCCCGCCGCCTTCGTGGCTCAGCAAGGTCGCCGGGCTGCGAACGGACAGACGGTTCGTACTGTCTGAATTGGTCGCAACCCCGACTCCGTCCAGGTTCTGAGTGCTGACAGGCAAGGGGGCCCAGGCTGTTCCTGTCCAGAATTTCAGATCTCCGGCCGCTTCATCCCAGGCGCGCCAGCCAATGTCGGGGGTAACGAAATGCCAGGCGTTGTCCAGCCAGACGGCAAGTTCACCGGCATGTCCTGCCCAGTCCCCGGTCGGGTTGGCTCCAAGAGCATGAACTTCGCCTTGGGCGGGAACAACAGGAGGTGTCCCGGAATCTGTTGACCGTACCGAGAGTTGCACGACCAGATCGAGCCGTCTCAGGGC
Source organism: Ruegeria sp. BF10 (assembly GCF_056538725.1). Classification (NCBI taxonomy): domain Bacteria; kingdom Pseudomonadati; phylum Pseudomonadota; class Alphaproteobacteria; order Rhodobacterales; family Roseobacteraceae; genus Ruegeria; species Ruegeria sp. BF10. Next base: position 619,236 of record NZ_JBQFTR010000002.1, read on the forward strand.
TTCGTTGTGGGTAACGTGTTTTTGCGCCTGTGCCGGTTGCAGCAAAGGCAGGTTCAATCGGGGGGATGTTTGTGACACGGGGGTCCTCCTGTGGCGTCGGTCCGAAGCTTCGGTTGCGCGCTACCCTGCCGCAAAGCGCGTCAATCCTGTCTGACCGGGCCGACCGCCCAGGGAAGATTATGGTAAGATTCTGGTGTCTGCGAAGAACCCGCCGATGGGTGTTCCCGTGCAGAGCAATGCCCGAGAATCAATCTCGGGCGTAGATGTCGTCGTATCGGATGATGTCGTCTTCACCCAGATAGGTGCCAGTCTGAACTTCGATCAAAACCATGGGAACTTTCCCGGGGTTTTCCATTCGGTGTGTCGCTCCCAGCGGGATATAGACGGATTGGTTTTCGGTTACCAAACGCTCCTGATCACCGATGGTGACCTTGGCCGTGCCTTCAACCACGATCCAATGCTCGGAACGATGATGGTGGGATTGCAGGCTGAGCGACGCGCCGGGATGAACATGGATGCGCTTGACCTGAAACCTGTCTCCGATCACCAGGCTTTCGAACCAGCCCCACGGACGATGATCCACCGGCAGGGATTCTGCCTGTTTCACCCCTTTGGTCTTCAGTGCCGTAACGGCCTGTTTCACGTCCTGGGCCTTGTCCATGCTCGCGACCAGAACCGCATCGGGCATCGCAATGGCGATTACGTTTTCAAGACCCATTGCCACGACTTCCTGCGCCGGCGACTCGGACCGTATCAGTGCATTGCGGCAGTCGATTGCCGTTACTTCTCCGTTGGTCGCCACACCGTCTTCATCGGGGTTCGACAGCTCTTGAACCGCGGTCCAGCTTCCGACATCGGACCAGCCAGCGGAATAAGGCACCACGCTCAGGTTTAGGGCCTTTTCCATCACGGCGTAGTCTATTGAAATATCTTCCACGCCCGCCCATGCCGCCGGGTCCAGTCGAAGAAAGCCCAAATCCGTTTTTGCCTCGGCAACGGCCTTTTGAACCGGCGGGATAAGTTCGCTCGCATGCTGTTCAAAAGCTGCCAGGATATCGCGAACGGCAAACAGGAAGATGCCCGAGTTCCAAAGATAGCTGCCATCCGACAGCATCGCCTCGGCCGTTTTCCGGTCAGGTTTTTCCACAAAACGATCCAATGGGACAACCTCATGGGTCGATTCCGGAGGATGGCGGAGTTTGAGATAGCCGTAACCGGTTTCCGGGTGTGTCGGAGTGATGCCAAAGGTAACCAGATCGCGTCGTTCATTTATTGCCCGAACGCCTTCGGCGACGGCTTGATGAAAGGCGTCCATGTCCGGAACCACGTGATCAGACGGCGCCACCAGCATGATGCCATCCGGATCTCGTGCCGCCAGATACAAGGCTGCGGCAAGAACGGCGGGGGCGGTGTTTCGACCCTCGGGCTCGATCAGAACTGGGCCGGGGTCAATTCCGACGGCCATCAATTGTTCGGGGACAATAAAGCGAAATGCCTCGTTGGTCAGAATCAGGGGCTTTGCATATGGCTCTTGAGATGGCCCGCGCATCCGTTCCGCGCAATTCTGCAACAGGCTTGTTTCGCCGACCAGAGGAACGAATTGCTTGGGATAGCTTTTGCGTGACAGGGGCCACAAACGTGTTCCCGATCCACCGCAAAGAATGACGGGGTAGACTGTATTGGTCATGCACGTGCCTTCGAATTGCGGGTGACTGACGGTATTGCCATGTTTTTAGACAAGTAAAACAATCTGTGGCTACTGAGCGGCTTTCCCCGTGGCGACAATGTCATTCAGATATTGGCTCAGATCATCGCGCAGGTCTTCGCGGGCAAGAGCAAAGGCAACGGTGGCTTGCAGAAAGCCTGATTTTGAACCGCAATCAAAACGCTGACCGTCGAATTTGTAACCGAAGGCCGGCACTCCGGCGGCAATGTCCTGGGCGATGGCGTCGGTCAGCTGGATTTCGCCGCCGCTTCCGGTTTTTTTTGCGTTGAGGTTGTCGAAAACGGAAGGCCGAAGCACATACCGGCCGATGACCGCCAGATTGGACGGTGCTTCCGATGGGTCAGGCTTTTCAACCATGCCTCTGGTGGGGACGACAGACCCGATATTGTCGCCAACATCGAGCACGCCGTAAGAACTTGTCTTCTCCTTCGGAACTTCCATCGCCGCGACCATGTTGCCACCGGTGTCTTCGTAAGCCTCGATCATCTGTTGCAGACAGGGTTTGTCGGCGGCGATGACGTCGTCAGGCAGCATGACGGCAAATGGTTCATCACCGATCAGCCGACGGGCACACCAGACCGCGTGTCCAAGCCCCAGAGCTTTGTGCTGGCGGATATAAGCGATCGCGCCGCTTTCCATATTCGTTTTGTTCAGCACTTCCAGAAGCTTGTTCTTGCCTTTGGCTTTCAGCTCCTGCTCCAGAACCAGGTTGTGGTCGAAATAATCTTCCAGCGCGGATTTTCCGCGTGACGTTACGAAAATGAACTCCTTGATCCCGGCTGCACGGGCTTCGTCAATGGCGTATTGCACCAATGGACGATCCACCAGCGTCATGATTTCTTTTGGAACGGATTTGGTCGCTGGCAAAAAACGCGTTCCCATGCCCGCTACTGGAAAAACCGCTTTGGTAACTTTGCGTGTCATGGTGCCTCTCAATTATCAAGTTTTGCCAGCAGAGCAGGATATGTCCGGAATGTCCTCATAGGCCGCAATACCCTGTCAATCAATGATGCCTGATGGATCAGGCTGCTATCAGTCAAATCGTGCCACCTTGCCAGGGAGGAGTCAAAAGCCCGGTCTGATGCGGTATCCATACAATGTTTGTGTACCATGTGCTTGGATCATTGGCTGACTGTACGGTGAAGAGCGGGATAAATCGCTTCGGTCCATCACGAATAATTCATAGGCCTGTTCCCCACGGCGTGTTTTGCAGATCATGGCGTTCCCCGAACCGACCCGACTGTGTTGCCGCGCCGCGTATCATGTTATTTTTGCGTGATTTTCCCAACCTGAAAACCGCAACCCGCCCAAAGCCGTCCACAACCCTCCTTTTCGGAAGCAAGGGGCCTGAAGGACATACCGCGTCAAAGGATGCAGACGGACAGAGTATCTTGCTTCGCATAAGGGCGGCTGACCGCCTTGTTCAACGCGTCCGTGTTTTTGATTTTCCCTTTCCAATTCTGTTTTCGAATGGGCAACAATTGTTGCTTGCCTCTAAGGATAGGTTCTGGGAACGCCTGATTGTTTCACAATGGATCGATAAACTGGCCGGGTGTCAGAGTCGGCTGGGCACCATGGTTTGCCTCACGGGGCCAGGCTTGTTTTCATCGGCGCGTCCGGAAAACAGGTCGGTGCGATCCCCAGGGTCTCTTGCCACCGACCTATCGAACGACGGGTTCTGAACCCTGGCAGCCCATCGACGCCTCCGACATCATGCCCTTTTTGTTCCAGCGCCTGCTGCATCTTGGCGATATCGGATCTGTACAGCCCGCCGACCTTTCCCCAAGTGCCGCTGAAATCGCCGATACCGTATTGAATGCGGTCGCCAACATGGCCGACAAACAAGGCATACAGGTCGCTTTTGTTGTATTCCTTAAGAACGTAGAAGTTTGGCGTAACAAGAAAAGCCGGACCATGTCGTCCTGCGGGCATCATCAAATACCCGTCACCACGCAGCTCGTGGGCCGGAAAGGGTTTGCCCGAGACGCGACGTATCCCCATCTCAACCCAGTCCTGGATAGGTCGCCCCTGATCTGGGCCTTCCAAAGCGCACGAGACGTTTTTGGGTACGAAAACCTCGAAGCCCCAGTCCCGTGCAGTGACCCAGCCATGTTTCTTGAGGTAGTTTCCGATTGAAGCAATCGTATCTTCGGGTGACCCCCAAATATCAGCCGCCCCGTCGCCGTTGCCGTCAGCAGCATACGACAAGTAGCTGGACGGCATGAACTGAGGCTGGCCCAAAGCGCCAGCCCAACTGCTTTTCATTTGTCGCGCGGGCTGGTGCCCTGCTTGTGCGATTTGCAGGGCGGCAACAAGCTCGGCGGTGAAATAGTCGGCACGGGTGCTCATGAAGGCCTTGGTCGACAGTACCCTGAAAGCATCATGACGGATTGGAACTTGTCCGTATCCGCTCTCTCTTCCCCAGATCGCCAGAATAATGCGGGCTGGAACGCCGGTTTCGGCTTCGACCGCCGCCAGGGTTGCGGCATGGCGCCTTGCCATTTTACGGCCTTCCGATGTTGCGCCTTGCACCGACCCCGGATTGAAATAGCGACCGGGTGAGCCAAACTCGGCCTGCTTCTGGACCTTGGGGGTTTTGCGTGCGCTTCCCGGCGGCACCAGATCCGGCAAGTTCCACGCAAGGGTCACGCCGGAGAGGGCTGCTTGCATTGTCTCGCGTGTCACACCCTTGGCCCTTGCCCGGGGCCAAATCGTTTCCTGCAACCACGATTGAAACTGGCGTTCAATCGCCGCACGATCCTGTGCCAGCGTGGGTTGAGAGAGGAGGATTAATCCCAAAGAGAAAAACAGAATACGCATCATTGTTTTGTCTGTCCCGGCTGGGAATGCAAGTCAACGGGAAGATATCGCGCATCCCCGGACCCGTTACACCCGAAATTGAGTTGGGGCCTGACCTGGGCAATTTGCGGTTTGGAAAAACTCTTGAGAAAATTCACACACTTGCCGATAGTCGAATGGAAATTGTTTGAGGAAAGGGCAGTCTGTTATGGCACGAGTCAATATGCCCAACCCAATCCCTCTGCTCATGGTGGCCGTGATCCTGTCGGTGTCGATGTCGCAAATGGTTGCCGCCAGCGACAGTTTCATGGACCCGCAAGGACCCATTGCCGCCATCCAGAAAACGCATCTGCTGCGGGCGACCGCTGTGATCATGGTGGCTGTTATCCCTGTGCTGATACTGGTGCCGTTGATCGCGTTTCGTTATCGCCGCCGAAGGAACAGTCACGCAGCTTACCGACCGGATTGGGATTTTTCCGCGAAACTGGAATTCCTCATGTGGGGTGTGCCCGTTGTGATCGTGGCGCTCCTGTCGTTCTACCTTTGGAAGGCCACCCATCGGCTTGATCCTTACGCGTCGACCTTTGGCGAAGACCCGGCCTTGCGTGTGCAGGTTGTCGGACTGGATTGGAAGTGGCTGTTCATCTATCCCGATCTTGGTATTGCCAGTGTGGGTGAGTTCGGCATTCCCACCAAAAGGCAAGTGGCCGTGACGCTGACCACCGATACCGTCATGCAATCCTTCATGATCCCTGCGCTGGCCGGCCAGATTTACGCAATGCCGGGCATGACCACCCAACTGCATCTGGTAGCGGACGCGCCCCAAGTCATGCAAGGCGAGAACACGCAGTACAACGGGCGCGGCTTTACCAAACAGAAATTTCGCACCGTAGCGATGCACAATGATGAGTTCGAAGCATGGGCGCAAAAAGTTCGTGAAAATGGTATCCAACTGAACCCTGCAACTTATCAGACGCTTGCGATGCGGACGGACAGGGATGAGGTGCAGGCGGCACTGGGCACTGACAAGATGCCAAAGGACGCGCTGTACTTCACGATGGAACAAGATTTGTTTCAAACGATCCTGCACCGCTATCACAAAGGCAAAGCGCTGCCGGTGGATCAACAGCCGGGAACGGCATCCTTCGGGCAGGAGGGGCAGCAATGACGCCGTCCTATTCAGGGTTCCTTGGCCGCCTCGACTGGGATGCGCTTCCGATCACAGGGTTGATCCAGAACCCGAACGCAAATGAGATCGTTGCCAACGCTGCTGCCGCAATCGTTTTGGTTGGCGTTGTCGTCGTGGTCAGCCTGCTTAGCTGGTTTCGGTTGTGGACGCCCCTTTGGCGCGATTGGCTGACCAGCGTTGATCACAAGAAGATAGGGATCATGTATGTCGTCTTTGCCATCGTCATGCTGGCGCGCGGCGTGTTGGAAGGCGTCGTCATGCGCGCGCAGCAGGCCGCCGGCCCGGGCGACGGGTTCCTGGAAGCCGAACATTTCGCCGAGTTGTTCAGCACCCATGGCACGATCATGATTTTCTTTGTCGCGGTGCCCTTTGTCTTTGGTATCGCGAACTATGTCGTTCCGCTGATGATCGGGGCGCGGGATGTGGCGTTTCCTCGGTTGAACCAGATCAGTCTGGGCCTGACGGTGTCCTCCGGCATGATGCTTATGGTTTCGCTGGTGGTGGGGCGGTTCTCGACCGGTGGCTGGACGGCCTACCCGCCGTATACCGGGGCCGCCTTCAATCCGGGCGTTGGGCCTGACTACTGGATCTGGGCGATCGTTGTTTCGGGTGTCGGCACAACGCTCACCGGGATCAATTTCGCCGTCACGATCTACAAGATGCGCGCGCCGGGCATGACCTTCATGCGGCTGCCGATGTATTGCTGGACCATCATATGCAGTTCGATCCTGATCGTCTTTGCCATGCCGCCGTTGGGCGTCGCGGCGCTGTTGCTGGCGGCGGACCGCTATTTGGACTTCCACTTTTTCACCAATGACCTCGGCGGCAACATGATGAACTATGCCAATCTTTTCTGGCTGTTCGGCCACCCCGAGGTTTACCTGCTGGTTCTACCTGCCTACGGCATCTACTCTGAGGTTTTTGCGACCTTTTCGGCCAAGCGGCTCTACGGCTACAACTCGCTTGTCATCGCCACGATGTCCATCGCGGTTCTGTCGTTTACGGTATGGCTGCACCATTTCTTCACCATGGGGCAGAGCGCCCTGATCAACGCTGTATTTGGTATCGCAACGATGCTGATCGCCATTCCCACCGGTGTAAAAGTCTATGATTGGATGGCGACTCTGTGGCGGGGTCGCATCCGGTTCTCGGTGCCGATGTTGTATGGCTTGGCGTTTTTGATGTTGTTCGTGATTGGTGGCCTGAGCGGGGTGATCCTGGCCAATCCGACCGTGGACTATCAGGTACACAATACGCTGTTCCTGGTGGCCCACTTCCACAACGTATTGTTGCCGGGGGTGCTGTTTGGTCTTTTGGCCGCCTATAACTACTGGTTCCCCAAGGCGTTCGGCTTTCGCCTGAACGAGGTCTGGGGCCGCGTCACGGTTGCCCTCTGGACCATAGGGTTTTTGCTGACCTTCATGCCGCTCTATTTCGTTGGGCTGATGGGGATGCCGCGTCGTTCTTTCAGTTACGATGACCCATCCTTCCATCCTTTCATGATGGTGGCGATCGTTGGGGCGCTGGTGATTACCTGCGCGTTGTTCTCGGTTCTGATCCAGCTTTGGGTCAGCATCCGCGACCGCGAAAAGACCCGCGTTCCCGTTGGGGATCCATGGGATGGGCGGACGTTGGAATGGTCAATCCCGTCGCCGCCGCCGCCATACAACTTTGCGATCATTCCAACTGTTACGGATCGGGATGATTTTGCAGCAGCAAAGGACAAGGGTGCAGCCTACCCAACGCCCGACGCCTATGAAGATATCGAATTGCCGCGCAATACAGGCATTGGCTTTGTCCTGTGTGTTCTGAGCGGTATCTGGATGTTCGCGCTGGTCTGGTGGATCTGGTGGTTGGCTGCATTGATGACGGTTCTGATGATCCTGGCGGTGATCGTCTGGACGTTCGATGACAGCACCGAGCTGACCATACCAGCGGAAGAAGTGCGCAAGGATCACGAAGCCTGGCTTGCACGGGTTCACGGCGAAAGGGCGGTGGATCGCGATTTTGAAACGTCTCCGGAAAATCGCGGCCTCGCCCGCCCCGATCTGGAGGCGGTGACATGAAGCGCGCGCCCACCCACAGCTATCCAGGTATCAATCTGGGGGAACGCCACGCGAGTGCTCATAAGGCGACCGAGGTCGTCACCTTCGGGTTCTGGGTCTTTTTGATGAGTGACCTGGTCTATTTCGGCCTGATGTTTGCGATCTATATCACGATGATCGATGCGCAGGCCGGTGGTCCCGGCCCGCACGAGCTGTTTGATCTCAAAAGCATCTTTGCGCAGACGCTCATCCTGTTGACAAGCAGCCTGACGGTTGGCCTTGCCATGCTGGCGCTGAAATACAATCTGCCGCGCGCTCGGATTGTCTTGTGGTTTGGCGTCACGCTTTTACTGGGGATCAGTTTCCTTGTGCTTGAGGTGCGTGATTTCATGGCCATGGCGGAACAAGGTGGCATTCCGCAGCGCAGCGGATTCTTGTCGGCCTTCTTCGGACTCGTTCCTCTGCATGGTCTGCACGTCGCCGCAGGATGCTTGTGGCTGATCGTTCTGGGAATCCAACTGCGCATGAAAGGGATGACGGACGTCATTATCTCACGCGTAGTGCGGTTGGCACTGTTCTGGCATTTTCTCGACCTGATCTGGATCGGGATCATCACCATCGTTTATTTCGGAGGTCTGACCTATGGATAAGCGCTCTGAAATGCACCGTCGCGAGCGTCGGCGCTATGTGATCGGATACGGTGGCTCGCTATTGCTGACGCTGGCAATGTTCGGCGCGGCCTACCTGTTTGGGATCGAAACCCCCGGTGTCTACCTGACCATTGGATTGCTGGGTCTGGCCCAACTTGTTCTGCAACTCGTTTATTTCCTGCACATCGATCGCCGGCGCAGCAGCCGCGAAGACCTGCATCTGGTTCTGTTTTCCACCATGGTTCTGTTGATCATGATCCTTGGAACGGTCTGGGTGCTGGGCAATCTGGCAGTTCGAATGCATATGCATGTGATGTAATTTTCGTGGATTGCAGAAAAAAGGGGATGTGAGAAAGAAGCCACTCAAAACTAAGGCCGTGGCTTTGGTAATCGCTGCAATTGCGGACGGGCTTGTTCTGGTCTGGAGGCACTGAAAAGCGGGTTGAAAGCGAAACAGGATGATTTTTTGTTTTCGCGGGCACAGTTTGAAATAGCGGAAACCAACCTTGCCTGAGCCAAGATCCGTGCTGCGGCCGATGGATGGGTCTCAAACCTGACCCTTCGCCCCTGATCCTCGGTGTCCGCCGACGCACCGCAATTCTCGTATAGTCGAGTCTTCCGATTGGTGGGTGGACGGCAAATGACCCCTGCGGCGGTGCTCAGCCAGAACGTGACGCCTTACAACCCTGCGGCCCAAGCTTATCGGCCGCACGGCCTTGCACCAGACAGCGCTGAAGGTGCTGCCATTCTGGGCCAGGAAATCATGAAGCAGGCCGAGATGATTTCCTATCTGACCGTGTTCAACAATCTGGGTCTGCTTGCCTTGGCGACAATTCCATTGCTTTTCTTCTGTCGTGCTCCGAATTCCGGGTCAGGTGTTGCCGCTCATGTGCATTAGCGCGTCAAGGTCAGCCCAAGCCACAGGGCGAACCAGCACAGCGCCAGGCTGATCAGGATATTGCCAGCCGCCAGAACCAGAGTGCGCTCGCGCCGAAGTTCAAGAGATTGATAGGCAAAGCTGGAAAACGTGGTGAACCCGCCGCAGAATCCAAAGACCAGCCGTCTTTGGTCTTCGGGGATGTCGACAGGGCCGCCCAGATAGCCGATCCAGACCCCCAGCAGCAGGCTGCCCACTACATTGACGATCAACGTTGAAAAGGGCAAGTCGTGCCGCACTTTCAAAGCCAGCCAATGACGTAGGACCGCCCCCAGGCCTCCGCCCAGTCCGAACATCGCATGAAGATAGAGGTCATTCATGACGGTGACCTTTCGGAATGAAAACGGTTGCCCAGCTTCTCTCCGACCAGCGCAGCGCCAATTCCGAAAGCGATTTCCAACCCGACGGCAAGCGGCACGGCCCACGGATCACTTCCGGCAATACGTTCCAGATCAGCCACAAAAGACGAAAAGGTGGACAACCCACCACAAAACCCGACCGCGCCCAGATGCAGCACATGCGCGTGCACCTTGTGACGTATTGAATACAGCCACCCCAGGACGAAACAGGCCGCCACGTTGATGCCGAAGGTCGACGTCAGGAAACCGAGGCCGGGGATTTCCAGCGCGAATACTTCGCGCAGCAACGATCCCAGCGCCCCGCCGGCAAAGACAGCGAGAAACATAAGGCTCTTTCGGTCGCGCCGGGGTTGGGAATGCGTCTTTGTCACGTGTATGCCTGTCGTGTTCTGGTATGCGTGGCATATCCACTGGCGACACCCTGTTCAACTGTCGAGCGGCCGTAACGCGTTTTCACGTTTTCGTCTTTGAGCGGATAAATTCCTGCGAAAGCTTGCAATTAAAAATCAATCTGTTTCACGTTGAGTGCTGTTGGAACGCGCAACGACCGGTCGGAAACACAAGGAGACAGGAACATGATTGTACGCAGGATCTACTATTTTCTGAGCTATGTCTGCTTGCCGCTCGTGTTGCTGTTGGGGTTCTTCTGGCCACCCCTACATTGGCTTTTGGTCATCTTGGTGCCCTACGCGGTCATCGGCCTTTACGACATTCTGACAACCAAGCACAATGTGCTGAACAACTATCCGGTTCTGGGTCATTTCCGGTACATGCTTGAATTCGTCAGCCCGGAAATCCGACAGTATTTCGTTGAAACCAACGAAAGCGGCAGACCTTACAACCGGATCATTCGCGGGCTGGTTTATTCTCGCGCCAAGGGCCAGATGGACACGCAGGCTTTCGGAACACAATACGACATTAACGAGGTTGGCTATCACCGCGCAAATCACTCACTTGCGCCCAAACACGTAGATGAAAGTGAACTCCGCGTGATGCTGGGTGGACCGCAATGCACAAAGCCATACAGCGCCTCGCGTCTCAATGTTTCGGCCATGAGTTTCGGCGCGCTTAGCGCCAACGCCATCCGCGCGCTGAATGGCGGGGCAAAGGACGGAGGCTTTGCCCACAACACCGGTGAAGGCGGGTTGTCTCCTCACCATCTGGCCGAAGGCGGCGACATCATCTGGCAGATCGGGACGGGCTATTTTGGGTGTCGAACGCCGGAAGGCGGATTTGACAAGGACAAGTTTGCCGAAAGGGCCACAAAGGATGTGGTCAAGGCAATCGAGATCAAATTGTCCCAAGGTGCCAAGCCTGCGCATGGGGGCGTTCTGCCCGCTGCCAAGGTCGATGCCGAAATAGCCGAAATCCGCGGGGTGCCCGAGCATCAGGATGTGATTTCCCCCCCAACTCACAGTGCTTTTGACGGGCCCTCGGGGTTGATGCATTTTGTTCAACATCTGCGCGAAATGTCAGGCGGCAAACCTGTCGGCTTCAAATTGTGTATTGGCAACCCGTCCGAATTCATGTCGATCTGCAAGGCCATGCTCGAGACAGGGATTTTGCCGGACTTCATCACCATTGATGGATCGGAAGGGGGAACGGGCGCGGCTCCGGTCGAGTTCACCAACCGTCTGGGCATGCCCCTGAACGAGGCGCTGATTTTCGCAAACAATTGCCTGCGTGGGGTTGGGCTGCGTGACAAGATCCGGATCATTTGTGCGGGCAAAGTGGCGACCGGATACGACATGGTCGAGAAATTCGCGCTTGGTGCAGATATGTGCAACGCCGCGCGGGCGATGATGTTTGCCGTAGGTTGCATTCAGGCCTTGCATTGCAACACCAACCGTTGCCCGTCCGGGGTCGCCACCCAGGATCCCGTTCGGGGGCGCGCGGTGAACATCCCGCAAAAGCGGCGGCGCGTTCACCGGTATCACGATGCAACACTGGAAAGCTTCCGCGAACTCTTGGGTGCGATGGGAAAGGAAAAAGTGTCCGAGCTGCATCCACGCGACATTTTGCGGCGCACGGCGGACGAGCATGAGCGCACCTATGGCGAGCTTTACACCTATCTCGAGGATGGTGCATTGCTGGCAGATGTGGTTCCCGAGGAATTCGCGGCGGATTGGAAACGCGCTTCGGCATCTCATTTCTGAGGCGGGATCCGGAACAAACAACCGTTTACCCAGAAGGGGTGTGGGCGAATTGCGCCCGCGCCCGCCGTTTCGACATGTGGCTTACCTCAACTGGGGTTCGATCTGGGATTGTTGACCACATGCGTGTTGATCCTGCGAATGCTCCATTCAACGGCATCCCGCATCGCGCGCCCCAAGGCCAAATCAAACGCTTTGATCAGATCTGATGTCTGGTCGCTCGCTGAAATGACGTTTTCCTGAAACGAATTCGAGGCGATGATCTTGTCGTCGTATTCATCGATGACCTTGATGTTCATGCGCACTTCGATACGGATTTTGTCTCCGTTCTCGGGGTCCGCGACAACAATGCCCTGAAACTCGCGCAGGTCCGGTGCGATCACGTAATCAGCGCGCAACCCAACCGTTGACCGGCCAACGGCGGCGACTTTGCCAGAATTCTCAAAGCTTTCGATCAACAGCGTCTGAACGATCAGAGGTGCCCGATCCACCCAACGTGCCTGTGGCAGATACTGGACCTGAAACGGGGTGGGCTGAATGGCGATCTGATCCGTGTTCACCGCGGCGGTTGCTGTTGGTTCTTCAACGACGATCTGTTTCTGTATTCGCGGCAGCGCCGACGAAAACGTGCTTTTGGGTGTCAACAGATACAGATCGTTGGGTTTCGCGGCTTGTTTCAAAGTGCCCAACCCGGCACATCCACCGACCAATGCAAACGTCAGAATTGCAATTGCAGGCTTGATCATTGACGGAACTCCGATGCTTGGGTGCCCAGCAGAAACCGCGCAGGATCACGTTCGACCTTGTCCACCAGACGGTCGAGGCTGATCACCAGACGTTGGGATTCTTCGATGAAGCGGATGAATTGCGGCAGACCCACACGCAGGAAGTCCGATACCTGCCGGCGGTTGGTCTGAACGATGCCGTCAATTGTCCCCAGCAGCTCTGAGGCAGAGTTCGAAGCGCTCAGGACATCGTCTGAAATCTGATCGATCTTGCCGGTGATGTTCGAGACTGTTTCGGTGACCTGGTTGGCCGCCTTCCGGATATCTTCCGCAACGGGCGCCACGTCTTCTTCCATGACGCGGTTGGCTGATTCAAAGGCCGTTTCCGCCGAAGATAACGCCCCTTTGGCCGTGTCCATTGTGGATGTTATCGAACCAAGTGTCGTGTTGGCGTTCAACACGGTCTCGTTCACGATCCCCAAAGTGACGCTGCCCTCATCCGACAAGAGGGTCAACCGTTCGGCCAGTTGCGACCCGCGTTCGATGAAAGGTCGAACGTCCTGCTGCAAGATGCGGTCTGCTGTTTCGATCGTCGTTTTCGCTTCGTCCAGCGCGGCCCTGGCTGACTCGGACGCGGATTTAACCGAATTGAGCGTCTCCGTGCCAGTCTTGAGGGTCGTATCGGCCGTTTCGATCAGAGGGTCCAGACGTTTCGAAAACTCACCAATATCCTTGGCTGCACTGCCAATGTCGCTGGCCACGGATTCAAAACTTGTCAAAGTCTTGTCCAGCCGGCCCGTCGCAGAGGCAAGGTTGTCCAGAATGCTGTTCACGGCTTGGCGGTTCTTGTCGTCAACGACCTTGTTCAGGCTTTCCAGTAGGGTTACGGCTTCGTCCAGCACCTTCGGTGCGCCTTCAAACAATGACTGGATGGTGCTGCGCTTGCTTTTGATCACGCTGTCCTGCGGCAGCCTTTTGGCAGTCGGCGACCCGCCGGTAAGTTCAACGTAACCGACGCCGGTTACACCCAGCGATTGAAGCTGGGCGATCGTTTCTTCGGTGATCGGAATATCTGCATCCACTTCTATACGCACGCGAACCTTGGACGGATCGTCCTTGTCCAGGTTCAAAGAGAGCACCTGCCCAACAGGAAGACCGTTGAAATTTACCCCACCCGCCGCCGAAAGCCCCGAGACGTTGTCGAACAATACATCGTAATAAGCGTATTGGCGGGTCACTTCGAATTTCGCCAACCACAGGAAAAAGCCGAATACGCCCAACAGCCCCGCAAGGGTGAACGCGCCGATCAGGATGTAATTTGCTCTGGTTTCCATCGCTTTTACCTGCCCTGACCCTTCTGTTGCGCCGCGCGGGCGCGGGGGCCTGTGAAATATTCCTGCACCCAAGGATGGTCCACTTTGGTCATATCCTCAATCGGACCTTCAACCAGCACGCGTTTTTCTGCAAGCACTGCAATTCGGTCGCAGATGGCGTAAAGGCTGTCCAGATCGTGGGTGACCATGAAAACAGTCAACCCAAGTGCCTGCTGCAATTCGCCGATCAGTTCATCATATGCAGCCGCGCCAATCGGGTCCAATCCGGCAGTCGGTTCATCCAGAAAAACGATTTCGGGATCAAGCGCCAGCGCCCGCGCCAGTGCGGCGCGCTTTCGCATGCCGCCCGACAGTTCCGATGGAAACTTGCCGCAACTCAGCTGGGGCAGACCCACGAGGCTGATCTTCAACGCACCCAGTGACTCCATCAGTTTTTCACTGATGCCCGTGTGCTCTCGCAGTGGGGCCATCACGTTTTGCAATACGGTCAGCGATGAAAACAGCGCGCCGTCCTGAAAGGCCACGCCCCAGTGGCGTTCGATCCTGCGGCGATCTTCTTCAGGGCCGTTCAAGACATCCACGCCCAGCACTTCGATACTGCCGGCGGCTGGCTTGTTCAGACCCACAATCGTACGAAGCAAAACGGATTTTCCGGTTCCGGACCCGCCAACAATGCCCAGAACCTCGCCACGCCAGACATCAAGGTTCAGATCGTCATGAACCACCTGCGTTCCGAATTGGCTTCTGAGACCGCGAACGCGGATTACGGCGTCACGCTGCGATGCGTTCTGTTCCGTTTCGTGTTGCGTGCTATCGTTCATGTCAGATTCCGATTTCGGAAAAGAAAATCGAAAACAATGCGTCGATTGCAATCACCATGAAAATGGATTGCACGACCGAGGCGGTTGTGCGCTGCCCCACACTCTGGGCCGACCCTTTGACCTGCAAGGCCTGCCAGCAGGCTATGACCCCGATGACCAATGCAAAGAACGGTGCCTTGATCAAGCCAACTGCAAGTTGCCAGACATCGGTGTTTTCTTTCAGACGAGTGACAAACATGCCCGGGCTTACGCCCAGATCGATCCAGCTCATCAGGGCGCCGCCGAATAGGCCGGCCATATCTGCGACAAAGCCAAGAATGGGCAGCATGATCAGCAACGCCAACACACGCGGAATGACCAGAACCTCGATCGGGTCAAGGCCCAGTGTTCGCATGGCGTCGATCTCTTCCTGTACTTTCATCGAACCAATCGAGGCCGTGAATGCCGAACCCGAGCGGCCGGCGACGATAATGGCGGTCAGCAAAATTCCCAGCTCTCGCAGAATCGAGATCGAAATCAGTTCGACCACAAAGATTTCGGCCCCGAACTGTTTCAATTGTGTCGCACCCTGAAAGGCCAGCACGACACCGATCAGAAAACCCATCAGGGCCACGATGGGAAGGGCTTTGACCCCGGTTTCCTCCATATGAGTGACAAGGGCCGCTTTGCGCAGGCGCCACGGCATGATCAGGGTCCGAAACAAGCGGTGCAGGGTGAGGCCCAGAAATTCGAGGATCGACAGGGTATCCTTCCAGGCTCCGAATGTGCCCTGACCCACATGAGCAACCCAGTCCAGAAATCCACGAGGGTCCTCGAGCTTGCCGGGTTTGTCCGGGATACTGCGGGTCACGGTTTCTATCAGCGCCGCATGCGCGGGTTTCACGCCTTGAATTTCCAGCGTGGCACCGTTTGACGTGAACCTCCGGCCCAGGTCTGCAACCAGCCAGGCTCCGCCCGTGTCCAGTGCTTCGACGCCGGACAGATCAAAAATGACATTGCCCCCGCAAGGTTTGACCGCCGCAAAATCACGCTCCACGGTTTGCAGGGATTGTGTGAGCAACTCACCAGAAATGCGCACTTGTTTACCGCTGGCGTCGCGCTCTGATGTTATCGTTGGCTGCGTCATGGTGCCATGTGAAGTAAAACATTCAATGCCCGCAATGACTTTGTGCCATGTGACCCGGTTTTTGCCGCAAAGAATGGCCTTGGCGTCACGCCGGACCATGAGTTGGAGCAAGCGTAACTGGGCACCAGGAACGTATTTTTTTCGGTTCAAGTCAGGCCGGAAAAGAAAACGCAGGGCTGTTCGACTAATCGGTTGCGCGAAGATCGGAAGCGGGACACATTCCGCTGCGGAACCCTGGGTGCGGAATTCGGAGAAGTCGGTATGCATAACGCCAAGAACGTTCTGTTCATCATCATCGACCAATTGAGGGCAGATTGCCTGAACGGCGCTCTGGCCGAGCACGTGAAGCTACCGAACCTGCGGGCTTTCATGGACGAAGCGGTGAGTTTTACGCGCCACTTCTCTGTCACCAACCCCTGTGGGCCATCCCGCGCATCGATTTTGACCGGCCAATACGCGATGAACCATCGTTCCGTGCGAAATGGTACGCCGCTGCGTCATGATACGCCGAACATCGCCACGGAAATGCGAAAGGCGGGTTATATGCCGATGCTGTTCGGGTACACCGATACGTCTGCCGACCCCCGAGTCCATGATCCCAACGACCCCGTGCTCAAATCTTACGAGCAACCGATGAACGGGTTCCTTGAAGTTGTCGAAATGCGCCTGGAAGAGTCATACCCCTGGCAATCGTATTTGATGAAGAAAGGCTACACGTTCGATACATATTGGGATGTCTACAAGCCTGTCTCTCCGGATGGTCACGCTCCCAAGCTGAACGACCCGGCCATGTATCGGGCGGAACACAGCGACACAGCCTTCCTGACCGATGCGTTTCTGGACGGTATTGCACCTCATCGTGGCCAGGGGTGGTTTGCTCATCTGACGTACATCCGTCCGCATCCACCTTTGGTTGCGCCTGCTCCGTATAACGACATGTACGATCCGGCGGATATACCGCTGCCGCAGCGATTGCCGAGCGAAGCCGCTGAGAAGGCGCTTCATCCGTTTTTCGGGCCAAAGCTGGACGCCTATACGGCAGAAAAGTTTGTTCATGGCTTTGCTGATGTTGAGCCAACGGATGAAAATATACGCACTTTGCGCGCCGTTTATCTGGGATTGGCGACCGAGGTCGATCACCATATCGGGCGCGTTGTTCAGTATCTCAAGGACAGCGGGCAATACGACGATACCATGCTGATCATAACGGCTGATCATGGCGAAATGCTGGGCGATAGGTACAGCTGGGGGAAAATGACTGTGTACGATGCGGCCTATCACACACCGTTGATGATACGCCTGCCGGGGAACGAGGCACGGGCCGGCGCAAAAGTCACCGTTCCTACCGAATCAATTGATGTCACGCCGACAATCCTTGATTGGATTGGGCAGACAGTTCCAAACGCCATGGATGGCAGGTCTTTGCTACCCTTGTTGCATGGCGACGTTCCCGATGACTGGCGCAGCTATTCCTTCAGCGAGCTGGATTTCTCGGAACCCGAAGAACCGACCGTCTGGCAACAGCGGTTGGGAACGGGCAACAGTGATTCATGTCTGGGAATATTGCGGGACGAACGATTCACGTTGATCGAATTTGCAGCTGACCTCCCGCCGATCCTGTTTGACCACCAGGGACAGGGAGAATTCGAAAATCTTGCGGAAAACCCCGAGTTTGCGGACGATCTTGCCCGGTTGGGCAGACAGATGCTGCGCCATCGGATGCGAAACATGGATCATACCTTGTCGTTGCACTCCATCACTTCCGAAGGCGCGAAGTCCCGTTCCAGGTATTAGGATCACTGCCCGCTTTCGTCCTCTTTTCAGTTGGATCAGGCAAGTTGCATGGGACTTTTTGTCGTTCATCAATTCCACTACCGGCGCATCAATTCTGATGGTACCCATGGGGTGTGGAGAAGACGAACCTGGACATCACCGAACAGCGCATAAAGGCGATGACGACTGCCGGACTGAATCTCATCGGTCAGGCGCTTTCGATCTATGACAGCAACCTGAAACTGGTGCTGAGCAATCGTCGGTTCAAGGAAATGTTCGACCTGCCGGACGAGCTGGTCGAACGCGGAGCCTTGTTTCGGGATACCATCCATTTTCTCGCCAGCCGTGGCGAATACGGTGACGAAGAAAGTGTGGAAGAAATGGTGAACCTGCGCGTCGAGCAGGCTTTGGCGTTTGAGCCTCATTACATGGAACGCGTAAGGCCCAACGGGCAGGTTATCTCGATAGAAGGCGCGCCGCTGCCGCAGGGTGGATGGGTTGCGGTCTATACCGACATAACCGGCACCCGGCGTGCAGAAAACCTGCTGCGGGCGCGATCGGAAGAACTGTCGGAACAATTGCTCGGCCACGCCGAAGAACTGTCAGCAACCAACCGAAAGCTTGCGGCCACCATCAAGGCATTGGAAGAGGCCAAACGCGAGCTGACCGAGATCGAAGCCCGCACACGCATGATGACGGAAATGATGCCGGCTCATATCGCGCATTTGGATAGCACTGGTCGATATGACTACTCCAACCGCCGTTTGAGTGCGGTCCTGCCCGGGCGCCCGTCGGAAATTCTGGGGCTTCACATATCTGAAGCGCTTGGTGCCGCCGCGTTTCGGCGGGTCGAAGCGCATCTGGCAAAAGCATATGGCGGAGAAGCTTCCGTATTCGAGTTCAACGAGGATCAGGATTCCCGCCGCATCCGGGTTTCGTTCACGCCGGATGACGCCGGAGGCGTCTATGTAATGTCGGTTGATATCACCGAAGAAACGCAGGCGCGCGTCGTTTTGCAGCAAACGCGCCGGCGGGCCATGGCCGCCCAGATGACCAGTGGATTGGCTCATGACTTCTCCAATTTGCTGACGATCATCCTTGGGATGCAGTCCAAACTGAACAAAATGGACCTGCCGGATGAAGCACATGAACTGGTTGCCGCGACACAGCAAACCGCGCGTCGGGGTGGGCAATTGCTGAACCGAATTGCAGACATGACCGGGAACCGAACGCCACAGCCTCAGGCCACGGACATGAAGGCGCTGCTGGAAGACCTGAGAATATTGGCCTCGCCTTCCTTGCCGCGCGGCGTCGGTTTGTCGGTGGTCAACACTTTGCCGGACCGGGCTTTGATGCTGGATCCGGGAATGGTGCAGGATGCGTTGCTGAACCTGGTGCTGAATGCGCGGGATGCCTGTGGCAGTTCGGGCCAGATTACAATCAGCGCGCACACCATCGGAGAAATTTGGGTTGAAATCGCCGTATCAGACACTGGCCCGGGCTTTACACCCGAGGCGCTGGAAAAGGCGCTGAACCCGTTCTTTACCACCAAGGGAAGCGACGGGTCGGGGCTGGGTCTGCCCATGGTGTATGACACTGTGAAGCTCGCCGGTGGCGATTTGCATCTCAAAAACACGCCATCAGGCGCGTCCGTTGTTTTGCGGCTGCCCTATCGGCCAGCTCCGCCCGTGCAAGGCGGTTTGGTGCTTCTGGTCGAAGACAGCGAAGATCTGCGGGGGCAGTTTCGGGATATGCTGGTAGAGCTGGGCTTCGCCGTCATCGAGGCCAATTCGGTAGATGAGGCGCTGGCGTTGATAAACAGCGTTGAAGACATTTCTCTTGTCCTGTCCGATATCCGTCTGGAAGGAAGTGGTACCGGTCTGGACATTTTGCGGCAGGTGAAGCCGGGATTGCCATGTATCCTTATGACGTCGCTGCCCAGTTCGGACCCGTTGTACCAGCGCGCCCTTGCGTTGGCCCCGGTGTTGCGTAAACCGTTTTCGCAGGCTCAATTGTCAGCTCTGATCCAAACCGAGGCCGCCTGATGACGCAACCGCTGGTTACCATCCTCGACGACGAACCCGAAATCCGACGCATCCTGACTGACGCTCTGGAGGATGCCGGGTTCCGAACGCAGAGTTTTTCCCGCGCGCGAGAGTTCGAGGCTGCGCTCAATCGTGTGACGCCTGATGTCTGTCTGGTCGACCTGTCTTTGCCGGACACGGATGGGCTGGCGTTGGTTCATCGTCTGGCGCTGGAACAAGGCGCGGCCGTGATCATCATTTCGGGGCGGGCGCAGGTGCAGGACCGTGTTACGGGGCTGGAACTTGGCGCAGACGACTATATTACGAAACCGTTTGACCCTGCGGAAGTCGTGGCGCGGATCAGGGCAAGGTTAAGAACACCCCGCACTCAGACCTCACATTCGGATACGGCGGAATTCAACGGCTGGACCGCACATTTTGACCGATATGTTCTTGAAAGTGACACAGGTGAGGAAACACCGTTCAGCCATGCCGAGGGGGAAGTCCTTCGTCTGTTTCTGGAAAGCCCCAAGCGGCTGATCAGCAGGGGGCAAATGCAGGAGTCCCTGGGCGGTGCAGCCGGCGACAGTTTTGACAGGGCGATGGATGTTCGGATTTCCAGGTTACGCACAAAGCTGGGAGAGGACCCCAAGAACCCGCGGTTGATCAAGACGATCTATGGAGCAGGGTATATATTCTTGGGTGATGTTGGTTGGAAGTAGATGCAGATCCGACCGGTAGAAACTTGGTCAGATGAGTTGTTTTCCATGTCTGTTTGAACCGCCCCGGTTTTCCCGGAGGCTGCTGACACCGTGATATCCATATTGGAACCCACTCGACTGTCCCCAATTGCCCCATCGCTCATTCGCGCAGTGCCTGATCCTTTATTTTAACAACCGGTTGCAGAACATAATCCAGCACTGATTTCCGGCCAGACAGAATGTCCACTTCGGCGATCATTCCAGGTATGATTTCGACTGCTATGCCATTCCCGTCAAGCATGGTGCTTTTGGTTCGGATTTCGACCACAAAGACCTCTTCGTCATTCCGCTCTGATCGTGTGACCGTGTCTGCACCGATGCGGATGATTTCACCATCCAACGCCCCGTATCGTGCGAAATCATAAGCCGTGATTTTGACCTTCACAGGCTGACCCGCGTGCAGAAACGCAATGTCCTCAGGCTTTACATAGGCTTCAACCAGCAATGTGTCGTCCAGCGGCACGATTTCAACAAGGTCCTCTCCACTGCGGGCGAGACCGCCGATGGTTGAGCGATGAATCCGGTTTACAATGCCGCGTACCGGAGACCGAACCTGCGCCCTTGACGCCCGGTCGCGCAAAGCGGGCAGGGCGGGTTGCAAAGCAGCCAGCTCGGCAGTGGCAAGCGCCAGGTCCGTCAGCGCGGCGCTGCGAAACCGGCTTCGCACCGCCTGAATCCGATCGTCGATTTCGTCCAGGCCCGTTTGCAATCTGTTGGTTACAGCTTCTGCCCGCACCTTGCGACCGCGCCATTCGGCTTCACTCCGCCGCAACGCAAGCAATGTTGTTGCAGGCTCCATTTGACGCTCGACCAGCGGCGCCATGATCGCCCTTTCTTCGGCCAGGACCAACAGGGTTTCCTCTGCCGTCACTTGATCGACCAGGCCTTCCTCAAACTCTCGCTGTTTTTGCTGACGCTGACGCTCCAGGATGGCTATTTCTGCCTCCAATTCGGCCCGCCGTCCTTGGTACAGCGCGGTTTCAGATTGCACGACGGTAGGCGCGCCGTTGATCAGTTGAACATCGAAATCCAGTTGTGCCCCATCAATTTCGGACCGAAGACGTTGGATGCGCGCCATCAGCCCGAACGCGCGTTGCTGTTCCTGACTGAGCTGACTGTCAATTTGAGTTGTTTCCAGTTCCATCAGCAGTGAACCTTTTTCGACCAGCTGGCCTTCGCGCACGTGCAACGACTGCAATACGCCGGGCTCGGTGGCTTCGATCAGCTGAATGTCGCCGGAAGGCACGATCCGGCCGTCCACGCGCGTGACATCGTCCAGTTCGGTCAGATGCGCCCACAGTACGGCGGCGATCAGGCAGAGCAGAATCACCAAAAGCAGCAAGGAACTCCGAACAGGAGAGCGTCCCTGCATCTCTCGTGCCAGAGTGGCCAGATCAGGATGCTGCGACATTCAGGTGCCTCCCTGTCCGACGAACATGTTGCGTCAGCATGCTTTTGGGGCCATCCGCCGCGATTTTCCCGTGTTCAAGGATGATGACTCTGTCAACAAGCTCCAACAGGCTGGTTCTGTGTGTAATGACAACCATGGTGGACTCTGCCGTGCATTCTTTCAGACGTTGGATAACCTGGGCTTCGGTTTTGACATCCATCGCGCTTGTTGGTTCATCCAGCAGGAGAACCGGCGGACGGCCTATGAGCGCCCTTGCCAGGGCAATGGCTTGCCGCTGTCCGCCAGAGAGGCCTTCGCCGCGTTCCGCGAGTTGAAGATCGTAACCCCCGGGATGGTTGGCTAAGAAATCCTCAACCCCGGCGGCGCGGCCTGCTTCGATCAGTTCGCGATCTTTGGGCCGGATTGCGCCACTTGCGATATTGTCTCGGACAGATCCGGAAAAGAGCCATATGTCTTGCAGGACGGATCCGATATTGCGGCGCAGATCGCCAGGATCGATCTGGCGTATATCAAGGCCGTCGAACGTAACAGATCCAACGCGCGGCGCATACAATCCCAGCATCAGACGTGCGATGGTGCTTTTTCCGCAGCCAATCTGACCCAGGATCGCCACTTTTTCACCCGGTTTGATCGTGAATGAAACGCCTTGCAGGGTATCTTCCCCCTGGTCAGGGTAGGAAAAATACACGTTGTTGAAGGCGATCTCTCCTTTGAAATGGGGCCGGTTCACCCATGTTCGGCCTTGTGGGCGTTCGCTTTCCGCCATCATCAGCGCGTTGAGGTTTCGGTATGCACTTCGGGCTTGGTTAAGCCTTGTCAACGTCTGAGCCAGTTGCCCCAAAGGTGCCAGGGCCCGCCCTGTCAGCATCACCGAGGCAACCAAAGCGCCCATGCTTGTCTGCCCGTCTGTGATCAGAAAAACACCATAAAATACGATCAACACCTGAGCAGATTGTTGCGTAAAACCGGTCAGGTTGAGGGCAAATTGTGTAACGGCCCGGCTCTGAGCACCGTGCGAGGATTGCCGTTCTATCGCCTGCTCCCAACGGGAACGCATTTGCCGGCCAGCGGCCGTTGTCTTTAGGGTTTCCAGGCCCGAGACAGCTTCGACGAGGACCGATTGTTTGGATTGCCCGTCAGACAGGCTCTTTTCTGCCATGCGGGACAGAAGCGGCTGTACGGCCAAACCTGTCAGCAGAACCACTGGTACGGCCAGAGCCGGGACCAATGCCAGTTGTCCGCCGACCAGGTAAATGACAAAAACGAACAACCCGATGAACGGCAGATCCACGACGGCAACAAGCGTTGCGGACGTAAAGAACTCGCGCAGGGTCTCGAATTCACGGATGGTACTGGTCATGGCGCCGGTGGAACCCGAGCGCGACTTCATCTGGATATTCAGAACGTGGTCGAAAATTCGCCGTCCCATCAGCAAGTCGGCTTTTTGCCCGGCCTTGTCGATGAACGCGGCCCGCAGCAGTTTCAGCGCGAAGTCAAAAAGAAGCGCCAGAGCCACGCCTGCCGTCAAGGCAATGAGCGATTCGGTTGCCTCATTGGGCAACACACGGTCATAGACGACCATAATGAAAATTGACGTCGACAAGCCAAGTAGGTTTGCCAGCGCCGCAGCAAGAGCAACCTGTACGTAAGTCCATCGATTGGCGGACAGTGCCGCGCGAAACCAATGACCTCGGTAAGCTGTGTGGCCGGCGTCCAGTTCATCTGTATGATTTCGCCGAAACAAGACAGCGAAACCGGTGTAGGATTTGGCCAGCCGTTCTTCTGAAACTTCGCCGATTCCTTCGCCAAGTTCCGGGTCATAGACCAGCAAGGCACCGTTTTTTGTGCGGCCATGGTACACAACGGCCTTGTTTTCGGTCATCAGCAACAAGGCCGGAGCCAATGCTTCGTCAAAACTCGTGATGCGCCGCTCGCCATAGCCCGCCTGTAGACCTGTGTTTTCCGCTACCGAGATGATGTCACGAACAGTCAGATCCCCGTCTGAACCGGTCTGCGACGCCTGGATCGTTGCAAGGGTCAGAGGGCGTTCAAGCGTCGCGGCAATGTTCAAAAGGCAGGCTTCGTAGCATGTCAAGCGAGCGCGGTCTTGCATTGATTCCAACGTGCTCATTTCACCTCGTTCCAATTGCCAAGCGAAATTCCGAGCAGGTCCAGAATGTCTCCGGTAAGGCTCAGAGCCGCGTAGTTGGTCAGAAAATAACTCTGTTCGGCCAGAATCAGGCGTTCTTGCGCATTTACGTAATCGCGTTGAGCGTCCAGGATTTCGATCAGGCTGCGACGCCCAATCGAGAACTGTGCGCGGGACGCAGTAACGCTGTCGGCATTAGCACTTGCCGCAATACGGGCCGCGCGCAGCCGTTCCGCGCCTGCTTTTTGATCGGATCGAATAAAGCCCAGCTCCCGCATGATTTCGCGAACCAATTGCTCTCTCGCGAATTCCGTTTCTTTCACTTTGGCTTCTGCTGCTGCGATGGCGGCGCGGCGTTGGCCGGTGCTGTCCAGCTCGTAGTTGAAAGAAAGATCGACGCCAAAATTTGCATCCCGAGTGTCATCCTGGTTGGCAAATGCGGCGACCCGAACATTCGGTTTCCGCCGCGCCTGAGCTGCCGACCACTCCGCTTTGGCTGCCAGCAAGCCAGCATCCGCCCTGCGGATCTGAGGGCTGTTCATCACGATCTGGGCATCACTTCTATTCAGCAGTGGGGCCGGTACAGGAGGGGGCAATGAGCCAGGAAAAGTCCCGAACACTTCTCGAAACCGCGCTTCGGCCCGATCAGTTCGTGCTCGTGCGTCAGCAAGTCTTGTACGTGCATCCGCCATTCTGGATTGTGCGGTCAGAACATTTGCATTTGAACCGGCGCCACCCGCTGTGCGTTCCGAAATCTGACGCACCAGTTCTTCATGGACCGAGACATTGTCGGCCGCGATGCGGAGCAACTTTCGTTGATCAAGGACAAGCACATAGGTCTCGATGGCGGCCAGAGCCGTGGCCGATGCCGTCTGAATTTGATCGCCCCGTGTTTCCAGAACACGTGCCCGGGCTGCCGTCAGATCCCCCGAGGCAGCCCCACCGTCATAAACCAATTGTGAAATTCTCAGATAGGGTGAAACATCTGCAATATCCGATTCGACCCGTTCGGACCGTGCATTTATTCCCAACGATATCTGTGGAAGAAAGGCGCCTTCGGCCGCATCTTGATTGGCTGATGCGATATCCATCCTGGTATTACTTTGCGCCAGTGTCGGGCTTGTCTCTACCGCCTGGCGCACGCGTTGCCCGAATGCACTGCTGCTGAGCTTTGCCGATGGCTTTGCTGCCCCGGCACCGGTGGTCCCGGGTGCAAAGGATACTGCCACTGAAGTCAAATCAGGAGGCGGCGTGCAGGCAGACAACGGTATTGCAAGCAGAGCGAACGCAACCCAGGACAACACTGCTTTACAGGAACGCATGGTGACCCTCCTGGCTGCAACGGTCCATGGCTTCTTCTTTCTGTTGTGCCGCAATCAACGCGTCCATGAACCCAGAAACACCGGTGGTCTGTTGTGTCAGAGAACCATCAGCTACCCGATCTGCGCGGGCATGAGCATGTGTCAGCCAGATACTATGGGTCAGCGAAATCTGATGAGCGTGAATCAGTCGCAAACCCCCATTCGAAGTAAGTAGTGACAAGTGCGCGCGGGGAATTTTCTCCAGGGCGTTCTGCGTGACGCCAAAATGCCCGCACGGGAACTCAACTCCGTGAAAAGAGTCAAGCGGACCAAACAATCCCATGTCAGCAAGAACACGACACAGATGAGTTGTGTATTTCATCGACTCTTTCAGGGCGCGAAAGAAAGCTGCGACTTTTTTCAGTTCCGGCGCAAATTGACCTGATTTGTCGAAGAAAGCTTCGTCCTCCGGATTGTCAGTGATAAGCCCCGCCGTTTCGTCGATAAGCAATTCGTCACTGCCGTCACCGTCCGGTTCAATCAGTTGTGGCCGAAACGGAGCACAGCGCAAGACGCAAGGGACATAAGTCGCGAGCCATTTGCCATGTGCTGATACAAATGGCGTAGGCTGGTTCGGTTGCATGGACAAAACAGCTATGGGGTAAAAGCCGTGTTCGGATTTCCGAAAAGTGATTGGAAATGTGGCGGCCGCCTGAAGAATTTCTGCGTCGACCACGGGGCAATTTGCCATAGTCCGTGCGAAATCGAACGAGGTGAACCGCCTCCAGAACCGATGACCATGTCGTCCAAGACTGACCGGAGTTAAGCCATTCTGTGCCATAACCGCCTCATGATGTTGAATTACGTCTGTATGTGCGCCGGTCCGGATCAGGCCGTTGCCCCGGTTGGGTCGGTGTGCAGGATGTTATCTGCGGTCAGGCCGCTCAGATCGCTCAGGTCTTGGAACGTGGCCACGGTTTCAACGCTGGCATCGTTCGCCGCCTGGAAATCTGCCTTGACCAGAACACTGTTTGTTCCGTCGGTTGCCATCACGTAAAGCTCATCGCCCGCCGTGGCTCCGGCAAGACTCTCGACAGCGGCTTCGATTGTGCTGAGGTTGAGGTCTGCGAGTACCGTGCTGAGGCCGACAAATCCGGTGTTTGTGCCCAAGGTGTCCCCTGCGGACAGCAATTCGAATCCGGTGCCATCACCGCGAAGCGTATTGGTGTCCAGCCCGTGGAACATCAGTGCGTCGGTTACATCCGCAGCCGGGCCAATCGTAAAGCCAGTCACAGTGTCCGTACCATTGTTGGTCGGGTCCGCCTCGAAGACGACGATGTCTCGCCCTGGCGCAGAAACATCAATGGTATCGTCGCCGTCACCGCCGCGCGTGATGGTGTCCGTATTCGCAGCGGTGAGTGTGTCATCACCATTGGTGCCAAACTGAACTGAGGTTGGTCCGCCATCAGACGTTTTGATTGTCAGCTCAATAGGTTGGCCGGAGTCCTGGATTGTCATGTTGAAGGTAACAAGCGGCTGAGAAAGATCTGTAAAGGTTGTCGCGGCGCCGGCAAAATTCATCGCGCCCCCGGCGCCCGGGCTGGCCAAGAACAAATCGAAGGCGTTGTTTTCCGAAACCGACGCCGCGTTGAATGTGACAACCGAAGGGTCAAATCCGAGCTCTGCCGTCAAAGCCAGACCGCCAGAGATATCGCGGTCGGCTTCGGCATAGATTGCGAATGTCACCGTAGATCCCGAGCGCCCAACTTCAGAGATCACATAGGCAGCGGATTCGTGCGCAACGGCTTGATCGGAAACCGGCAG
This sequence comes from Ruegeria sp. BF10, assembly GCF_056538725.1. Taxonomy (NCBI): domain Bacteria; kingdom Pseudomonadati; phylum Pseudomonadota; class Alphaproteobacteria; order Rhodobacterales; family Roseobacteraceae; genus Ruegeria; species Ruegeria sp. BF10. The sequence continues at coordinate 646,343 of NZ_JBQFTR010000002.1, forward strand.
CGGATCTGGTCCACCCGCAACTGTCGCCTGCGCGGAAAAAACAAGGTCATCACCTGCCTCCACTGCCGAAAAGTTGGACGCCGCGACAGCCAATGACCAGGATCCGTCTGCGGCCACCGTTGCAGATCCGACCGAACTGCCGTTTAACGTGACATCCACCGACTGGCCGATTGACAATCCGGTCGATGAACCGCCGAGAGTTATTCCGGAAGCTTTGGCATCGGTAAGAGCAATCGAATTGTTGACCCCGACATCGTTCAACGTCAACAGGGGGCGAAAATCTGTGGAAAGTGAGTTGTTCGCGGCTGCGGAACTGTTTCCGGCCAGATCGTCAACGGTGGCGGAAATGGAATAGGTCGTTCCGTCAGAGAGCATTCCAAGTTCACTTGCTGGAACGGTAACTGCCCACGCGCCATTTGATGCAACGCCTGTATAGGTTTGCCCGCCGAATGTGACCGAAACGGTCTGGCCATCTTCAGCCGTGGTCGTGCCTGAGATTGCAAGATCCACGCCCCTCTCGGTCACGTCCAACACGGCACCCACAGGCAGACTGTTTATGGTTATCGAAGGTGCTGTGAAGTCAGTGGCAAAGCTTGTCGTGGTTTGATTGTTGTTTCCCGCCGCGTCCGAGATCGACGCATTGATATTGTAAGTCTCGTCGTCTTGCAGGGCAGACAAATCTGTCACGGTTGCCGTATAGGTCCAAGCACCCCCGGTTACCGTTGCCGTTCCGGTGACGTCCGTAGTGCCGTCAGCGCGCGTGATTTCGACGGTAACAACGGTTCCGTCCGGCGCATCGGAGGTTCCTGACACGGTCAGGTCGGTTCCTTGTTCAACGGCGTTCATGACGGCCCCGTCGGATACGGTTGAAATTCCGACCGTCGGTGGCGTGAAATCGGTGGTAAAGCTGTTGTTCGCTTGCAGAGCCGGATTCCCGGCAGCGTCCGAGACATCCGCGGTTACGGTGACGGTCGCCGCGTCAGAAAGCCCCGACAGATCCGAAGCAGGTACAGTTACGCTCCAGTTGCCGCCAGTAACCGTTCCGCTATAGGACTGCCCGTTCAGACTGACGGTTACGATTTGTCCGTCTTCAGCTGACGTGCTGCCCGAGATGGAAAGATCCGTGGCGCGCTCGGCTGCGTTCATGACAGCTCCGTCCGAAAAACTGTCGATGCTGAGCGTCGGCGCGGTCACATCCTTGGCAAGTGTCACTACGGCCTGCGGTGCCGTCAGGCCACTGGCGTCGTCGACATCCGCTGTAACAGAGAAGTTGCCCCCATCCGATAAAGACGCCAGATCCCCAGCTGGCACAGTCACGTTCCAGGCCCCGCCGGATACTGTTCCGGAATATGTTTGACCATCGAGGGTTACGGTAACTTGCTGACCATCTTCAACATTTGACGTCAGTCCGCTGATGGTCAAGTCGGATCCGGCATCGACTGCGTTCAGTACGGAACCAACAGGAAGCGGTGATATCGAAATGGAAGGACCGGTCAGGTCCACGGGAACCGATACAAGAAGCGGTACTGCCGGATTGCCCGACACGTCTTCGACAGCAACCAGAACAGATGCCGGGACTCCGGTGGAAAGACTGCTCAGATCGGAATTGGGGATCGTTACACTCCAGCTTCCGCCAGAAGCGGTGCCGGTATGCACTTGTCCGTTGAACGTGACGACAATGGTCTGCCCGTCCTCTGCCGTGGTGGAACCGGTCAAGGCCAGGTCGCCGGCTACGTCGATCAGTTCTATCGAGCCGCCAGCCACGGGATCCAGAGAAACAGTTGGAGCAGTAAAGTCAGTATCAAAGCTTCCGCTGGCTTGTTGAGCGGGATTTCCCGCCGCGTCTGCAACATCAGCGGTAACGGCAATCGTCGCGCCATCAGGAAGGGCCGAGAGGTCTGCTGCCGGAACGGTGACGCTCCATTGTCCGTTGGATACCGTGCCCGAATAGTCTTGCCCGTTCATTGAGACGGTGACGGTCTGCCCGTCCTCTGCATCGGTTGTTCCGGTGATCGTCAGGTCCGTCGCCTGTTCGATCGAATTCAAAACAGGGCCATCGGAAAACCCGGTGATCGACAGGGTAGGGGGAATTGAATCAATATCGAACTTGACGGATTCGCTTGACAGTTCCGTGCCTGAATCGTCCAGATGTCTGACTGTCACCGTAGAGACGCCTTGCGGAAGCGCATTTGCTTCGGCCGCAGTGAGAGAAACGCTCCAGCTTCCGTCACCGTTGGGTGTTACGGTTTTGACCAGCGAACCTATCGTGACCTCGACTGTCGATGTTCCGTCTGGTGCGGCGGCATTGGTAATGGCGCTGTTCAATGCCGTTGCCTGAAGTTCAGCCAGGTTCAGGCTGGTATAGCTCGGTTCCGGTTGGGGTTGGGGTCCAGGCGCGACAGGTTCCGGGGAATCGCCGCCGCCGCCGCCACCTCCGCCCGCGGCGGCAGCTGCACCAGCCAGCCCGAGGCCGCCCAGTGCAGCCCCGGCGCCGCTGATTCCGCCAGCTGCTACGCCGGCTTCAGCTGCGCTGAACTGGGCGATTTCAGCAACCGCCTCTTCTGCGATCATGATTGCGCCGCTGTCCAGGACCTGTACGTTTTCCGCCGCCACGATCATCGTCCGACCGTCAGCCATTTTCAGAAGAACATCGCCGTTTTTCAGCAACTTGGCGGATCGCACACCCGGAATAGTCTCTGCGAACTGGAAGGCGTAAAGCTCTTCGATGGTTGCCTGTGACAAGGCAGGCAAGGCCATCAATGTGGACATGAGGCCGCCAGCCGCGCCGCGACCCGCCCAACGACCAAGCTTTCCATTGATCCACTGTTGAACTTGAGATTTGCGATCTCCGTCCGTCGAGTCAACCGCCGAACGATTGTTGGCCTCAGGTGCTTTGGTCATCTTGCCCTCGCATGTGGTGTCCGCGATCATCGCAACAGGAAAGGATGTGCTGTTTGGCGTTTTGCTCATCTGTCTTTCCCATTTGTTGCCTTTGCGATCGGACCTGAAAAAATTGAGTTAAACTGAAACCGAACTTCTCGTTTTCACCACAATTCTGCTTCGGTTTCGGTCTGCTCATCTGGTCATCTTGCCGTAACTGCCAGGGGTGGCGTGTGAGGTGATGGCTGTGATGCTTCAGTTCGAAAGTGTAGTGGCAACGGGGAGCACGGCGCTCGATTCAGGTATCGGCGATACGGCTTTAAAAACGCTTAACGGGAATACGTATCTCTACTCGGTGACCGGCCCAGGTGGCGGCGTCGCGGTCTGGCGGTTGGCCGAAGGTGCCCTGCCGCAGTTGGTTGATACAGAGTATTACAGCGGTTCGATCACCTTCCAGGTGGGGCGCAGTGCCACGCCGATCACGCTGGCGGGAACCGAGCAGATTGCGCTCGATATCAACACTGCCGTGGGCCTGGTCGGGTATGACGTGAACGCGGACGGAACGATCGGCGGCCTGAAGGAAACAGGTGTTCTCAACGGAGGCGGGGATATCTCGGCCATCGTACAGTTTTCACTTGGGTCTTCGGATGTCCTTGCGATGGCGCATGAGGATACCGGCAACATCGGAACCTATCATGTGAACGCGAACGGGACGCTCAGTCTTGCGGGTTTGATTGCCGGCACAGCGGATGCCATGCAGACGTTGCGGTCGGGTTCGGAACATTTTCTGGTCTCAGGTGACGCGGCAACAAACTCTGTCTCGACGTATCGCATCGACTCCGGCACCGGCACGTTAACCGAGATCGACAATGATTCGGCCCTCGGAACCCTTGGTGTTTCAACCCCAACGGATGTCGAGACCGTAGAGGCATACGGTAAATCCTGGGTCGTGGTGGCGGGGTCCGGCAGCAACTCTCTCAGTGTTCTTCAATTGAACAGCGACGGAAGTTTGAAGGCGACGGACCATGTGCTTGATACGCTTCATACGCGGTTTGAATCGGTTCAGGATCTGGCGGTCATAGACGTGAACGGGCGGGTCTTCGTGGTTGCAGGCGGGGGCGATGATGGCCTGTCTCTGTTCACTCTGACACCCGAAGGTCAACTGGTTCATATGGACAGTTTCGCGGATACGGTGGCGAGCGGCTTACAGAATGTCGAATCGATCAGCGTTGCGCATGTGGGTGATGAGTTGCAAATTCTCGTGACGTCACAACAGGATGCCGGACTGACAGTCCTGACTGTCCCGGTTGATGATCTTGGTGTGGTGCGCAAGGGGTTCGGTACCGTGAACGGGAGCGCATCGGACGATATCCTCAGCGGCGGTATTCTGGACACGACCCTTCTGGCTGGCGCCGGAGACGACATTCTCATTGCAGGGAAGGGTGCGACGACGATGTCGGGTGGTGCAGGGGCCGACATCTTCGTGATGCAGTCGGGTAGTGGTCTGACCACAATCACCGATTTTCAGGCGGGCCTGGATCGACTGGATATGTTCGATTACCTGCTGTTGCGGTCGCCTCAGCAACTCACCTTTACCAGCACGGCAAACGGGGCTCAGATCGAATATCGTGGCGAGGTCGTGCAGGTCCAATCCGCCTCGGGCGGCGCTTTGACAAGCACGGATATCTTTGGCGCAGGCTTCGCCGGACCGGATCATATTCCGGTGGATTTCGGGGACCTGGGCGGGCAGACCCCGGGCAGTTCTGATGGATTGGTCGGGCAGATTACGGTGGACAGTGGGGCGGCTAATCCGGGGCTGACGGATGCGGAAATCCGGTTCACGCCGGACGGCGGGGGTACGGTATCCGCCACCGCAGATGATCAGGGGCGGTTCGATCTGGAATTGCCCGATGGCACCTTTCCCGGAGTGCTGGACATCACCAAACACTATTCCACGGCAAGCGGAAAGATTGACGCGCTGGACGCTTTGCAAGTGTTGCGCATCTCGGTTGGTCTTGATCCGACATGGGGTCCTGCGACCGCGGAAAACCTGATAGCCGCAGACGTCAACAGGGATGGCACCGTAAACGCCCTGGATGCGCTTGCAATTTTGCAAGTCGCCGTCGGGCAGCCCACGGCCCATGACCCTGAATGGGTCTTTCTGGATGAGAACGCGGACCTTTCCGGGATTACCAAGGACAATGTAACCTATCAGACGGGTGTCGATGTCGTGGCGGTGGATGGGGTCATCAACGTGGACATGACCTCCATCTTGTTGGGAAATCTCGAAGCGGCCTGAGCGCCGAAAGATATCTCGGCCAAAGCAGGGTTGTACCTTTTTGAGCAGCAAGATGCGGATCGGCCTTCGCGGCGAAATTGACACGTCCCGGCCTCAGCGCTCGAATGCCGCCCCATGTCGCGGTGCTTTCGGTTTCGGCCCAAGCGTTGTCGCGCCTGCGGCTTCGTTATCTGTTCCATTCTTGTGCCTTCATGCAGAGATGGCCCAATAATTTCAATGTATTCTACCAGAATCGCAACTTGCCTGCGATAATCGCCTGACCTTCGGAACCGATGAGCCGCTCAAATTGCTGGTCGGACAACATAGGTCTTGGCGTCGGTGGAACAAATGTGACATAGCAGGCCGAGACATCAACACAGAGATGAAAATTAGTAACAATGGAAATATTGGCGCTTTCCATTCCGGAAGTGAAACTGATCACCCCGAAGCGTTTTGGCGATCATCGCGGGTTCTTTGAAGAAACCTACAATGCCGACAGTTTTGCGGCACAAGGGATTCATACGCAATTCGTTCAGGACAATCATTCCCTTTCGAGCACGGTGAACACGGTACGCGGATTGCATTTTCAGGCTCCGCCAAGGGCGCAGGCCAAGCTGGTGCGCTGCGGTCGTGGGCGGCTGTTTGATGTAGCGGTCGATATCCGCAAAGGCTCGCCCACCTATGGTCACTGGGTCGGTGAAGAACTGAGTTTCGAGAACGGGCGGATGCTGTTGGTTCCAGCGGGGTTCGCGCATGGGTTCGTGACGTTGGAGCCGGAGACCGAGATCGTCTACAAGTGTTCCGACACCTACGCGCCGGAAACGGAAGGCGCGGTTCGTTGGGACGATCCCGAGATCGGCATTGAATGGCCACAGAGCAATTCAGAACCCCAGCTGTCCGAGAAAGACCGGATCGCACCACTTCTGCGCGAAATTGAATCTCCTTTCGTATTCGAGGGCACACAATGAAAATTCTGGTTACGGGCGGGGCGGGCTTTATCGGCTCTGCCGTTATCCGTCGCGCGATTGCCGATGGGCATTCGGTCGTCAATGTCGATGCCCTGACCTATGCGGCCTGTCTGGACAATGTTGCCTCTGTTGCGGATGCGCCGGGATACGTTTTTGAACACGCGGATATCCGGGATGCGGCCGCCATGTCAGCGATACTGGACAGGCACCAGCCCGACGCGATCATGCATCTGGCCGCTGAAAGCCATGTCGACCGTTCGATCGATGGCCCGGCCGCGTTCATCGACACGAACCTGACCGGTACTTATGTATTGCTGGAGGCCGCACGCGCCTACTGGGTGGGTGCCGGCCGTCCCGAGCATTTCCGGTTTCACCATATATCAACCGACGAGGTCTTTGGGTCCTTGGGTAAAACCGGGTTTTTCACCGAAGACAGCCCATACCAGCCGAACTCACCCTATTCGGCCTCGAAAGCGGGATCGGATCATCTCGTGCGGGCGTGGCGCGAAACATACGGCCTGCCAGTGGTTCTTACCAATTGTTCCAACAACTACGGCCCTTACCAGTTTCCGGAAAAGCTGATCCCCGTGGTCATCCTCAGCGCGCTGGCGGACAAACCGATCCCGATTTACGGGAAAGGCGACAACATTCGCGACTGGCTGCATGTCGATGACCATGCAGAAGCCCTGTTGCTGGTACTCGAAAAGGGTGAACTGGGCCGCAGCTACAACATCGGTGGCGAGAATGAGATGACCAATCTTGATCTTGTCAGAATGCTGTGTTCGATCCTGGATCGCCTCAAGCCGGGTGAAACGCCCTATGCGGATTTGATCACGTTCGTCGCTGACCGCCCCGGTCACGATCAGCGCTATGCCATCGATCCGACACGGATTCGTACGGAACTGAACTGGCGCCCTTCCTATACGCCCAAAACCGGGCTGGAACAGACGGTTCAGTGGTATCTGGACAACAGCGCATGGTTGAACGCGTTGCAGGCCCGCAGCGGTGTGGGTGAGCGACTGGGTGTTGCCAAATGAAGGCGCTGGTATTCGGCCACGGGGGGCAGGTGGCGACCGAGTTGCGACGTCGCGGACAGGCGCATGGTGTCTTGGTTGAATCCTTGGATCGCGCCGCGGCGGACCTGTCTGACCCGTCGCACTGTGCAGACGCTATCCGGCATACGGATGCGAAAGTGATCATCAATGCAGCAGCCTATACTGCCGTTGACCAGGCCGAAGAAGAAAGCGATCTGGCGCAACGGATCAACGGAGATTCTCCCGGAGCAATGGCGCGTGCCGCCGCTGCCCGAGGCCTGCCCTTTCTGCATATTTCCACGGACTACGTTTTTGACGGTTCTGGTACGACCCTCCGGAGCACCGATGACCCGACCGGGCCTTTGGGGGCTTATGGTCGAACCAAACTGGACGGCGAACGCCAGATCGTAGAGGCTGGCGGCCACCATGCCATTTTGCGCACAAGCTGGGTGTTTTCGGCCCACGGAAAGAACTTTGTAAAGACCATTCTTCGACTGGCAGAGACCCGTGACAAGCTGACCATCGTCGCAGATCAGATCGGTGGGCCAACACCTGCTGCCGACATTGCTGAAACCTTGCTGAAAATGGCCAAGGCCGGCCCCGCAGCCAAAGGTGGCGTGTTCCACTATTCCGGGGCCCCCGATGCCAGCTGGGCGGATTTCGCCCGTGAAATTGTTTCTCAATCCGGCTTGTCGGTCGAAATCGAGGATATTCCAACCGAGGCGTACCCAACGCCGGCGCCCAGGCCGCTGAACTCACGTATGGACTGTTCGCGGCTTGAAAACGTGTTCGGAATTCAGAGGCCCGACTGGAAAGCTGGACTGGCCGAGATATTGAGCGAGTTGAAGTCAGCGACCAGCTGAACCTTGAAAGGACAGATTATGCAGCGCAAAGGCATTATTCTTGCCGGTGGGTCCGGAACCCGGCTTTATCCGATCACCATGGCGATATCGAAGCAATTGCTGCCGATCTACGACAAGCCGATGATCTTTTACCCCCTGAGTGTTTTGATGCTGTCGCAGATCCGCGAAATCGCGATCATCACCACCCCCCAGGATCAGGATCAGTTTCAGCGCCTTTTGGGGGATGGCAGTCAATACGGGTTGTCCTTGACCTGGATCGTGCAACCGTCTCCTGACGGTCTGGCGCAGGCTTATACATTGGCCGAGGATTTCCTGGATGGTGCGCCGTCGGCGTTGATTCTGGGTGACAACATTTTCTTCGGACATGGCCTTCCGGACCTGCTGCTCGAGGCGGATCAACTGGAGCGCGGCGGGACGGTTTTTGCGTATCGGGTCGCTGATCCCGAACGCTACGGTGTCGTGGATTTCGAAGGGAACAAAGCCCGCGCGATCGTCGAAAAACCCAAGGTGCCTCCGTCGAACTACGCGGTGACGGGTCTATATTTTCTGGATGGCGATGCTCCGGCCCGCGCGCATGAGGTCAAACCGTCAGAGCGTGGTGAGCTGGAAATCACATCGCTGCTGGAGATGTATCTGGACGAAGGTTTGCTGGATGTGCAGACCATGGGGCGCGGTTTTGCCTGGCTGGATACCGGCACGCACGGGTCTTTGCTGGATGCGGGAAACTTCGTGCGCACGATCACGGAACGTCAGGGTATGCAGACCGGAAGCCTGGACGAAATTGCCTGGGCAAATGGCTGGATTGGCGACGAAGCGCTTGATGAACGCGCGCGCCTGTTCGCCAAGTCCACGTACGGCACCTATCTGAAGGGGCTGTTGAGCTAGGCCGCGAACTGTCTCATGGTTACGTGTTCAGGCTTGATTTTGCTTGAGCCGCAAACGGCTTCGCGCTTTGTGATCAAGGTCTGAACGGGGCTGGTCGGGCATTCCGGCCATGCCAGACACCGCGCAAGAAGGCCCATTGCTTGGCGCGTTTTCTCGCTGAAAACAACACAGCCGGAGACAGCAATTGCAGCAGCGCCGATGCCAGGGCCCGACCAAAGGCCATCGGGACTTCATGTTTGCGGGCGACGTAAACCCGCGATTGCCCCATATACCAGCCTTTCAGGCCAGCGATGGCTGGACTTCCCGGCGAAGATTTGCCTCTGGCGTGGCGCATCCGCGCGTTGTGAACATAGAAAAGTGGCCCGCAAACGGCTTTGAGCCGCAGGCTCAGGTCATCGTCCTCATGATACAGAAAGATTTCGGGATCAAACCCGCCGACCGCCTCGAATGCTTCGCGGCGGACCAGGAAGGCCGCGCCGACGAGGACCGGCAATTCAAAATCGGAATCGGCTGTTTTCCTGGGCAGGGTTTCATTTCGGGGAATGATCACACTGTATCGCCTGAAACGAGGTGCCCCCTTCCGGTCCAGAATTGCAGGGTTGAAGGCTGACGCATCCGAATGATTGTCGGCCCCCTCTTGCAACGCATCCAATGCTCCGGGCAGCAAGTGAGAATCCGGGTTCAGAAAAAAAAGCAGGTCCGTTGTTGCCTTGGCTGCACCAAGGTTGCAGGCGCGGCCAAACCCGATGTTGTCGGGGCTTTCGATCAGAGTTGCGCCATGTGCCCTGGCCATTTGCCGAACCGCTTCAATATCATCCGAACCATTGTCGACCAAAATCGTCGGCACGCCTTTCGGAATGGAACTCAGCATCTCCGGCAGTACACCACTGCTGTTGTAACAAACGCTTATGACCGTAATCTGTGACAAACCTGCCTGCCGTGTCTGTGGAATGGGCCTGATCGTTACTTCCTCTCAAACACGGTTAGGGTCAACCCCGGTTCCAGTACGGCGGATCCGGGCTGCTGAATGCGGTCGGTGATCTTGTGCACTCAGTGACGGCAATCTGAGAAATGTTTGAATTGGTTCTTCTCCGCTGAAGCGACGACAGCAAGCCGATCATCAAGCGCGGCCGGATGGCAAAGCCGCGTTTGGGGGGGCATGCCTTTTGGATCGGAGCGGTAAGATCTACCCCGTTGGGATTTTTCGATTTCCGGTGGCCGTGGTGAATGAGCAGATTGTTGCCTGTCGTCGGGTCGAAACCAGTAAGTCGCGACATGCCCTGAAGGCGGTATCGGAATTCTGGCGCCGACCGCTTGCCAGAATGAAGGCGTTGGCGGTTCTCAGAAAGATCCGCAGATGGTTGCAGACGTAAGCTTGTGCGCTCAACACCCTGCGCGCGTTTGCATGACCTCACAATGCCCAAAGCCGTGGCGTCCCGCGATATCGGTAAGCTGTTGAAAACTGTATCAAGCATACCTCAACTGAAGTGCGGCACGAGCCCAAGAGGTTCGACCCGACGCCCACGCGGATGCCGCTTCTTTTGCAGATCAGGCCACGAAACAGAACCCGGTCAAAACATGTTTCTTTGAAGATGGTTGCAAAACGCCCTTGGTGCGATTGACCCTTGGGCGAGTGGTCATTGCTGCTGGGGGAGTTTTGTGCGACATTAACCTCTGAGTTGAACATTATCTGGGTGCAACATCCAAGGCCTTATGTATCGGTTCGGTATTGGGGATTGCAGAACCAGACCAAACTATATAGCAGCCGAATTGAAGCACGAAATAAGCATCACGGAAGAATTACAGTGAGCGATAGACATACTTACGAATACGACATTGATATGAACAGTGATGTAGCACCCGCACGTGTGCTGCGCATGGTAAAGCCCGGGTCCAAGGTGCTTGAGATCGGGGCCGGGCCTGGTTCGATCACGCGCCATCTTTCCGGTACTTTGGAATGTGATGTTGTGGCGCTCGAGATCGACCCTTCGGCGATCGAAAAGCTAAAACCGTTTGCCCGTTCGGTGTACCCGATGGATCTCAACGATGCTTCATGGAGTGACATCGTTCGCGAAAAAGACGGGGTATTCGACTACGTGATCGCAGCAGACGTTCTGGAACACGTTTACGACCCGTGGAGCGTTCTTTCAGGCATGAAATCGCTGTTGAACGACACGGGATCGGTTATTCTATCGCTGCCGCATGTTGGCCATGCAGCGATTGCCGGTTGTCTTGTCGATGAAGATTTCGAATATCGTGACTGGGGCCTGTTGGATAGAACCCATGTCCGGTTCTTCGGCATCAAAAACGTTCAGCACCTGCTCAATTCGCAGGGTATGAGCATTGAGCAAGCCGAATTTGTGGTTCGTACGCCAGAGATGACGGAGTTCTGTCACCGGTGGAGTCGTCTGCCACAGGATGTCCAGGCCGCCTTGCAGCGCAATCGCTATTCCCACGTCTTCCAGGTCGTAAGCAGATCGGTCCCCAAAGAACGTGCCGAGAATGATATCTACCTGATGGGCTTGCCCGTCGAACAACCCGATGAAGAGACCAGGCAGCATTGGACCAACATGATGGCAGGTCTGCCCCTGTCCGAAGAGATTGATCTGCAATCGACTATCGGGCCGGTGGACGCGAGCGCCGCTTCCCGAGTCGAGCCCGGCCCACTGGCGAAGAAGAAAAAAAAATCTCTGGCGCGGCTGTTGGGGTTGAAGAAGTAATGTCCTCGACAATCACGGATCGTGAATTCGGCAATATCAGGACAATTGCCTTCTACCTACCTCAGTTTCATCCGATTCCGGAAAACGATGAATGGTGGGGCAAAGGGTTCACCGAGTGGACAAATGTTGCAAAAGCCAAGCCGCTTTTCACCGGGCATTATCAGCCTCATCTTCCTACGGATCTGGGGTATTATGACCTGCGTGTCCGCGAAACGCGGCTTGAGCAGATCGAGATGGCCAAGGCCAGCGGAATTGATGGTTTCTGCTACCATTACTACTGGTTTTCCGGAAAGCGCCTGCTCGAACGTCCCGTCGACGAAATGCTTGCGGATCCCGAAAGCGATATGCCGTTCTGTCTTTGCTGGGCGAATGAGAACTGGACCCGCCGCTGGGATGCGGCCGAGCACGAGATTCTCATTGAACAGAAATACAAGCCCGAGGATGATCTGGAGTTCATCAAGTCGATCGAGCCGTTTTTCCGGGATCCCCGCTACATTACATTAGATGGCGCTCCGTTCCTGATTGTTTATCGGCCGCAGCATCTGAAGAACTCGCGCAAGACCGTGCAGGTCTGGCGTGATTATTGCGCCTCTGTCGGAATTCCGAAAATCCATCTGGCCTGTGCGCTGACGCATCGAAACTGGGACTACGCGTCATACGGGTTTGATTCCGGTGTGGAATTCCCGCCCCACAGCATCAACGTGCCCAACCTCTCGCCAGAGGTGGACCTGTTCGACGAATTCCAAGGCCATTGCGTTGATTTTTCAGCGATCGCAGAACAGTATCTGGGTCACAGCTATGGGCCCGAGAACAATGTTCATCGATCGGTTTTTCCGTCCTGGGACAACACTGCCCGGCGGAAGGAAAATGCCATGGTCGTATTGAACGGAACACCGGAAAACTACGAATACTGGCTTTCGCGTGCCTTGCGCAAAACCGCGCAGGATTTCCCTGACCAGGAACGTTTTGTTTTTGTGAATGCATGGAATGAATGGGCGGAAGGATGTCACCTGGAACCGGATCGCGAGTACGGGCATGGGTTTTTGCACGCGACCAAGGCCGCTCTCCAAGGTTCAAAGCTGACCGACTGGACGCATGTGGGTGTGCCCGAGATTTCGCGCCGTGGCGAAACTACGGAAGGCATCGCGCATCCTGTTCCATATGGTGCCAATAAATCATTGGCCAAACGTGCTTTCCGTCTTTTGCGCGATACGGTCAGCGGTCGCTTGCTGAAGCAATGGCTGTCCGCAGCCCGTACAAAATAGAAAACCACGCTGGATTGAGTTGCATGAAAGTCCCAAGTACTTGTCATGCAACTCTGCCTCGTGCTTTGCATGGAAAAATAGGTTTTCTTTGTCATAGTCGGCACGACGCGCCTTAGTACGAGAAACTGCATGTCCATCAAAGATACCCTGCTTTACCATCTGCTGACCGCTGCGTCGAAACTCAGCCCACCTTTGTCGCCACGTACGGCAAGACGGTTCAGAAATTCAGCCAAGAAAAGAGACCCCAAACGGGGTTGGGACAAACCGGGGCAGTCAAACAGGCAGGGATTTGAAGCCGTTGGTCAGGCTGAAGAGTTCAAACCCTTCGACCCGCCTGCGAAAGCTGATCCCGCAGTACGGGCGATCGCGCATTACCTGCCGCAATTTCACCCATTCAAAGAGAATGATGAATGGTGGGGCAAAGGCTTCACCGAATGGACCAATGTCGGAAAGGCCGTTCCGAATTATCCGGGCCATTACCAACCTCATTGTCCGATTCATCTGGGTTACTACGACTTGCGGTTGCCAGAGATCATGGTCGAACAGGCGCGGATCGCGAAGTCTTACGGGATAGGAGGGTTCTCCTATTACTACTACTGGTTCGGCGGAAAGACCCTGATGGAACACCCGCTCGAACAAATGTTGGGCAATCCTGAAGTCGACATGCCTTTTTGCCTGACATGGGCAAATGAAAACTGGACGCGCCGATGGGACGGGCGGGCGCATGACGTTCTTATCGCGCAGAACCATTCGATCGAGGATTCCCTGAATCTTCTCCGCCATATACGCAAATACTTTGATGATCCGCGCTACATTCGGATTGATGGGAAACCGGTTTTCATCGTTTACCGTGCGAACATCATACCGAATATCGAAGAAACAACCGCGGCATGGCGAAAAGAGGCGCAGAGCTGGGGCGAGCCGGACCTGTATCTCATCGCTGCCCAGACTTTCGATATTGGCGATCCCGAGAAACTGGGTTTCGACGCTGCTATGGAGTTCCCTCCGCATCAGGTAAAGCGCACCGACATCACGGATGAGATGGGGATCTACAATCCAGAGTTCACAGGAGCCGTTCTGGATTATCAAGCCGTGGTCGAGGCAGAGCTTCAAAAGCCGGAACCTGAATACAAGTTGTTTCGGTCCTCCACGCTTTCCTGGGACAATACCGCGCGCAATCAGGATGCTCCTCGGATTATGGGCCGGTTTTCAATCGATGCCTACAGGCGCTGGACGGAACATTTGTGTCGTCAGGTTCTTGCGCAGGAAAAATACAGTGCCGACGAAAAAATCGTTTTCATAAACGCATGGAACGAGTGGGCAGAGGGGACTCATCTGGAGCCTGACCGAAAATATGGCTTTGCCTATCTTCAGGCGACGTATGACGCGTTACCCAAGAAGTCTGAAAGTCAGATCAATACGTGATGTTTCCGACCTTGAGATTTCGAGGACCTGACGGTTGGCGCCTCTGATATCCTGATGTCACATGTTGCCCGGGGTTCCGTATCAATTCTGATCGACCCTATGATGCTGTTCCGTATCGTTCGCTCTGACGGTGCGACCTGCGATTTGGTCGAACATCCATTGTACGGCTTCGTCGCCGTCGGACCGGATATGCCGATAAAGGCGAAGTTCGATCGGAGGCACTTCAACCGGCAACCTCAACATGCGCAGCCCCATTTCACGCGCGCTGCATTCGGTCAGCGTGGCGACCATATCTGTCTTGTGCAGAATGTCCCGGATGTTCAGATAGCTTTGCATCTGAAGCCCGAGTTTGCGCCGCGCCCCCAGTTTGCGCAGGACGATGTCGACCGGACTCGCCCCCTGAGGTCGTGAGGAAACATGCAGATGTGTCAGCTGAAGATAACGCTCCAGCGTCATTGGGCCCGTACCCAGAGGGTGGTCGGGTCGCATGGCGCAGACATAACGGTCCTTCATGATGGTCCGGCTGATCAGGTCTGAACTGTCCGGCATCGGAATGTCCGACGCGATGTCGATCGTGCCCTGCTGCAACGCCTTGCGCGTATCCCTTCGGGGAATGCGCACGAGGCTGAGTTCGACCTGCGGTGCCGTGCGTTGAAACCCGGACAAAAGCCCGGGCAGGATGATGAGGCTGTGAAGGTCGACCAAACTGACCCGGAACAGCCGTTTGCTGGTAAACGGGTCGAACCGTTCACCCTGTGCCGATGCGGCTTGCAACTGGTGGAGAGCGGCTGAGATCCTGTCCGAAATGCTCTCAGCCAGGGCCGTGGGTTGCATCCCCGTGCCGGTTTTCACGAAAAGCGGGTCGTTCAGTGTCTTGCGCAACCGGGTCAGGGCGTTGCTGACGGCCGGTTGCGTGATCGACAGGCGTTCGGCAACACGGGTCAGGTTTCGCTCGGTATAGATGGCGTCGAAAACAACAAAAAGATTCAGGTCGATCTTGTTGAGCTTGGTCGTCATGTCATTCACCAGATTTATGCCGACGATCATGCAAGTAAATTTCACAAATGTCATTGGTGGCGGTAAGCTGTAAGACATCCCGGCGGAAAACGGAGATTTGTGCATGACATCATCCGGCCTCGAACTCGATACCGAGCGGCTTTCGACATATTTGGGGCGCCACATCGAAGGTTTCGCCGGTCCGTTGTCCTATCAAAAGTTTTCGGGCGGGCAGTCGAACCCAACCTATCTGCTGAAGGCCGGTGGTTCGAAATACGTGCTGCGCCGCAAACCGCCGGGCGACCTGCTGCCTTCGGCCCATGCCGTGGATCGGGAATATCGTGTTCTCAAGGCACTTCATGGCACTGCGGTTCCGGTCGCCAAACCTTACGTGCTGTGTGAGGACACGGATGTCATCGGTTCCATGTTCTATGTCATGAGCTTCCAGGAGGGTCGGATCTTCTGGAACCCGGCGCTTCCTGAGTTGGGCGTGGCGAACCATCGCCCGATTTTCGACGAAATGATCCGCGTTCTGGCCGCGCTGCATTCGGTTGACACAGGTGCCGTCGGCCTGTCTGATTTCGGCAAACCGGGGAATTACTTCGAACGCCAGTACAGCCGCTGGACCAAACAGTACCGCGCTGCGGAAACCAGTAATCTTCCCGAGATGGAACAGCTTATGGGCTGGCTGGCCCGCAATCTGCCGGATGGTGACGGTTCGGTCAGTCTGATCCACGGCGATTTTCGCATCGACAACTTTATCTTCGCTTCGGATACCCCGCAGATTGCTGCGGTTCTGGATTGGGAGCTGTCGACGCTGGGCCACCCGATGGCTGACCTGGGCTATTTCTGTGTCTGTCTCCGGTTGCCGCCGACCGGTCTGATCCGGGGGCTGCAAGGGCTGGATCGCGCTGCTTTGAACATCCCTTCCGAAGCTGAGATGATCGAGCGGTATTGTTCGCTGCGTGACCTGCCAGAGATTGAAAACTGGACCTTCTATCTGGCGTTTTCCTTCTTCCGGATGGCTGCGATTGCACAGGGTGTTTACAGCCGTGCGCTGGCGGGAAATGCATCGAACGAGAACGCGATGGCGTTCAAGGGTCTGGTGGCCCCTCTGGCGCAAATGGCGCTCGACGAAATCGCCGCTGCAACGCACTGAAGAGGATCACTATGGATTTTGCCCCATCACCACGCGCCGAGGAAATGCACGACCGGCTAAAAGCCTTCATGCAGGCGCATATCTATCCGCGCATTCGCGACCACAAAGAGGAAATTGAAGCCGGCCATTTCCCGGTTTCGTTCATGGAAGACCTCAAGTCGCTGGCCCGCGCCGAGGGGCTTTGGAACATGTTCCTGCCCTCCTTGCGGGATGATGAGCCCGGTACGCGGCTCAGCAATCTTGATTACGCGCCCCTGGCCGAGTTGATGGGGCAGGTGAGCTGGTCTTCGGAAGTGTTCAACTGCAACGCGCCGGATACCGGGAACATGGAATTGCTGCACATGTTCGCCACGCCCGAGCAGCGCGAAGAGTGGTTGGTGCCGCTGTTGAACGGCAAGATCCGCTCGGCCTTTGCCATGACCGAGCCGGATGTGGCGAGTTCGGACGCGACCAACATAACGACATCCATCCGGCGCGCGGGGGATGAATACGTCATCAATGGCCGCAAGTGGTTCATCACCAATGCGTGCCACCCCAACACCAAACTGTTCATCGTCATGGGCAAAACCAACCCGAACGCCGATCGCCATAAACAGCAAAGCATGATCATCGTTCCAAAGAATACGCCCGGTTTGGAGATCGTGCGCAATCCGACGATCCTGAACATGCACGATCCCGAAGGGCATGCTGAACTGGTTTTCAAGGACGTGCGCGTCCCGGCCGGCAATCTGTTGGGTGAAGAGGGCAGCGGCTTTGCACTGGCTCAGGCGCGGCTTGGGCCGGGGCGTATTCATCATTGCATGCGTTCGATCGGGGCGGCAGAAATGGCGCTGAACCTGATGGTGGAACGTGCCCAGGAACGGAAGACATTTGGCAAGAAGCTTTCGGAACAAGGCGTGATCCGTGAATGGATCGCGAAATCCCGGTTGGAGATCGAACAGGCCCGGCTGTTGACCCTGAAGGCGGCCTGGAAGATAGATCAGGTAGGCGCGAAAAAGGCGTTCCGCGAAATATCCCTGATCAAGGTTGTGGCGCCGCAGGTGCATGCAAAGGTTACGGACCGTGCAATGCAGGTTTTTGGCGCAATGGGCATGACACCCGACACGCCATTGGCCGACAGTTACACCTGGGCCAGGGCGTTGCGCTATGCGGATGGGCCGGATGAGGTCCATCTTCAGGCTATTGCCAAACAGGAGTTGAAGAATTCCAATTATGGGATGTCCGCGCAATGGCTGACGCCGCCTCTGCGCTAGGTCAGGGCAGGGACGGCATCACCGGAATATCCCGAAGAAATGCAAGCCGAATTGCCCCGTTTTCCTGGGTATTCGGATACGCAGCATGCCGCGCTATGTTCCGGCGGCAAGCAAGTCACTCGCTTTTTCTCCGATCATGATCGCCGGAGCGTTTGTGTTGCCGCTGACGATTTCGGGCATGATCGAACAATCCGCGACCCGCAGGTTTCCGATGCCGCGCACCTTTAGCGCAGGATCTACGACTGCGGTTTCATTCGTACCCATCGCACAGGTCCCCGTTGGGTGATAGATCGAAACGGAATTCGACCTGACCCAGTCCAGCGTGCCCTCGTAATCGTCGGTCGAAAGTTGTGACGTCGGGCGGAACTCTTCGGAAATCTTCGATGCCAGCGGATTGTGCTGAGCGATTCTGCGGGCGATGTTCACACCGTCAACGATGGTCCGGCAATCCGTTTCCGTCGACAGATAGTTCGGAATGATCTTCACATGCTGTGACGGGTCCGGGCCGTTCAGATGCAGTTCACCCCTGCTTTCCGGCCGCAGCTGGCACACGGACATGGTGAAGGCGGAAAACGGATGTACGCCTTCGCCGGGGCTGTCGGCGGACCAGGGCTGCACATGGAATTGAATGTCGGGTGTTTCCACGTCCGGGCGTGTTTTCATGAATCCGGTCGCAAGGCTGGCCGCCATGGTCATCGGACCTGCCCGGAACAAAGCGTATTTGAGCGCGATACGGGCCTGATTGATCAGGCTGCGCACCTCGTCATTCAATGTGGGCTCATTGCATTTGAAAACGAGACGGGCCTGCAAATGATCTTGCAGCCTTTTGCCGACATTGGGCAAGGCATGGACCGGATCGATCCCGTTTTTCTTCAGGTGGTCCGGGTCGCCGATACCCGACAGCATCAGAATTTGAGGAGAGTTGATTGCCCCACCGGACAGGATGATTTCGCGCCGAACCTTCAGGGTTTTCTCATTGCCTGCGCGATCCCGATAGACAAGTCCCGTCGCCTGTTTCCCATCCAGCGTTATGCGTGTCACCAATGCGTTTGTGATGATGTTCAGGTTTTGCCGGTTTCGAATGGGTTTCAGATACGCCACGGCCGAGCTGCACCTGCGCCCATTGCGCGTGGTCAGCTGAAAATACCCCACGCCTTCCTGATCTGCGCCGTTGTAATCCGGATTGAACGGGTATCCGGCGGCTTGCGCTGCCGCGACCCATGCGTCGCAGATCGGCCGCTGAATGCGCATGTTCGACACCGACAGCGGCCCACCGACGCCGTGATACGGGTCTTCGCCGCGCTCTTGATCTTCGCTGCGTTTGAACAGCGGCAGCACGTCTTCCCAGCCCCAGCCGACATTCCCCATCTGGCGCCAGCGGTCATAATCTTCCTTTTGGCCGCGCACATAGAGCAGACCGTTCAGTGAGGATGAGCCGCCCAGCACTTTCCCGCGCGGCCAGTCGATCGAGCGCCCGTTCAGACCGGGATCAGGCTCGGTCCTGTAACACCAGTCCACCGAAGGGTTGTGCATGGTCTTGAAATAGCCAACCGGGATGTGGATCCAGGGGTTGGTATCGCGGCCGCCGGCCTCCAGCAACGCGACGGTCGTGTTGGGGTCGGCGCTGAGCCGGTTGGCGATGACACAACCCGAAGACCCCGCGCCAACTACCGCATAATCCACTTCCATGACCGCCTCCTTCCAACGTCGTTGAAAAAAACTCTATGCAAGATGCAAGAAATATACTAGCATTTTTTGATACAAAACGTCTCAATAATTGCGAACAGGGAGGTAAGCAATGGAGATTGGTCGGAAACTGAGTGGTATTTCGCGGCGGGATTTTTTCCGGGTGGCGGGGCGCTATGGCATGAGCTCGACGCTGCTTGCAGCAGGAGGGTTTGGCGGGGCGATGAGCCTGGCCAACCTGGCGCAGGCGGCGGAATCCACTTATGAAAAACGCTTTTCGAAAGAACCGAAGCACACGTTGAAATTTGGTGCGTCGGGCTTCAACACCCGCAACCTGCTGATCGAGCGCGCCGGCGCCATCGAATTCGCACGCGATCTGGAAGAACGGACCGATGGCGAGATTCGGATCGAGTTCATCGGCGACAACCAGATTTGCGGACAACTGAGCTGTGTTGAAAAAACCCAGCAGGGAATCGTTGATATCTACGCGGCCTCGACCCAGAATTCGGCCGGCGGTGCGCCTTATCTGAACGTTCTGGACTATGCCTACATGTTCCCCAGCCGGGCGGCGCAGTATCATTTCTTCTACAGCCCCGCCAGCCAGCGCATCCTGCGCGACCCGCTGGAAAAGCGGCACGGGCTGAAATTCCTGTTCACCCATTGTGAACTGCGCGGTCTGCAAATGGGCTCGACCTTTGCCGACAAGCCGACCGTCACCAAGCTGGAAGAGTTGTTCGGCACCAAGAACCGCGTGACGGGCACGCAGCTTGGCCGGATCGCGATGCAACTGCTGAACCTGAACCCAGTGCCGGTGGCATGGGAAGAAACGCTGGATGCGCTCAAGACCGGTCTGATCGACGGTGCGGAAACCTGGGCTTCGGCGGTGGCATATGCGAACATGGCGCCTGTGGTCTCGCAATCGGTGAACCTGAAGTTCTTCTGCGGTACCGAACACACTTCGATGTCTGCCAAAGTGTTCGACGGGCTGGGCGGCGAGTTGCAGGATGCCGTGATGGAATCGTCCTACTTCACCCAGGCGCTGATCCAGGGCGCGAACGAGGCGGCGCTGCTGAACACTGTCGGATTCTCGGATCCGCAATTGCCGCATACCATATTCGCGGAAAACGGCGTGCGCCCGGCCTTCCTGCCGGAAGACCAGATCAAGCTAGCCGAGGAAATGTGCGCTCCGAACTACAACCCCGAGCCATGGGCGCAGTGGCGCGAGCGGCTGAACAAGTGGGCCGGTGGCATCGACACATACCAGGAGATCTACGACATCGCGCGCGAGATCCCCGCGGACACGCTGCCGGAAAATGTCGAGCCGCGCCGCTGGTGGAAGGGCGAGGCCTGATTAGACTGCCAGAACCGGCCCGAAGGGGCCGGTTCAATCAATACCCACTGGGAGGACGGGCTTCATGTCACTTTGGGCAGACATTGGCGCAATATTCAGCGCTTTTCTCAGCCAGGATTCATTTGAGATACAACTCGCTCTGGAATCCGACGCCGCTTGGATCGTTGGTGCGGTCGTTGCCGCGATCGGGGGTTTGTTGGTCATGCTGATCTATCGCAAGGTGCCGCTGATCGAACGTCATCTAGAGCGGTCGGTCATGGTGTATTCTTATCTTGCCATCGCGCTGATCATTTTCTGGGGCGTGATCGACCGGTTTGTTTTCAATGATCAGGAACCCTGGTCCACGACCATTCCTCCGCTTCTTTTCATGGTGATGGCCTGGTTTGGAGCGTCCTACAACGTACGCTTGCGTACGCATCTGAGTTTCAGTGAATTCCGCACCGCTATGCCCCGCGGCGGGCAATTAGCCTGCCTGTTTCTTGACGCCGTGCTGTGGTTCATCTTTGCGGTGATCGTCATCGTGACCACCTCGCGGCTGGTGGCGCTTTCGGCCTCGAACTTTCAGATCGTTCTGGGCACGGACAATATCATGCAGTGGTGGTTCCTGCTGGCGGCACCATTGTCATTCTTCTTGATGGTCGGTCGCGTGTTTCAGAACCTCGCCGATGATTTGCACAACTGGAAAACAGGCGAGCCGCTGATCAAGCAGGCCGTGATCGGGGCAGACTGATGACAGACGGAACACTTGTTACACTGATCTCGTTGGGGGTCACCTTTCTGTTCATGCTGGGCGTACCGGTGTTGCTGGTCATCGGTTACTGGGTCATAGGTTGTTCCTTTGTCCTTGGCCTGACGCTGGACAATATGGGGGCCGAACTGCTGAACGTCTTCAACAAGGGCTTCGCCCTGTTGGCGATGCCGCTGTTCATCCTGACCGGAGACCTGATCAACAAATCCGGCATCGCGCGACGGCTCAGCGATTTTGCCTATGCCTGCCTGGGCTGGATACGCGGCGGGCTTGCAATGGCGTCGCTGGGTGCCTGCGGGCTTTTTGCGGCGATTTCCGGGTCGAATTCGGCCACGACGGCGACCATCGGGTCGATGCTGCACCCCGAGATGGTAAAAGGCGGCTATGACGAACGGTTCAGCGCAGCGACCGCTGCTGCGGGCGGCACTGTCGGTATCATCATCCCCCCTTCGATCATCTTCATCGTCTATGGCTTTCTGATGAACCTGCCGATTTCCGAATTGTTCGTGGCCGGTATTCTGCCCGGTGCGCTGATGGTCATCGGGATGCAGGTGGCGTGCTGGATCATCTGCCGCATGAACGGGTGGGGCTATCTGATCCCACTGCAATTGAACCGGGTGCTGAAGACAGCCTTTGGTGCCTGGCTCGGCTTTTTCGCCATTGGTCTTGTGCTTTGGGGCATTTATACCGGCAAGTTCTCTCCGACAGAGGCCGCGGGTGTGACCGTGGGCTTTTGTGTCATCGCGGGGCTGGTCAGCTACCCGATCAACCGCATCATGGGGGCCCGGAACGATATACCGCCAACCGAAAAGAGCTTCGCTGAAATGTTCGTGGTCGAAGGGTTCACGATTCCTGAGATCCCCTCAATCGTCATCAGGTCTGCGCAGATTACGGGTATCCTGGCCCCGTTGATCGCGATTTCGGTGGTGATGCAGCAAATCCTGTCCCTGCTTGGTGCTCAGGAAACAATCGGAAACTTCGTGACCTCCATGGGGGGCTACCATGCGGTTCTGTTCACATCGATGGTAATCGTCTTCTTCTCGGGCATGGTGCTGGAAAGCCTTCCGGTCACGATCATCCTGGCCCCGATCCTTGCGCCAATCGCGGCCTCGGTCGGAATTGATCCAATCCATTTCTCGGTCATCTTCCTGGTCGGGGCGTCCATCGGGTTTATCACGCCACCATATGGGCTTAACCTTTACGTTGCTTCAGGCGTGACGGGTGTGCCGTATTTCCGGTTGCTGCGCTATACGGTGCCGTACTTGGTGGCCCTGCTGTCGGTCTGGATATTGGTGTCGCTGGTGCCCGGACTGGCCTTGATCCTGCTGCCAAATAACTAGAATGTGAAGGGATGGCCGAAACCGACACAAAAGACCGAGAAACTCAGATTCCCACCAACCTGCGCCTGTTGCTGATCCTTGAAGAGGTGGCACGGCGCGGGGTGGCGGTCAAACCCTCGGACCTGATCGACGCATTGGGATTGGCCAAGCCCACAATCCATCGTTTGCTGCAAACGGCAGAGGCAGAGGGGTTTCTGCAACGTGATCTTGACGGGCGGTCTTATGGTCCGGGCAGACGATTGCGGCTGTTGTCCGTGAATACCATGTCCGCCGAACACCTGCGGACTGCGCGTCTCGCCATCCTGCGCGGTGTGGCCGACGAAGTGGGCGAAACCTGCAATCTGGCGATCCCGGATCGCGAAGGTATGATCTATCTTGACCGGGTGGAAACCAAATGGCCGTTGCGGATTCAATTGCCGATCGGAACCCAGGTGCCGTTCCACTGTACGGCCAGTGGCAAGATGTACCTTTCCACCTTGCGTCCCAAAACTCTGAACGGGTTTCTGTCAGCCGGAAAGCTGAAACAGCAGACCGCCCGTTCTTTGACAGAGCCGACGGCTCTGCTGAGCGAAATCAAGATCACCGCCGAGCGGAGATTTTCCACCGACGACGAAGAATTCATGGCGGGCATGGTGGCGATTGCCGTTCCGGTGCAGGACGCGCAGGGCAGGCTGGTTGCCACGCTTTCAGTTCATGCCCCGACGCAACGGCATGATGTCGGCAGTCTGATGTCATTTCTCGACACATTGCGCCGTGGTGCAGAAAAACTGTCGCTGCTGTTGGGCGAGTAAGTGGCGCAGAGGGGTGACCGGCAATGATCAGGCCGAAAGCCTCTTGCCGAAACACATGACAATCCATCAGCACCGGAATGACCGTCGCCGCGGCGGCATCGGAACCCTTGGCCAAAAGACCGCCTCAACATGCAGGACAAAACACCCGGGACTGGCCGTCCCGGGTGACGTATTCGCGGGCCTTTCACGTTTATGCCCGACAGCTTTCCGGCGACACTCAGATGTCGAATTTGACACCCTGGGCCAGTGGAAGTTCGGCCGAGTAATTCACGGTATTGGTCTGGCGGCGCATATAGGCTTTCCACGCGTCCGAACCGCTTTCGCGCCCGCCGCCGGTTTCCTTTTCTCCGCCAAAGGCGCCACCGATCTCTGCCCCTGAGGGCCCGATATTGACGTTGGCAATGCCGCAATCGGATCCGGCCGCGGTCAGGAATTGCTCGGCCTCGCGCATGTTCAGGGTAAACACGCAGGATGAAAGGCCTTGCGGTACATCATTCTGAAGCCCCACCGCGTCGTCGAAATCGTCATAGCCCATGACGTAGAGGATCGGTGCAAAGGTTTCGGTTTTCACGGTCGCTGTCTGACCCGGCATTTCGACGATCGCAGGTTCCATGTAAACGCCTGCCGGAACGCCTTCGGTAACGCGGTTGCCGCCGAATACCGAACCGCCTTCGGCTTCGGCCGCTTTCAAAGCTGCGGTCATCGCCGCGCCCGCCGCTTCGTCCACAAGCGGCCCAACCAACGTGCCGTCCGTCAGAGGATTGCCAATGGGCAGACCCGAATAGGCTTTTTTCAGACGGCTCACCAGTTCTTCGCGGATCGAGTTGTGCACGATCAGGCGGCGCAGCGTGGTGCAGCGCTGACCGGCGGTACCAACTGCCGAAAAGACAATTGCGCGCACGGCCATCTCCAAATCAGCCGAAGGGCCGACGATCATTGCGTTGTTGCCACCCAGTTCCAGAATGCACTTGCCAAAGCGTTGTGCGACGATGGGGGCGACAGCGCGGCCCATGCGGGTTGATCCCGTGGCCGAGATCACCGGAACATCTTCGCTGGCCACCAACCTTTCCCCAAGATCGGAGCCACCGATAAGCGTTTGCAGCAGACCGTCCGGCGCATCGCCAAATCGGGCCAGGGCGCGTTCGAAAATCTTTTGACAGGCCAGCGCCGTCAGCGGGGTTTTTTCGGACGGTTTCCAGATCACCGGATCACCGCACACGATGGCCAGAGCAGCATTCCACGACCAAACCGCGACCGGAAAATTGAACGCGGAAATCACGCCGACCGGGCCAGCAGGATGCCAGGTTTCCATCATCCGGTGGCCGGGACGTTCGGACGCGATGGTCAGACCATAGAGCTGACGCGACAGACCGACGGCAAAGTCACAGATGTCGATCATCTCCTGCACTTCGCCCAGACCTTCCGAGGTGATCTTGCCTGCTTCCCAACTGACCAGTGCGCCCAGGTCATCCTTGGCCGCGCGCAGCTCTTCACCCAACAGGCGGATCAGTTCACCCCGGCGCGGGGCAGGGACCACGCGCCATTGCTTGAACGCGGCCTTGGCACGGGAAAAGATGGTGTCCATGTCCGAGATCGGCGTCTCGTGCACTTCGGCCAGCAGGCTTCCGTCAATCGGCGACGTGACCTTTAGCGTGCCGCCTTTCAGTTGGGCCTCGGTCAGATCCAGATTTGCAAGCGTGGTTTGGGCTGTCATAACGATGTCTTTCATATCTCAGGCCGCCTTGTTCTGTTCGGTGACGTCACCAGCGCGATACAGCTGGCCGAATTCAGTGTTGAGGAAATCACCCAGCTTGACTTGTTCCTGCCGGACAAAGCCTTTCGAGGGCAGCGCTCCGATCCGCATCAGATCGACCACGCCCAGCACGCCTGCGGCGGTCGTGACCTGAATGGCGCTCCAGACCTGTCCGTTGATGGTGCGGGCAAAGGATTTGTTGATCAGGGATTTCTCGCGCAGCACACCATCGATCTTGCCCTTTGCGGTGCAATATACCAGCACCACGTCCTGATCGGTGCGGGGCAGGGCGGCCTCGAATATCTCTTTCAGCAGGTCGCGGCGGCGTTCCAGTCCCAGATCGTTCAAAAGCAGTTTCAGGATATCGCAATGACCCGGATAGCGGATCGAGCGATAGGACACGTCCCGCGCCTTGCCTTCCAGCGTTTCCGGCAACGTGCCCAGACCGCCCGAGGTATTGAAGCATTCGTATTCCACACCGTCATGGCCCAGTACTTCGTAGTTCTCCAGCGGCGCGGTCTTGACCAGCTTGCCATTCACGATGGCATCGCATGGGTTGCAATATTCGTTGATCAACCCGTCGGTGGACCAGGTCAGGTTGTATTTCAGCGCGTTGGTCGGATAAAGCGGCAATGCCCCCACCCGCATGTGCAGGCTGTCAATCTCGTCAAACTCCGCCGCCAGCGAAGCCCCGGCGATGCCGACAAACCCTGGTGCCAGACCGCATTGCGGCATAAACGCAGTTGCGCTGTTCCCGGCCAGTTCACGCACCGCATTCGTGGCCGCGACATCCTCGGTCAGGTCGAAGTAATGCGCGCCGGCCGTTTTCGATGCTTTCGCAATCGAAGGGGTCAAGAAGAACGGCGCTGCCGAGATGACTGCATCGAAACCGGTCAGTTCCCGGGCCAGCCCGTCCGCGTCATTGGCATCGATCTGTCTGGTTCCAATGCCCATCTTCGAGATATCGCCAAGCGCTTTCAGATCATGATCTGCCACTGTCACAGAGTAATTCGGCGACCCTTTCAACAGGGTTGCGATCATCTGCCCGATCTTTCCAGCGCCGACAACGCACACATTCCAGGACATAAAAATCTCCGCTTCTTCCTATCCTGTACCAAGCGTGACAAGTAGCCGTGACACTTCATAGGTACGAAATTGACGAATTGATGTACGAATGTGTCAAATCATCGGACAAAACGACATAATGACGAAATTGCGATTGCCGCTGGCATGTCGCGCCGTGACCATTTGTTTTGCGCCGTTTGCTACCTTGGAAGGTCCGCTTTCATCCGGGGCTCAGAGCGCTTCCAAATATGCGTCAAACGTGGAATTTTGAACGATGTTCCTCGTTTGCGACACAGCTTGGTCAAATCGAACAACTTCTTGGCTTTGCACGGCTGCATGCTACGTCCAGCGGTCGCCGGAGAAGGCTGTGAAGCTCGGTCGCGGCCGCCTTGTCGCGGGTTTAACAAGGGCAGGTGTTGCATTGATCGCGTTATGTCCCAAGCCTGGAACCTCAGCCTGCTCGAGGCAGGGGGTTGTGACCTCATGCCCGCAAGCCGCTTCGCAACAAACACACCAAACACCCTGGGAGGGTTGCAAGGAATGACTGCAAGGCCGCTCGATCATATTCGTGTCCTCGATTTCGGTCAGTATTTGGCTGGCCCCCTGGTTGGCATGATGCTTGCTGATTTGGGGGCAGAGGTGATCCGCATCGACCCGCCCGGTGGCCCGCGATTGAAAGAACCGGCCACTGATATGCTGTCCCGTGGCAAAACCGCTGTGACGATCGACCTCAAATCGGACGCGGGTTTGAAGGTCACACGCGAACTGGTGGCACGGGCTGACGTGGTGATCGAGAACTTCCGGCCCGGCGTGATGCAGAGGCTGGGCCTGGGTCCGAAAGCTCTGCGCGACATAAATCCGCGCATCGTGTCATTGTCACTTCCGGGGTTTGCCTCGACCGATCCCGCGCTGGCACATTATCCCGCGTGGGAAGCCGTGATCGCGGCCCGCACCGGGCAATTCACGGATATGGGGCTGAACCGGCGTCTGATGGGCATCAACCCATCCTTTTCACCTTTGACGCTGGCATCGGCCTATGGCGCTTCGTTCGGGGCGATGGCCGTGCAGTTCGCTTTGGCTGCACGTGACCGGAACGGAGGCGATCACATCGAGGTGCCTCTGGCTTCGGCCTTGCTGGAGGGGTTGGTGTACAACTGTGAGCAGATTGAAGATTATCCCGAACGCTACAAGTCTCCGCGCGAAGTGGAACTTGACAGGCGCGCAGCCGGAGGCTGGCCAACGAATCTGAGCTTTGCGGAACTGGAAGAGTTCCTGGACCCTTTCTATCGAACTTATACCTGCGCCGACGGGCGCGGGTTCTATGTGGTTGCGGGCAGTGTAAAAACACATCCACTGCGGGTGTTGGAGACGCTTGGCCTAAAAGACCTTGCCGATCAATTGCCGGACTTCGACGCCTATCTCGATACCGCAGACTGGCCGGATGAATGGTCATTGCGCAACTATCCTGTCGGAGCAAGGGATCGCGCGCGTGTGTCCGACGCGATGAAGAAGGCTTTTCTGACAAGGCCCTCTCATGAGTGGGAAGCCCTTTTCGGGTCCGCCAAGGCGCCCGGAACGGCGCAGAGGTTCAGCAAGGAATGGCTGGCCGATCCGCATGCTTTGGCCTCAGGTCTGGTGTTGGAGGTAAAGGACCCGCGTCATGGGAACATGAAGCAGATGGGAAATGTTGCGTGGCTTGCGGATGATGGCGCTGCGCTGGTCAAGAAACCGGGCCCGGATCCCGATGACGCACCCGTTTCAACGATACTTGCTGAACCGCCGCGCAGCGGACCACCAGCCGCAAGCGGCCAAGGCTGGCTGGAGGGGTTGAAGGTGCTGGACCTGACCAATGTGATCGCCGGTCCGACGATTGGGTCTACGCTGGCGCGATTTGGCGCTCAGGTGACTTCTGTCCAGCCGGCCGAGCCATCAGTCGATCCGTGGAACACCGTGGTTTTCGGCTTGCACGCACATCGTGGAAAACAAAGCGTTTTGCTGAACCTGAGCTCGGATGACGGGCAGCAGGCGTTGCGGCGGCTCATCGACTCCTCGGATGTGGTCACCATGAACGGCACGGATGAGCAGCGCGATGCCCTAGGGTTGAGCGAAAAAGAGCTGACGGCGATCAACCCCCGCCTCATTCTGGTGCAACTCGATGCCTTTGGCGGCCCTGCGCGCGGACCGAAGTCGGACCATCTGGGGTATGACGACCTGGCGCAGGCGGCGACAGGGGTCATGGTGCGTTTTGGCGGTGGCATGGCGACACCCGAAGAACATGCGCATTTCGGTACGATTGATGTGCTGACCGGCTATTGCGCATGTGTTGCGCTTGGCGCGGCCCTGCTGAGATTGCAGAAAACCGGCAAAGGCGGGATTGCGCGGGCTGCTTTGGCGGCGGCCGGCAACCTCATTCAGGCGCAGTTGATGTATGATTTCGAAGGCCGCGCGGCCTTTGACGAACCAGCCGGGCGCGCAGCTATGGGCTGGGGACCATTCTACCATTGTTACCGCGCGGCGGACGGGTGGATGTTCTTTGCCGCACCCACCGAACAACGCAAAGCCCTGCGCCGTGTCTCGGACCTCGCCAGCGTGGCCGATATGCCGGAAAAGGAACTGCCGGATGCGCTTGCCGATCATTTTGCCAGGCAACCTGTTGAATACTGGCAAAAGGCGTTTTCCGGTTCCGCCAGCACCGTCATGCCTCTGGGATCATTGCATGACACGCGCGACGCCGTGTTGCAGCCGGAAAGTGCCGGAAATATCGACCTGACGCGGGGAACATTCAGCGTCATTCGGCATGACATGCACCCCATGGGCCGGTGGTGCGATCTGGTTGCCCCAAATGCCGTGCGACCCGAACGCGCCCGGATCGTCATTCCCGGACCGATGCCGAAATACGGCGCGGATACACGCAGCATTCTGCGAAACGTCGGTTATGCAGATGAGGATATCGACGCGATGATCTCTGCTGGATCGGCCGCCGAAAGATGGTCGGAAGAGTATTTGCCCGAATAATCAACCAGCCACAGATGGTTCGGAAATCAACGATATATGCCATCCGCCGCCGCAGGCCCGGAGTCTCGGCTCCGGCAACGGGTGGTATCCGTCGTGACAAGCTTTGGGCTGGTACCCGCGCGACTTGCAAAGAATATTCAACCGCTTTGCCACAGTTTTTTTTGCATGTCTTGCGGCAGGAACCGTTCTAGGTTCGGCAAAGCATTGCCTTGCATTCACAACGAAACAAGAACCACTGACCATGAGCCAAATTTCAGAGAGCCTGCTGAAACAAATCCGCAGCCGCTTTGCCCAGATCGATCATTGCCCCGAACAGGGAGAGCGGATCTTTTTCGAGAATGCCGGAGGCGCACTGACATTGAATTCAGTGTTGGAAAGTTCGGTGCGCCATGCCGCCATCCCGGACAATCAAGGGCGCGACAATCCGGGATCTCATGCGCTGGTTGCCACGATCAACGCGGCCAAGGCGGATTTGCGGGACTTCATGAACGCACCCGGCGGGCAGTTCTTTGTGGGTGAAAGCGGCACAGAGCTGTTGTTCCGGCTGATCATGAACGCATGTCTGGGAACGGGTCCGGGCGTTGTGCTGGGGTCCACATTGGAACACCCGGCAACGCGTTCGGCCTGTGATCGTTGGGCCCGCATTTCCGGGCAAACCCACGTTTTGGTGCCCCATGATGACGCCACCGGCACCGTCTCGGCCGAAGCCTATGCCGCGGCTGTGACACCGGATACCAAAGTGGCGACGATCCTGCATACCTCTCCGGTGACGGGAATGGGCGTTGATGTCGCTGCGGTTTCTCAGGCCATCCGCACCGTGGCTCCGGACTGTTTCATCATCGTCGATGGCATCCAGCACGCAGCGCATGGCCGGATCGATCTGACCGCCTATGACGTCGATGGTTATGTGATTTCGCCCTACAAAGTGTTTTCGCGTCATGGCTACGGCGTGGCGTGGATCTCTGACCGGTTGACCGCGCTGGACCACAACGCCTTGCTGGATGGCCCTGCGGACAATTGGGAGATGGGCACGCGCGACACCGGGGCATATGCCACGATGTCAGACGTCGTGTCCTATTTCGAATGGCTGGGCAGTCAGGTCAGTGATGCCGAAGACCGGCGCGGCAGGTTTCTTGCGGCGGGCGATGCGATCCATGCGCAGGAAAAGGCGCTGACCGACGCGATGATTCACGGCACCGGCAACCTGAGCGGCCTGGCCGAAATGGAGAAAGTCACCATTCTGGGCGGGGCCGACAACCCGGCCCGAGAAGGTCTGGTGTCGTTGCGTGTCGAAGGTGTGGCCTCGTCCGAGGTCGTCAAACGGCTGAACGAACACGGTATCCGCACGCATCTGCGCAAGGCGGATCACTATTCCGGCAATATCCTGACGCCGCTTGGCTATGACGCCTGTGTGCGGGTCTCGATGTGTCACTACAACTCGATCGGCGAAGTCGCCAAATTCCTTGCCGTCATGAAAGAAATTGCCGCCTGAGCCGCGCCATATCTAAGGACATATCTCATGAAAACCCATGCACAAGCTGTTGTCATCGGCGGCGGCCTTGCCGGTACGTCGATCCTGTATCACCTTGCCAAGCTTGGCTGGACGGATTCGATCCTGCTGGAACGCGACGAGTTGACCAGCGGATCGACCTGGCATGCGGCGGCCAACATCCACGGTCTGCATGACAACAACAATATCACCCGCATCCAGCACTATACGATGAACCTGTACAAAGAACTGGAGAAGGAAACCGGCCAAAGCTGCGGGGTGTTCCAGCCCGGATCGCTCTATCTGGCCCAGACCGAAGAGCGCGAGCAGCAGTTGCGCCTGCAAGAGGCGAAGGCCCGGTTTTATGGGCTGAATTTCCACGAGGTCAGCCGGGAAGAGGCCAAAGAGCTGCACCCGCTGGCGCAGTTCGATGACATCCGCTGCATCATGTACGAACCCGATGGCGGAAATGTGGACCCGTCCGGCGTACCGCATGCCTATGCCGCCGGGGCCCGTGCGATGGGGGCCACCATCGAACGGTTCTGCCCGGTGATCGCCACGGAACAGCAATCCGATGGCAGTTGGATCGTCCGTACGCCCAAGGGTGACATTCATGCCCAATGGGTGGTCAACGCGGCGGGTCTCTGGGGCCGCGAGGTGGCGGCGCTGGCGGGTCTGACCCTGCCTCTGCAACCGACCGAACATCAGTATTTCGTGACCGAGAGCATCGACGAAGTGGCCAGTCTGGGCCGCCGTCTGCCGTCTATCGCCGACCGGGACGGCGAGTATTATTTCCGACAAGAGGGCAACGGCCTGCTGATCGGGGCCTATGAAAAAGACATGAAGTTCTGGGCCGAAGACGGCACGCCGCTCGACTTTGCCCATGATCTGTTCCCCGACGATCTGGACCGGATCATGGAAAACGTGATCCGCGCCACCGAACGTGTACCGGTCGCTGCCACGGCCGGGGTGAAACGGGTGATAAACGGCCCGATGATCTGGTCGCCCGATGCCAACATGCTGTGGGGGCCGGTGCCCGAGCTGAAGAACTATTTCCTCTGTGGCGGTCTGATCCCCGGCTTCTCGCAGTCCGGCGGGCTGGGGCTGCTGGCGGCGCAATGGATGATCGAGGGTGAACCGCAATATGACATGTTCGCCTGGGATCTCGCCCGCTTTGGCGACTGGGCCGACAAGAAGTTCACCAAGGCCCGGGTCGAAGACGCCTATACCCATCGCTTCATAATCCACTTCCCGAATGAAGAACGCAGCGCAGGCCGCCCGGCCCGTGTGCGCCCCGCCTACGAGATGCAGAAACAGATGGGCTGTGTTTTTGGTCTCAACTGTGGTTGGGAACACCCTTTGTGGTTTGCAGATGAACCCGGCACCGAAGAGACCGCTGGCTTTACCCGTCAGAACTGGTTTGATCCGGTGGGGCGCGAGGTGCAGATGCTGCGCGACAGCGTGGGCGTGATCGATATCTCGAACTTCGCCAATTACGTGATCAAAGGACCGGGCGCTTATGACTGGCTGGATCGTCTGGTTGCCAATCGCGTGCCCACCGAGGTTGGCCGCAGTTGCCTGACGCCGCTGATCTCGGTGCGCGGCGGCGTGGCGGGTGATTTCACCATCACCAAGCTGGCCGAAGACGAATACATGATGATCGGCTCGGGCATGGCTGAACGCTATCATCAGCGCTTCTTTCAAATGGTGGAAATGCCCGAGGGCACAGCTTTTGAAGTCGCAACGGACCGCGTTGCGGGGTTCAACATCGCCGGCCCGAAATCTCGCGAGGCGCTGGCGCGCCTGACCAATGCTGACCTTTCCAACGAAGGATTCCGCTTCATGCGGTCCCGGAAGATCACCGTTGCAGGTGTTGATTGCGTGGCCATCCGGGTCAGCTTTACCGGTGATCTGGGTTGGGAACTGCACTGCGCCGAGTCCGATCAGGTCGCGCTTTACTCTGCGTTGCTCGAAGCCGCCAAAGACTGCGACGGCGGCCCCGTGGGCGGGCGGGCGCTTGGGTCGCTGCGCATCGAAAAGGGTTATGGATCCTGGGGGCGGGAGTATTCTCAGGAATACTGGCCGCAAGAGGTCGGGCTGACGGGTCTGATCAAGCTGGACAAGGACTTCCTGCACAAAGACGCCTATCTGTCCATCAAGGACAAAGCACCGCGCGAGGTCCTGTCCGTCTTTGAACTGGACGTGACCGAGGATGCCGACGCCACTGGCAGTGAGCCTATCTTTACACCTGATGGTGCGCCCGTGGGCCGTGTCACATCGGGTGCGTACGGGTATTCAGTCGGGAAATCTTTGGCCTTGGGTTTCCGCAACCCCGACGTGGCGCAGCCAGGGGATGAAGTGGTGATCCAGGTGATTGGCAAACCGCATAAGGCTCGGGTGCTGGCAGAAGCGCCGTTCGATCCTCTGGGCGGCAGGTTGCGCGGCTGAAGCAACCGGCCCGCCGGATAAAGGTCTTCCCGAGGCCACAGATCTCATCCGCGATCTGTGGCTATGGGATGTGCAATTTGCTTTCGGACCGATCGACAGGGTCCGCCTCGTTTCCGGGATGCCACTGTTTCGCGGCCGGTTCGCAAACCTTCAGACAATCAACTGCGCGCGCTGCGATCTGATCTGCGATTTCAGTTATGTTGACCGGATTCAAATAGAAGGCAGGCACAGGGGGCAGGATGATGGCTCCCATTTCTGCGGCGGCCGTCATATTGCGCAAATGCGCCAGTGTCAGCGGCGCTTCTCGTGTCAGCAGAACCAGTGGGCGTCGTTCCTTGAGCTGAACGCCGGCCGCGCGTGTCAACAGGTTGTCGTCCAGTCCGTGCGCGATCGCACCCAGTGAGCGCATGGAACAGGGCGCGACGATCATCCCGGATACCGGCACCGAACCGGATGCTATGCTGGCCCCGATATCGGCGGGCGCGTGATGACGGGTTGCCGACTGCCGCAGTTCCTTCAGGGCATCCGGGCCGCATTCCTGTGCAAGCGTCAGGCGGGCGGCGGGGCTGACGACCAGGTCGATTTCGATATCCGCCGACGTCAGATGTCGTGCCACCGCAAGGCTCAGAACCGCACCGGAAGCGCCTGATACGCCTAAGACTACACGGGTTTTCGTCATGTTCTCAGCTCCGGCATCAATCTGTTTATCAGGTCTTCCGCAAATGCGTGATCAACCTTGTCGGTACGCATGACCGTCCCCCATTCCCGCCGTGTTTCACTGCCTGTTTTCGTCGTGGCGTCGATGCCCAGCTTTCCGGCCAGACCGGGTTCGGGTGAGGCGAAATCCAGATAATCCATAGGTGTCCTGTCCAGGGTCATCACATCACGGCTCGGGTCCATGCGTGTGGCAAGCGCCCAGGCGATATCGTCCCAGTTTCGGGGGTCGATATCAGCGTCGACCGCAACGATCATCTTTGTATAACTGAATTGCGGCAGCATTCCCCAAAGCGCCATCATCACACGTCGGGCCTGGCCCGGATATCGCTTGTCGATGGCGACGATGGCGATGCGATAGGAACAGGCGGAAGGCGGCAGCCAGAGGTCGTGTATTTCGGGGATCTGAGCGCGAATGGTCGGCAAGGCAAGGCGATTGAACACTTCGCCGATGATGGCAGGTTCGTCCGGCGGGCGTCCGGTATAGGTCGACAGATACAGCGGCGCTTCGCGATGGGTCACGGCCGTGACAAGCATACTCGGAAACGGCTCGGCGGGATTGTAATACCCGGTGTGATCCCCGAACGGCCCCTCGGGTGCTGTCTCGTTTGGCGACACCCAGCCTTCCAGAACGATCTCGGCATCTGCCGGCACAAGCAGAGGGACGGATTTGGCCGGAACCAAACGTGGCCGGTTCTGGTTCAGGGCCCCGGCAAATGTCAGCTCAGACACCATTTCGGGCAGGGGCAGAGCCGCCGACAACAAGGTCGCGGGGTTTGCGCCCAGAACAATCGCGACCGGCGTTTTTTCGCCGTGCCGCGCCCAACTGCGATGATGAGCGGCCCCGCCGCGATGTGGCAGCCAGCGCATGATCAGACGGTTCCGGTCCAGCACCTGAACGCGATAGACGCCGGCATTG
Organism: Ruegeria sp. BF10; assembly: GCF_056538725.1. NCBI lineage: Bacteria > Pseudomonadati > Pseudomonadota > Alphaproteobacteria > Rhodobacterales > Roseobacteraceae > Ruegeria > Ruegeria sp. BF10. The sequence goes on from NZ_JBQFTR010000002.1 coordinate 681,388, forward strand.
TAGGTCTGTGCCGCGTCGGGTTCGCTGCCACGGGGCCGGGTGATGACCACGGGCCAGGTGATCAGAGGCCCCGCGTCCTGGGGCCAATGTGTCTGGATCGGCAGCGCACAGAGATCAACATCGGCCCCGCGGTGGCAAACCTGCTGAACAACGGCGGTTTTGACCTGCTTCGGTCGCGTGGACAATGCGGCCTTCAGCATCGGCCACCGGGACAGCGCATCCCGCAACCCGTCCGGGGGCGTCGGGGCCCGAAGCGCCGCCAGAAATGCGCCCAGATCATCCAGCCCTTCGGAAGAAACGCCCAGTCCGGCGGCGACGCGTTCCGTAGTTCCGAACAGGTTGACCACAACCGGTATGTCGCACTGCCCCGAGGGCACACCTGTCGGTGTGTCAAACTGTAACACCGGCCCATTGGCCTCCAACACGGCGCGGTGGACGGCGGTCATTTGATGGCACACGGAAACCGGGTCAGGGATGCGCCTGAACTGCCCTGTTTCCTGACACCATTTCAGAAAATGTCGAAGGCTGGGATATGGCGGCAGAGTGCGAATGGGTTTGCTCCGGCGGTGGTGCCCACCCTCTAGCAACGAAAGAGGCCGGTCGAATTGACAACCGTCAAGTCCCGGGCGCCGGGGCGGCTTTAGGAAGGCCGCACCGGTTCACTTTATTGAGACAGCAGGAGGTCTGTTTGTCCGATCCCCGAAACCCGATACCGCAATGCCCTGCCGCTTTGGCCGCGGCCCTGCGGTTTGTACCGCTTGCGCCCTTGTCGCTGTCACTGACAGTGTTTTCCCGCAAAATAACCAAGAAACACCCCGACCTGCTCAACCGGCTCGGTGAGTACAGCCGTGCAGCCTTTGTGCTTGATCCAACGGATCTGCCGGTTGTCCTTCTACTCGAACCGAATGGTGGCACGCCGAGAATAAGACTGAGCCGAGGGCACGTGGCTGGGGCTGCGCGAATATCCGGCCCGCTGGCCGCGCTGCTGGGGCTGGTGCATGGTGCGTTTGACGGGGATGCCCTGTTCTTTTCACGCGATCTGGTGATCGAGGGCGACACAGCCGCGGCACTGGCGCTGCGCAACGCAATTGACGACGCAGAGCTGGACCTCGCGCACGAGGCCGCAACCCTTTCCGGCCCGCTTGCACGCCCGCTGAAGCAGATCATCGCCTTTGCAGAGCGTCGGACCGGCCTGTGCCTGACCCGACCCGAGGACGCGATCCTATGGTAATGGAAATCGTTTGCCCGGCGGGAACGCCCGCGGCCCTGCGTGCAGCTGTCAAGGCCGGGGCCCACACGGTCTATTGTGGGTTCAATGATGAAACCAATGCGCGGAACTTTCCGGGGCTCAACTTTGACCGCGCTGAAATGCGGGCCGGAATTGCCTTTGCCCATGATCACGGATCGAAGGTGTTGGTTGCAATCAATACTTTCCCGCAGGCGGGCAATGAAGGGATCTGGAAACAAGCGGTGGCGGATGCCGAAACCTGCGGTGCAGATGCTGTCATTCTCGCCGATCTGGGCTTGCTGGACTACGCCGCGCGACACCATCCCGGATTGCGCAGGCACCTGTCCGTGCAGGCCGCGGCGGCCAATGCTGACGTGATCAATTTCTATGCCGAAACCTTCGGTGTGAAACGGGTGGTCTTGCCGCGCGTTTTGTCCGTGCCGGAAATTGCCGCGATCAACTCTGAAACCGACGTCGAAACCGAAGTCTTCGTGTTCGGTGGTCTTTGTGTCATGGCCGAGGGGCGATGCTCGCTGTCGTCTTATGCCACCGGGTTGTCGCCAAACATGAACGGTGTCTGCTCTCCTGCCAGCCATGTGCAGTATCAAGAAGAGCAGGGCGCGCTGAACGCGCGCCTTGGCGGGTACCTGATCCACCGGGTCGAACGGGATGAGCCCGCACCGTATCCGACTTTGTGCAAAGGGTGTTTTTCCGCAGGTGAAAAAACCGGGCACCTGTTCGAGGATCCCGTCAGCCTGAACGCAGAACGGCTGATCCCGCAATTGCAAAAGGCAGGTGTGACGGCCTTGAAGATCGAAGGGCGCCAACGGTCCAAATCCTATGTCGCACAGGTCGTTCGGAATTTTCGCGCTGCGGTCGATGCGCTGGAGTCAGGCCAGCCGATGCCTGAAGGAATGCTGGCGCGATTGTCCGAAGGGCAGGCCATGACGACCGGCGCTTACAAAAAGACGTGGAGGTGATCCGATGGAACTGACAGTAGGCCCGAACCAGTTCTTCTGGCTCGCCGAAACCTGGGCTGCGTTTTACGATGATCTGGCCCGATCCCCCGTCGACCGCGTCGTGCTCGGAGAACTGGTCTGTTCCAAGCGCTTGCCATTTTATCAGGATCGTATCCCCGAGGCGATTTCCCGATTGGTCGAAGCGGGCAAAGAGGTTGCACTGACAAGCCTGGCCCTTGTGACCCTGAAACGCGAGCGCAAACTGACGGCTGAGCTTGCAGAAATGGGCGTCACGGTCGAGATCAACGATCTGACCGCGCTGGCACATTTGCCCGGCACCTGCACGTTTGCCGTTGGCCCGTTGGTAAATGTCTACAACGAAGGCACTTTGAGATGGTTGGCAGCTCGGGGTGCGCGCCGGGTGTGTCTTCCGCCGGAACTGCCCATCGCTTCGGTCAAAACGTTGGCGCAAGCCGCATCGGACTTGGGTGTCGCGATCGAAATATGGGGGCATGGCAGATTGCCGCTGGCTATTTCCGGGCGCTGTTACCACGCGCGATTGCATGGGCGCAGCAAGGACAATTGCCAGTTTGCCTGCGAAGACGATCCTGATGGGTTGGACGTTCTTACCGGTGACGGCAAGCCGTTCATGGCAATGAACGGTGTGCAGACTCTGTCAGACAGCCATGCCTGTACGGACCATCAGATCGACCTGCTGCAACAGGCTGGCATCTCGGCATTGCGTCTGTCGCCGCAATCTGGCGGTTTCCATCAGCTGTGCGAACTGTATCGAAAACGTATCGACGGCGATCTTCCCCAGGGCGAACTGGAGCGCGCCCTGCGAGGCGCTGATCCTGCCATTCGGTTGAGCGACGGATTTCTGACGGGGTCCTTTGGCGCTGAATGGTCGGGCGATTCCGGTACGGGGTCTGCTGCCTTATGATCACATCGGCGGGTGGGGGCAGGGCGTTTGATGCGTTCTGGAAAGCCCCCTACCGCCCGTTGTTTCTGGCCTCGTATGTCAGCGCTTTGATTACGGTGGTTTGGTGGCCTCTTGGGACAGCCTTTGGACTTCCCGGTCCGGCATGTACACCGGAGGTCCTCTGGCATATCCACGAGCTGATCTTTGGTTTTGCCGGAGCGGCCATTGGTGGGTATCTTCTGACGGCATTACCCGGTTGGACAGGAAAGCCACCGATTCAGGGGACACCCCTGAAATGGCTGCTGGGTTTTTGGCTGTCCGCTCGGGTATCGACCGCGCTGATGTGTGATGTGGCCCCGGCTGTGCCAATCGCTCTGAACGCGGGTTATTTCGTGCTGCTGGCTGCGGTAATGGGCACCCATCTGTTCCCGGCCAGAGCATACAGAAAACTCGGCTTTTTTTGCACTGTCATAGGGCTTGGTATCGGGGAAATCCTGTTTTTGTGGCCCATTGGGGCCGGGGCTCTGTGGGTCAGTCTGGACACGGTTCATGGGCTGCTCATTGGACTGGTCATGCTGATGAACAGTATCGCAATGCGCGCCATTCCGGCCTTTTCGGCAAACTGGATGCTTCAAACCGGCCATTTGAACGACCTCAGGCAAGGATTGCCCTTTGCGGTGTTTCTGGTTCAGACAGGGTTGATTTCCAGCATCCTTGCCCAACTGTTTGAATGGACCATTGTTGCAAATCTGGCGATGATCGCTGTGGCCTTGGTGCTGTGCTGGGAAATGCTCGGATGGCGAACACTGCGGGTGCGTTCCAACTTTCTGCTCGTGGCGCTTCACATATCTTTCTTATGGTTGCCGATCGGGCTTTTGGTTGTAGGGGTATCGGGGCTTGTCCCGACACTTTATCCAGCAAGTGCCGCTCTCCATGCGATCACCATCGGCGGGATGTCCGGGCTGATCATGGCCATCTCGGGCAGAGCGGCGGCGCATTCGGATACAGGTGGAATGCAGGCCAACCTTGGGTTCATCACTGGTCTTGCTTTGGTCTGGCTGGCCGCCGTGGTGCGGTTGGCTGTGCCGATCTTCCCGGATCTTCAGGTTGAACTCGCGGGCGCGGCTTTATGGTGCGCAGGCTGGACGGCATTTATCATCGGCTTCCTGCCTGCTTTGACCGGCCCAACCCGTCGACCAGCTTTAAGCGGTCAGAAACACGCTGTTTCAGAATCCTCTGATCCTATGCCGTCAAGCGAATGAAGAAATGCGCCTAATTCTATGTCAAACAGGGATTTCTTCCAAATGAAGCGGACGGACAACCTTTGCCACCTCTTCGATTTCCTTGGCAAGCGGACGGTCGGCATTTAGGATCCGAGATTGATTTCTTGCAGAAACGGCCCCGATTGATCACTGGTGTGCGCGCAATTCGACTGCCTGGCAGGCGTCCTTCACTTCGATGGCTGCCAGTGTCGACAGGGCACCGGTGATCTCTGGATCTCTGACAGCGGTATCCGGCGCAACAGAATAGCCGATGGAGATCGAGGCCTGATCCCACATCCCCGTCAGTGCTCTTCAGTCCTTGGCCCAAAACCGGGTTGCGCCCGCCATGGCGCGGATTCGGGTGTGTTTCCCAGACACGGGAATTGACCTGTGCATAACACACGAGGACCGCCTTTACCCGCAGCATGAACATATTTCCTTGTTTAAGGACGCCGCCTATCCCTGCTGCAAAAAGCGATTTTTTGACCGATATATCTCGGATGGCGGGATGGGAAACGCCCCGGGTCATCTGTTGGTCCATACGGACTGGAGTGCGTAATCTGCCTGTCACCCGACCTGGACCAACTGGTTCCGCGACGGGCAATCCCGAGGCTTCATAACGCCAGAGCCAAAACTGTCATGAAGTTTGCGCGTTTGCCCTGGTTTCTTCTTCCTGAACCCAGGTTTCGGCCTGCAAAACCCCGGGTTGCCCGGTGCCGATAATCCCCACGACCTGCACATCGCCGGTGTCGGCGGGCGCGGCCACCTGAACGCGCCGGATCAATGCGAAAAGGGCGACCGCAATACCGATAGCCGCCAGAAGAAACTGAAGACCGCGCCCGCCGAACAATGAGATGGAGTTCGGTCCCAGCATGGTTCCCACCAGCAGGCCGACATTCAGCAACAGCACCATCGTGCCACTGGCCGGAACGATCTGAGACAGCTTGAGCTGATCATTGGCATGCGCCGTCAGGATCGAATATGCGGGATACAGCCCGATTGCGATCAGTACAAAACCATAGACGATATGAGACGGAGACGTGTCGATGGCCATCCAAAGACTGGACAGGGTCGTAACGACACCCAGCCCGATGACCACATAGCGTCTGTCGGTGTGATCAGACAGCCAGCCGATTGGGTATTGCACCACCGCACCGGCGATCAGCGCCGCCACCAGCGCCCCTGACGACTGCGCCGTCGTAAAGCCGTTTTGCAATGCATAAAGCGGCAACGAGATATAGGACGCCGCGACACCGATGCTGACCAGAACGATTCCGATGACTGCGATGGGCGAAACCTTGTAAAGCACGGGAACCGACATGCGTTCCGGCGCGGCATATTCCGGCGCCTTGTTGCCCGACAGAAGAAGCGGCACGATCGAAAGCGAAATCAGGATGGAAACAAGGCCGAACAGCAGGTTCCCGGTGGGGTCGGGAAAGCCGACTATGGCGGTGCCAAGCGCCGGGCCGGCAAGCTGGATAATGAAATACAGCGACAGAACCTGAGCGCGCATGTTGTTCTCGGATTTCGCGTTCAGCCAGCTTTCGGTGATGACGTAGAGCCCTGGATAGCAAAACCCTCCCAGCAAGCGCATCACGCTCCAGCTGATCGCGTCGCTGGTCAGCAGATGCACAATGGCCGCAATCGAAACCAGCGAGGCGAGGGCCGAAAAGGCCCGAATATGCCCGACATTTTCGACCAGCCTTGGGGCAAGCGCCGTCCCCGCAAGCGCGCCCAAGGGATAGCTTGCCTGCATGACGGAAATCGTGAAGTCACTAAAGCCCAGGCTGGCCCCCCGGATCGTCAGCAACGTCGCCAACAGACCGTTGGCAACCATCAGCATGAACATCCCCAGGAACAGCGCCCAGTTTTCATTCAATGCGCGTATCATGGCCAACGGCTACTGATGCGGGACTGACCTGTATACAACTCGTACGACATCGGGATGTCGTTTGATGGTACTTCTCCGTTGCAGGCCTATATGCCGGGTTCAACCGTCTTGGTGGCCATTTCAAATGGGTTTTCGGCTGAGCTACACGTCGCCTTGCATGATACGGGCATAGATATCGGGATCCGTCACACCTTCGGAGCCGATCGTCAAAACACGAGACTGCGCCGTCAAACCAAGCTTCTGGAAAAGCTCGGGGTTGTTGGCCGCTTCGATCAATGCGGCCAATCCGGCAACGCCGCTCTCTCCGGCTTCGATCGCCGGATCACTGCCTTGCGGACACGCAAGGCGACGGACGGTTGGCGGTATCAGCTGATCGTCGATTGCCAGAAAGTCCGAGGCTTCGCTGCGCAAAACCTCCCACGCCATCGGAGACGGCACTCCGCAGGACAAACCCGCCATGATGGTCTCTTCGTCAATTTCTACAGACGCGGCTTGCCCCTGCCTTGCGCTTTCGAACAAACACGCCGCCAGATGCGGTTCCACGACCACGACGCGCGGCGCGGCATCACCCCAGGCCTGACGCAAAGCTGCCGCAACCGCCGCGGCAAGCCCTCCAACTCCACCTTGCAGAAAGACATGCGTTGGTGCCGCGTCCATTGCATTCACGACTTCTTTGATCATGACGCCATAGCCCGACATCACGTCGCGCGGCGGGTCGGTGTAGCCTGGCCAGGATGTGTCCGAAACCACGAACCAGCCGTTCTCGTCGGCTTCCTGCCGACATTGATCCACCGAGGCGTCATAGTCTCCATCGATGCTCACGACGTCGGCCCCCAGATCGCGCATGGCCTGCGCGCGGCCTTCACTGACCTCGGCGTGAATGTAGATCCGGCAAGGCGCGCCGAACCGCTTGCACCCCCACGCGAGGGACCGACCGTGGTTGCCATCGGTCGCTGAAACAAGCGTGATACTGGCAACCATGTCGGCGCAGCGGCCAGTACGGATATCTTCCAATGACACATCCTGACCGGTGCGGCGCGATACTTCACGTTGCAGAACGCGCAAGGCGGCAAAGGCCCCCCCCAAGGCCTTGAAACTGCCAAGCCCAAACCGGGGTCCTTCATCCTTGTAGTGGACCTCCGCGACGCCGATCTCGGCTGCCAACGAGGGCAAGGAATGCAGAGGCGTGGGCGCATACCCCTCCCATTGGGTGATTTCCCTTGCTGCGCGATCGAAATCCCGTCGTGTCAAAACGGTTTCGGCAGCGGGGCCAAAACCCGGCCGTCCTGCCTGATGAGCGATGTTTTCCGTCATGGTCGTGTGTCCTGTCAGGGTTTCAGCGGCAGGCGCTGCCGCACCAGCTCTGCCCAGAATTCTGCACCCAGCGGGAGCAGTTCGTCGTTGAAATCGTAATCAGCCGAGTGCAGCGGTCGGCCATTTGATCCTTCGGTCCCGTTGCCGATAAGCAGGAAACACCCGGGCACAACGGCAGCAAATTCGGCAAAATCTTCAGAAAAAGACATGGCAGGGCGGTCTCCGTCCACCTCTAGACCCATGGCCGAAGCTGCTGAAACGACATGCGATGCAGCATCGGCATCATTGTTTGCCTCGATGAATTCGGTGCGGAAATCGACGCTCACCTCGACGCCATGGCTTTCGGCCACACCGGCTGCGATCTGGCGCATATTGCGCTCGATCAACCTGCGGTCTTCCGGTGACATGGCCCGCGCGTCACCTTTCAGAACAGTGCGCCCCGGAAGCACATTGCGCTGTCCGTCGGTGATGAACTCGGTCACTGACACCACGGCGCCGGAAGAAGGTGCAAGCTTGCGTGAAACGATGGTTTGCAGGGCCAATACCAGTTCCGCGGCAGGCGTGATCGTTTCGCGCCCGACATGGGGCATCGAGGCATGACCGCCCTGACCGGTAATCGTGATCTCGAACAGACTTTCACTGCAACAGATGACACCGGCGCGGGTGGAAACCCGCCCGACAGGCTCGCCCGGAAGATTGTGCGCGCCGTAAACCTCTTCAATCGGGAAGGTCTGCAAAACCCCTTCATCGATCATCGCCCTTGCCCCAAGCCCATGCTCTTCATTGGGCTGGAACAGGAAGACAACCGTGCCGTCAAACGCCGGATCCTTGGCCAGCAATTCGGCGGCCCCAAGCAGCATCACCGTGTGGCCATCATGGCCACAGGCATGCATGACACCATCGTTCTGCGACGTGTGCGCAAACGTGTTGACCTCGGCAATCGGCAACGCGTCGAAATCCGCGCGCAGCCCGATGGCGCGATTGCCGTTGCCTGCCTTCAAGACGCCCACGACACCGACCCCTTCAAACACCTCGATGCCCAAGGCTCGCAGATGCCCGGCAATCCGGGCCTTGGTCCAGACTTCCTGAAACCCAAGCTCGGGGTTGCGATGAAACTCATGGCGCAACGCACGCAGGCGTTCTGTCAATGCTGTCACGGCAAAACTTCCCCTTCGACGTGTTGCTTCACAGGTGTGAAACAAGTTTATTGCAAGTGACCTGAAAAAAGGGCTCTAGTTGGTGGCTACCCATGCAAGTTTCTTTCACATGACGCAATTGGATGACTTTGACCGCGCGATCCTGCGGATTCTGCAACAAGACAACAGAACCACGCAGCACAAGATTGGCGAGGCGGTAAACCTGTCCGCACCCTCTGTACAGCGCCGTATCCGCCGGATGGAGGCAGAAGGCGTGATCCGCGCCAATGTCGCCATTGTTGATCCGGCAGCCGTCGGTCTTCAGCTTACCATCTTCGTCGAACTTGAACTGGTCAGCGAAACCCCTGACGAGATTGATGCCGTCAAGAAAACCCTGCTGAATGCTCCGGAAGTCCAGCAATGCTTTTACGTGACCGGAGAGGTGGATTTCATGGTTGTCGTAGTCGTCGAAAGCATGGCGGTCTACGAAGATTTCACCCGCCGGATGTTCTTTGAAAACGGAAATATCCGAAAGTTCAAAACCTTCGTTTCAATGGATACCATCAAATCCGGCAGCGCTTTGGGTTTCTGACCGGAACATGGTGCAGTGCCGAACCCGACGAGACGAGTTCGTCCTATGCCTCGACCATTTGGTTTGATCGACGGAACCGCAAAGGCAAGTCCCGTCAAGGGTTTCAACGAAAGTGTTCCACCGTGTTTTCACCTACATTCCATTGCGCGGAATGACATGCGCGTTCTCTTCTTCAAAGATCAGCTCCTCCCCCGACCATGCCTTCAGGCGCGAGATCAAATGAAACTCGGTGGCCGTTGCCCGTTGTTCGGAATAGGTCCAGATCCGGGCTGACCAGTCCTCACGGTCGAAACCGGCGGTCTGCTCCATCGTGGCGACAGCCGAAAGCGGGTCGCCCGGAAGGATTGTATACCTTCGATCTGACACGTCGCTGAGCACCGTCCCAATATCGTCCAGGCGGAAATCACCCACCGGCCCGAAGACGCCCCCGTCAAGAAAAGACCTGTGAGTTACCTCGCCATTCGTCAGGTCCGTGTGGACCGAGCGTTCCATCGAGCCCGAGCGCACCTTGGTCTTTCTGGGCCGGGAACCGGACGCTGCCGGTTCGGGCAGCGGGCGGGGTTCCGTAGTGTCAACGCCTGGGTTTCGGATGGGCAAGTGCAACTGAGACTGACCCGGACGGATCGTAAGTGTCACAGGTTCGGGGGCGGGCCAAAGTACGGGCCAATAAGCCGAAGCGATCTGCAAGACGATGCGATGACCTGACAGAACCCGATATCCTGTTCCATACATCGGGACGGTTACAGCCATCTCCTCTCCGGGTGTGATCGGTGTGGGTTCTGTATCGCTGATCCGGTGGTTGAGGTTGCAGAATCCCCGTGCAATCAACGTCTGCGCACCGTTCGGGGCTTCGTCCACCAGCAATGCAACGACAAAGCCCTGAGCCTGATCTGCGGACACTTTCAGATCGACGGACGGTTGCCCCAGGATATCAAGCGCGTCTGCAAGTGGCGCCGCTTTGAACTGCAACGCGCCGGCGGCGTCGATCCGGCAGTCTGCCGCCATGTCTCCGGGTATGGCGAAAGAGCACATATCACCTGCGGCCGCCCCGAAGCTTTGCGGCGAGCAAATCGCAAGCTCTGCTGCGGAAACGGGGTCTGCCTCAAGCGTCAGCTGATTCAGCCAAAGGGACGTGTTGGTGATATTCGGTGACGGCCAGCTCGGCTCTTCAACCCAGCGCCCCGTGCGTTCGATATGCGTCCCGGTCGGCGCTGCGCTGTCTTGAAGGAAAAAACGCAAAGGCGGTTCGTCCATCAACCCTGTGTCTTTTCCTTTCAACCAGTGATCCCAGAACCGGATGACCTCTGCGACGAAATCAGCCTTGGGGCCGGGCACCCCTTCGTGCGGGTACAGATGCGCCCATGGCCCCATCAGGATCTTGACCGGCCCGCTGAGGTGTTCGGCGATGCGGAATGGTGTATCGCGGTACAGATCCATCCAACCGCCGAAAAAGTAGACCGGCACATCCACGTCGGCATAGTTTTCGCAGATCGAACCGCGCCGCCACATCTCGTCATGGGTCTGGTGTTCCAGCCACATGGCCGGCCAGAACGCCGCGCCTTCCAACCGCTCGCGCCACATGTCAAGCCAGCGGTCCGCGCCGACAATCTGTGGGTCCGGTGGCATGGCGTTGTACAACTGCATGATCGAGCCCCACCAGAAATTGTCGTTGGCCAGACACCCGCCGTAAAAGTGGATGTCCTCGCGCCACCGGTCGTCTGTGCCCATCACCGGTGCTATCGCCTTCAACGCCGGAGGGCGTGTCGCCGCCACCTGAAACGCGTTGTATGCCCCCCAGCTTTTGCCGAACATTCCGACATTTCCATCGCACCAGTCCTGATCGGCGATCCACTGGATGAGGTCGTGACCGTCCTGAATCTCCTGATGCGAATACTCATCTTCTGCGACACCATCACTGTCGCCATAGCCCCGGATATCAACGCGGATCGACGCGTAACCGGCGGCGGCAAACTGCGGGTGCATGCTTTCATCCCGCATGCGTGTCCTGTCCCGGCGGCGATAGGGTATGTATTCCAGGATACAGGGCACAGGGGCGTTTTTCGCGCCTTCCGGCAGCCACAGGCGCGCCGCAAGTTTCGTGCCGTCAGGCAGCGGTATCCAAACAGTCTCGATGACCTCGATATTGCTCATGTCCGGTCCTTTTTGTTCGCGCCTAGGGGTTTCATGCCGTACAGGCAATCGGTGGTACGTGTTCAAAGCGTATTCTTCGATGGCGTCACCACCGAAGGCCAAGGCGCAGCGCATCATAGACTGCCGCGTGTATGTTGCGCGAGGAAACGGCGTCTCCGATCCGATACAGATCAAAGCCCGCCTTCGGGTTCACCTGCGGAAACACGTCGCCCGAACTGGCGACAAGAGCGTCGTGATCCACAGCGCCAAGATTTCGCGAAAGCGGTTTGAGTTCGAAATAGAGATCGTCCAGAGGCAAGGTGCCCTGATTGACGATCACCTGATCATACATGCGCTTTTCAACAAGATCCGAGTAATCCGTTCCAATCGCCGCTTCCAGTTGATTGCCTGAGCGTACCAGCGATTTCAGCGTCCGGGTTACGGTGAACAGCGCCCCCGTTTTTTGCAGCGCCCGCATATATGGCACCAGATTCATGCCCATGATCTCGGGCGCAAAGCTGCGGTCGCGGGTCATGATCTCAACCCGCGCACCTGACCCGGCGATGATCTCGGCCGCCATCAGGGCCGGGTGGTCGCCCGCATCATCGTAGATCAGCACGTTTTCGCCCGGGTGCGCGTCTGCGGACAGGATGTCCCACGCCGAAACCGCCAGATCGTTGCCGGTTTCCAAGATTGTCGTCTCGGGCAAGCCTCCGGTCGCGATCACGACCATATCCGGGGCAAGGGTTGTTACGTCATCCGCGTCTGCAAAGGTGTTGAATTGGAACCTGACATCGCGTGCAGCGCATTGCGCCATGCGCCAGTCGATGATCCCGATCATCTCGGCCCGGCGTCGGGACTGCGCGGCCAGACGCACCTGACCGCCGGGTTCAGAGGCCGCTTCCAGAACGGTAACGTCATGCCCGCGCTCTGCCGCAACCCGTGCCGCTTCAAGCCCTCCGGGCCCTGCGCCCACGATGACCGCCCGGCGGCGGGACTTGGCCGCGGTGATCACATGCGGCATCGACAATTCGCGCCCGGTGGCAGGGTTGTGAATGCACAGGGCTTCACCGGCCTGATAAATCCGGTCCAGGCAGTAGGTTGCGCCGACGCAGGGGCGGATGTCATCTTCCCGACCGGCCCGGATTTTGGACACGATCATCGGGTCGGCCATATGTGCGCGGGTCATGCCGACCATATCCAGCAACCCGGACGCCACGGCATGTCGTGCGGTGGCCACATCGGGAATGCGCGATGCATGAAAGGTCGGCATCCCGATTTCGGCTCGTACGCGCCCGGCAAAATCCAGATGCGGTGCGCTTTTCATGCCCTGCACTGGGATCACATCCGTCATGGCCGGATCCGTATGAATACGGCCGCGAATGACGTTCAGGAAATCGACCTGACCGCTGTCGCGCAGCCTTCGGGCGATTTCCAGCCCGTCTTCTTCGGTGATGCCGCCTTTTTCAACCTCATCTGCCGTGTAGCGGACGCCAACGATGAAATCCGTCCCGACACGGTCGCGGATCGCATCCAGAACCATGAAACCGAACCGCAACCGATTGTCGAGACTGCCGCCATAGGGCGCGTCCATCGTATTGGTCAGCGGTGACCAGAACTGATCGATCAGGTGGCCATAGGCTTGCAATTCGATTCCGTCGAGACCTGCGGCCTTCATACGCTCGGCTGCATCGGCATAATCGCTCACGATCCGTTCGATATCATGGTCTTCCATCTTCTTCGCAAATGCCCGATGGGCCGGTTCACGATAATGCGACGAAGAGACCGACGGCAGCCAATCGCCCTTGTTCCAACCCGTGCGTCGCCCCAGATGGGTCAATTGGATCATCACTGCGCAACCATGAGCATGGCAGGCGTCGGTCAATTCAGCCATCCAGCGCACGACCTCGTCCTTGTAGGCAAGGACGTTGTTGAACACCGGCGGGCTGTCGCGGCTGACGGTGGCGGAACCAGCCGTCATGGTCATGGCAACACCAGCTTTCGCACGTATCTCATGATAGGCGCGATACCGCTCTTTCGGCATGCCGTCTTCGGGGTAGGCGGGTTCATGACTGGTCGTCATGATCCTGTTCTTCAGTGTCAGATGTTTCAGCTGATAGGGTTGCAGCAGCACATCGCGGCTCATGACCAGCCGTCCTTTGTGGGAACCATTGACGTCAGTCGACCAACGTCGCTGTCCTGCATCGGACATGCAAAAGGCAGTGTTTCGGCAGTGTCGGGTGGCATATGGCGCTCCGATATTGGGGTGAGCCGAGGAGCTCTTTGCCGATTGAAAGCAGACTGGGAAATCTCCGTCAAACGCCTTGTGAGCCGAGGCCGCGATGTTTCACCGAATACGTTGGCCGAGAAGCGCAAGACAGGAAGGAAAAGCCATCAGTGAAAACGACCTGTTCGCATGGCGCGGGCAACTGGTTGTCACATCACCGCGCACCGGACATAAGCGTGCTGTCGGGCTGAAAAATCCCGCGCGGCAGGTTGGCAATTATTCGATTGTTGAGGGTCCGGGCTGGCGGTCGGCGTCGTTTCACTCTATCGCCCAACCGGAACGTACCCATCGTGACAGGAGACAGCAGTCGTGACCATCACCCGCATCGAAACCGGCCAGCGCATGAGCCGCATCGTCAAACACAACGGAACCGCCTATCTGTGCGGTCAGGTTTCAGATGCCGCGACCGTTGCGGATCAAACCCGTGACATCCTTGCCAAGATCGAGGGCCTTCTGGCCAAGGCCGGCAGCGACAAGACGCGTATCCTGCAATGCGTGATCTGGTTGTCGGACATGGCCGACTTTGCCGAAATGAACGCGGTCTGGGATGCCTGGGTGCCAGAGGGCCACGCCCCGGCCCGTGCCTGTGGCGAGGCGAAACTGGCCCGTGATGTTCTGAAGGTCGAAATGATCGTTACCGCAGCCTGCGGTTGATCCGGCCGCGCGTCGTGCGCTGAATTCGGGCGCGGGTGGGTTCGGGCTTGGGAATCAAGACGCCCTGAGCACGTTCCTACTGTACCTGAGAATGCACCTTTACCAGAGTTTCCAGAAACAGCTTGGCCACGCGTGTTGGCGCAGGTTGTTTTCTGGCCACGGCCGCGAAACGGGTTCTGTACTTGATTTCTTTGGGCAGGACCTTTTTCATGAGCCCCTGTTCGACAAATTCCTGCGCCAGATGATCGGGAAGAAACCCAAGGTAGCGACCTGAAAGTATCAGGATAACCAGTGCCTGTTCGTTCTGCACTTTGGCTGCACGCCGAAACCCAAGTTGTTGACCAACGATGAGGTTCGGAGAGTTCACGTTCAAACCGGCGTAGTTGAACTTGCGAAGATCGCTCAATTGCAACTCCGGATCTGGGCGATCAAACAGCGGGTGTTCCTGCCCGCAGTACAAGAACATGTTTTCCCCGTAGAGCGGCGTGTAGTCCAAGCTTGCCGATGGTCTGTGCAAAGCGATGATGCCGACATCCAGATGCCCGGTGATGACCATGGTTTCGATCACGTTGGGCGGTTCCAGCGACAGCTCGATGTGAACCGCCGGTGCGGCCTCATTGAACTTGTGAATCGTGCGGGCAAGTCGGGCTTCGGGGTTGGTGGTGCACTGATCGAACAGAGCCACGCGAATACTGCCGGCCAGTTGCTGTTTGACTTCGTTGACCTCGGTTCTGAACTGCGCAACGGAAATAAGCAGGTCTTCTGCCGCCGCCAGCACCTTCTCGCCGTCTTCCGTCAGTGAAAACCCAGACGGCCCCCGGTTGCACAGCTTCAGGCCAAGCCTCAGTTCCAGGTCAGACAAGTGTTTCGAGATCGTTGATTTACCGATGTTCAGCTCGATCTCGGCGGCCGTGATACCGCCACTTTCCGCGACGGTTTTGAACACGCGCAGCAGGCGGATGTCGGTGTCCCCGATCCGGGTATCAAGTTTGTTCTGTCTCATATCGTAAGTTTGAGATTAATGAAACCTTTCACGCAAATATTAACAACGACGAAACCATTTTGGCAAGCTAGCTATACGTCGCCGAGGTAGAATCGGACTGGCCTATTTCTCCCCAGGTCAGCGCGCACCTCGAAACACGACAAATGGGAGGAAATCCATGTCATTTCTCAAAAAGCTTGGCACTTTCAGCGCAGCCGTTTCCGTTGCCGCACTGATGGTCGCCGGCACGGCCGAGGCGAAGAACTTCAAGATCGCTGTCGGCGACAGCGCGGGCAGCGCTCAAGAGGCGCTGGGGCTCGCTTTCGTGAAAGCACTCGAAGAAAAATCGGGTGGTAAGCACACCGCGACACTGTTCCTGAACGGTCAGCTCGGGTCCGAGCAGGACACCGTGAACGAGGCCGCCATCGGAACGCTCGACATGTCGCTGCTGGCGATCAACAACATCACACCCTTCTCGCCTTCGGTCGGCGTTTTCACCTTGCCTTATGTCATTCTCAGCCTGGAAGATGCTGAAAAGCTGACCCAGGGGCCAATCGGTCAGGAACTGGTCGAAAACACCATCCGTGATGCCGGCGTCCGTATCATCGGCTGGACGTATACCGGTTTCCGCCGTCTGACCAACTCGAAGAAGCCGGTCAAATCGGTTGCGGACCTGCAGGATCTGATCATCCGCGTTCCCAAGAACGAAATCATGATCGAAACCTACAAGGCATGGGGCATCAACCCGACCCCAATGGCCTGGTCCGAAACCTTCACCGGCCTACAGACCAAAGTGGTCGACGGTCAGGACAACCCTTACCTGACCATCAATGCGATGAAGTTCTACGAGGTTCAGGACCACGTCACCAACCTGCGTTACATCTTCTCGATCGAACCGCTGATCATCTCGGAAGCCATCTTCCAGGACCTGTCCGAAGAGGAACAGCAGATGATCCTGGAAGCAGGGCAGGAAGCCACGCAGGTTTCGGCACAGTTCCTGCGTGATTCAGAGGCTGCCATCAAAGAAGAGCTGACCGCCAAGGGAATGGCAATCATCGACCCCGAGAACGACGAAGCCGAGTTCATTCAACTGGCAACCGAAGCCGTATGGCCGCAGTTCTACGAGTCCATTGGTGGTGTCGAGAAGCTGAATGCAGTTCTCGAAGCCATCGGCCGCGAGCCGGTCCAGCAATAATCGCCCCAGAGCGATAGCGGGAGGAGCGCTGCGGCGCTCTTCTCAATTCAGGGAGGAGTGAAACCACATGTTCTGGAAATTTCTGGACAACATAGAAAGTATCATCTGCCGGATCCTCTTATCCGGCTTCGTCTGCCTTTTGTTCGTGCAGATCATCGCGCGCGAAGTCTTCGGCTTTTCGATCAGCTGGATCGAAGAACTTTCGGTCTACATGTTCGTGTGGTTCGTCTATTTCGGCGCAAGTTACGCCGCTCTGAAAGGCGCGCATAACCGGGTGACGTTCCAGTTCAAGTTCCTGCCTGAGGGGGCGATCAAGTACATCGAAGCTTTTGCCGATCTCTTCTGGCTCTTCTTCAATGTCTACTTCCTGTATCTGGCGACAGATTTTGTCTTCAACAAGATGAACAAATTCTGGAAGTCCCAGACCCTGGGTATCGAGATGAAATACATCTACATGGTGCTGCCCATCGCCTTTGCGCTGATGACCGTCCGCATCATTCAGGTGAACTACCGCCGCCTTATCAAGGGCGAAGATATTCACGATCCCGATCAGATCGACCTCGACGAAATCAAAGCTGCGACTGAAGCAGCAAAGAAATCCTAAGGGCAGGGGGATAAACCATGGAATCCGAAATCGTCACAATCCTGTTTGGGTCTTTCCTGTTTCTGCTGCTCATTGGCGCACCGATCACGGTGGCGCTGGGTGTGGCTTCGCTGGTCTCATTCCTTTATCTGGACGAGAACCCGATCAAGTTCGTGCAGATTGCCTTCACCTCAGTCGGTTCGTTCCCGCTGATGGCTCTGCCCGCGTTTATTCTTGCCGGCGCTTTGATGGAAGCCGCCGGAATTTCGAAACGCCTGATCAATGTTGCCGAAAGCCTGGCCGGTCCCTTCACCGGCGGTATTTCGGCTGCAACGGTCATGGCCTGTCTGTTCTTCGGCGCTATTTCGGGCTCGGGCCCGGCAACAACCGCGGCCGTTGGGATGCTGATGATCCCTGCGATGATCGACCGCGGCTATGAGCGCGGCTATGCCTCGGCGATCACTGCGTCCTCTGGCGGCCTTGGGATTATCATTCCTCCCTCTATCCCGATGGTGATCTTCGGCATTGCCGCGCTCGGTATGGCGCCGCCGCCGGAAGCCGTAGAAAAATTCGGTACATTCCAGTCGGTTTCGATCTCGAAACTGTTCATCGCCGGATTCGTCCCTGCCTTCCTGATCGCCACCAGCCTGCTGATCCTGAACTTCTTCATGTCGAAAAAGCGCGGCTACAAGGGCGTTTCCGAAGGTTGGTCGATCCGTCACGTGGGCTGCGAAATGTATCGTGGGTTCTGGTCGCTGATGGCGCCGCTGGTGATCCTGGGCGGTATCTACACCGGCTTCTTCACCCCGACCGAGGCGGCAATCGTGGCAATCTTCTACACCCTGTTCGTGGGCGTGGTCATCTATCGTGAACTGACATGGCAGTCGCTGTTCCAGTCGCTCGAGGCCACCACCTGGCTGACTGGGCGGGTGCTGCTGATCCTGTTCACCGCGACGGTGTTTGGCCGCCTGCTGGTGGAAAACCAGATCCCGGCGATCATCGCGGATTCGATGCTCAGCTTTACCGACAACCTGTATGTGATCTGGGCGCTGATCATCTTCTTCCTGCTGTTCGTCGGCATGTTCATGGAGACGCTGGCCACCATCCTGATCCTGGTTCCGGTGATGCTGCCGGTGGCCTACTCGGTGGGTATCGACCCGATTCACTTTGGTGTGGTGATGGTCTGTACGCTGGGCATCGGTTTCCAGACGCCGCCGCTGGGCGAAAACCTGTTCATCGCGTCGGGTATCTCGAACATCACCATCGAACAGATCTCGTTGCGCGCTCTGCCTTTTGCCGCAGCCAACACGGTGGCGATCTTCATCATCGCCTTCTTCCCTGAACTGTCGCTGTGGTTGCCGCGGCTGTTTGGCTACTGACCTGAAAGGATGACGACATGAAACAACTGGTCACCAACATCCTCTTTGCCACTGATCTGTCCGAAAACTCGGGTCACGCCATGCGCCATGCCGCCAGCATCGCGCAGGCCACGGGGGCTGAAATTCACGTGCTGCATGTGAATGAACCGCTGTCGGACGATGCCAAGATCACGATGGAGATCTTCATCCTGAATGAAGAGACCCGCAAAACCGCCGCTGCGCGCCGTCACGAGATGGTGCGCAAGGTTCTGGCCGAGCGGCAAGCCAAGTTCTGGGCTCAGTTCGATGGTGACGATGAGAGAATTCGCGAACAGGTCACTTCGGTCGAAGTCACCGATGGCCACCCGGCCGAAGTGATCCTGCGCCGCTCGGTCGAACTGGGCTGCGATCTGATCGTGCTGGGCGCGCATGATCACGGCTTTTCGCACACGTTTCTGGGCACCGTCGCAAAGCGTGTTCTGCGACGCTCCAAGATCCCGACACTGATCGTCCCGAACCCGGACGAAACGTAACAACCCCACTGACAAGGACGTACAAAATGAGCAAAACCCTGACCGCGCAGGACCTGGCGGACACGTTTGACGCGTTCAACCGCCACGACATCGACGCCGTGATGACCCATTTCGCCGACGACTGCGTGTTCTACACCGTGGCCGGCGACGAGAAATACGGCAACAAGATTGAAGGGTCCGAAGCCATCGCCGCCGCGTTTTCAAGCGTTTGGGCAGGCATGAAAGACGCCCATTGGGATCACCACGGCCACTTTGTCCATGGCGATCGTGCGGTTTCGGAATGGACCTTTTCGGGAACCGATGCAAACGGCATGCGGATCGAAGCCGAAGGTGCGGATCTGTTTACCCTGCGTGACGGGAAAATCGTCGTAAAACAGGCGCTTCGCAAAACGCGCCCCATGTTCAAGGCCTGATCCGCCGCACCGCGCGCAGCTTCGGAGAAAACAAGAATGGTGGACAACAGCATCCCGCGTCATTGGCCCAAGGCCAGCTATGACCCGAAATATGACCCCATCATCGATGCGGGTCCCGGTCACAATCGCGACCACGCGCCCACATACTGGATCGGAACGGCCGGAACACCTCCGGCCGATGATGGCCCCGTGTCCAGCGATATGGATGCGGATGTGGTGGTGATCGGGTCGGGTTATACCGGCCTGTCCACCGCCATTCACCTTGCCAAGGAACACGGTATCCAGGCGGTTGTTCTTGAAGCGAATACTGTGGCCTGGGGATGTTCGACCCGCAATGGTGGGCAGGCCCAGATCTCATCCGGGCGGCTGAAACGGTCGCAATGGATTCAGCGCTGGGGCACGGACGTGGCCAAAGGCATGCATGCCGAAGTCACTGAAGCTTTCGAGTTGTTCAACGATCTCATCGCGTCGGATGACATCGACTGTGATCCGCAGCCGGGCGGCCATTACTATATCGCGCACCGCGAAAAAGTCATGCCGTCGCTCAAGAAAGAGAGCAAATTGTTGAACGATGTGTTCCGCTATGGTTCGCGTATTCTGTCCCGAGACGAGCTGCATGAAAAACACGTGCGGGACATGGAAGCCGCAGGCGCGATGTGGGAGCCGGACGGAACCTGCATCCACGCCGGCAAGCTGGCCTTCGGTTATGTCAAGATGGCGCGCAGGCTGGGTGTGAAAATCCATACGGGCAGCCCGGTCATGGGGTGGCAAACCAAAGGCGGAATACATCACTTGCGGACGCCGGGTGGTATTGTGCGCGCGAAATCGGTGGCCTTGGCAACGGCGGGCTATACCCCGCCGGGTCTCAACAACCGCACCAGGCACCGCCTGATGCCAATCCTGTCTAACTCGATGGTGACACGGCCTCTGACCCGGGCCGAGCTGGATGAATGCGGCATCCAGACCAAATCCCCCCTGACGGACACACGAACGCTGCGCCATTATTACCGCCTTTTGCCGGACAATCGGATGCAGATCGGCAGCCGCAGCGCGGTGACAGGGCGTGATGCCGAGAACGGCAAACACCTGGACTTGCTGAAGAAGGGACTTGCCCGCAAGTTCCCGGCGCTGGCGGATATCAACCTCGACTATTCCTGGTGGGGCTGGGTTGATGTCAGCCACGATATGATGCCGCGCATTTTCCGGCCGGATCCTGAGCAAAGCGTGTTCTATGCCATGGGCTACGGCGGCAATGGCGTCATGTACTCGGCCCAGGCCGGGCGACGCATGGCGCAGTTGGTTGCAGGCAAGAAGGACAAGGCATTCGACCTGCCGATCTTCACCTCCCCATTGCCGAGCCACGGCATCCTGACGCCTTTCCGCCGAATGGGGCAGCGCATGGCGTATGTCGGCTATTACCTCAAAGACGAAATACTGTAACTCACAGGGGCTTTGCCGCCCTGAAAAGACAAGGAAGCACCCACATGAAGATGACGACGGAAGAGGCGTTTGTTAAGGTTTTGCAGATGCACGGGATCGAGCATGCGTTCGGGATCATTGGATCTGCGATGATGCCGA